>NC_014370.1:1086954-1796408 GCF_000144405.1 Prevotella melaninogenica ATCC 25845
TTTAAGCAGAGGAGTCCTCTGCACTTTAACATCTTAATTCAACAATAAATTATGCGTATTCTTGGAAACATCATTTGGTGGATATTTGGCGGATTAGAGGCTGCTATCGGTTATTTCACAGGTAGTTTAGCACTTGCCATCACCATTATCGGCATACCAGCTGCAGTACAAACATTCAAGCTCGGACTCTTGTGCCTATGGCCTTTTGGGGCAGAAGTGAGAGATGGAGAAAGTCTTTCAGGCTGTATCACCATTCCACTCAATATCATTTGGATAATCTTTGGTGGTTTATGGGCATGTCTTATCCACATCTTCTTTGGACTACTTCTTGCCATCACGATTATAGGTATTCCTTTTGCCAAGCAACACTTCAAAATGGCAGGCCTGTCCCTTGCGCCATTTGGTAAAGATGTTGAGCTTAACTTTTAGTCTAAAGCCGAAAATAAAGACATTTCAAAAACATTTGAATTAAATTCTTTTAAATCCTTGGTAGAACTATTAAAAGTCAGTATCTTTGGCAAAAACAAAGGAGAAAAAGCCCATGATTACGCAAGACAACTTCAACCAGGAATACGCTGACCCTATAGAGGAGCAGCAGATTCGCCATTTCGTGTGTATCGAAATGGGGCGACAGATACATAGATACATCAAAGCCATGCACGGCAGCAAACAACAGATGTTACGCTTTGAAGAGCATCTGAAAGACCTACCGATGAAGGAAAAGGAGGCTGCTATTGCACGATACATCGACTTGAACCGCAAGGTTATCAAAGGATTAGACATGAAGATTGTCTTAGCTCGTGCTATGGCAAACTACTCTGACACCTTCGATTACCTTGTAACATTGGTCAACGATAAACGAAAGATGGTGAAGTATCTGAACCTTATACGTGAGATTTATATTCAGTATCATGAGGTTATCGAACGAAAAGGAAAGTTTGGTATTCTCGATCACAGAGGACGTACACTCGTTGAACCGAAGTATGAGTTCCTTCGTACTTGTTATGTCTATGTTGACGACTTACTAACAATGCCGCTCATAGCCCAATTAGATGGTAAACTTGGCTTGATACTTCCTGACGGTAAGGATACTATTATTGCACCTTTCATCTATGACAGTATATCGCTAAGAGATGAATCACCTTATTTCGAAGCAAAGAAAGGAAATAAAAAGATTCTGCTTAACACTGATGGTGAAGAGCAATAAAACAAAAAAGAGCTGTAACTGCCAAAGCGGTTACAGCTCTTTTAATATTACAATATAATACGATTTAAATCTTCTTCAGCAAAGCAGCCAAACCTTCAAGCTGTTCCTGCCACATAGTAATCTTACTATTCACCTTGTCAAGATCAACACCCTGATTCAGTTCTGGTGAATCACGCTGCTGCTGCAACAAACTGATATACTGATTTACAAGTGCCATCTTAGCCTTGACAGTCTTCTTCTTTGGATAGCCACGTTTCTCAACCTCACGCTGATACTGCTCAGATATTGCATTGATCTGACGACCACACTCTTCATACTGGCTTAACCATTGCTGGTAAGCTGCGCTATTCTGCTTGTTTTCAAACTGTGTAATGCTTGCAGATTCACCTATCTGCTCATATGAGCTTTGTGCCATACCCATCATTGGAAGGGCTAACAAAGCAATAACCAATAATTTCTTAACTCTCATAATTGTGTTCTTTTAAAATCAAATATCGCGTGCAAATATAAAGTAAATATCAGAAAGAACCAAAGTTTTTTGTAATTTTGCATATTGCGATTAATCCTTTAAATCTCTTTTAAGAGTATGTAAGGATAAATGTAGAATAAAGTTGAAAAATATGAATAAATATATTGAGGTAAAAGGAGCTAAGGTTAACAACCTAAAAAATATAGATGTAAGAATCCCTCAAGGTAAGTTTGTTGCCATTACTGGCGTATCAGGTTCGGGCAAGTCATCGCTTGCTTTCGACACACTCTACGCTGAAGGACAACGCCGATATGTGGAAAGTCTTTCTGCTTATGCCCGTCAGTTCTTAGGCAGAATGTCTAAACCTGAGGTCGACTTTATCAAAGGACTCCCCCCTGCTATTGCCATTGAGCAAAAGGTTATATCCCGTAACCCACGCTCAACAGTGGGCACTTCTACCGAGATATACGAATATCTCCGTCTTCTTTATGCCCGTATTGGTAGGACTTTTAGTCCTATTACTGGCGAAGAGGTAAAGCATCATTCCGTTGAAGACGTCATTGAGAAAGTCATGTCCTACTCAGAAGGAACAAAGTTCTGTATCCTTGCTCCTCTTCACATCGTTGAAGGGCGAAGCGTACAGAACCAACTTGAGATGGAGATGCAGGAAGGTTATGCACGTATCTATGTAGATAATGACTTTATCCGCATAGAAGACTGGCTTGAACAAAACCCTGCTGATGATGACAATAAAAGCACGGCAAAGGATAAAGCAAAGAATATCTATCTCGTTATTGACCGTTTGTCAGTTGACAACTCCAAAGATACACTGACCCGACTCACTGACTCTTGCGAGACCGCTTTTTATGAGGGCGACGGCAATATGCAGTTAATGATTCTACCAGCTAAGCTTACTTATGATTTCTCCACACGCTTTGAAGCAGACGGCATACGCTTTGAAGAACCGAACGACAACATGTTTTCGTTCAATTCTCCCCTCGGTGCATGCCCGACTTGTGAGGGTTTTGGTCGTGTCATCGGAATCGATGAGAAGTTAGTTATCCCTGACTCGTCTCTTTCTGTCTATGATGGCTGTGTACAATGTTGGCACGGCGAGAAGATGGCAGCATGGAAAGATGAGTTCTGCAGACGTGCTGCAAAAGACAACTTCCCTATCTTTAAGCCTTATTTTGAGCTAACAAAGGCAGAGAAGGAAAGCCTTTGGAAGGGTCTACCAAGCGAAAGAAAGAAAGACATTCACGACCGTATCTGTATTGACGCCTTCTTCCAAATGCTGAAAGAGAACCAATACAAGATTCAATACCGCGTCATGCTCAGTCGTTATCGTGGTAAAACAGTTTGTCCAGACTGCCACGGTACGAAGCTAAAGAAGGAGGCTACATGGGTGAAGATAGGTGGCATGGCTATCACCGACCTCGTTGATATGCCAATCATCAACCTTAAACAATGGTTTGACAATCTGAAACTAACAGAGCATGAACAGGAAGTCAGTAAGCGACTGATGACCGAGATAACAAGTCGTTTGCAGTTCCTTTTAGATGTAGGATTGGGCTATCTCACTCTTAACCGCCAATCAAACTCATTGAGTGGTGGTGAGAGTCAACGCATCAATCTCACAACCTCCCTTGGTTCTTCTCTCGTTGGTTCTCTCTATATACTTGACGAACCTTCCATTGGTTTGCACAGTCGAGATACAGACCGCCTCATTCATGTACTGAAGGAACTTAAAGCATTAGGTAACACAGTGGTTGTCGTGGAACATGATGAGGAAATCATGCGTGCTGCCGACTACTTGATTGACGTTGGACCAGATGCAGGTAGACTTGGCGGAGAGATTGTTTTCGAAGGTAAAGTATCTGATATCAAGCGAATAGAGGGAGGCATTAAAGAAAAAAAGAATACCCAATCACAGCAATTATTGGAGCAGTACCCCCGTTCATATACCATTAAATACCTCACAGGAACGGAAGTTATCGAAACACCTACAAGTCGTCGACCATGGAATATGGCGATAGAATTGAAGGGAGCACGCATGAATAATCTTAAGGGTGTTGACGTAAAGTTCCCTCTGAATGTCTTTACTGTAGTGACAGGAGTCAGTGGTAGCGGAAAGTCTTCCCTTGTGAAAGGTATACTCTACCCTGCCCTCAAACGCCATTTGGATGAGGTTGCCGACACACCAGGTGAATATTCTTCTCTTGGAGGTGACTGGAAGCAGATTAAACACGTTGAGTTTGTAGATCAAAACCCTATCGGTAAGAGTACACGCTCTAACCCTGCGACTTACGTGAAAGCATACGACGAAATCAGAAAGCTATTTGCTGACCAGCAGTTATCAAAGCAGATGGGCTTTACACCACAGTATTTCTCATTCAACACAGAGGGGGGACGCTGCGAAGAATGTAAGGGTGCGGGTGTCATTACAGTGGAGATGCAGTTTATGGCAGACCTTGTCTTAGAATGTGAGGAGTGTCACGGACAACGCTTTAAGCGTGAGATTCTTGACGTACAGTTCCAAGGTAAGAATATCAACGACGTCTTGAACATGACTGTGTCTGAGGCTATCCAATTCTTCAGTGAGCACAAACGCAAAGCGATTGTCAACCGATTGAAGCCTTTGGAAGATGTTGGATTAGGCTACATCAAACTCGGACAAAGTTCTTCTACCCTCTCTGGCGGTGAGAACCAACGTGTGAAACTTGCCTACTTCATTGGACAAGAACAGCAAGAGCCAACACTCTTCATCTTTGATGAGCCAACAACAGGTCTACACTTCCATGATATCGATCGTCTACTGCATGCTTTCAATGCGCTCATCGAACGTGGACATACGATATTAGTCATCGAACATAACCTTGATGTCATCAAGTGTGCTGACCATGTCATCGACCTTGGTCCTGATGGAGGTGATAAGGGTGGAAACCTCGTAATAGCTGCTACACCAGAAGAGGTGGCTCGCTGCAAGGAGAGTTTGACAGGTAAGTATTTAGCTGAAAAGCTAAAGTAGATGAACTTCTATAACTTAGCGTAGCAAGCCCCTAATCAAATAAGCAATATGTGTTTAGGACTGTGTAGCCCTTTTTTGATAATAAATTACACACCTTCTAATAATAGATTACAAGGTATTTAGTGCTTAGCACCATTAGTGCGAACGCTCCGCACAACATGTGCGGGGCGTTCGCACATTATGTTTTAGGCAACAATACGTTGATAAAAGGATAAAAAGAAGGAAGGATTATCACCCTTATAATAAGATAGTAAGACGCTAATCGACTTACTTATATGATAGATATATTGATCATTCAAATATGATTACATGATAAAAGGCTGAACTCTTTCTTTGAGTTCAGCCTTTTATTATATCATAAAATCTAAATCCGCGAGAGGCTACCTTTATGCAACCTTCTCCAAACGCTTCATCATAAGGAACATGAAACCAGCGGAGAGGAGACAAAGTACAATAAAGACAGACCATACAATTGTCAGAGGTATGTCGTTCCACAAGAAACCACCAACGCTGACAAGCAGGTTACCGATAGCTGTAGCAACAAACCATCCACCCATCATTGTACCCTTATACTTTGGAGGAGCAACCTTACTAACGAAGCTGATACCCATAGGACTAAGCAACAACTCACCGAAAGTAAGAATGAGATAGGTGCCAATCAACCAGTTACCAGAAGCAAATGGAACAGTCTCGCCAGCAGCCTTTGCTGCATCCTGCTCGTTAGGAGTTAGCAAACCACGTGATGCCAAAACCATAAGCAAGTAAGCACTACCTGCGATAATCATACCGTAAGCAATCTTACGAGGCGCAGTTGGTTCCTTGCCCTTAGCTGCTAAAGCACCAAAGATTGCCATACTGACAGGAGTCAAAGCTACTACATAGAATGGGTTAAACTGCTGGAAAATAGGAGCACTAACATCAACAGGACCACCAATATTATGATACTTATAAACCAATACTCCTACGGCTGCAAGGAATACAACAGTAGAAATCAGCTTAGCCTTAGAAGTTTTACTCTGGAAGAATGACATTAGACTGTAAATCATGAAGATAATCATCACAAGGTTGATTACATCAAATGCCATTGTTTGCACACCCTCTGACTTTGGACTAACAAACTCATCAGCAAAGAAAGTCAGTGTAAGACCATTCTGATGGAACGACATCCAGAAGAAGATAACAACAGCAAAAACAAGACAAAGTGCAACGATACGCTCCTTAGTCTGCTGTGGGGTGAGTTCTTCTGTAGCAACTGTAGTGTCAGTCTTCTTACTCTTACCTGCACCAGCTTCAACATGTCTGAATGTGCTGCGGAAAGCATAATAAATCATCATAGAAACGATCAAGGAAACACAAGCAACTGCAAAAGAGAAGTGGTAAGCATCATTACCAGAATAACCAAGCGAATGCTCAGCCCACTCCTTAATTCTCACAGCTGCTGTAGGAGCAAAGAGTGCACCAATGTTGATTGCCATGTAGAAGATAGAGAAACCTGAATCGCGCTTTGCTGACAGTTCTGGTGCATCATAAAGATTACCCACCATCACCTGTAGGTTACCCTTGAACAAGCCTGTTCCAAGACTAACAAGTAACAAAGCACCAAACATTGCTGCATAACCCATTACTCCTCCACCCAATGGGATAGACAAGAATAGATAGCCCGCAAACATGACGATAATACCAATAGTCACCATCTTTCCATAGCCAAACTTGTCGGCCATGATACCACCGACCAATGGCAAGAAATAAACTAAGGCAAGGAAAACACCATAAATCAAGCCAGCTGTATTACCAGATAACCCGAAATTGGCTCTTAAAAATAAAGAGAAAACAGCTATCATGGTATAATAGCCGAAACGCTCACCAGTATTGGCTAATGCCAATGCATACAGTGCTTTAGGTTGGTTCTCAAACATAATGATAAAATTATAGGTTAATTATTACTTTGTTTTTACAATGTCAAAAAGGTAGGTAGCCTTAACTACGATATTACCATAGTTAGACTTGCCAAAATAGTCTTTCTTTGAACTTCCATAGATATTACTCAATCCATAGTAGTAACGGGCTTCAAGTAGGAAATGACCTACATGTCGGTTGCTATACTCTAAACCTAAGCCAGCTGCAATACCGTAGTCTAACTTCTTTTCTACTGGCATTGACTCCTGTGCTGTTACCGCATTGCTTCGCCCTGTACCATCAGTAGCAAGATTTGGGGTGTCATAGTTCTTTGATGTTGACTCTCCAAGGTAGAGTCCTAACTGTGGTCCTGCTTGGAAGAAGAAGTTAAAACCGTTCTGTTCACGCCCCCATGCGAGGTGTGCAAAGACCGGAATCTGAATATAGTTAACAGTGCGTGAATAAGCTTCAGCAGCCCCATTAGAGTTGATAACAGGCTGATCCGTACCAGTCAAAATCTTCTCTTTCCATCCGATTGAGGCATAGTTCACCTCACCATAGATAGAACAAATAGTATTAAAGTACTTCTCGCACACATAACGAACACTCAATCCTCCAGTTACTCCACCATGCATAGATTGTCTTACACTCGGAGTGAAGCCCACATTAGAGAGTACGTAACCACCATTTACACCAATAGCAAAGTCGTTACGATGGTCTCCTATCTGCGCTGAAGCAGTCAGCGGCAGCGCAAGTAGGATAACAACTAATAATCTTGAGATTCTATTCTTCATTTTTGAATAAGGTTCTCTACAACAGTTTAATAGACAAGATTCTCCATTGTCTGGTCTGTCTTGAAGTGAACCAGCTGGAAGTTATCATTGATATATCCGCCCTGTCCTACACGAACAAAGTCATAACGTGTCTGCAATGGACGATACTTAACCTCGGCAGCAGTACCCTTAAAGTTCTTTCCATTAGCCTTCAAGCCACGTACAAAGAACTCTGCTTGATCATAGCCAGTGATTGCCATACGTGGAATATACTGTCTTGACATTGGCTCACCATACTGCTCTGTATACTTCGCTTCGAGCTCCTTAGTCTTATCCGCTGCCTTATTATAATAATAGGTAGATGGAATATAAGTGTTATACTTGAAGTATTGATCAAGATAATAATCCTGATAAACAAACCACTGGTTGTAACCATAAAGGCTAATCGCAATGCCAGGACGCGCTTTCTTCAGCTGAGCCAGTTTGTTAAAGACCTCATTCAACTGTGGACTTTTCTCTGAATTAAGAATCACAACATTAGGACGAGTAGCATCAAAATGCTTAGAAAAGTCTGCATTAGATGACTTTAAACTTGTGAGATTATACTTGATTTTCTGTAAATCGAGCTGCTTTCTCAAGCTTGTTGTGAACTCACCCACCTGACTTGTCTCATCCTTACAATTAATAAAGATTGGATGATGTGACTTCTGGAAACGCTCTAAGAAAGATGCTATCGCCTTGTTTGTCAACGAAGCCTCCGTCTGATATACTTGGAAAATATTAGGATTTGTTTCTACATCATTGCCTGATATAGAGAAAGGAATAACGAGTTTAATATCGTACGCACGACAGAAGTCCGCCAATGGTTTTACCTGTTCTGAATAAAGAGGACCAAAGATAATATCTAACTTTGAAGCATTTGGCTCAAGTAAGGTATTGCGGATATCTGCACCCTTAGGCACATTCCAAGCGTGAACCTCTGTAGTAATCCCTTCACTCTTCAATTGATTAAGAGCCAATAAGATACCACGATAGTATTCAACCATACGTTTTCCATCTCCATCTTGATTATGCAAAGGAAGCATAACACCAACTCGGATAGCATTAACAGCCTTAACAGGAGCCTGAGCAACAGTAGACTTTGCAGCAGCTTTCTTATCCGTCTTACCTTTCACAGAACCATCTGGAAGGAAATCGCCCTCCTTTGAATATGGTACAAAGATTAAATCACCTTTCTTCAGTTCATAACCAGCCTGCTTCATTGCAGGGTTAGCATCAAGAAGTTGGGGAATTGTAACACCATATTCTTTAGCAATACCAAAGATAGTTTCCTTACGTTTCACCTTATGTTGATCACGCCATTGAACACTTTGAGCCAACACGCTATAACTAAAAGTCATAGCCAAAAATAGCATAAGATATTTTAAATAATTTCTCATAAACATACTTTTGTTTTCAATCAGTAACAAATTACAACTGCAAATATACAAAAGAAATCTGTAATCAAAAGATGTAGAATGATAAAAAACACAAAAACGCTTACAGCATTTCATTTATTATTAGCAAATAAAGCATTATTATCTGAGTTTCCAATAATCTCTTATTAGATATTATTTTACGACACCAATCAGCCTTTCCTACCATTTTCTTTCATGGTGTTGATGCTTAACACCAGTGGTGCGAAGCATCAACACCAATGGTGCTAAGGCTAAGCACCAATGGTGCGGACTATTAAACACCTTACAAAATATTGTTAGAACTAAGCCACTTCGTTGTTAGAAAAAGAGTTAGAACACCCCACCCGAACAAGACTGAATTGATATAAAGCCTTCCTTTCTTAAAGAGAATACAATATTGTCAGTTCTTAAGAAGTGCCATAACAAGAGAATATACTATTTAAGTTTTATCAGATAGAAATACATATTATTATCCTATTCAGGCAGATAGATTTACTTGTTTGTATGGGAAAAATTGTGTAAATTTGCACGATTATACATTTTTCAAGGTAACATCAAACGAACTATTGAAATGAAACAATATAAATTTAGGCTATTGGGGGTAATGGTGTCTATGCTTCTCTCTTCTATAGCATGGGCACAAGATTGCCAACCCTCAGGTAAATATACCGATGCAAATGGTGAAACCAATACAATTGCCGCAGGTGACACTTATGTTGGTTCGGCTCCTTTGACAATTGCGTTCTCAGCCAATCCACCTACAACAAGGGACGCAGCAACCCATTACGAATGGCACTTCTTCAATCAAAATAACCCACGTTCGGCTTTCCTTATCCGTTATGATGAGAATACCGAATACACCTTTACAGAGGCAGGAACAACGAGAGTTGTGCTTTATGAAATCTTGAATAATGACACAACACGCTACAATGCTATTAGTTTCTCCATCAGTGAGAGTAGCCTACAGATGCCCAATGCTTTCTCACCCAATGGAGATGGTATCAATGATATCTATCGTGCAAAGCCTGGATATAAGAGTATTGTAGAGTTTAAAGCTATCATCTTTAACCGTTGGGGACAAAAGATATACGAATGGAACGACCCTGCTGGTGGCTGGGATGGTAAGTATAAAGGCAAAGATGTTGCCCAAGGAACTTACTTCGTCAATGTAACCGCCAAAGGAGCTGACGGCAAAGAGTTCCACATCCGACGAGATGTCAACCTCCTCAGAGGTTACACACAGTCGACGAGATGATGATGGGTGGGTGATGGATGAAGAATGATGGATGGTGATGAATAGCGATTTTCATCAGTGGTTATCTTCAAGGAAACCATCAACACAGTACTAATCATCAACACCCATCACCAAACACCAAACACCCAACTATCCATCAACACCAAACATTCAACACCAAACACCAAACATTTAACACCCAACAACCCCATGAACGAAAAAATAGAAGTCTTCGGAGCCAGAGTACATAATCTGAAGAATGTAGACATAACTATCCCACGCAACTCACTTACTGTCTTCACTGGACTATCTGGTTCAGGCAAAAGTTCGCTTGCATTCGACACAATCTTCGCCGAAGGTCAGCGTCGATACATTGAGACATTCTCTGCTTACGCACGCAACTTCCTTGGAAACATGGAGCGTCCTGACGTAGATAAGATTACAGGACTATCCCCTGTCATCTCCATTGAACAGAAGACAACCAATAAGAATCCCCGCTCTACCGTTGGTACAACTACAGAGATATATGACTACCTCCGCCTTCTCTTTGCACGTGCAGGTGAGGCTTACTCTTATATGAGCGGTGAAAAGATGGTGAAATACACTGAGGAGAAAGTGGTGGATATGATTATGTCTGATTATCAAGACCGCAAGATATATATTCTCTCACCACTTGTCCGCAACCGTAAAGGACATTATCGTGAACTCTTTGAGCAGATGCGACGCAAGGGTTACTTGTATATCCGTGTCGATGGAGAGGTACAAGAGTTAACACGTGGTATGAAAGTTGACCGTTACAAGAACCATAATATTGAGGTTGTTATCGACAAGATGAAACTCGGTGGTACAGAGAATAACACGCTACGTGAGCGTTTGGCAAAGACCGTTTCAACGGCAATGAAGCAAGGAGAAGGCTTGATTATGATTCTTGATAACGAGCGAGACGAAGCCAAGTACTTCTCTAAACGACTGATGGACCCAGTTACGGGCATTGCTTATAAAGACCCTGCGCCAAACATTTTCTCATTCAACTCACCCGAAGGAGCCTGTCCACAGTGTAAAGGTTTGGGTGTTATTGATGAGATAGACCTAAAGAAAGTAATTCCAGATAACAAACAAGACATCTACAGTGGTGCAATAGTTCCTTTAGGGAAATACAAGAACCAGATGATATTCTGGCAGATAGACGCACTCTTAAAGAAGCATAATTGTTACCTCAAGACCCCTGTCAAGGATATTCCAAAGGAAGCTATGGACGAGGTTTTGTATGGTTCTTTGGAAAAGTTGAAGATAGCCAAGGAGCTTGTCCACACTACCTCCGATTACTTTGTATCCTTTGATGGCATCATTAAGTATCTCCGTACGGTTATGGAGAACGATGATTCCTCAGCTGGTAAGAAGTGGGCAGACCAGTTCATAGCCGAAGCACAATGTCCAGAATGTCATGGTCATCGTTTGAATCGTGAGGCTCTGTCATATAAAATATGGGATAAAAACATTGCTGATCTTGCAGAAATGGATATCAACGAGCTGAAAGACTGGGTTGATCATGTTGAGGAACACATGAGCGAGAAGCAACGTACTATTGCCGTTGAAATCATAAAGGAGATTCGTAAACGTATAAACTTTCTACTCGATGTGGGCCTTGATTACCTTGCATTAAACCGTCAAAGTGCTACGCTATCTGGTGGTGAAAGCCAACGTATTCGCCTTGCTACACAGATTGGTTCACAACTTGTCAACGTACTCTACATCCTCGACGAGCCTTCTATCGGTCTTCATCAACGCGATAACGAGCGTCTTATCAACTCTCTGAAAGAGTTGCGTGACATGGGAAACACGGTTATCGTTGTTGAACACGACGAAGACATGATGCGTGCTGCGGACTGGATTGTAGACATCGGACCAAAAGCTGGACGCAAAGGTGGCGAGGTTGTCTTTCAAGGAAAGCCTGCAGACATGCTCAAGACACACACACTTACAGCACAATATCTAAATGGTGAACGTGCCATTGAGCTTCCTAAAGAGCGCAGAGAAGGAAATGGAAAGACCATACAACTCACAGGTTGTAAGGGTAATAACCTAAAAGACGTGAACGTTACCTTCCCACTTGGCGAACTAATTGTCGTCACTGGTGTGTCTGGTTCAGGAAAGAGTACACTCATCAATGAGACTTTACAGCCTATACTTTCACAACACTTCTACCGCTCACTGAAACGTCCTATGCCTTACGGAAAGATTGAAGGCATTGACAACATTGATAAGGTGGTGAACGTTGACCAAAGTCCTATTGGCCGTACTCCACGCAGTAACCCTGCAACTTATACAGGCGTGTTCTCCGATATCCGCCAACTCTTCGTCAATCTTCCCGAAGCTAAGATTCGTGGTTACAAGCCTGGACGATTCTCTTTCAATGTGAAAGGAGGACGCTGTGAGACCTGTGGAGGTAATGGTTACAAAACCATTGAAATGAACTTCCTACCTGATGTGATGGTACCTTGTGAAGTTTGTCACGGCAAACGCTATAACCGAGAAACATTGGAAGTACGTTTTAAGGGTAAATCTATTGCAGACGTATTGGATATGACAGTCAATATGGCTGTAGAATTCTTTGAGAACGTACCACAGATTCTGCCAAAGATCAAGGCATTACAAGATGTTGGCTTGGGCTATATCAAGCTTGGACAAAGTTCCACCACCCTCTCTGGCGGTGAAAGCCAGCGTGTTAAGTTGGCAACTGAACTTGCAAAGCGTGACACTGGTAAGACACTTTACATCCTTGATGAGCCTACAACTGGTCTTCATTTTGAAGATATTCGTATCTTGATGGACGTATTACAGAAACTTGTTGACCGTGGCAACACCGTTATCATCATCGAACACAACCTCGATGTCATCAAACTTGCAGACTACATCATTGACATGGGACCAGAAGGTGGTCGTGGTGGCGGTCGCATGTTGAGTTGTGGTACACCAGAGGTTGTGGTAAAGAACAAAGAGAGCTACACTTCTCGCTTCCTTGCAAAAGTACTAAAGTAAGACATATTCTATTATGCAATAAAGAAAGAGTTTTCAATTCTTTTCTTTGGATAATTGATAAATTAGTCCTAATTTTGCCAAAGGACAGTAGTAAAGGACAGCTATACAACGGTACAGACTGTCCTCCTTACTTTACAATCCATTAAGAAATTAACACATTGTCTATATCACCTAAAATTATGGATAAGAAAGAATACTTACGTTCATGGGCTGAAACCTACAAGAACGACCTAACAAACAACATTATGCCTTTCTGGTTGAACCATGGTTGGGACAAGGAGAATGGCGGTATATACACCTGCTTGGATCGTGATGGATCATTGATGGACACGACCAAGTCGGTGTGGTTTCAAGGACGATGGGCCTTCATCTGCGCTTTTGCATACAATAATGTAGAGAAGAAACAGGAATGGCTTGAGGCATCAAAGTCTGCCATTGACTTCATTGAGAAGCATTGCTTTGACGAGGATGGGCACATGTATTTTGAGGTAACAGCAGAAGGCAAACCACTGCGTAAGCGTCGCTATGTTTTCTCAGAGACTTTCGCCGCAATAGCTTTTGCCGAATACTCTTTGGCAACAGGTGACAAGCATTATGCAGAAAGAGCGTTGCAGGTATTCCACGATGCACAGCGTTTCCTCTCTACTCCGGGCTTCCTTCCAGCTAAATATGAGGCAGGTGTAGAGATGCAGAGCCACTCTATTATCATGATTCTTATCAACGTTGGTTCACGTCTGCGTACAGTGATTGACGACCCAACACTAACCCAGCAGATTGACGAGTCTATCTCGTTGCTCCGTCGCTACTTCATGCACCCAGAGTTTAAGGCATTACTTGAAACAGTCGGCCCTAAGGGAGAGTTCATTGATACCAATGCAACACGTACTATCAACCCTGGTCATTGTATTGAGACCGCATGGTTTATCATGGAGGAAGCTAAGTTGCGCAACTGGGATAAAGACTTACTCGACACCGCCCTCACCATCTTCGATTGGTCATGGGACTGGGGATGGGACAAGCAATATGGTGGTATCATCAACTTCAGAGACTGTCGTAACCTCCCACCACAGGACTACTCGCAGGATATGAAGTTCTGGTGGCCACAGTGCGAGACTATCATTGCCTCCCTCTATGCTTACCTTGGAACTGGCGACGAGGAATATCTCTATCGTCATCAGCGTATTAGCGAGTGGACATACGCTCACTTCCCTGACCAAGACTACCCAGAATGGTATGGTTATCTCCATCGTGACGGAACCGTTGCACAGCCTGCAAAGGGTAATATCTTCAAGGGTCCGTTCCACGTTCCACGTATGATGATTAAGGGCTACATGCTCTGTCAGGAGATATTGAAGACTATGGAATAGTCTAAGATACCAAAGAATAAAAAAGAAAACTCCCATAACATTACCAACAATGGTTTGTTATGGGAGTTTTTTATAATACTTATTATGACCTTTTTAGTCCATTTTCTACTGACGTATTAACGCTCCGCACACATCGTGCGGATGCTTAGCACCATGTGTGCTAACGCTTAAAACCAATGGTGCGGAGTACTTAATACCTAACAATAGGCTATTAAAATGAGTATTGTTTGTGGTTAGAGAAGAGTTATACTACCCTAAAACGGAAAGCCTTAGATAGTATTAAGAATACCCTCACAACCATCTTCAATTAAATCAAGAGCTAAGTTAAAATCATCAGCATCACCATAATATGGGTCAGGAACACAAGTAGTAGAAGGATGTTGAGTAAAGAAATCTGCCATTCGTACGACCTTTTCTCGTGCCGCTTCATTAGGTGCTTGAGACGTAATGTTACGATAATTATCCTCGTCCATTACGACAATCTTATCGAATAACTCAAAATCTCTACGCGCATCAAATTGACGAGCACGATGATCAACGCTATATCCACGCTGTCTACCATGTTCACGCATGCGCTTATCAGGTAATTGTCCAACGTGCCAATTACCAATTCCCGCCGAGTCAATCATATATCGGTCTGCACAGCCTCGTTCCTCAACAAGATGTTGCATCACAGCATGTGCAGCCGGAGAGCGACAAATATTACCTAAGCAAATAAACAAAATACTCACTTTTTCATTTGTTGTCGTATCCATTTTTATCTCATATTTTTGACAGATTCTCCACTGTCTATTGATTAATTTGATTTATACTTATTAATATTATAAGGTATGATTTCTCTTTTAGGAGAACGCATAACTTATTCTACCTCACTTACTCCAAACAATTCCTTTATCTCGTTTAGATGTTCTAAAGCTACTTCCCTACCCTGATCATAGGTTGCTTGCATCATTGCTGGGTCGTGTGAGAAATGCCCTATTGTTAGTTTTGCTTTAGGACGAAGCACTAAGGTGTTAGGCTTCTTTTCTTCTTCACGAACGTATGCTAACTGTTCATTATACATGATATGGCGTTGCTCCAAAGCTTTTACGACACGTGGATGACGATGCAACCACATACGCATAAGAGGCATCAGTGAGTTTGGCTCTTTCACAAAACCCTCTGGTTGAGTAAGAACAACCAAATTACGCTCATATCCTTGCTCCTGAAAGAAGCGGAGAGGGATAGAATCAGCAATACCACCATCCAGAAGTTTCTTGCCTTCTACCGTCACAATACGAGCAGCAATAGGCATAGATGCAGAGGCACGAATATACTCTAAACAATTATTATCAACCTCCATCAGTCGCTTATACTCCGCTTTACCCGTTCCAACGTTTGTACATACAGCCCAAAACTCCATTGGATTCTCACGGAAAGTATCAACATCGAAGTAATCAATATGACGAGGCATATAATGGTAAGCGTATTCACCACCATAGTAATCACCTGTTGTTAAGAGTGAACGCAAAGAAGCATAACGCCAGTCGTTTGCCAACTTCTTGTTGTATCTTATCGCCCGTCCTGCCTGCTTTGACTTCATATTACAACCAAAAGCCGCACCCGCAGAAACGCCAATAACGCCATCAGGCCATATGTTATTTTCCATCAGAACATCCATTACACCAGCAGAAAACAATCCACGCATGGCTCCTCCTTCTAATACAAATCCTTTCTTCATTATGTTTTATCCTTTAAATACTGCCTTTTTATAATGTTATATTCTGATAATCAAAGATATAAACAATGCTATTGTAGTAAAACAAAGGTTACAATAAAGGTAACACCTTACTTTTGTTTTCTCTTTGCTAATGCAGCAATAGCATCAAAACTGTAAACGAGTGTGCCACTGGTAAAAGTCGTTGTTTCAATCTTAAAAGAACGATATTTCCTAAGACATTCAACAAATGCTTCTGGAGTCTGAACGAAGGCAGAGTCAGTCTGCTTACTGATACCCGGCTTATATTTGAAACGCCCTACCTCTTCTCCATACGCATAGACACGAACATAGTTGGTTGTATCATAACTGTTACCCGCAAACTGTTCGCCATCACCAAGAATCATACATGCTTCAACACCTACACGTCCAAGATAACGTACACGAATGTTCATACGATTAGAAGGCGTTATCTGCGACTTCTTGTTTGGAGCACTCTGCATATTAGCTACTGCAGAATCGTTGAGATAGGTCCATGAAGAAACATACGTCCCATCACCTGACGAATTACTATCAAGATCGACAGCCAACATAGTGTCGACCTGTGTTGTATCATAATGTCCTACTCCTCGCGAAGAACAGCCAGAGCAAGACATAAAAGCTACTGCAGAGATAGCCACAAAGACTAAGGGCAGTAACTTCATTGAATGTTGTTTCATCTTTAAGAAGCTAAAGGGGTTAAGGGAGTTAGAAGGAGTTTAGACATTATTTCCTAATCCTTGCTTTGGAAGTCAAGGGAGTTTAGTGAAAGGTATCAACCCCAACAATGATAATTGTTAACTAAACTCCTTCTAACTCCCTTAACTCCTTTAACCCCAGAAGACTATTAATATTCTCCCCAAGCCTTGATATCAATATCATCTAAACTGACATTGCAGAAGGCTGAGATAAACGCACTTGCCAATCGGCTGTTTGTAATCAATGGTACATTGAGGTCGATTGCTGCACGACGAACCTTATAACCATTGGTCAACTCACGTGGAGTAAGGTCCTTTGGCATGTTCACAACCATGTCTATCTTCTTCTCGTGTAAGAGATCGAGTGCCTGTGGATGCTGTCCTTCATCCGAAGGCATATATACACATGTATTCTCAATTCCATTCTCTGCGAGATACTTTGATGTACCGACTGTTGCATAAAGTTCATAACCATGCTGCTTCAACATCTTTGCAGCATCAAGCATTTCAGCCTTCTGCTTTGCTCCACCTGTTGACAACAAGACTGTCTTCTTTGGTATTCTAAGACCTACAGACAGCATAGACTTTAACAAAGCTGTAGAGGTATCATCACCTAAACAACCTACCTCACCTGTAGAACTCATATCAACGCCCAATACTGGGTCGGCCTTCTGTAAGCGGTTGAAAGAGAACTGAGATGCCTTAATACCTACGTAATCAAGGTCGAAGAGGTTCTTGCTTGGTTTCTCAACAGGCGCACCGAGCATAATCTTAGTAGCCAAGTCGATGAAGTTGAGCTTCAACACCTTACTAACGAATGGGAATGAACGGCTCGCACGGAGATTACACTCAATAACGAGGATATCGTTATCACGTGCCATAAACTGAATGTTGAATGGTCCGTTGATATGCAATTTCTTTGCAATCTGACGACTAATGCGCTTTATACGGCGCATTGTCTCAACATAAAGTTTCTGAGGTGGGAACTGAATTGTAGCATCACCAGAGTGAACACCAGCAAACTCAATATGCTCAGAGATAGCGTATGCCAATATCTCACCATCTTGTGCAACAGCATCCATCTCAATCTCCTTTGCATGTTCAATGAACTTACTTACCACAACAGGGTGGTCTTCGCTGACATTAGCAGCCAACTGAAGGAAGCGAGTGAGCTCATCTCTATTAGAACAGATATTCATAGCTGCACCAGAAAGCACGTAAGATGGACGTACAAGTACTGGGAAGCCAACACGGTCAACGAACTTATCAATATCGTCCATACTTGTCAATGCACTCCATTCTGGCTGATTGATACCATTCTCTGTGAGCATTGACGAGAACTTAGCACGGTCCTCAGCGTTATCAATATTCTTTGCTGATGTTCCAAGAATAGGCACATTCTCCTCATCAAGATACATAGCAAGGTTATTTGGAATCTGACCACCTGTTGATACAATCACACCATGTGGGTTCTCTGCATCAATGATATCCATAACACGTTCGAAGGTCAACTCATCGAAATAGAGGCGATCACACATGTCATAATCCGTTGACACTGTCTCTGGATTATAGTTAATCATGATAGAACGATAGCCCTGACGACGGATGGTATTCAATGCTTGAACACCACACCAGTCGAACTCTACAGAACTACCAATGCGGTAAGCACCTGAACCAAGTACGATAACTGAGTTACGATCATTAGGGAACGTAACATCTGAAGCTACACCAGCGTATGTAACATAGAGGTAATTGGTCTGTGCAGGATACTCGGCAGCCAATGTATCTATCTGCTTAACAACAGGAAGAATACCAAAGCTCTTACGTAAACGACGAACGATTCTCATCGCTTCATGCATCTTCTTGCACTCTTCCTCCAAACCAACAGCACGTGCGATTTGGAAGTCTGTAAAGCCATAAACCTTTGCTGTACGCAGAAGTTCCTTATCAAGTGTATTGATATTCTTAGTCTTCAGTTCCTCATCAATGTCTATGATATGCTTGAGTTTGTTGAGGAACCAACGATCAATCTTGGTCAACTCATGAATCTGATCAACTGTATATCCCTTGTGCATCGCCTTAGAAATAAGGAACACACGCTTGTCGGTAGGTTCACGCAACGCTACATCAAGATCGTCTATCTGCAATTCTTTGTTCTCAACAAAGCCGTGCATACCCTGTCCTATCATACGAAGACCCTTCTGAATGGCTTCCTCGAAGTTACGACCAATAGCCATAACCTCACCAACAGACTTCATACTTGAGCCTAACTCCCTATCCACACCACGGAACTTACTGAGGTCCCAACGTGGAATCTTGCAGACTACATAGTCGAGTGCTGGCTCGAAGAAAGCTGATGTGGTCTTTGTAACAGAGTTCTTCAACTCAAAGAGTCCGTAGCCCATACCCAACTTAGCCGCAACAAAAGCAAGAGGATAACCAGTTGCCTTGCTGGCAAGAGCTGAAGAACGAGACAAACGAGCATTTACCTCAATAACACGATAGTCTTCACTCTCTGGGTCGAAAGCATACTGAACATTACATTCACCAACAATACCAATATGACGTACTATCTTTATAGACAGTGCACGGAGCTTATGATACTCGCTATTAGAAAGGGTCTGAGATGGTGCAATAACGATAGACTCACCGGTATGAATACCAAGCGGGTCGAAGTTCTCCATATTACAAACTGTGATACAGTTGTCATAACGGTCACGAACAACCTCGTACTCTATCTCTTTCCAACCCTTCAAACTCTTCTCCACCAATACCTGAGGGGAGAACGAGAAAGCCTTCTCACAGAGTGTATTCAACTCATCCTCATTATCAGCAAATCCACTACCAAGGCCACCTAATGCGTATGCAGCACGAACAATAACAGGATAACCGAGATTCTTTGCAGCCACACGTGCCTGCTGAATATCCTCACATGCCTCACTCTTGATTGTCTTTACATCAATCTCATCGAGTCGTTCAACAAAGAGTTCACGGTCTTCAGTATCCATAATTGCCTTAACAGGGGTACCTAAAACCTTTACATTATACTTCTTCAGAACACCTGTCTTATCCAACTCAACACCACAGTTTAGTGCTGTCTGACCACCAAAAGACAGGAGGATTCCATCAGGACGTTCCTTCTCTATAACACGCTCAACAAAGTAAGGTTGAACTGGAAGGAAATAAATCTGGTCTGCTACACCCTCAGATGTCTGTACTGTTGCGATGTTTGGGTTAATCAAAACCGTAGAAACACCCTCCTCGCGTAATGCCTTCAACGCCTGTGAACCAGAGTAATCAAACTCTCCTGCTTCACCAATCTTCAATGCGCCTGAACCAAGTATCAGGACTTTCTTTATTGACTCGTCTTTCATTATTTCAGTGTTTCTACAAATTTATCAAACATAAAGTAAGTATCAACCGGACCAGAGCAAGCCTCTGGGTGGAACTGTGAGGTAAACCAAGGGTTCTCCTTATGGCGAATACCCTCATTACTACCGTCATTCATGTTAACGAAGAGTTCCTGCCAATCCTTGTCTAATGTTGAAGCATCAACCGCATAACCGTGATTCTGTGAGGTGATATAACACTTATCAGTACCTACCATGCGAACAGGCTGGTTATGTCCACGATGACCGTATTTCAACTTATAAATCTTTGCTCCTGCAGCCTTTGAAAGCAACTGATTACCCATACAGATTCCACAGATAGGTTTCTTACTCATACTCATCTGCTTACGAATAACCTCAACAGCATCATTACACATATCAGGGTCACCAGGACCATTACCGAGGAAAAGGCCATCATAATCCATACCAGTGTAATCATAGTTCCAAGGTACACGGATAACCTCAACTCCTCTGGTAATCAATGAACGAATAATATTAGCTTTCACACCGCAGTCAACAAGGACAACCTTCTTACCAGCGCCCTCGTTGTAGTGGATAATCTCTTTTGTTGAAACGCGATCAACAAAGTTTACTCCCTCATAATCAGCCTCTGGGATATTATTAGGTTCATCATCAAAGAGAATCTTACCCATCATCACACCGTGCTCACGTAGAACCTTAGTAAGTTCACGTGTATCAATACCAGTAATACCTGGTACGTGTTCACGCTTCAGCCAGTCAGCCAAACTCTCCACAGCATTCCAATGTGAATGCTCCTCTGTATAGTCAGACACTATCAAGGCTGAGACATAGATTTTATCACTCTCCATGAAGGTTGGGATACCACTTTCCTCAATAGTAAAAGGTGGTACACCATAGTTACCTACCAATGGGAAGGTCATTGTTAGTAGCTGACCCGCATATGAAGGGTCAGTCAAGCTCTCTGGATAGCCCATCATCGCAGTGTTGAAGACCACCTCACCAGCTACTGGGGCATCGTATCCAAACGACTTTCCATGGAATTTTGTTCCGTCACTTAAGACTAAAGTTACGTTCCTCATTGCTTATAGTATTGTTGGATTGAAATTTCTTTTCATGAAAAGAAATATTTTTTATCGTGAAAAGAAATCTTTCTTTTCATGAAAATAATTCTTTTTTTTCATGATGATAATTCACAGACAAGCGGTTATTACGCTTTTACTGTATTTAGATGTTCACGCTCATAATAGCTTACGAAGGCCTCATTGACCAATCGCATACCACCTGGAGTTGGATAGTTTCCTGTAAAATACCAATCACCTGGATGATTAGGTATTGCATTATGTAGTCCTTCCACACTCTGGAACACGAGTTCTACAGGTGTTGTCATACCTTCTGGGCGCAGCATTTCAACTATCTTTTTATTAATCTCATCTACCGTAAAAGGCTTATAAACTGCACGTACAGCATTTGAAATGGTCTCTCCCTTAGGCTTTGCCAATTCTTTCTTACAATTCTCATAGACCTCACGAAGTAAGTCTTCCATACCACGTTCACGTATCAGTTCGATTACTGCACGGAAGACACAGAACTCTTCTGGATGTGGCATATCAATACCATAGTAGTCTGGGAATCGAATCTGTGGCGCACTGGATACGACAACAATCTTTTTAGGATGCAAGCGATCGAGAATACGAAGGATACTCTCCTTCAATGTTGTTCCACGAACGATAGAGTCATCAATAATGACAAGATTATCCTCATAAGGTTTAATACACTCGTATGTTACGTCATAAACATGCGATGCAAGGTCATTACGCGAGTTTCCTTCTGTGATAAAGGTACGTAACTTAATATCCTTCCATGCCACTTTTTCAGAGCGTACATCTTGATGTATAATACGATAGACCTCCTCTGAAGAAGCCTTAGAACCTAAAGCTGCGATCTGCTCAACCTTCTTCTTATCAATCTGCTCCTTAAAGCCGTGAACAAGACCATAGAACGCAACCTCCGCAGTATTAGGTATATACGAGAGAACTGTATGCTCTGTATCATAGTCAACTGCTTTCAATACAGGCTCTGTCAACTGACGTCCCAATGTCTCACGCTCCTTATAAATATCACGGTCTGAACCACGTGAGAAATAGATACGCTCAAAAGAGCAAGCTGCATTCTGCTTAGGTTCAAGTATTTGCTGTAGCGAACATTCACCACGCTTATTAACTATCAGTGCCTGACCAGGTTTCAACTCTTGGATATCATCACACTCAAGGTCGAATGTAGTCTGCAGAACAGGACGTTCACTTGCCAAAACAACAATCTCATCATTCTTATAATAGAAAGCTGGGCGAATCGACCATGGGTCACGAATAGAGAACATCTCACCCGAACCAGTCAATCCACAGATAACGTAGCCACCATCAAAGTGCTGCATCGTTGTCTTGAGAACATTACTCATCTGTACGTTCTCTTCAATATAGTTGGTGATAGCACGCTTCTCCAAACCTAACTTCTGCGCATCCACAAAGTTACGTTCAACCTCACGATCAAGTCTGTGTCCCATCAATTCCAAAAGAATGTTCGTATCACTATAGATACGTGGACACTGTCCCTGTTCAGTCAAAATCTCAAAGACATCTCCAATATTAGTCATATTAAAGTTACCACACATACAGAGATTCTTTGCTTTCCAGTTGTTGCGACGCAAGAAAGGATGAACATAAGAAAGGCCACTCTTGCCGGTAGTAGAGTACCGAAGGTGGCCCATATAAAGGTCTCCCGCAAAGGGGAGATTAGTTTTAGCAAAAGAAACATCAGACAACTGCTCCTGTGAAAGGTTCTTATAATGCTTATGAACATTAGCAAAAATCTCAGCGACAGCATTCTTACCCTCTGCACGTTCACGGAACATATATTCATTACCTGGCTCAGAATCCAGTTTTACAGAAGCCATACCAGCTCCCTCTTGACCACGGTTATGCTGTTTCTCCATCATCAGATAGAGTTTGTTCAGTGCATACATCCAGGTGCCATACTTCTCCTGATAATACTCAAGCGGCTTCAGCAATCGAATCATTGCCACACCGCAGTCTTCATGAATGTTCTTTTCCATTGATAAGGTTTTCTATCTTTCTTTTACTTTTAAAATCGTATATCTATCTTCATGTCTCCCTTAATAAAAAGGAAGATGAATATAAACTTCACTTTATTAGGAGTAACACAGTCTGTGCATTCGTTATATTCATTAAGAATAAATACACAGACTATGTCTTATAATGTTTGGCGTCAACCAATCACCTCCCCCTACTCTACTGTTACAGACTTAGCCAGATTTCTTGGCTGATCAACATCCTTGCCTTTACATACAGCAATATGATAAGCCAACAGCTGTAATGGAACCGTTGCTACTAATGGCTCAAGACATTCCATCATGTCTGGGAGTTCTATAACAGCATCTGCTATCTTAGAGATGGTTGTATCACCCTTTGAAACTAAAGCTATCACGCGTCCTTGTCGTGCCTTTATCTCTTGGATATTACTACGAACCTTCTCATACATTCCATTATGTGTTGCAATAGCTACGACAGGCATATCTGAATCTATCAAAGCTATTGGTCCATGTTTCATCTCTGCTGCTGGATAGCCTTCAGCATGTATATAGGATATCTCTTTCAACTTCAATGCTCCTTCCAGAGCTACCGGATAACTATATCCTCGACCCAGATAGAGGAAGTTACGGGCGTAAGTAAACGTACGTGCTAAGTCTGCTATCTGATCGTTTGTCTTTAAGACTTCTTCTATAACAGATGGCATTTCAGCCAACTCTTTTATCACTTTCTTGTAATCTTCTTCGCTGATAGTTCCCTTTACATTGGCAAGTGCAAGCGCAAACATTGTCAACACTGTAACCTGTCCTGTAAAAGCCTTCGTTGATGCTACACCAATCTCAGGTCCTACATGAATGTAAGTTCCGGTGTCTGTTGCACGTGGAATACTTGAACCAATGGCATTACAAATACCATAAATAAAAGCCCCCTTTGATTTTGCAAGTTCTACTGCAGCAAGTGTATCTGCTGTTTCACCACTCTGTGAGATGGCTATTACAACATCACCATCACCAACCACAGGATTGCCATAACGGAATTCACTTGCATATTCGACCTGAACAGGAATACGACAATACTCCTCTATGAGCTGTTTACCAATTAGTCCTGCATGCCAACTTGTACCACAAGCAACAATAATTATGCGCTTTGCATTCAACAACTTATCACGATGATCTATCAAAGCTCTCAATGTTACCTGAGTATGTTCTGGATGTACACGTCCACGCATACAATTCTTCAAACACTCTGGCTGTGCAAAAATCTCTTTGAGCATAAAGTGAGGGAAACCTCCTTTCTCTATCTCTCCAAGATTAATATCTACTGTACGCACCTTTGGTGACAGTTCTTCATTTAGAATATTAACAACCTTCAGTTCTTCTCCTAACTTCATAACGGCGATATTGCCATCATCCAAGTATACTACCTTATCCGTATACTCTACAATAGGACTTGCATCCGAGCCAAGGAAGAACTCCCCATCACCAATACCTACTACTAATGGACTCTGCTTACGTGCCGCAATAATAGTGTCTGGATTGCGCTTGTCAAGTATAGCTATAGCATATGCACCAATGACTTGATGAAGTGCTAACTGAACAGCTTCCAGTAAACTGAGGTTTTTCTTTGTCTGTATATAATCAATCAATTGTACCAATACTTCCGTATCAGTTTCTGACTGAAATGTCATTCCTTTTTCCATGAGATTATGCTTAATTTCAGCATAGTTCTCAATAATGCCATTATGAATAATAGCAAGATTCTTCGACTGTGAATAATGTGGATGTGCATTTAATGATGAAGGTTCACCATGTGTTGCCCAACGCGTATGAGCAATACCGATATTACCTGTTATGTCCTTATCTGAACAATACTCTTCCAGGTCAGCAACCTTTCCTTTTGTTTTATAAACATTCAGTTCCTTACCTTTATTTATCAATGCTACACCTGCACTGTCATATCCCCTATATTCAAGGCGCTGTAAGCCTTTAATTAAAATGGGATAAGCTTCACGCTTTGTTCCAATGTATCCTACAATTCCACACATAATCCTTATACAATCAGTTACCCCAAATTCAAAAAGAGAATACCTCTCACACCCTCTCTTTTTAGTAGTCCACTAAGGTCTACCCAAGACATGGATATCAAAGATATTCTCATTCCTATTATATTTTATCCAAAGAAAGGCTATAGACAAGCCTCTAAGGACAGTATTTTACTTTCTCAATACGTTTACAAGCAACGATGCCACTGATGTCACAATACCAATGAAAGAGAACCAGAGGGTAGTAGAACTACCGATACCAGAATTCTTAGCCTTTACACTGTTTGGTTGAACATAGAGGACATCATTCTGCTGAAGATAATAGTAAGGTGAGTTAAGCAAGTTTGCATCATTGAGATTCAAACGTACAACATGCTTCTGACCTGTTGGATCTTCACGAATCAACATAATGTTATCACGCTTTCCATAAACACCAAGGTCACCAGCTTGTGCAATTGCTTCCAAGACGCTCATCTTCTCTGTTGATACAGGAATAACACCTGGACTACCAACTTCACCAAGAACGGTTATATGATAACTGCTCATACGAACAGTCACAATAGGATTCTCAGTGCGTGCCAAATAAGGCTGAATCTTACTCTTGATAAGGTCTTCACACTCAGGCTTTGTCAAGCCACTTACATGAATCTTACCAATTACTGGGAAATTGATGAATCCAGAGTTGTCTACCAAGTAACCCTGCAAAGAGCCACCACCCGAAGCAACCTGCTTACCACTACCCAACTGGTTACGCACCTGCAAATTGAAAGGAGCTGCAGCATCTGGGTCAGTAGTGTTTACAGTAATCGTCAATTCATCTTTTGGCATGATGCGTGCATCATACAAGCCACGTGAAGCAGCAAGGCTAATAGAATCAGCGTTTTCTAAGTAAGTAAAGCCCTTACTTGAGCCACATCCCGTCATGGTCATAATCATAGCCGTAACTATGAGGGAGAAAATAATTTTTTTCATTTGAACAAATAACGTGTAGTCAACTATCAACATTAATTTTAGCAAAATAAAAACGAACGAAAACAAAGGAACTTCTTTCCTTATTTCATCGATCGAAATATATTCTTTGCAAAAATACAACTATTTTCTGATAACCGCAAACTAATATCTGTTTTTCTTTTTAGATTCTTCAACACATCGTAACGAACGACTTATCTTATTAAGAAAACGTTGGAACATCTTTAGAATTATTCTGTCTTAATATCTCACTCTGGTGATAGGCGATAATGAAGTTTTATTTCTTAATTAATCGTACAATTACCGATCTTATCGTTTATATTTGGTTATATGCTTCTTTTCCGACAATGCATAGCCCCCTCTCAACAAAAAAGAATAAAACATTAAACCATGAACACCAATGGTGCTTACGCCCCGCACCTATTGTGTTCATGCTCCGCACCATATGTGCGCAGCATGAACGTTATAACAGATGATGAAGAATTCAACTTGTAGATATCATTTAATGATATAAATTAAACCACTAACAATAAGCATATTATGCTATAAGTAGTTTGTTTAAAATATTGTTCTAAACAAACAGAATGGTTAATCCCTACTTGATATCAGCTACTACATATTCAGACCTTGTTCCGATACGGAACTTACCACCCCAAATACCGATTCCAGAAGACACATAATATTGAGTATTCCCTTTCTGTAAAGGTCCGAAAGCATCCTCATAGATAAGGTCTTCTATCCAGCTCACAGGCCACACCTGACCATAATGCGTGTGGCCAGAGAGTTGAAAGTCTATACCTGCCTGCTGTGCCTCCTCCAAGTGATAAGGCTGATGATCCATAAGAATTGTAAAATAACCCTTTGGAGCAAACTTCATCAAATGCTGTAGGCTGGCACGCTTTTTATTCGTCCTATCATCGCGTCCTACAATAAGAATTGAGTCACCACCTGCCAAAGGCACCACACTATGATTATCAATGAGCAGATGAATCCCTGCATCTTGATAGAACTTCTTTGCACGAGGTTCCCCACTTAGATATTCATGGTTGCCTAAACATGCATAAACAGGAGCCTTCAGACGACGAAATTCAGCTGCCATATCTTGGTCTATTAATGCACGAATACTACCATCAATAATATCCCCTGCTATAAGAATAGCCTCTGGTTGCTCTTCATTCACCTTATCAACCCACTTTCTAAACTCATCTGCACGATTATGATAACCTAAATGAAGGTCGGTCATCATTACCAAACGATGTTGCTGTTTCATCGGTTTTGCCGACTGCAAAGTTAAGGGTACACGCTCTTTGTGCAAATAATTGAAATATCCATAAACGAACAATCCTATCATAATGACAACTACTGACACTGTACCTGTCCAACTATTATAAAGAAAAGAACGAGGAACAAAATGAAGTAATCTTCCCAAGTCGAGCACAAGGAAGAGTAACAACAGATACAGCCCGACAAACACAGCAGAATTGCCAACTTCATACAAAGTTATAGCTATTGGCATTGGCTTATTATCCAAGCCTAAGATAAAATTGGTAAAGAAGCATACGATGCAAAGCAACAATGCTCCAACGACAATCCACTTACCTACTACAGCAAGGGGCAGAATCTGCCATACATGCCAACTTACATATCCACAGCCCAGCAAAAGGACCAAAAGAAACACAATTATCCAACCATAACCCATCTTACAATCTTTTTCTTAAATTATCACTAAATATCTACGTGCCCAGAGAATAGAGGCAAATCCTCTCATTCCAAGAAACGATAGAAAAGCTATCCATAAGGCGTTATTTCCATAACTATTCCAAAACAAATAATAGACAACGAAGAAGGTTATCATTGCCATAGCTGTTGAAAATAACATTCCCTTAGTAGCTGTCAAGCCGATAAAGACCCCATCTAACACAAAAGCCGCCATTCCTGCTATAGGAATAAGGTAAGCCCAAAAGAGATAAGGCTGTGCAGCTGTCACAACAGCCGTATCACTTGTGAGAAGACGAAGGAAACCTACGCCGCCAAAGACGTAAACCGCAGTAAACATCAATGCCATAATGACACCAAAACCAAAGAGTCGACAAACTGTTATGTGCAGTCCTTCTTTATCTCCTGCACCATAATACTTACCACTAAGCGCCTCTCCAGCATAGGCAAAACCATCCATCAGATAAGAGAAGAGCGTAAACAAGGTCATTAATAATGTATTCACAGCTAACATCATAGCCCCCTGCTTTCCTCCAGCTGACGTAAAGAAGAAGTTCACTGCCACCAAACAAAGCGTACGCAAGAAGATATCTTTGTTTACACGGAAGAACTCACCCCATTTTCCTCTCATGATAAATACATGACGGAAGGTTGTCTGCAAGACTACACAACGTTCTTTCCCAAAAGCCAATCCTCGCTCTTTTCTTGATGTTATCCGCTTGTATGCAGCATATAAAGAGACTACAAAGCCTGCCCACTGAGCCAAAGCTGTACCTGCTGCAACACCACTGATTCTCCAGTCTAATACAAAAACGAAGAATAAAGAGGCAAGGATATTAACTACGTTCTGCAACACAGCCACCATCATTGGTGTACGCGTATCTTGCATTCCGATAAACCATCCAGTCAGTCCATAGAGTCCCAACATAGCTGGCGCACCCCATATAACGATCCTAAAGTAGGTAGCAACAAAGTGCCACGAAGCCTCTGGCGTATTCATCAGCCGAAGCATCCCCCACTCTATACCACGCTGTGCCACGATAAAGAGGACTCCCATTCCCACTCCTATTGTCAGTGTGCGCACAAGAATATTCATACACTCCTGTCCGTCTTGTCGTCCATATGCTTGTGATGTCATTCCACTCGTTCCCATACGTAGGAATCCTAATAACCAGTACATCACATTGAATATCATCGAACCGACTGCTATCGCACTTATATAAGCCTCATTACCAATATGCCCTACCACCGCCAAGTCAATAAGACCTAACAATGGAACAGTCACATTACTTATAATAGAGGGGATGGCAAGGCGTAAAATCTCCTTGTTCCAGTTATCCAACAACTGCATTTCGCTACTCCCTTATGTAATCCTTAGCAACAAGGTCGTAATACAAAGCTTCCAATTCTGCCAATGACAATCGCTCTATTGAATGCTCCAACACGCGAATCAACTCTGCCCGACGTGTATCATTCTCTATTCTATCAAAATTCATATCGTACGTTTATAAGCTATAGAACAAATACTATGCCGAAACAAAAGTAATTGAATTAATTGTGAAATCAAAAGATATTGGCTAATTTTGCGTGCATTAATGTAGAATTAAAATGTATGGGAAAGAAACAAGAATACAAATTAAAGAATGAAGAATACCTTAGAGAACTTAGTCAGAAGGAAGGTATCAAGAAACTTCCTAATGGTATTCTATACGAAGTAATAAAGGAAGGAAGCGGTGAAGGAAAAGTTACAGAACGTTCTATTGCCACCTGTCATTACCGTGGTAGTCTTATTAACGGCAATGTTTTCGATGATAGTTGGCAGAGAGGTATTCCAGAGGCATTCCGTGTAAACGAACTGATTACAGGATTTCAAACGGCACTCTGTGCGATGCATAAGGGTGACCATTGGCGTGTTCATATCCCCTATCAAGAGGGTTATGGAACAAAACGCGATGGTGATATCCCTGCTTTTTCCACGTTGGTTTTTGATATAGAACTATTTTCAATAGGATAAGTAGTTGAGGCTTCCCTTTGTCTATAAAGCATATTAGAGATCAATATACATCCCAAAAGAGTGGCTATGCGTTGATTGGCATAGCCACTCTTTTTCAATTAAAGAATAAGAAAGACTAAATTACATAATATTTCATCGTATTGAATATGTCACTTGGCATATTTTTTGTAACTTTGTAGTCTAAGAATTATAAAACAAAAGACACATAAGATGAATATAAAAGAGACTCCTGTCCTCCTGCTTACAGGTTATTTAGGCAGCGGTAAGACAACGTTAGTAAACAAGATTCTTGCCAACAAGAAGGGTATTAAGTTTGCCGTTATTGTCAACGACATCGGTGAAGTGAATATTGATGCTGACCTCATCGAGGCAGGTGGCGTTGTCGATCAGAAGGATGATTCGCTCGTTGCACTCCAAAATGGTTGTATTTGTTGTACGCTGAAGATGGACTTAGTGCAGCAGTTGAACGAAATTGTTTCACAGCAGAAGTTCGACTACATTGTTATCGAGGCAAGTGGTATCTGCGAGCCTGCCCCTATCGCACAGACTATCTGCGCATATCCACAAATGTATCCAGACCTTGCTAAGAAAGGTAAGGCAGTACTTGATTCTATTGTGACCGTTGTTGATGCACGTCGTATGTGTGATGAGTTCTCTGCTGGAAACGACCTTTTGAAGAAAGACTTGCAAGAAGATGACATTGAGAACTTACTTATCCAGCAGATTGAGTTCTGCAATATTATCCTTCTTAATAAGGTGGATGATGTCAGCAAAGAGGAATTAGGACTGGTGAAGAAGATTATTCGTTCACTTCAACCAAAGGCTGAGATTATCGAGTGTAATTATGGAGATGTTGACTTAGACAAAATCCTCAATACAGGAGATTTCAACTTTGACAAGGTTGCTACCTCTGCTTCATGGATTGCAGAGATAGAAGGTCACGATGATGAGGAGGATGAACATGAACATCATCACGACCATGATGAGCATGAACACCACCACGATGAGCATGACGAGCATCATCACGAGCATCACGAGCATCACCATCACCACCACTGCCACCATCATCACGGTTTGGAAAATGAAGAAAGCGGTGAAGCTTTGGAATATAACATCCAGACCTTCGTTTACTATGCACGCCGTCCATTCGACATCAATTTCTTTGATGACTTCGTAGCACGTCAGTGGCCTAAGCAGATTATTCGTTGTAAAGGTCTCTGCTATTTCTCTAATGAGAAGGATATCTGTTATGTCTTTGAGCAGGCTGGTAAGCAGGTGAGCCTTCGCAATGCAGGTCAATGGTATGCTACTATGCCACCATTCCAGTTGCGCGAGTTCCTTGAGAATAATCCTAAACTTAAGAAAGATTGGGAGGAGCCATACGGTGACAGAATGCAGAAACTCGTATTTATTGGTCAAGACCTCGACAAAGAGGCTATCACCAAAGCATTGGATACCTGTCTGACTGATTTCTAATCAGTCATTGGTCCTTATCCGCTTCTTAGGAACTCTAACTATTTTACTGTCGAACAGATTGTTTGCATTTGTTGCAAAGGCGTAGCAAATAGCGTAAAGACAAACAAATAACAAAGCCCTTACTTATCTATAAGCAGATAAATAAGGGCTTTTTTATGTGTATTAATAATTATCTTGGCCTCCTATTAGTCATTAAAGCCTAAACTTTCTTTAGTCTTATGACTGATTGGGCAGGTATCAGATAAACCATTTTAGAGAGATATTACGTTTAATCCAAAGCTCTAAGTTTACAATATGAATTGCAATGAATACAGAGATTGGGGATTAATATAATATCACCTCATCGCCAATTCTCAGACCACGCTCGGCAATCTTTTCGTTCTTCTTCACAAGACTCTTCAAACGAATACCATAACGTTGTGCAATATCATACAAACTCTCTGACTTACGTACATAATATGGACGCTTCTTAAACTCCTTCGGACCTTTCTTTTGTTTCTTCTTCAACCAGATATACTCTCCAGGAATCAGACGTTCATGCTTATCACGTTCATTGTACTTAGCCAACTTACCTACACTAATTTCTAATTCTTTACTTAACGACTTAAAAGAATCTCCCTGTCTTACAATAACATAATAGTTGTCATTGTATTTATTGATAGGATGTGCACCCAAAACCTGAACAGGATTTGGACGACCATTTTCTATGCCACGAACAACAGAATTCTCACCACTATGATGAGCCATAAAGCGGTCATAACTTTTCGCCTTATCATACTCGTAAAGCTTATAAAGCTCAATAAGATTAATGAGACTCTGTGCATAGACAGGATTAGTAGCATAACCTACTCGCTTCAACCCATACGCCCAACCACGGTAATCGGATCTATCCAAACTGAACAGACTTCTATAACGGGGACGGTCACGAAGAAACTTACAATGATCTTCGAAACTTTCTAACGCACTATCATACGCACGGAAACATTCTCCTTTTGCATCATCATCATGCGAAATCGTACGACCCAGCCAACCATGACATTTGATACCAAAGTGATTATTACCAAGAAGAACAAGTCTTCCACGCCCTGCCCCACTCTCGAGCAGACCTTGTGCCAACGTGATACTTGCAGGTACGCCATACTTCAGCATACCTTCAATAGCCATGTCTTTATACTGATCAATATAGGATTGATAAACTTGATTCCACCTTGCCTGTCCCGACGCTACGGTAGAAAACATATAGAGGAATGAGATAAAAAGGAAGATATATCGCTTCATAAAAAGTTCTTTTTAGATTATATAACTGCAAAAATACGGGTTTTATTATATAATACAAAGTGAATTATCTTAAATCTCACAAAGATTTCAAAACTTATACGTAACTTTGTATTCATGAAGACAATCATTGCACTTGGCTCAAATTATAATCAGGAGGAGAATATTTTCAAAGCTCAGACACTGCTGAAACAACGTTTCGAGGGTGTCAAATTCTCTGATGCACAATGGACTGAACCGATTGGAATAAAGTCTGACAAATTCTTGAATTGTATAGGAACTTTTGATACAAAATTATCTCTCAACCAAGTAATACAATGCTTAAAGGAAATAGAACAAACTATGGGTGACTCTCACGAAAATCATCAAATAGGAAAAGTTCTGATTGATATTGACCTCGCACAATATGGCGAGAAGATTGTAAAAAAGATAATATGGCTGTAAGAAGAACAGGAAAATTAATCATAACGCTTCTGCTATGCCTTACAACTTCTATCCCTGCATTTGCACAAAAGAGTAAGGATGCTGAAGAATTAGGGAAAGCACTGGAATACTTTACTTCAGCAAAGTATCATGAAGCCCTGCTTATCTTTCAGCGATTGGATAAAGAATATAAGCTTAACGAACGTTTTAAGGCTTATATAGGTCTTTGCTATTACCATGATTGGGATTATGAAGCAGCAGTTAAATACTTAGAGGGTGTTATGCCTAAACTGGAAGTATTTGCGCCACATGAGCGGTCAGTCTACTATTATACCACTGCAGAAAGTAAGTTTAACTTAAAGCAATACAAGGAAGCAATCCCCTATTATGAGAAAACACTAACCGTATGTTATGAACGAGAAAAAGGGGATGTCTATTATCGGTTAGGTCTATGCAATATGTTTCTTCAATCATGGAAACCTGCATATGACCAATATATGAATGCTGAAAAGATTTATAACCAGTATAAACAGGAAGAAAATGTGCAGGGACGACTTGCACAGATAAAACGTATGGCTACTGCTTGTTGGACAAATTATGAGGCTACATTGCCAAAGGATTCTTTGTCGAAAATAACAGACAACACGACCAATAAAGATAATAAAACGACGCAATTAAAAAACATATCGACAATTATCAACTCATTGATTTCTACGATGTTATTACCATCTACAACGCCAGATAATGTAAAAGATATTATCAAAAAAGAAGAGAAAATAAAACTTGAAAAATAAGTACTAAATTTCTATTCTTTTCTTCGTTCGTTCAGTTTTTTTTCGTACTTTTGCGACACGTACATATCAAAAATGGCAGAAAAATCATGCCTTTTATCCACTTGACATACAAACCTAATAAAGATTGAGATTTTTATTTATTCATTTGAAAATCCAACGGCTTTTATGTAGAGGATAAGAAGGTAAGGTAAATCAGATATTACCATAATCTAATATATGGAGAAACACAACAAGGGCTGGCACCGAAGACATTAAGATCTCCGACGTCAGCCCTTAATATGGGTTATAAAAGAAGGTGTTTACTCCATTGCCTCTTTTATCTTCTCCACAATATATTTCACATCATCATCTGTTACTAATGGTCCACTTGGTAAACACATACCTACTTTGAAAAGACTTTCGCTCACACCATTTACGTATGCTGGACAATCCTTATAACATGGTTGCTTGTGCATTGGCTTCCAAAGAGGACGGCTCTCAATATTGGCTTTATCAAGGAAGACACGCATAGCCTCAACATTAGCATTTGGTTCACAATCTGTATGAGCATTATCTACTGAATGAATAACACCAGCTGCACCACCTACTGCTCCCTGTACTGTTGTCTTATATGCATTCTCCTGACCTTTCACCTTAACAGAAGGGTCAAGAACCATTGTGTTCAGCCAGAAGTTAGAATCAAACTCTGATGAAGGGTTTGCATGGAAGGTAATACCATCTATCTTACTGAAAGCCTCTTCATACAAATGAGCAATATGACGGTGATGAGCAATATGCTCATCTAAAACTGTCATCTGACCACGACCGATACCAGCACAAACATTACTCATACGATAGTTGAAACCAATCTTCTCATGCTGATAGTATGGATAACCCTCGCGAGCCTGTGTTGCATAGAACATCACATTATTACGAGCCTCTTCATTAGGACAAACAAGTGCACCACCACCTGATGTGGTAATCATCTTGTTTCCATTAAATGACAGAACACCATACTCACCAAAGGTACCACATACCTGTCCTTCGTATCTTGAACCTAAACCCTCTGCAGCATCCTCTACAACAGGGATATCATATTTATCTGCTACTGCAAGAATTTCTTTTATCTTCGCAGGCATACCATAAAGATAAACAACGATAATTGCCTTTGGCTTCTTACCCGTCTTGGCAATTCTATCATTGATTGCTTCCTCTAAAAGTGCAGGGTCAAGATTCCATGTTTCCTTCTCTGAGTCAACAAACACAGGAGTTGCACCAAGGTAAGTTACTGGATGTGAACTGGCACAAAAGGTAAAACTCTGACAGATGACCTCATCGCCTGCTTTAACTCCCAATGCAACTAAAGCGAGGTGTACAGCAGAGGTACCAGAACAGAGTGCAACTATACGCTTATCCTTCAATTCTGGTAAAGACTCCTTCCAAAGATTATCAGGATTATCCTCATGCGCCATAATTGTCTGTGGATATTCCTCTTTTTCAAGGAAGTTTCTCCTTTCACCTGAAGGACTTACAGAGACAGAGAAACGTCTCAAGTCATCTTCAAAACCATTGACATTTGGTCCCAATGGCACCACCCAATTGGTATCAAACGCCTCTTGGATGTATTTCATCTCGTTACCACTCATGTGAGCGAGACAAAGTAAAACACGATTTCTTTCCATTTTACTCTATTTTACAAGTTCATCCTTGCTAACAATAACAACACTGTCATACATCATCATTAAAACACCATCATCATACTTACCTATAATACTTTCGTTAACTTTTCCTTCCATATTATTTTGAATCAACTTGAAGAAATCAACTCCAGCCCCATAAGCATGAAGATAAGCACCACCAAAACGAGGATTAACTTCGCTCAAATAATACTGACCATCTTTGTACCAGAAATCCATATCTACAGGGCCATTAAATTCTAACACCTGACATATTTCTTCAATAAAATCAAACAATTTTTGATCTTTAAAAGAAATTGTCTTACTTGCACCTCCAATTTTGGTTTCAAGTTTATTCTTAGAGAATGCAGCAACAGGTTTATGGCTGTAACAGTCAATATAAACATCTGCATCACAATCTTCACAGTCCATGAACTCCTGAATTATATAATCAAACTTACCCTCTGAAAAATAATTTTCAAGTTCATTCATCGTAATACATTTGTGAATACCTACACTTCCACTACCTGTTCTAGGCTTAATAAATACAGGGAAAGTTATTTCATTGTTCTTATACCCTGTCTTGAAATGCTCTAAGCTATCATAAGTAAGAACTGTACGAATATTGTTCTTTTCAAGATAACGGAACATCTCATACTTATCAAAACAATATGCAGCTGTTTCTTTAGAAGGTGCTAATACAATAATACCCTCAGCTTCAAATCTATCTCTATTCTTTGCAAGTAACTCTATCTCAGGATCTATCAATGTTGTAATAGCCTTTACATCATTATCTTTTGTAATCTTCAAGATAGTATTAATATAATTAGGATCATCTATACGTGGTGTCAAATAATGTTCATCAGCAGCATATAATGCAGGAGCTATGCTTTGATTATCAGTTGCTATAATCTTACAACTATCACCTAATGAATCTTTTAAAAACTTGAACAGTTGTACACGACGTCCACAACTGCAAAACATAATATTCTTCATATGCAATTAATATTTTGATTTTTGAATAAATTCATCCTCACACCATTCTTCACGGATTACGAATAAATGACCTTTAGAATCTTTTAAATAAATCGTTGGAAAATAATGAATAAATAAAGGTGTTAAACTCATTGTATAGGCACCTACCCTATGAAAAATCACTCGATCACCAATGTTAAGTTTCCTCTCTCCTGCAGGGATTGTAAACATTCTGTCATACTCTAGACAAGTTAAGCCACTTACAACCTGTGGTAATTGACTAAAAACAGAAATATCACCTTGACAGCAAAACTCTTTAAAATAATCTGATTTACGAAAAAAAGGATCTATATCATTACGTGTTCCATCTGTACAGACATATGTTTTACCATCATGATCCTTTATATCTATAACTTCTGCAACATAGTCAAAACCAGAAGCGACGATAGCGTTACCTGGCTCAACAATAAAAGTAATATCACGTAATTTAACATCTAAAGCATTAAAAAATGCTTTAGAGTACTCATCATAAGTAGGCTTGTTAGGCATACACCCAAAGAAACCTCCACCCAAGTCCCAATATTTGAGAGAAAGATTATATTTAAGAATTATTTCTTGTACATAACATATAACTCTTTCATAAAACCTCACACTTCTCGTTTTAGGCTCTCTATGGGAATGAATACCAACAATCTTTATATTATTCTTTTTGAGAATTAAATTGATGACTTTATCCAATTCACCTGATTCAAAAGAAAAGCCAAATCGACTATCATCTTCTGGATGATCTTCATCTTCAGGAGATACGAGAGAAGTATTAATATTTATTCTAATACCAATTTCATACACTTGATCCTTAGGCAAATCATCTAACCAATCTACTTCTCTCCATGTCTCAATATTCACTATTGCCCGATGCTTGATGGCATCAAGAAAAGTTTCTTTTGATTTCATAGGACCATTATATATAATATGATCCTTCTGAAATCCTACCTTTAAGGCAAGTTGATACTCGTGGTATGATACAACCTCTGCATAACAACCATTATCCTTTGCTATTTTTAATATGTAAGGTAAAGAATTAGTCTTCACAGAATACCCTATAATACTCTTTGCAAAGTAAGTACTTAACGCTGTTTTGAACTCACAAATATTATGAGCTACATCTTGTTCATCAAGTATAAAACAAGGGGTATGTAATTTAATTTTTTCCATTAAATTCTTCCATAGTTACTGTCACATTATCATTATTAGTATTAATGCCCTCACGACACAATACAGCCCTAATAGAAAACCATATAACTTTCATATCTGTCACAAAAGAAATATGATCAACATACCAAACATCATACTCAAACTTTTCTTTCCATGTCATTGCATTACGACCATGACATTGTGCCCAGCCCGTAATTCCAGGAAGCACATCATGACGACGCATCTGTTCACTTGTATATAAAGGTAAATATTTAACAAGTAAAGGACGTGGTCCTATCAAGCTCATATCTCCTTTAAGAACATTAAAAAATTGGGGTAATTCATCTATAGAAGAATTCCTTACAAATTTTCCTATTCTAGTAATTCTTTGAGTATCTGGTAATAAATTCCCATCTGGTCCTTTATTATCATTCATTGTCTTAAACTTAATTACCTTAAAAATTTTGCCTTTATATCCTGGACGGGGCTGAAAAAAGAAAACGCCTGCACCATTATTTGCAAAATACAAGAGAATAGAAAAAACTATCAGTATTGGCGAAATACAAATAATCGCCAACAAAGATAAAACAATGTCGAAACATCTTTTAAAGAAATACTGATACATATTATCTTTTTGCGTCTAAATGATAGTCTTCTGGTTTACCCCATAACTTTTCATAAGGATTCAATTTCATCTCTTCTTTAAAATCCTTTAGCTGCTCTAAATATGAGTATTTTGGCTTCCAGTTAAGTTCTTTAAATGTCTTTGTAGCATCAAATGCATTTTCCAATGGATCTGGTTTATCACTAACATAAATAATTTTAGAAGGATTCTCTTTTGGAGAGAACACCTCAATTATACCCTTAATCTGATCCTCAAGAGAAACTTGCCAACCATTTCCAACATTATATATACCTCCTTCTATATCAGAAGCGACACAATTAGAAACAAGTTGTGTGAAGTCTTTAATATAGACCATCTCCTTCTTCTTGTTATAATTTCCCCAAATTTCAATAGGTAAACTTTTTGAAGCTCTATCCATCAACATTCTAAAAGGCATCATTCTTCGCTTAAAATCAGCATAGTGATATGCATTAGGATGATACTCATATATTGTGAAAAATCTCAAGATAAATCTATTTATCCCATAAGAAGCATGATAATGCTCTATCAAATCTACAGCAGCATTTTTAGCTATAGCATAAACAGCATGGTCTCCTGTCAGAGGAAATCCTCTTCGCAAATCTGCCCCTAACTTACCTCCATTTTTAAATCCTTCAAAATGTTCAGCTAAGTCATATGGACTCTGTGGGAATATAATTTTCTTACAATTATGCTTCTGCATAAACTGTAACACATTGAGAGTTCCAATTGTTATAGATTCTATCAAATCTTGTGGGTCATAGTCATAACGTGATGGTAAACTACCAGCAAAATGGCATACAGCATCAATATCTCCTATATCATCTAATGAATTAAAGGTTTCTATTTTCTTTATATCCAAAGAATAATATGGAATATCATTACCTTCAAAGAAATCATTATCACATTTTCTATTACCAACAGCTATCACACGATTTCCATCCGCTTTCAACTGCATACAAATTGGAGCTCCTAGATTACCAGTCGCGCCAAACACAACTACTGTCTTCATACTATCTTCTTAAAATTCTTTTCAATTTTTCACTAAAACTATCGGGAGAATTATATTTTTCCCATTCTTTAAAACCAGGCCAATTCCAATATTTCTTTGGTAACCAATACTGCTCTCCTAATGGAATATAATTAAGAAATTTACCTTCATTAAGAGTATCAATTGAAGTCATCTCTTCTTCTGACAATTTGAAATCGAATATTGATATGTTTTCTTTAAGATGCTTTGTCTCCCATGTCTTAGGAATCATTATTATATTTTGTTGTAAAAACCATCTTAACACAACCTGAACAACTGAACGATTATGTCGCTGAGCAATATTAAGTAATATTTTATTATTAAAAATCTCTGCTCTTGGCTCTACTGACCGATAATGGCTAAAAGTTGACATTGCTTCAACAGCAATATTCTTTTCTCTACAATAAGAAATTATACCTTTATTTGTATTCAAAGAACTTATTTCAAACTGATTTACAGCAGGTACTATATCAGAGAATTCTCTGAGGTATTCTATGTGTGGTGGAAGAAAATTACTAACACCTATAGCCTTTATTCTACCTAAAAGATATTGCTTTTCTAACGCCTGATACATTTTTCCACACATAGGCCATGGCCAATGTATAAGAAAAAGATCTATATATTCTGTATCTAAATTTTCAAAAGACTCTTGTATAACATCATCTATACTCTTGCCATTACGGCGATTGAAGAAACTATGTAGACCATATTTATAATCTGATGTATATAATGCATCTGCATTAATTTTTGTAGTAATAAATACATCACTCCTTTTGATTCCATTTTCCTTTAGAGCACGAGCAATAGTTCTTTCATTGTGGTACCTCCACGCAGTATCAAATTGACGATAGCCCAATTCATACGCTTGCCCTATTGTCTTTATCAATTTATCTTCAGGAATAAGAAAAGTACCAAGTCCTACCTGCGGCATTTTCACCCCATTATTTAAAGTAACATATTCCATACTTAAAAATTATTCATTTAAATGTTTCATTATTTGTTTATAATACCCATATTGTCCTACAAATTCTACTAAATCAAGATCTGGGTCATGGTTTCCTTCTATTAAAATAGGACCATCTTCCTTTATTGCGACATCCCAGCCTATATAGCGAACTTGATTTATCTTATCTGCTGCTTTACAACAAAGATTCTTCACCTCCTCCCAAAAGGGAATCAATTGACCCAACATAAAAATATCGGTACCTGGATGAATCAATAAATCTGGTGAATTATGTGACCAACTAGGAGAAACAACATATCCAGTCTCAATATCAACTTCATACGCTTGTCCTCCAGAATGACTATTATCTACAATTGAGTTTCCAACACCTACACGCAATGAAGTTTTAAAGACATAAGCCTTTTCCGTTTTTTTGTCATATACTGTATAAACACGAATAGTATTAACAGAATGTCCACCAAACATCATTTTGTTGTGTTGCTTTACATATTCTTCTATGATAAGATCTTTCTCTTTTAGCTTTTCAAAAATAGCCTCTTGTTCACTTTCTATAACATTAAGAACAAAAATTCCATTTCCTTCCCAATCTGAGCTTGGTTTACAAATGATTCTTCTATGACGAGTTACAAAGTTAATAAATTCATCTTTCGTCATTTTCGTACTTTGTAACCATTCGCGTCCAATAAGATTATCAAAGAATTGATTAAAATGTATTTTATTTTCCAAGTAATGTGTGTAAAGAGGGTCGTTGTAATTCTTTATAATTTTTTTCCATTTGCGATATGTCAAAATACGACGTCGTTCAAAATCCTTTCTACAATAAAATTTACCATCAAGATACTGATTGAGTACACAACCATATCGTATCCATGACCAAATACAATCAATCATCATTGTACATGGATTAATCTTTTCCTTTTTTGCTATAACAGAAACACCTTGATAATATTTCTTTAGCCCAGAAATTAATGAAGTTGCATTCATATACTACAAATATTTTTTTAATAATGGCCAATACATATTTGACCCTATAAATTCTATCATATCATAATCCCCATTATGATTACCCTCTACGAACTCCGTTCCTTCCCTTGTTATTGCAACATCCCATGAAATGAAACGACACTGTGGTAATAACATGTGAGCATTTATACAATCATGCATGACTTGAGACCAATGCGGAATCTGAAATCCCAACATACAAATATTAGTTCCAGGATGCAATATATTACCAGAGCCATTAGCAGAAACACCTTTAGAACAAACACAGCCTGTTTTCAAATCAATTTCGTAAGCATATCCACCCGCATGATAATTATCAACAACAGCATCACCTGTTCCAGCACGAAGTACAGCCTTAAAAACTTTCACCTGATGGCTCTGTTTATTCATTATAGTCATTACACGTAAGGTATTAACAGATGTACTACCAAAGAACATATCAGGGTGTTGCTGAATTAGTTGTTCTATGATTACATTTTCGGATTTAATCTTTGTAAAAAGATTATTTATCTTATCGTCTTGTACTGAAGAGGTGTCAATTCTGTAAATTCCACCACCTTCCGTACCAGAGAGAGGCTTCACAATAAGACCATTGCTTGCAACATATAATTCTTTAAAGTCCTTAAGAGTCATTGACTTAGAAACTATCCATTTCCTGTGAACATAATTACAGAAATACTGGTTAAATTTCTCTTTGTCTTCTAATAAAGGGATATATTCTTTATTATTTACAGTATGTATCAAACGAAAGAGTCCTCTCATTGTCAATATTCTGCGACGCTGAAAAGTTCTATATCTATAAAAGGAACCATGTACATATTGTCGTGAAGTACAACCATAACGAATAAAACACCAAGAACTATCAATCCACAAATAAATTAAGGAAAGCCCCTCCTTTTCATGGATTTTTTTGAGTAATCGATTCGTTTTACTAAAATACGAAAAATAAGTTTTCAATTCCATCAAATATTATTATTCAAAGATCATTATAAAATTTAAGTAATGCTTTCCAAACATTCTGTTGTTCATATCGCTCACAAATTATAGGTCGAGCATTCTCTCCCATTCTTTTCACCTCTTCTGGATGGTAATAAAACCACTTAATCATAGTATAAAGTTCAATGGTAATATCATTTACACGCACTCCTTTGTTATCCAAAGGTGCTTGTATTATTTTACCATTCACTCCATCTTCTATTATCTCATTAGATCCATTGATATTAGTGACAATTGCAGGTAATCCAAGAGCTCCTGCCTCAAGCGGAACATTTGGGAATCCTTCACGATAAGATGGAAAAACAAGGACATCACTTGCCATTAAATAAGGGCGAATATCTGATTGTACACCTATGTATTTAACGTTCTTTGACTGCATGAGATAATTAAGTTTATCTTTTGCCAACGCATCATCTTCACCATCAATTTCACCTATTAATAATAGCTTTATCTCAAATTTTTCATCTTCTAATTTACGTATAGCATCAGCTAACTCTCCTAAACCCTTATCGTTAACTAATCTTCCAATAAATACAAAAATAAAATCATTATTAGAAAAACCCAATTCACTGCGGACTAGACTTCTTGCCTCTTTCTCTGATAAATTACGTAAGTGAATCTGCTTATCAGCTAGCTTTAAAGAAGCAGTTTGTATTGTATTGTCACGACTGAAGAATTCTGTATCCTTTCCATTAATATTGCCATAATGAATTACCTGCAGTGCCTTTTTAGTAATATTATCACGTTTTAAACATTGCAATACCCCTTTTCCTTCTGGAATAACATTTGTAGCAAAAAGACATGACAAGCGCTCCATAGTCTTAAGAATCTTCCTTAAAACTCCATGAGCACCCTGATAACGCAAACCCGTAACGGTATAGACTCTATGGGGTACACCAGCAAACCATGCAGCTATCATTGCCAAAAGGCTTCCCTTAGGAGTATTAGCATGTACACACCATGGCTTCTCCTTACGGAATAGACGATACAAGAACCACAAGCCCTTTATATCTTTCACTAAACTTATAGGACGTTCTAACGGAGCATCCACAACACGGATTCCCTCTCGTTCACTAACTACCTTCAGAACACCTGTATCTTTTGCAACGCCAATAACCTCAAAGTATTGGTTCAAAAAATTCAGTTGCCCTTTTAGCAAACTATTTAAAGATATGTCCGCAGTTGTAACGCGAATTAATTTCTTTCTTTGAATATCTTTCAAATTATAAAAATCTATTTATCAAGAAGAAAACTTGATGATATTAATTAAAGATATTTTTATAAACATCAGCATAACCACTTACAGTATTGCTGATATCAAACTCTAAAGCTCTATTGTAACAGCGTTCAGCTATTTCATTATAATAAGCTTCATCACTTGCTAAACGATTAATTTCTTCAGCCAATACCTTTGCATCCTCATGTGGGAAAAGAATGCCATATCCCTTAGTAACCTCTTTCAAACCATTTACATCAGAGGCTATAAATGGCTTATGTGCACTCATTCCCTCTACATTACTAAGACTCAATCCTTCCCAATGAGAAGACATCACGATAATATCTGCTGCTCTCAGAACATTTGGAATATCAGTACGTAAGCCTAAAAATCTCACTCTCTCACTTACACCTAAAGACAGAGCTAATTGTTTTACTTCTTCCATCCGTTCACCTATACCAGCAAACCAGACCTCATATTTTTCTTTATCTAATAAGGTTAAAGCCCTAATAATAGTATCTTGGTTCTTTTGTTTACGAAATCCAGCCACCATCAAGATAGATTTACGACTTTCTTTTAAATCTAATAATTCTTTACATGGTTCAGCTTCTGATATTATATTGACATCAATTCCATTATTTATTGTGGTAATAGACTTATACTTATTTGATGATTTGACAAGCCAATCCCCTCCCATATATTCTCTTAGTTTGTCTTCTGCAATCTTACTAATACATATTACATGGTCATACCTACTATACATCCAACTTTCTATCGGACGATACCACATCCAATTTCGCTTCCGATTAGAAGTATTATGTTCTGTAGAAACAAGATTCGTGTGACTAAACAAATTGGCAATTGCAACAAATAGCTGTGGTGATGAATTATGAGTATGAACAATGTCATAATTCCTCATTATCTTTATTAGCTTTAATATATAGAGTGGATTATAAACCCCATGTCCTAACGCATATATCTTTGTCTGTGGACTCTCTTTCTTCAATCTATGGGTCAATGGTGTTTCTTTTCCATTAAAGATACATAAATCCACAGTATTCCCTAAAGCCTGCAACCTTGGTATTAAATTAACCACCAAAGTTTCAGCCCCACCCATATCCAAAGATGTAATGACTTGTAATATTTTCATTATCTGGCTGCGTTTATTCTATAATAATAATTCTGTTTTAATCGTATTCCAAATAAGAATACCACAATAAGTTTAAAAACTATTTGCTGTCACTTTTAACATTTCTATATAGATAGTTGATATTCATCGGTTTATGATTTATTTCCAAGTGACGAAAATGACAGCAAAACTGAAAAATTACGCAATAGTTATGATAAATCTGCCCCCGAGAAGACACATAATCATATAGTATTTTCACTGTTAGTATGCTTGGAACCAAATATATGACTAACATTCCTGTTTAACACATACATACCAAGATGTAATGAATTATAGAATCCTCATAACTGTCTTTTAATTACACGTATATCATTCAAATGCATCAACCAACCTAAAGGTGCTACAGCATTCCATAGTCCAGAAACCTTCGGATAACTACCATTTCCATTATAACACAAACGAAATCTCCAATAGTTAGCAGCAGCTTTAAACTTATCTTTAAATGGAATGTTAAGCTCTAACATTTCTGCATAACACATCATAGAGGTAATTGGACTTTTCATCCTAACTTTAACTATATTAGAAGTTATTCCTTCTGGTTGATACTCCACTTTGTATATTATCTGATTGAAATAACGTAATTTATATTTTTGAGCGATACGATTCCATACCAATGCCTCTGGACAAAACTTTTCTCCTTCTATATCTGGGAAGGGGAACTCTTTCATTACAGAAGTACGAAAGACTTCTTTCATATCTCCTGTTACATGAAACTTATATCGAATATCAACAGAATTGCAATCTATAGAGTCATCAGGAAGCCCACTACCTATTATACGTCCATCAAAATATCCATCTATGCCTGACACACCAGCAAAAGATATATCATGTTTAATAGGTTGATAAGTTTCAACTACCAGTTCTAAAGCATTATTAGGAAGGATATCATCACTGTCTAAAATAAAGAAGAGTTCTCCTTTAGCTAATCCAACGCCAGTATTAATAGCCCTATGCTTTCCACCATTCTCTTGCTGCACATAATGTATATTTAACTTCCCTTCCTTTACAAAGGAACTAACAACGTCTTTAGTATTATCCTTAGAACCATCATCTACTATAATCCATTCAAAATTCTTATATGTTTGAAGAATTAAAGTGTCATATAAACGGTGCAAAAGGTCTGCACGATTATATGTTGGGGTAAAAACTGTTATCATTCTTTCAACCATATTAAAACATTAATTTCATAAAAACTCATTGCAAAGCTTTAAAAATTAGGAGTAAATCGAAAAGCCTTTCGGCAAAACTTATCCTCATCATAATTGTAGTTATACTCATATGTTTTACGAATTATATCATTATCACGATATCCGTCCGTTAGAAAAGTTTTATAAGGAGACAACAAATTATATGCCTGCCAGTTCGTATATATTCTCAAATATAGGAATAGACAAACCCCTAATATTAGAAAAGAACCCAAAGATAGAGTATTATATCTATATTTATTTATAAATGTTAATGTAGAAATAATTCCCATCATATAATACCAACTCAAACGACCACCATTCTCAGAGCGAACAAAAAGTAATAATATACCACAGAAGATAAGTGCCATATTCAACAAGACTACATGAGACTTATCAGTAGGAATATACCTATAGTTCTTAAGTATAAGGTATAAAAAGAAAAATGCTTCTAAAATATATGCAACTCTTAAGCCTCCACTTGCATTATACTCTCCATGCCGCTCAACAACAGAACTGCTTTCATATACTTCAAAAAGTGAATTAGGTAAAGATGACATTCCTAAAATAAGTAAAAATAACATAATCCACACAATTATTTTTGGTGAAAATTTCCTTCGTGGTACAAAATATAGAGGAAAGAAAATAATCGCAGAATTGTGCATAGAGAAACCTATAAGGACTATCACCATAAACTTCCAAAATTTACGTTCAATAACATACTGAACTCCTAACCAAACGATAGTTGCACCAAGTACTTGTCTTAAATATGTAAACGTAAAAAAAAACCATAATCCCAAAAATAAAATTGTCGCCAAAGGATAATTTACAGTATATTTCTTTATCGAAATAAACAACAAAGTATAAATAATCAAGGTAACAATTAAGATAAAAATATAGCGATTCTCTGTAAAAAAAGAGATTATCACATTTAATAAAGTATATCCTATTTCACTACTATAGAAATTATAAAGAAATGAATCAGAGTAATCACCTTTTATCGTTGTTATATCAGCAATATTATCAAAAACTTCTCCATAAATATATCTGTCATAACCGCCAAACATATCTGAAAAGCCCACGAAAAGAGATAAGCCTAAAAGAAACAGGAACAAAAATGAACTATGTTGATTCCTTCCTGGGTTAGTAGATAGGAAGAAAAAAACTGGTATAAAGAAAATTAGAAGATACAACCACATAAATTATTTTTTATTTATAATTCCCAAAAAGATTTCTTGCTATAGCCATTGTATTATGCTCTAACAGGACTTTCTCTTGCCCTTTTTTAGCAATACTCTCATAAAGAGATACATTTGCTTTTATAACATAAAGAGATTGAATGAATTCAATACCATTAGAAACCATAACACACGAATCTCCGTTCTTTACAGATATATTCTCTAATGCGTATGGTGTACCAATGATTAACAAACCATTTGCTATCCCATCTAACACCTTACCTTTCGTACCAGTACCTACATCTATAGCATTAACTTGTATATCGTGATTTTGTAATTCTGCTATATAATCTGGTGCAAAAGAAATGTGCTGAGACTGAAATCCCACTTTATGAAGTTTTTCACTCCACATCTCCCATCCTTTTCCTAAAAAAGTTATTTCGAAATAAGAAGATAAACCATTACAATTTTTCTCAAGTTTTGACAGAAAATCGTCACTTCCATGCTGACAATAAAAATCGTATCTACCTGTAAATATTAATTTTATCTTTGGTTGATGAAACTTTATAGTCTTTTTGCTATTATAGGCATATAAAGGATGGCGCATAAATAAAGAATTAGCTTGACCGTTCATAGATTTAAAAAAATCCGCATCTTCCTTACCAACAAAATGATATATTACATCTTTCTCACAGAAACGCCTCTCTAAACTCTTGTACTGCCAATATGCAAATGAATATTTCATTATTTGCAATAGACTCATAGTTGCCCAAGGCTGCCGAAGCATCCTATAATAATAAAGAGATTCACAATCAGGCATAGTTACTATACATTTTGAACCTTCAAAATATTTAGAATGATTAGCTAACTCTTCACCATAAATCCAAATAACATCAGAGTGTGTACTTTTAATAGAATCAATATTTTTGGGGGGTAAACTACAATAACTATACAACGGATATTTCAAGAAAACTCGAAGAAATACTAAATGTAACTTCATCATCATTTTTAACCACTTGGGCTTATCTAACAGATGAATTGTTATATTCAGTTCTTTTTCTACTTCCTCTATCTGGGCTATATCTAATTCATTAATATTATAGCTATATACATTGATCGAAGCTGAAAAAGACTTCTTTACTGAAGATATCAAATGATAAGGTAAAGCACTCGCTGCACGACAATTATTAAATGTAGGAGTAGATAAGGATATTAAAGTCAATCTCATAAAAATACAATTAGTTATTAAGCCCTAAACGATATCTAATGAAATTCTTTACCATAATCATGAAAGCACAAAGCTTTAATATTTTTTTTGTGCGAATATATACCATTAGCCATTGTTGAAGATTTAGCTTATATTGATACCTTTTTATATCTCTCTTAAGCTGGACAAGATAAGGATGTTCCCATTCAACAATAGACTCTGGATTATTAAATGCAATACCAACAAGGCCATTCAATCTACTCCACAAAATCTCTGACATATAACAAGAGATTACATCAGAAGGAATAGACATAGCCCTTATCTTATCAAAAATCTCCTCATGTTCTAAGGAAGCCTTTTTCGTGTGAGAGACACTAGCTGTATTACGTCGGAAATTATACACCTTCTTAAAACAGATATGTGGTGCACGGGTAATCTTGAACATTAAACGAATATTCATTATCATATCTTCTTCTCCGTCTATTTCCCGAGGAAAATCAAAAATATCATCTGTCAATAATGACCGACGATATAGTTTCGCCCAAGGTGTCGGAGGGAGGAGCTTTGCTGTAATCATATTACGACGACAATCATCAAGTGACAATTCTCTACGATAATTAGGAGTATCTGGAAAACCAATTACGATGTCTGTGTCCTCTGTAAGACGATATAAATTCTCTAATGCATCCTGAGGTAAAGAATCATCATTATCACAGAAATTAATCCATATTCCTTTCGCTTCACACACTCCACGCCTTCGAGTTGCGTTTATACCTTCATTTTGTTTATGTATAACCCGTACTCGATAATCTTTCTTTGCATAATCATCGCATATCTGACCAGAGCCATCAATGCTACCATCATCAACTAATATTAACTCAAAGTCTGTAAAACTTTGATTAAGAATACTATCTATGCATTCATGGAGATAACGCTCTCCATTGTACACAGGAACAATAACAGATATTTGTGGATTCATTCTTTATTATATTTATTCCATTCACGATTCCATCTTCTCCAAACGAGGCGTACCGGTTCCTTATGCGAGATTACTTTTGCGGGATTCCCTGCAACAGTTGTTCCAGCTTCAACATCTTTTACAATTACAGCCCCTGCACCAATTGTTACTCCATCTCCTATATTTACATCCTCAACTATACAAACAGATGTGCCTATATAAACATTATTACCAATTTGAGCAGCTTTTAAAAACATACTACCAATAGTGGTAATTTGATAAATATCGACATTATCACCTATGATTGCAGAAACATTTATAACTATAGGTCCATTATGAACTATTCTCAGTCCATAACCAATTTGTGTTTGGCGATGTATAGAAATATGCATAATAAGGCCTATAATCTGATAGATAAACCTACTTACCCTCCCGTAACAAATTATTACAATTATACAAACGCAGCCACAATAGAAAATGGAATCCACCATCAAAAAGTGTTGACAACCACATTCTAAAAATTCCTACATCCCGTCTCCCTTTTATACGGTAATAATCACTTCTTATATAATCCAAACATTCTTTATATCTCATCCTATATACATAATTAGTAGTCGTCTATCTCATCATGAAACGATTATTAAGCAGCATTGATAAAATACGTTTTTTTAACGACGTATAAGTAAATTGTATTGGATAATAATTACATTTACGATACTCCTCAAGAATTGCACTATAAATACCGAGTTTCTTTAATCCTTTTTTTCCTCTATAAATTGCTAGGATATTCCCAAGTAAAACATTTTTCCGATGCTCAGCAATGTAATCAGCCAATTCGTTATCTTTACCGTTATATTCTTCCGACAAAGTTTTGAAAGAGTCTAAAATAACAATATCATCTTTTAAATACTTCAACCTTTTCTCAGGATTGGGAGTATGTCGTACAGATAAAGGATGTTGAATATAAATATATGGCGCTATATCAGAAAACAAAACTTTTGAAGCATGAGAAACCAATCTGTATGATAACTCTACATCTTGATGTGTTATACCTACTACGAAGAAAAGTTTATTATCAATTATAAACTTCTTACTTGTAATAAGAGCACACACGGAAGAAGGTTTATACCCTAATAAGATAGCATCTCTACCCAATATAATTTTATTATGCGGAAGAGATGGTTGAATACAACTATAACATATAAATTTGTATTCCTCATCTACATCTTTTAGTTGTACGCCAAGTATATCTATACTAGGGTTTTCTTTCAACAAGTATAATATTCCAATAATATCTTTTTCAACAGCATCATCAGCATCTACACACCAAACATATTCACCTTTGCAAGTTTTTATTCCATAATTTCTCGCTGTACTCTGTCCTTGATTTTCTTGAGTTAAGTATGTTACATTGGAATACTTTGCTGCATAGTTCTGAGCAATCTCTGGAGACTTATCCTGTGATCCATCATTAACAAGAACTATTTCATACTCCTCTTTTAATAAATTGGAGCCAAGAATAGAGTCTAAGCAAATCCCAATGTACTTCTCTGCGTTATACATTGGGATTATTATGCTAAGTTTATATTTATAGTCGTCCATCAACAATATCTCTATTTAAGAAGCCTTTGACATCATAAATAACACCATTCTCATTTAATTTCTCTCTCCAGTCTGTATCAGCAAACTGCTTATGAGAAACGGCAAGAATAATCGCATCATATTTCTTATCCTTAGGCAAAGACGCGACAGCATCAATCCCATATTCTTTCTTCACTCTTTCAACATTAGCCCATGGGTCTAAGACCGTAATATTTGAAGTGTATTCCGACAATGTAGAATAGATATCAACAACCTTAGTATTACGTACATCAGGACAATTTTCCTTAAAGGTGATACCAAGTATCAAGATATTAGAATCCTTGACGAGTGCACCCTTCTTATTCATCATCTTGATTGTCTGATTTGCAACGTAATCTCCCATACCATCATTCAATCTACGTGCAGCAGACATAATACGTGGCAAAACTCCATAGACCTGTGCCTTTTGAATGAGATAATAAGGATCTACACTGATACAATGACCACCAACTAAACCAGGATTCAACTTAATAAAATTCCACTTAGAAGCAGCAGCATCTATTACATCTCTTGTATCGATACCCATTGCATTGAAAATCTTAGCCAACTCATTCATAAACGCAATATTAACGTCACGTTGAGAGTTTTCAATAATCTTTGAAGCTTCAGCTACTTTTATAGAAGGTGCTTTATGTGTTCCGTTAATAAGAACTGCATTATACACATTATCTACCAAATCAGCAATCTCTGGAGTAGAACCTGATGTTACCTTTTTTATTTTCTCTACAGTATGCTCCTTATCGCCTGGGTTTATACGCTCAGGAGAATAACCTGCAAAGAAGTCTTTATTAAATGTTAAGCCAGAAACCTTCTCTACTACAGGTAAACATTCTTCTTCCGTTACGCCTGGATAAACTGTTGACTCGTAAACAACAATGTCTCCCTTAGAAATAACTTTACCAACCGTCTCACTTGCACCCCAAAGAGGCTTCAAGTCAGGACGATTGTTTACATCTACAGGTGTTGGTACAGCAACTACATAGAAATTACAGTCTCTAATGTCTTCCAGATTAGTTGTACAAAGAAAACCATTTTTTATAGCAGACTGTAATAACTCATCTGATACTTCTAATGTAGCATCATGACCAGCCATTAACGCATCAACACGACCCTGATTCATATCAAAACCAACGGTCTTAAACTTTGTTGAGAATAATCTTGCCAAAGGCAAGCCAACATAACCTAAGCCAATAACGGCAATTTTAATATTTTCCACTTTCATAACTTTATTTTTTTTTTCAATCTTATCTGAAACAATTTATATGACATATCTATTAAACTTAAATAGATTTCTTATTTTAACCTATAACATACTTAATTGAAAAGACTAATGCAATTATTAGTTGCATTACTACAAAACGTCAATATCTCCTGTTTTTTAGTTATGCCCATAATGTAAATAAGAATTAACTTTTAAAACAATAAAACTACGCGAATTACTATCTAATACAAAATAAAAAGATAATATTATTATCAATGTAGTTGAAATAAAAGAAATTGCAAAAAAAGACCAAATATCGCTTTGAATAAGTCTTTCAGTAAAGAACGCTGTCCCAAAAGATACACATCCCAATAATGTTACAGCTAAAATAGTATGCACAACATAGTCATAAACAGAGAAACTACTTATCTCATGCTTTAATGCCCATAAATAAATACCACATGCAATCAAGGATGTTATAAGGTTAAATATGAAAGCATATATATAAGAATGAGTCCAAAAAACAATAAGATAAGTTATTCCTACAGATAACAAATACTCTATACCACAGAAGATATTTGCATTCTTTATATTCCCTGTTGCTGTAATTGCAGTATATAATAAAGGATTAAAGCTATTAAAGAAGTTTTTAATCAATAGAATCTGACATATCACAATAGCACCTGTTGGAATTTCTTTTAACCATAATCCCATTAAAAAATCCATCTTTATAATAATTGGGATAGATATAAGTAGAATACAAATTGAAGAAAATTTACCGCCTATGGATATTAAATAATTCATGCGCTTATAGTCAGATTCTACATAGCCCTTTATAATTTGAGGAGTAAATGCCGTCGTTATGTTTCCGATAAAGGAATAGAGCATTCCCTGAACTTGAGTAGCTATTCCAACAGCAGCGTTTATGATTGTACCAAAAAAAAGATTAATAATAATATTAACACCTTGTTGTAAAACTGTTAACGACACATTTCCTAACAGAGTCCAACCAGAGAACTTTAGCAACTTGGGGAATAACTCTCTATCTAAGATTTTAATAAAACGACTCTCAGAGAAATTCCTTAAACAATAAATGCGATAAAAGACTATAATACAAACAGATATAACCATATATAGTATGCTATACAAAATAAGATGATCAAGCATACTATAAAGTGTTATAAAAGCTATTATAAGTTTCAAACAAGAACTCAATATTTCTATAACTGCAAATACCCCAAACTGTTCATGTGAGGTTATCAGAGAATTATACGGAACTTGTGTTATGCCCAAAGCTGTAGAAATTATAGCTGATTGGTATACCCAGTTCGCAGCAAGCATTCTATCTGGACTTATAACTAATTGAGTATTAACAAACCATAACCCAACTGTTTCAGCAACAAAAATAAATAATCCAGCTAATCCTACATGAATCATCAAAGCTGTAGAGAAAGTTCTTCTGGTTTTCTCAAAATCCTTCTCACCTAAGCTATATGTAATATATCGACTTGTAGCTCCACTAAGAGAAGAAGTCAACATATTTGCTAAAACTACTATACCCCCCACTAAATTATAAATACCATAATCTGATACGCCCAATGCCTGCAAAACAATACGAGAAGTGTAAAAACTTATTGCCATGCTAATAAACATGCGCATATAAAGCATACTGGCATTTTTTAAAATTACTTTATTGGATGACATAAAATTATAGCAATATTATTCAGGAGAGAGAAAGTTGGTATTCTTTTAAGGTAAACGGAATTATAATACACTGGACCTTAAAAATACTAACCTAAACTATTATAACATTCTCACTTATATATTTTACATAAAAGAAACAATGTAAGGCAAACTTAACTCCTCTTATCATTTAAATTATCGACAAATATTGAGGCTATAAAAGAGCATTATTCCTCATAGTAGAACTCTTCTAAATGCTTCCGAAGCAATCGGACACATTATCCGAAACCTTCGGACAGAGTGTACGGCACTGTCGGACAGAGATAATTGATGATTTATAATGAATGAATTAAAAGTTTTTATAGTTTAACCGAGTCTATTTATATTCATGAAAAGATAATGACTCAAATGTTCTGTCGTATCGAGGTGCATCGTAGCCATATTTTTTGAATATAGCTTTAATCTCTTCTGCCATCCTATATGTAAAGAGGTAGCCATTCTCAGCATTACCGTAACGATAGAAATTACTTCGTCCTCGAAAGTAGGAATATATTTCATTGCGGAGGTCGGGTAAGTCCTTACGGCGCACCTCGTCAAAGAAGTGAGTGAAACCTGCATGACAAGTTACTAACTTTTTATCATGAAATTTCCTGCAACAGCCATCCACAAGGTTCTCTGGTAAGAGTGCAGATGGGTAAATAGCTCCACCCCATGTGTTGGTAGATGGTTGTAGTTTGAAATATAAATGATGCAGGCAGTTCTCTTTTACAGAACAAGATTCCAAAAAGCAAGCTTCATAACTTTTAGGGAAAGTTTCTAAGCTCAGCGATTCGTTTATTTCCATTGGTTAATCATAATATTAAGATACTCTAAGATTAGATAAGGGAAAAAGAACAAAACAAAGAAGACGTAGATACCGATTAAGGCTAAAAAGAGAAAATATCATCTCCTCCCTACAAACAATGATTAGTTTGCAGGCTGACAACTATCAAGGTTCCTCCACATAAGAACGAATGGGCAAAAACAAATAGACGTGGTACAGTAACAATCGTTAACTTAAACAACAAAAACTGTGTTGGTCAATTCAGTAGATGCTTCGTTCGCAGAATCTTTCTGTTAATAGTTCTAATTTCCTTTATTATGGGTACAAAATTAAATAAAAAAAATGAGAAAAGAAAGAAAATTCATAGAATATTTGTAGGCAAACGATATAAAAAAGAAAGAAATGACAACAAAGCCTGACCCACCAACTGTCCCCTCCCCCATAGGGAGGGGGAGTAATCACCGAGATACCCCGCACGTATGATGACAAAGCTAAGACATAATGACATAGGGACAAACCCAATGCTCCAGCCATATATCCTGCATTGAAATATGTCATTAAAGAAAATGTTTTTATGTCATTCTGTCATCAATTAAAATATGTCATTATGGCTATATAACATATTTATTCACACAAACTATATTGAATATGTCATTAAAAATATGTCTTTTTGTCATTCTGGCTTAACATTATCTATACTTTTATGTCATTCTGTATTGTATTCTCTATCTTTATATGTATGAAAAAGCCACAAGATATCAATGGTTTGAAGAAAAATCACTATCTTTGCATCAGAATCAGTTTTCCTAAAAAATGAAAAAGATTATATTGATTGCTGCCATCCTTTTAGGGGCATTAACAAACGGACACGCTCAGGTAATAAACAAGAACTACGCAAAGCGTATTGGACAAGCCGTTAAAGAAGGCTACCAGGACGTTAAAGGGGTTATTGTTCAAGATACCAAACCAACTGGTGAACATACGATTTGGGACATCTACGCAGCCCCAAAAGTGGGATTAAACTTATCTAACCTCTCTGGCATTGATGGAAAAATGAAAGTTGGAGTTGTTGCAGGTACTTATTTTGAAGTATTTATTGCTAACAATATTGCTATTGATGCAGAGCTACTTTATAGTCACCAAGGTTCTTCTGGGGTCTATCGTAATATTGATACCACAGACGACTATGGGAACCCTGTTGTACAATCGTATGGTCCATATAACTTTAACTTGCACTATTTCAATATGAACTATCTTGTACGTTGGTATCCTTGGGCAGATTTACCTTGGAGTTTCACAGCAGGAGTACACACAGGCTATCTCATCAGTGGACACGCTAAGCAAAAGAATGGAGAAGATATTAATTTAAAGAATAGCATCTATAGAGGCGATGTATCTATTCCTATCGGTGTCAGCTACGAATGGAAACAATGGCAGATAGAAGGACGTTACAGCCTATCCCTCAGAAAATTAACAAAAAACACTGAAGCAAAGGATTTGTTAAAGAATGCTCGCAACAGTATATTGGAAGTAACACTTGGCTACAGAATACAGGTGCTCTGATGCCGTTTGAAGACAAGTGAGAAAACTCCTTTTCATACCTTTTTTACTACTCTCTGCAGTTGCTTCTGCAGAGGAGTTTGATTCTATCGCTATACCCAAAGTAGGTATAGAGGTGCATTATACGCCTGCCCAAACCTTATGTTTAGATAAGGAGCCACGTATCTGGACTAAGACGAAAGAGACGCATGCCATAGCTGCACAACTAAATATCACACCTTCAGAGAATGATTTTGTACGTGATTATAACTACCCAACCTTCTCTGTTGGCCTGCGTTATAACTTCAACCATGGGACAACGATGCATAAAGACAATCCATGGGGAGAAGCACAGCCAGTAGACTACACCAGTAAATTAGGCAACTTTCTGACACTCTATGGCACTTTTAATCGTCCACTTTATCGTAGTAAGCACTGGCAATGGGGCTATTACTTAGGCACTGGCGTAGGCTATACTTCGCTAAAATACAACCAGAAGAACAATATTGACAACGAATATATTGGTTCACACCTTAATATCTTCTTCACAGCAGGACTGTACGGACAATATAAGGTAGCGAAGGAATGGAGCATTAAGGCTGGATTAGACTTCGCACACCATAGTAATGGAGCTATGGCACGACCCAACAAAGGCGCAAACTATTTAGGTCCATTCCTGGGTATTGTATACGAACCAGAGAAAGAGACAACAAAGGTTGCAAAGGGGAACACACTTCCTAAAAATCCCTTCCAAAAGTATTGGCTTACAGAATTTACACTTGGAGTAGGTGGTAAAACCTTAATAGAGGATTGGCAACAAACACAATTTGAAACACCGCAAGGACATCCTGACTATCGTAAGGAGCAGTTTGCTTTCTACGGAGCCTATTCTTTCCATACTCACCTACTCTATCGTTATGCACGTCGCTGGGCATCTGGCATAGGCTTTGGTCTTTTCTATGGAGATTATGCCAGTAGAGTTGCACAACATGATAAGGAACATGGATACATCGGAGAGAAGCATAGTCCGTGGTCACTTAGCATCGAAGGTCGTCACGAGATCTTTTATGGTAACATGTCTGTTCGTGTCAGCTTAGGCTATTACCTCTACCGACACATGGGTTATAAATCACGCAATGGATTGGAAAGACCTTATCATGAACAAGTTGGTGTGTTTTATAGTTTCCCTAAGCTAAAGAATCTTACTTTAGGCTTTAGCGTTAATGCACATGCAACGAAGGCAGACTTCACAGAATTACAAATAACAATGCCTGTGAGACTATAAAACAAGACAGAAAGACAAGAGTTTAGACAGAATGACAAATATTTAGACAGAATGACATAAAGACATATTGTTTTAATGACATATTTTGTTGTTTGGAAAGAAGTTAAGTATAGGCTATCAGACAGAACTACATAAGATATCTTAATTCACAGCCTACACGTCCCATATTAAAATATGTCATTAAAGCAATATGTCTTTATGTCATTCTGTCTTCCCTTAGAATATGTCATTAAAGCAATATGTCTTTATGTCATTCTGTCTAAACTATCGTCATTCTGTCTGGAAGAGGTACTTCTCTATATCCTTAAACCCATTTAAGAATGAGCGAACATCCATTCGTTTCTTACCTGTCAACTGAATATCAAGAAGTTCCAAGAGGTTATCAGACGTATTGACATAGAGACGGGTCTTTTCTACAACGAGTGTACCAGGGGTACCTACAGAGGTACGATCTGACTTTGCCGTCTTATAAACCTTCATTACCAAAGGTTTTACCCCATTGTCTTCAATAGAACAGAGTGTACTCCAAGTGCCAGGATAAGGACTAAGTCCACGCACAAAATCATAAACTTTCTTAGCAGACTGGTTCCAATTAATTTCGCATGTCTCCTTGAATATCTTCGGTGCATGATGTAATTCAGCATCTTCACACACCTGAGGAGCACTTATGCCATCAAGAACTGCAGAGAAATCAACATTATCCAAACTATCTTTAGGCAATTTAGATGCAATGAGATCGATTGTTTCCATAGCAATCTTTGCACCCAAATACATCAAGCCATCATAGACATACTCAACATCAGCTGTATCAGGAATAGCAAATGGTTTTTGAAGGATAATGCGACCAGTATCTATGTCTTTATCAAGGAAGAAGGTCGTCACACCTGTCTCGGTCTCACCATTGATAACCGCCCAGTTGATAGGAGCAGCACCACGGTACTGCGGAAGCAAGGCTGCATGTACATTAAACGTACCCAGGCGAGGCATACTCCACACTATCTCCGGCAACATACGAAAGGCTACAACCACCTGCATATCAGCTTTATAAGAACGCAATTCATCTATAAAATCAGCATCCTTCATCTTTACAGGCTGCAAAACAGGCAAGTTATGTTCAAGTGCATAGAGTTTCACCGGTGATGGCTGCAGCTGTTCTTGATGACGTCCAACAGGTTTATCAGGCTGTGTGACTACAGCTACAACATTATATCCATTCTCAACTAATGCTTTCAACGACTCCACAGCAAACTCTGGAGTACCCATGAAAACAATACGTATATTTTCTTTTTTCATTATCTTTGGGAATTTAACAAGAGATGAGATAATAAGTAAGAGACGGCAGATACCTATTTATTCTGCACTAAAGTCTGCTACAAACTGACGATACATACTATAAAGGCGAGCTCGAGAGATATAGCCAACCAACTGGCTATCGATATTCACAACAGGTAAATACTGTGCACCCGTACGTTCAAAAGTCTTCATCACATCCTCCATTGGGTCGTTGACACCGAGCATTGCTGCTGGTGGCGACATCAATTGATTGACATGGAAACGGTGATAAAGTTCTGTACGGAAAATAATATGTCGTAGATTGTTAATATCAATCTCACCTAATAACTTACGAGACTCATCGAGCACAGGAATATAATCATTGCGACTTGAACTGATAGCATGAATAAGCTTTCCCATCTCCATATCCGGTCCGACAGATGTAAAGTCATGATCGATAATCTTATCCATACTCATCAAAGTGAGGATAGACTTATCTGTATGGTGTGTGAGAAGTTTACCTTGCTTTGCCAAACGTACAGCATATATACTATGATGTTCAAAGATATTTATCGTAAGATAAGAACTGATAGTCACGATAATCAATGGGATGAAGAGTTGATAACCGCCTGTTAGCTCGGCAATCAGGAAGATACCCGTCAAAGGTGCATGCATCACAGCCGACATCACAGCTGCCATACCATAGAGCGTAAAGTTCTTCTCTGGAATATAAACACCAAGTTGCTCCATATTCCAAAAACGAGCAAAGAAGAAACCACCAAAGCCACCGATGAACAAAGAAGGCGCAAAGGTTCCACCACAACCGCCTGCACCATTTGTTGCACTGGTTGCAAAGACCTTCGTCATTACAACTAATCCCACATAAAGCAGTAAGAAATTTGACTTTTCAGCAAACATAGAACCACTCATGATTTGCATCCAGTCAGCCTCTGTCTTTCCTTCTATAAACAATCTCAAACTATCATAGCCTTCACCATAGAGAGAGGGAAAGAGGAAAATAAGTGGAGAAAGCACCAAGCCTCCCACAAGAAGTTTCAGATAAGGCTTAGAAGAAAGTTTCCCATAACCATTCTCACACCATGACATTAAGCGCATGAAGTAGAGTGATACAAAACCGCAAGCGATACCTAACAAGATTGTTGGTGGAACGCGATCAAGTCCCCAGATGTTATCCATTTGGAAATGAAACATTGACGAACCACCTGTGAAGAAATAGGAGAAACACGTTGCCGTCACTGATGCAATCAATATCGGCAAAAGAGAAGCCATGGTCAAATCGACCATCAACACTTCCAATGTAAATACCAATCCTGCTATTGGAGCCTTGAAAATACCAGATACAGCCGCCGTTGCACCACAACCCACAAGAAGCATGAGTGTGCGATTATCTAAATTAAAGATACGTCCGAGGTTACTACCAATAGCTGAACCCGTCAACACAATAGGTGCCTCTGCTCCTACCGAACCACCAAAACCAATTGTAATGGCAGAAGCAACGATAGACGACCAAGTATTATGAGCTTTCAAACGAGATTGTTTCGTAGAAATAGCATAGAGGACACGCGTAATACCATGCGAAATATTATCACGTACAACATACTTAACAAATAGACTTGTCAGCCAAATACCTACGATTGGATAGATGAGATAGAGCCAGTTAATCGTTGCAACATCGAAACCTGAGGTTACTAATTCCTCTATCAATTTGATAATAAAGTGAAGAATATATGCTGCCAATGAAGCAAGAAGACCAATAGCAAACGCCAGTACTAAGACTAACTCGCGATTGGAAACATGATTCTTTCGCCAATTATCAAGTCGAGAAATAATCTCCTGACTATCTGATACTTTCATCTATCTATTCAATTATTTCCTTATAACTTTTACTTCGCCATCAGCAGCCAATTTGATAATGCTGGATGGAGTATGTGGTTTGTGCTCCTGACGTCTTGACTCACAAACATAGTCAACACCATCAAGAATCTCCTGTGAGATATCACGATAATTCTGCGCAGCAGGTTCACCACTGACATTTGCCGAAGTACTTACAATAGCCTTCTGGAATCGATAGCATAACTCATGTGAGAAAGGCTCCTTTGTAATGCGAATACCTATAGAGCCATCTTCTGCTATCAGATTTGGGGCAAGATTAACAGCACCATCAAGAATCAATGTTGTTGGTTTCTCAACAGCTTCTATCAACTGCCAAGCAACATCAGGAACATTGCGAACATAACGCTGAAGTCGGTTATCAGAATCAACTAAGCAAATAAGAGCCTTCGAATCGTCTCTGCGTTTCAAGGCATATACCTTTGCTACAGCTTCCGCATTGGTAGCATCGCAACCTATACCCCACACTGTATCAGTTGGGTAAAGAATGATACCACCCTTTCTCATCACTTCAATCGCTTTCTTGATGTCGTCTTCCTGTTTCATCTTCTGTTATTGTTTTTTCTTTCTAAGTATTATAAGTATTCGCAAAGTTAGATTAAAAAAACGAGAACACAAAACAAAAACTACAAAAAGAAAGTCTACAAAGAGTTTTACAGCCTGATATAACTTTCAAACGAAAAATCTTCCATATGATTACTTTTGACTGAACAATTCTATACTAACTACAAATTGCCTCCTTCTAATCAATGTTTAGCAAGACATTCTATACTCGACACCATTGGTGCGAAGCATCAGCACAATATGTGCGGGGCATCAACACGAGATGTGCGGAATAGCAACACATAGAAAGAATACGGGCAGAAAAAATCCTTTTTAACACTATCAATATAGCAAGACACACATAGGTAATTTATTGAAAAACGCCTTCTATCAACTTAGACATAGCCTGCAGACACCATTACAAAAAGGAAATCGCATAAAGTTAGCAATATAGAAAAAAGCATAATAGGGACAAACAACCTCGTAAGTCAGTTCTTTTAATTATAAAAAGAATGTCTGACAAGGGTGTTTGTCCCTACTTTTAATATATAAGCTTTAGACTCTTTCAAGTAGACAAGCAGACAAACTGCACATATAACTCAAAAGAACTCTGAACTTTATATCATTAATTACAATTCCCAACCAATTGCTGAAGCACCGAGAACGGCTGCTGCAGCATCGTCAAGCGAACTTACCAAGAACTTTGGTTTGTCCTTGAAGATTTCCAAAGCATGCTCCTTATAAGAACGCATGATAGGTTCCATCAATAAGTCACCAGCCTTAGTTAGACCACCAAAGAAGATAAAAGCCTCTGGAGAAGAGAAGGTTGCGAAGTCAGCACAAGCCTCACCTAACATATTACCAGTGAACTCGTAAACACGCTTAGCAAGTGCATCGCCACGACCAGCAGCAATAGAAACATCCAAAGAAGTGATATCTTCTGGCTTTATCTCACGCAACAAAGAGTCTTCCTTGCTATTCTTCAAGAACTCACGAGCGGTACGAGCAACACCTGTTGCAGAGCAGTAAGTCTCCAAACAACCTGTACGACCACAACCGCAAGTACGACCCTTCTCTCCACGAACCATGATCATATGACCCAACTCACCAGCAAAGCCATCAGAGCCGTAAACCATCTGACCGTTAATAACAATACCTGAGCCAACTCCTGTACCAAGAGTAATCATGATGAAATCCTTCAAGCCGCGTGCTACACCATACTGCATCTCACCGATAGCAGCAGCATTCGCATCGTTGGTAAGACCAACAGGAATACCTAACTTCTGCGAGAACATTTCGCCCAATGGCACAACACCATCGTGTCCCCATGAGAGATTTGGTGCGAACTCAATCGTGCCACGATAGAAGTTACCATTAGGTGCACCAATACCCATAGCACGGAACTGACCAATTCCACCATATTTAGCAACGAGAGGACGTATAGCCTCTACACCTGCTTCTACAAAATCGTCGACTGTCTTATAAGCCTGTGTCTTAATAGAATTGGTGGCAAGTACCTGACCACGCTGATCCACGACACCGAATACTGCGTTTGTTCCTCCTAAATCCAAGCCAATTACAAATGGCTTTTCCAATCCAGTTACAACTGGTTTCTGCTCTGTTACGTCCATGACATAATAAGTTTTTAGTTTGAATATACTATGGGCAAAGTTATGAAAAAAAGAGGAATGCCACAAAGTTTTGTTAGGTAAATTTGCTTATCTCGTATTATTTTTGCAATTTTGCACTCAAAATAACAAGCATGCAATTTCCTATTCAATTAGATATATTGGATTTCATCTTCAAGGGACTGCTTATTGGAATTATAGCATCGGCTCCCATGGGTCCAGTTGGAATATTATGTATACAACGAACTTTGAACAAGGGGCGTTGGTATGGTTTTATAACAGGTATTGGAGCCGCTATCAGCGACACAATTTATGCACTTATCGTAGGGTTAGGTATGAGTTTCATTATGGGACCTTTAGAAAACCCTACATATAAGTTGATAGTACAGATTACAGGAAGTGTATTATTATTACTCTTTGGAGTCTATTGCTTCAAGTCAGATCCGATGAAGAAAGCTCATCAGAGTGGTAAGGAGAAGGGGTCTCTCTTCCATAATGGCGTTACAGCCTTCTTGGTAACCCTCTCTAATCCAATGATTATCTTCCTCTTCATTGCAAGTTACGCACAATTCGCTTTCGTACAGCCTAATCGCCCATTAGAGATGATTATCGGTTTTGCCTGTATCCCTGCTGGCGCGTTGCTTTGGTGGTATGGCTTATCATGGTTGATAGATAAGATTAGAGGAAAGTTTGATGTCAATGGTATTCTTATTATAAATAAGGTTATAGGGTCTGTTGTCATTCTGTTTTCTATCATCATGCTTGTGGGTACAGTATTTAATCTTTATCATCTGCCAACGATTGACGGATTAATGGAATAAGGGTAATTTATGTTTGTAGCTAAGGAATTAAGAAAGAAGAGTATAGCAGAATATCTGCTTTATATGTGGCAGATAGAAGATACTATCCGTGCTTACGGTTGCTCATTGACACGAATCCGTAAAGAATATATCGACCAGTTCCAATACACCGAAGAACAAAAGGAGGAAGAGGAAGACTGGTTTGGCGACCTTGTACGCATGATGAATCAAGAAGGTTGTCGAGAAGGTGGACACCTACAGATTAACAAGGTGATCATGCAGGACCTTACAGAATTGCACGCACAGTTGCTGCAATCATCAAAGTTTCCGTTCTATTCTGCTGAATATTATCGTGTTTTACCCTTCATTGTTGAGCTAAGAGGTAAGACAAAACGTACAGCAGACAAGATGGCACGTACAAATGATGAACGCTTAAAGAGTGTTGCTGCGCAGTTAGGAAAGAGTGAGATCGAAACTTGTTTCGACCTTCTTTATGGAGTGATGATGCTTCGTTTGCAGAAGAAAGAGATTACCCCCGAGACAACTCGTGCGCTTAACGAGATAACAACCTTCATTGGTATGTTGTCAGACTACTATATTAAGGATAAGACTGAAGGCTTAAACTTCGGAGAAGAATAAAGGAGATAGCTTATGAATATTTTAGTTACTGGAGCTAACGGACAGCTTGGTAATGAGATACAGCTTGTATCTAAACAGAGTAAAGACCACTATATCTTCACGGACGTATGTGAGGGATATACGAAGTTAGACATTACTAATCTCGAAGACATCCGCAAGATGGTACAAGACAATAAGATTGAATGTATCATCAACTGCGCTGCGTGGACCAATGTGGACAAAGCAGAGACGGCGGGTGAGATTGTTGAATTACTCAATGCGACTGCACCAGAGAACCTTGCAAAGGCTATGAAAGAGGTTGGTGGCTTGCTTGTTCATGTCAGCACAGACTATGTCTTCGGTGGCGACCCATATAACACTCCCTGCAAAGAGGACATGAAGGGTACTCCTACTGGCGTTTATGGTTTAACAAAACTACATGGTGAGGAGAAGATTCAAGCTACTGGTGTAAACCATATTATTCTTCGTACAGCATGGCTTTACAGCGAGTTTGGTCATAACTTCGTTAAGACGATGATGAATCTCACAGCTACTAAGCCACAGCTGAAGGTTGTATTCGACCAGTGTGGAACACCAACCTATGCTGGCGACTTAGCAGATGCCATCTTCGATATCGTTGAGAACCGCAAGTATGAAGGAAATAGTGGCATCTACCACTTCTCTAATGAGGGCGTATGTAGCTGGTATGACTTCACGATTAAGATTGCAGAACTTGCTGGAAACACAGCATGTGACATCCAACCTTGCCACAGCGACGAGTTCCCTTCACCTGTTACACGTCCTGCCTACTCTGTCCTTGATAAGACAAAGATTAAGGAAACCTTTGGCATAAAGATTCCATATTGGGTTGATTCACTGAAGAAGTGCATGAAAGGCTTACAGGAACAAGACAAATAATAGGAGTTAAAAAGAAAGATTGTTAGACTTAGTTCAGCTATAAATTGATTTAAAGAATTATAAGCTAATTAGTTAGCTCCACTTCAACAACAGCTGACAAGGTTTTTACTCCCAAAGAATATAAAACAAATGAATGAAATAGAACGCAGGCGAACGTTCGCCATAATCTCTCACCCAGATGCTGGTAAGACTACTTTGACTGAGAAATTCCTTCTCTTCGGTGGTCAGATTCAGGTTGCTGGTGCGGTGAAGAGCAACAAGATACGTAAGACAGCTACATCCGATTGGATGGATATTGAGAAACAGCGTGGTATCTCTGTATCAACTTCTGTAATGGAGTTTGACTATAAAGATTATAAGGTAAATATACTTGATACTCCTGGTCACCAAGACTTTGCAGAAGATACTTATCGCACACTGACGGCTGTTGACTCTGCTATCATCGTTGTTGACTCTGCCAAGGGTGTGGAAGCTCAGACACGTAAGTTGATGGAGGTGTGTCGTATGCGCAACACACCAGTTATCATCTTTATCAATAAGATGGACCGTGAAGGTCGTGACCCATTCGAGGTTTTAGACGAGTTGGAAGAAGAACTCAAGATTAGTGTACGTCCACTCTCATGGCCTATTGGCCAGGGACAGCGCTTCAAGGGTGTATATAACATCTACGAACAGCAGTTGAACCTCTTTACACCTAACAAGCAGCGTGTGACAGAGAAAATTGAAGTAGATATCAACTCAAATGATTTGGACGAGCAAGTAGGTGCTGACTTTGCTGAACAGCTACGCAACGACCTTGAGTTAGTCAATGGTGTTTACCCTGACTTTGATGTTGAAGCTTATCGCCGTGCAGAGGTTGCACCAGTGTTCTTCGGATCTGCATTGAATAACTTTGGTGTGCAAGAGTTGCTCGATTGTTTCGTTGAAATAGCACCAAGTCCACGTCCAACTAAGGCAGAAGAGCGTATAGTTGAGCCAAGTGAACCAAAGTTCACAGGCTTTATCTTCAAGATTACAGCCAATATCGACCCTAACCACCGTAGTTGTATTGCTTTCTGTAAGGTATGTTCTGGTAAGTTCCAACGTAACCAGCCTTACCTCCATGTTCGTAATGGAAAGACGATGCGCTTCTCCTCTCCTACTCAGTTTATGGCTCAACGCAAGAGTACAGTAGAAGAGGCTTACCCAGGCGACATCGTTGGTCTGCCTGATAGTGGTGGTGTATTTAAGATTGGTGACACACTAACTGAGGGAGAAAACATCCACTTCCGCGGCTTGCCAAGCTTCTCACCAGAACTATTCAAATACATTGAGAACGATGACCCAATGAAGTCTAAGCAGTTCCAAAAAGGTATAGAACAGTTGATGAATGAAGGCGTTGCACAGTCATTTGTCAATCAATTCAATAACCGTCGTATCGTGGGAACCGTTGGACAACTTCAGTTTGAGGTTATCCAGTATCGATTGGAGCATGAGTATAATGCCAAGTGTCGTTGGGAGCCTGTACACCTCTATAAAGCATGTTGGATTGAGGCTGACGACGAGAAAGAGTTAGAGAACTTCAAAAAGCGTAAATACCAGTATATGGCTAAGGATATTGAGGGACGTGACGTCTTCCTCGCTGACTCAGGTTATGTGCTAAGTATGGCACAGCAAGACTTTGAGAATATCCGTTTCCACTTTACAAGTGAATTCTAATCCAAGAATATGACATGATAAAAGCACCAAAGAAATATATCGTTTCTTTGGTGCTTTTTTTATATGATTAGGCGTGTAAAATACTCTAATAACACGCTCATTTCAAACAAGTTAAGCTATTTGATTGTACTTAAAAACCTAAGTTAAACTCTCTGTTCATCAAAATATCGTTCTATCTTAAGAGAGACACACACGCTTCCAAACGGCAAACGACTTCTGCCCGTCCATTATATTACAATGGTAATTGCTAACAAAACGATGTCTGTTTACCAACCGCACCATATGTGCTAAGCATCCACACCACATGTGTTGGGCATCAACACCACACGTGCGGACACTCAACACATCGGTTAAAGATTAGAATATGTGTTCAAAAATGTCTATATTAATAAGATAAGACACTAATGAATCGAATCTATGAGAGGAGTTTATCAGATAATTCAATAAACTTGCTTACTTCTTGATAAACTTCTTACCGTTCTGAATAACTACTCCCTTATAATCCTTACCTACACGCTGACCAGCGAGGTTGTAGATAGATGCATTCTCATTTACAGTACCGTTGCTAACTTCGTTAATACCAGTAGGATCATTCTTCAAAGTAACGGTGATTTTCTTAACACGCACCTGATGCTTTGGGGTATTGAACACGACAGAATTCTTATCACCGGTCCATGTTACATTAACTTTGTCAGCAGAAATAGTCAATCCTTCCATAGATGAATCGAAGCCATCACCTAAGAATGTCTTACCATCCTTTTGTTTAAATGTATCACATATAAAGGCAACATTGGTAATGTTTGCTGCAGACGAGGTAATTGTTGTTGTAGCATCCTTGTGCAAACGATAAGAAAACTTATCATCTACCTTACCTGCGCTGAGAGTAATAGTAACACCATCCTTTTCAACAGCCAGACCAGTTCCCTTATCCTTACCAGCTTCAAAGGTAACTGTTTTCTGTGCAAAAGATAAAGAACTAACAGCAGCGAATGCTGCAACAAAAGCAAAGCGTAGAATTTTATTCATAATAACTTTATTTAATTAATAAAAAGGTTTAATTACAGTGCAAATTTAGCTAATAATTATGATATATGCAATTATAAATCAATGTATAATCCTTATACGAATTCTTTTTAGCATATACTCATGTATGCGCGCTCCAATATACGACTACTGTTGGAATCATTCTTTTATATTGGTACATCTGTTTCACTACAAGACCTTAGATTTCAATATAGTCATTGAATGACTTCTGCGTTGTCATTATCTCTTTCGTCTTATCACTAAATATAAAATAAGAAAAGCGGTTATAGCAAAGCAATTCTCCCCAAAAAAAAGTTCCTGTCACTCCTGTCAGTCGTTTCAAGAATATAACTTGCTCATTTACAGCAGTGTTACGAAAAGTGTTAAAAGTGACAGCAAAATAAAAATAAAACTATTCGTATAAAGAGGTATTATCGTTTTACACCAAATATAGCGTCTTTATCACGGCATATTTTAGAAGAACCTATCGTTTCATATTTAGCCCATGTGTGCGCATACAATGTTAAAAACATATTTTTTTGTTGATAAAATTTGTTTTATTCCACTATTTATCCTATATTTGCGATGTGTTTTTCACTGATTTAGATATTTTGCTAAATCATTTTCGAGGTTGGTAGCTTCCTGCACCAACCTCTTTTTTATTTACCTACATTTCAGAAAAACGTGTCCAACTCTTGACTTATTGATAATCTTTACTTACCTTTGTATCAGATTATTAAACTTAATTCTATGAAGATATACAAACTTTTTTCTTTACTTGTCGCTGCTGTACTTTTGTTTAGCTGCGGTAAAACAATTCTACCATCAGATGATGATAATGAAGACGAAACAGAAAAGCACTCACCTACACAATCCCCTAATGAAGCAAAGATCTATACTGTTTCAGAATTTATCAAAGGAAACTTTGGGAATAATGGAGTTTGGGTACATGGCTATATTGTTGGTGCTTGCAAACGAAGCATCAAGCAGGCTGAATGGGAAGCACCTTTCACGTATGACTCTGCAATCCTATTAGCTGATGACCCAGAAGAGTCTGAGCCTGAGAATGTTATTTCCATTCAAATGGTCAACAAACAAATGAAAGAAGAAATAAGCTTAGCAGCCAATCCGCAAAACTATGGTAAACATATTGCCTTCTTCGGAATTAAACAAAAGTACTTGGGAATACCAGGGATGAAAAAACATATACTTGCAAGTGAATGGTTGGATGAATGACTTTTTATATAAAAGATTTGCTCTAAATAAGAAAAATGATTATATTTGCATTCCCAAATAATTATATAAGTTAGAAAAGCCTATCGATAAACTTCTACTTCATAAGAAAGAAAATTGAAAATGAAGAATCTGAATGAGATGACCGACGAGCAGTTGGCATTGTCATACATTGAAGGAAGCAACGATGCTTTCGATTTGTTGCTATCGCGCAATCAATCGAAACTCTTTTCGTATATTCTATTCGTTGTGCGTGATAGGGATGCTGCTGATGACTTATTTCAAGAAACCTTCGTAAAGATTATCACGAAGTTGCAACAGGGAAGATACTCACCAACAGGTAAGTTCTCTGCATGGATTATGCGTATCGCTCATAATGTGATTATGGACTGGTATCGTGCGCAGCGTGCAGATAAAGTGATTGATGCCCCTAAGGATAATGACCTATCTAATGTTGGTGGTGATGATACTGTTATTGATAACATTGAGTGTCAATTCATTAACAGTCAGACACTCTCTGATGTAAAACGAATGATGAACCTTCTTCCTGCAACACAGCGTGAAGTGGTATTTATGCGTTTTTACCAAGAGATGTCTTTTAAAGAGATTGCTGAGACGACGGGTGTTAGCATTAACACCAGCCTTGGGCGTATGCGTTACGCCATATTCAACTTGCGGAGAATGGTTCGTGAACACAAAGTAAGTTTGCAACTAACATAAGAACAAATAGTTCTTTTCTTAACGATACAAAACGCCCTCACTTATCTCTTAACTATCACGTTAAGAACAAGTGAGGGTATCTTTTATACCTTATAATTATCTATGTAATTGTTTGAGTGAATGGATAGTTGCCTTAGGATCTGCAGCCTTAAAGACATAACTGCCACTAACAAGAATGTCGACACCAGCTTCAACCAAACGAGGAGCCGTGTCAGCCTGTACACCGCCATCAACCTCTATCAGAGCTTTACTACCTTCACGGTCAATCAACTGACGAAGGCGTTGTACTTTCTTGATACTGCTCTCTATGAATTTCTGTCCACCAAAGCCTGGGTTTACACTCATGAGCTGAACGATATCCACATCACCAATGATATCCTCAAGTACATTGACAGGTGTTGAAGGATTAAGCGTCACACCAGCTTTCATACCAGCAGCATGAATCGCTTGTATCGTTCGATGTAAATGAACACAAGCCTCATACTGAACATTCATGATAGCTGCACCAGTGTCAGCTGTCTGTTGAATATAGTTCTCTGGATGAACAATCATAAAGTGTACGTCCATTGGCTTCTTACATGCCTTACCTACTGCTTCAAGCACAGGAAAGCCAAAAGAGATATTAGGCACAAAGACACCATCCATTACATCCATGTGAAGCCAATCAGCCTCACTTTCATTAATCATTTCAATCTCCTTATCCAAATGAAGGAAGTCAGCGGAGAGCAGGGAAGGTGATACTATTATTTCCATATAAATATTAATTCAAACAGAAGGTTTGCATCTTCCCATTGATTTTAATAACACGATAGGTATAAGCTATCTGTCGGATAATATTAAGCGTCTTCTCAGACGGCTTAAGTTCTTCGGAAGTAAATATTCTAACCATAGGCCAAAAATAAGTTGTTGAGAGTTATATGTCTTCTAAACGCTATCTAAAAGATATTATTATATCTTCCTACAAGAATATTTTCACTTTGAACCCAAATCTCTAAGTTTGCAATATAAATTACAAACTTAGAGATTTGGATTAAATACATTAAGTTTTTTATAGGAATACTCTTGAATCATTCCTCTTAATTCGTCTTTCCTCTAAATAAAAGAGCTTTTCTTTAATTCACAAGCGTATAATTCGATAATTTTATGTAAGTTTGTAGCGTAAAAGAATTTGAGATTTTTATATCTATATGATTATAAAGGTATGCGGCATGCGTGATGCCCACAATATTCACGAAGTTTCTCAACTTGCCATAGACTGGGTGGGATTGAATTTCCTTCCTAAAAGCGAACGTTACGTTAGTCAGATATCGTCATGTGCTGGTATTATTCCCGATTATGGGACGCTGTCTGCCTTATCTGCACATGAATCATCTCAACAGCAACAAAGACCTACTCTTTGTGGAGTCTTTGCTGATGACATGCCACAGAATATTGTTACACGTGTTGTAAACTTCAATCTTGATATTGTCCAACTTAATGGAGAAGAAAGTATGGTGATGATTGATAATCTTCGCCGCACCCTTGACCCAGACATTCATGCTGGAATAAAGATTATGAAGCGTATTGTTATTACAAAGCGTGAGGACATTGAGAAATACAAAGAATATGTAGAAGGGGTTGATTATTTCCTCTTTGACATCCAAGATAATCTAAAGGATTGGAGCATTTTGGGAGCATATGAAGGGAAAGCTCCTTTCCTTGTAAGTGGGAATATTGGTGCCGAAGATATTGACAAGATTAAAAGCTTTTCTCATCCCCAGTTCTATGGTATCAGTGTGAACGAGAAGTTTGAGACAGCACCAGCGGTAAAGGATGTTGCTTTACTAAAGGACTTTCTTGAGAAGGTAAAGTAAGTCTATTGATTAGAAGGTTGATACACGAATGAAAACAAATTGTGTTATCATTGATAACTACGATTCTTTCACCTATAATCTTGTTCATCTCATAAAGGAATTAGGAGTTGATGTAACGGTAGTTCGCAACAATCAGTTCTCCCTTGAAGATTTGAATAACTACGATCGTATTGTTTTAAGTCCTGGCCCTGGGGTTCCTTCAGAAGCTGGCTTACTATTGGACGTTATTCATCGTTACGCTGGGGTAAAGCCTATCTTGGGCGTTTGCTTAGGACATCAAGCCATTGGTGAGGTATTCGGAGCAAAGTTGAAGAATTTGTCTGATGTTTTCCATGGTGTAACAACGGAAACCACACAAATCGTTGAAACGCCATTGTTTGCTGGTTTGCCTAAAACCTTTCTCGTGGGACGCTATCATAGTTGGGTCGTAGAGAAAACAAACTTCCCCGATTGCTTAGAAATAATAGCCGAAAGCAAAGAAGGACTTATCATGGCATTACGCCATAGAACGCATAACATCTATGGCATCCAATTCCACCCAGAGAGCGTTCTAACACCAGATGGGAAAAGGATTATGGCTAATTGGTTACACATCTAACAAATAATTATTCTTGTACAAACTATGACAACAGCAGCAAGCTATATAGACGGAGTCATTGATGATGGAACGCCTTGGTATGCAGTGAGGCTATTCACACTGAAGCTTGAAGAGGTGAGAACCTACTTTACAAGTCATGGCTTGGAATGTTTCGTTCCAGAACAATATGTCGATATAGAAGGACATGATGGCAAACCCCACTCTATTCTTCGTCCTGTTGTTCGCAATCTTATCTTTGTTAAGAAACCTGGAGAAGACATTTCATTTCAGAAGATTGTACAAGAAGCCAACTATAAGATTAGCGTTGTAAAGAAAGCTAAGGATTCACAAGAGTATGCACTTATCCCACACGACCAGATGTATGAGTTCCGTTTGATGTGTAATCCAGAGATAACGATGCGTAAGTTCCTATCTTCAGACGAGGCACAAATGAAAGCTGGGGACGAGGTTCTTGTTAAGTTTGGACCATTAAAGGGGATGATTGGGCGATTAGTTCGCTCAAGCAAGAAGTATTATCTCCTAAAAGAAATCCCTGGCATAGGGGTAATGCTCAAGGTTTCTCGCTGGTGCTGTGTTTCAATGGAGGAGAAATAAGTCCCATATCAGTTTTACTATACACTTTATACCATACCACACTAAGATATTGTACATTATAACAACTACCCCCTACTCCCTTAAACCAAACTCCTAATAACCTTCATTAGAGAAAAATAATATCAGATGACATTTCAAAATATTGCTATCCGATAACAAAAAAACACTCATATAGCACAGCTGATAGATTTACCAGTTTGCTATATGAGCGTTAGGCGTATGTTATAAAAGACTTACTTAGCTTTCACTTCTTCAGCAACAGCCTTTACAGCCTTTTTAGCAGAAGTTTTCTTGACAGGTTTCTTTGCTGCAGTTTTTGATGTAGTAGCCTTCTTCGCTGACGATTTTTTCTCTAACTGCGCACGAAGTTTATCACCTTCAACTTCCAATTTGTCAACCTTTGCTTGAAGATTACTAATATCATTAGTTCTCATTTCAATCTCATCGCCCTGGTTGCGGATAGTGGTAAGCAAGCTATTCAACTCCTCATTATCAATATCAGCAGGATAAAGCGTATTGACACGATTCAAGAAGTCGCCAAGAATATTCATATAATTGGTGAAGGCATCAAATGGACTATCATAGATACCACGATCCATTCCAACACGTGAAGGTTTGGTTGACATAAAGCGGAAGTTGTCACTTGCCTGCAAATAGTCCCAGTCTTGATTGATACGTGGGTCGTTAGCAATACGTACACGATCAGCAATACTATACAACTTGTTAAAAGCTTCACGCTGCATTGGATTGCCCAACCATGTGCTGACATCACGTTCTTCATCCATCCAACTCAAGGTATCTGGCACATAGAGATTGTCAACGCTCTTCAATTTCATGCAAATTTCAGTTGGAGTTGAGAAAGTAATACCCTGCTGCTTAGCACAAACTGGTAACGCCTTAAAGAACTCAAGGATATTACTTGACAATGGCTGTTCTATACCAAGTGCTGAAAGATTCATAAAGATACCGATTACCTGCTCCTCCTCTGGGAGTGCTACAATCTGTGCCATATATGTATCAGCAAACAATGGATAGCCATCCCAATCTGAATTATTGAAACGCAATGAGATATCATCACTCAACTTCACATCACGCAACAGAAGTTTTAAGTTAGGAGCAAGAGCACAGTTGTATACATAATGTGGACTCTTCCAACCCAAGACATGCTTTGCGCCCTCTGTCAACATTCCCTTAAAGCCCATCTGAGAAGCTATCAAACCAATATCGTCACTATAAATAAGTGATGAGTTACGCAATATCTTTGGTGTCTGACCAAAGTATTCCTTAATCTTCTGAGCCTGACGCTTTACTTCAGACTTAAAGCTTTCCTCATTAGCTAATGATGCTAAACCATGAGAGTAAGGTTCTGCAAGAAATTCTACACATCCTGTATTATTCAGTTCTTGCAGTTTTTCAAGCACCTGTGGAGCATGCATTTCAAGTTGCTCAATACCCACACCCGAAAGAGAGAAGGCTACCTTAAATGCTTTCCCATTGTCTTTAATCATCTGCAACAGCGTATCCAATGCTGGCATATAGCTTCTCTCAGCGATTTCTGATACAGAACGTTCGTTCTCAAAATCGTCATAATAATAATGGTCGGTACCAATATCAAAGAAGCGGTAGCGTTTCAGGTGAATTACCTGGTGTATCTCGAAATATAAACAGATTGTTTTCATTATCTTTTTGTTTTAGTTTTAAAAAGGTTATTAGTACTCTCAGGGCTTTTACTGCCAGCCCAAGGTACGAAGGTAGAGTTCACGAATCCACGCACCAACCTTCTCCCATGTTATCTGGTCCACTTCCCGCTTACCCTCTACGGAGAGATAATCGAAAAGGCTCTCATTATGACAAATGGAGTAAATAGCATCAGCAAGCGCATGAATATCCCAATAGTCTACCTTGATGCAGTTGCTAAGAATTTCTGCACAACCGCTCTGTTTTGAAATGATACTCGGTGTACCACATTGCATTGCCTCCAAAGGAGAGATACCAAAAGGCTCACTGACTGACGGCATAACATAGACATCAGAGGCCTTCAAACACTCATAAACCTGCTTCCCACGCATAAAACCAGGGAAATGTAAACGATCCGCAATACCTCTTTCAGCAGCAAGATAAATCATCTGGTCCATCATATCACCTGAGCCTGCCATACAGAAACGAACGTTACGTGTACGATGTAACACCATATTGGCAGCCTCAACAAAGTATTCTGGCCCTTTCTGCATAGTCAAACGACCAAGGAAAGTAACAATCTTCTCCTTACCCTTATGGTCAGGACGTGGGATATCAACAATCTCCTGTGGCAAAGGATAAACGGCATTATGAACCGTAAACACCTTGCGTGGGTCCTGATGATACTGATTTATTACCGTCTGGCGTGTAAGTTCTGATACACACATAATGCAATCAGCATTGTCCATACCATCCTTTTCTATACCATATACGGTTGGATTAACCTTACCACGTGAACGGTCGAAGTCGGTTGCATGTACATGAATACACAAAGGCTTACCTGACACACGCTTGGCATGAATACCAGCAGGATAAGTCAACCAGTCGTGTGCATGAATAATATCGAAATCATATGTACGTGCAACAACACCAGCAATAATCGAATAATTATTAATCTCCTCGTGCAGATTTGAAGGATAACCTCCTGCAAAATCCATTGCGCCAAGGTCGTTGACGTTCATATAATTGAAGTCAGCATAAATATGCTCACGCAACTTGTAGTAAAGTTCTGGTGACATAATATTGCCAAGACGACTCTTTACATAATCATAACCCAATTCACGATAAGCGATAGGCACATGATTCATTGCTACAATCTCAGCATAAGTATGGTCTTCATCACCAAAAGGATGTGGCAAACAGAGAATCGTCTCAACATCACCCTGTGCATGCAGACCTTCTGAAATACCAAAGTTAGCAGTTGCTAAACCACCATATACATGAGGAGGATACTCCCATCCAAACATTAAAACTTTCATACTGGTTCCTCCTCTTAAAATTTATACTTCTCAAGTAATTCTAACGTACGAAGCACCTCAGCTACGTTCATGGCAAAGGAGATAGCTCCACGTCCATTAAACGGTGGATTACCGTCGAAGAGTTCAGGTAGTGTACTAAGACAATGGTTAATCATCTCATCTTCATAACCTACCAACTGACGTTCTACAAAGCTCAGACGTGTCTGCTTATAAAGCTTCAAGCAGGCCTCAAGATAGAAGCCACCCAACCATGGCCAAGCTGTTCCTTGATGATAGGCAAGGTCGCGTTGACTCTGTGGACCAGTATACATCGGATTATATCCACCACTCTTTGGAGAAAGCGAACGCAGTCCCTTTGGTGTAAGTAGCTCTCGTGTACAAACATCTAAGACTCCCCTCCTCTGCTTTTGGTCAAGTGGAGAATAATCAAGTGCTACAGCAAACACCATATTAGGGCGTACACTCCAGTCAACCATTCTACCATCAACATAGTCATAAAGGTAGCCATACTCATTGAGGAATGTTTCAACAAATGAAACCTTACATTTCTCTGCAAGTGCATCAAGTTCGTTTGCGCGCTCTTCATTACCACTCTCCATCTCCATTGCGGCTGTAAAGCGTAGTGCATTGTACCATAGCGCATTAAACTCTACGATATACCCAGAGCGTGGAACAACTGGTTGACCATTATTCATAGAATTCATCCATGTAATCGCTTCTCCCTTTGCATCAGCATAGAGCAATCCATTCGTATCTAAAGTGAGGTTTGGATGCTTACTTGCTAAGAGATAATCAACGATATCACGAATCAAACCCATGTAGAGTTTTCTACAACGCTCCTTACCAGCCTCCTTAGCATACTGTTGTATAGCCCACACGCACCAAAGAGGAACGTCTGGTTTCTCCATCTCGTATATCTTCACGCTGAGTGGCTTACCTTCCATAAACTCACGTAATCCCTTTGCAGCGGTCTCCATTACCAGTTCGAAGTAATCTTGTTCTTCGATACTCAAAGTAAGTCCTGGTAAAGCAATGAATTGATCACGAGCACGACACTTGAACCAAGGATAGCCTGCAAGAATATAACGCTCATCGTTCTTTGTACGATTATGGAACTGATGAGCAGCATTAACAAGGCAGTGGAAGAAGTTATCACGTGGACTACGTGACTCCACTTCCTTATCAAACAGATTCTTCAAAGTTGATGTACGACATTCTGCCGTTGATGCTGCAAAGACAATACTTTCGCCCTTGCTGATATTCATCTCAAAATAGCCAGGAACATAAAGGTCCTCATTAGAAGCATAACCACGCTCCTGCTCCTTTGGATATTCCAATCCACGATACCAGTAGGGTTCAAAGTGAAACTCATTCTTCTTTGAGAACTGCATAAAAAGCGATGGATAACCAGCATACATACACGTGCTGATACCATTATCCACAACCTCATACGAACGATTAGCAGCACCATTTTCATGAGTAAACTGGCGAACACTACGAAAGGCAAGGAATGGGCGGAACTGCAAAGTAGTCTTTGAGTGAGCCTCTAATAAAGTATAACGGATTAAAATACGGTCTTCATAATGCTGGAAGACAACCTCTTTTTTTAACAAGACACCACCTACCCTATAAAGCGTAGTTGGCACAGTATCACAGTCAAATTCACGAATATACTTATGTCCTTGTGGACTAAAGTTATTGCCCTGATACTTGTGCAAACCCAGATTGAAAGAGGCACCATGCTGAATGACGGTAGGGTCGAGCGAACTCAGCAGTACGTGATTCTCGTCGTCCAGTTCAGGAACAGGAACAACAAGCAGTCCATGGTACTTGCGTGTGTTACAATCAACAATCGTCGAGCAAGAATAGGCACCAGAGCGATTCGTTCGTAACAGCTCTCTGGGAAGCGAATCTTGAAGATTGGTCATCAGAGCTTTTTCAAATTTTAAGTAGCTCATGTCTTTTAAGGTTTATTGTTTGGTTTTTATTTATCCTTTGGTAGAAGTCTTTACAGACTTTGCCCTTCGGCTCTTCAAAGATACAAATATTTTTCATAATGGCATCATAAAGTAAGATAATATTTTCAATTATTAGTGTACAATAAAACATTCCTCTACAAGTCTCCCATTCTCATCTTCGAAATATTCTGTTTTCTTGTGTTTGCAGTTATAATACTTAATAGAATGAGAAGGGTAATATAGCTCTTATTACAAATTTACTTTTAATTTAATTTGCTGTCATTTTAACATTCTCATAGAACTAACTGTAAACTAATTTGTTAGCATCTTATACGAGATGACAGAAGTGACAGCAAATTTGATTTTTCTTTCAACTGGTTTATCAGTGCTTGAACATATTTAAATCCAAACCAATCATTAGACTACAATGTTTCAGAATTTCTTGTTTTTGTGTTGTTTCCTAACCAAGAAAGTCCTATTTTTTTTTAGAGTAAAATATAACATTTTTCGTAACAACAATCTGCGCTTATCCAAACAATAGATTGCAGAATGTTTAGCATACAAGACCATGCGTACTAAGCACCAACACCATGTGTGCGAAGCCTCCGCACATATTGTGCGGGGCAATAAAACGTTAGCAAAAAAGGTAAGAAGAGAGTAACTACTATCTCTATAATAAGAGAGAGAATGCCACTAAAACCTACGTACACGAAAACACTTTGCTGAGCACTCATAACCAGCGTTCAACATTTCTATAAGTAGTTTAGACAAAATCTATAACTATTTAATAGTAAAAGGTTAATCTGGAATAAGAAAGTTTATAACTTCTTTCTCAACACCAATCGTAAACGTACCAACAGGCGTGCCATTCAAGCGTCGACCATCAACACTGACTGGTGTGTGCTCAGCTATTTGTCCACTCAGCTCCTGCGTTCTATATGGCATCACATTACGATGATTCAATATCTTATCTCGCAACAAGAGATACATTCCTTCCATTGCTTGCCACAGCTTTGGCTGAGAAACGATGGAAACATCGAGCAGACCATTATAAGGTACAGCATTCGGGGTCTGCCCATAACCCTGGGCATTACCAATACAAACAGTCATCAGACGCTGTTTTATACTATCTGCATTGATTTTCAGCGACATGAAATAATCCATACGCTGGAACATTAGTAGGAAGCAAGAGAGGATGAAGGAGATTGTGCGGGATATAAAAAGGTGGCGCAAACGGCGACGAAGACTCATGATATTTGCCACCATACCAATGTTTACACAGTTAAGAAAATATCGCCGGCAACGCTCATTCTTCTTATTCTCGTAGTGAATACAGCCAACATCTACTCGTCTTACACGCTTCTGCTTAAGCCAAACAATCGTCTGTTCTAAGTGTGACTCATCGAAACCCCAGAAGTGTGCAAAGTCATTTAACACGCCATTCGGGATAACACCCAACGTAATACGCTCACGCTCTTCTGGTTCTAAGAGCATGAGATAGTTGACCGCATCATTTAACGCAGAGTCACCGCCATAGATAATAATAGTTTTATAACCATTACTAATCAGCATCCGCACGAGTCTATCCACACTACGTGGATTCTCACTTTGCACCATATCATACTGTATGTTGTGTGCTTGCAGACAGCGTTCAGCTTGTTCCCAACGCTTTACTGGATTACCAAGTAATCCTCCCTTCGGACAATAAATGATGCCCCATCTTCCTTCCTCTACCATAAACTCAATATTTCTTCAACTTTATCTTCCATCTTTTGTGCAGCATTTACCCAATGAATCGTAAAGCCACGACGCTCCATACCACGAAACCACGTCATCTGTCGCTTAGCAAACTGATGAATGGCGATTTCTAACTGTCGGAACATCTCATTGTAAGACAGCTTTCCTATGAGATACTCTGTTACAAACTTATATTCCAAACCATAATAGATAAGGTCTTCTGCAGGTATACCCTGCTTCAGTAATCCTTCTACCTCGCCAACCATTCCTTCTTCAAGACGTGCTTTTAAGCGGTTGGTTATTTTCTTTCTTCGTGCTTCACGATCTATGTCTACACCTATTATTAATGACTCAATTGGTGGACATTGCCGCTCTTCTGTTGGCTTTGTGAGATTATAAGTTTCAATCTCTATCGCACGAATAGCACGCTGACAAGAGTCAACATCCGTCTTGTTGTGCATGACGGAATGATTCTTTTTCTTCAGTTCAACCAACATTGCCGTCAATTCTTCAAGCGACTTTTCCTCCAACGCCTTACGAAGTTCAGGATTCTGTGGCACTGGCGAAAGGCTATAACCCTTCAGCACAGCTTCAATATAAAGACCTGTACCGCCGCAGAGAATAGGCAACACTCCCCTACTCCGTATATCTTCATAACTATCAAGGAAATCCTGTTGATAGCGAAAAAGATTATACTTCGTACCGGGTTCACATATATCTATAAGGTGATAAGGTATTGCATGCCCCTCAACTGTGTAATCAGCCAAGTCTTTACCCGTACCAATATCCATGCCACGATAGACCTGACGGCTATCTGCACTGATGATTTCAGCGTTAAGCCGAGCAGCCAAATGCGCAGCAAGTTCGGTCTTACCCGAAGCCGTAGGACCAAGAATGGTTATCATACGCTTGTCAAGAGCTATACCTGCAGCCGTACCCTCACCTATCTGTTCGTTCTTCATGTCGCAAAGATAACAAAAAAATCCCTGCCAGCAAGCTGACAGGGACTATTATTTTATCCGTCAACCACTCTCTATGCAAGAGAGGATTGCAGATGACCTTCCGGTTGGTATTACTTCAACTCTGCGAAGTACTTGATTGTACGAACCATCTGAGAAGTATAAGAGTTCTCATTGTCGTACCAAGAAACAACCTGTACCTGGTAGCAATCATCGCTGATCTTGCTTACCATAGTCTGAGTTGCATCGAACAAAGAACCGAAACGCATACCGATGATATCAGAAGAAACGATCTGATCCTCAGTATAACCGAAGCTCTCAGTTGAAGCAGCCTTCATTGCAGCGTTGATACCCTCAACAGTTACGTCCTTACCCTTAACAACAGCAACGAGGATTGTTGTAGAACCTGTTGGAGTTGGAACGCGCTGTGCAGAACCGATCAACTTACCATTCAACTCTGGGATAACGAGACCGATAGCCTTAGCAGCACCAGTTGAGTTAGGAACGATGTTGCAAGCACCTGCACGTGAACGACGGAGGTCACCCTTGCGCTGTGGACCATCGAGAATCATCTGGTCACCAGTGTAAGCGTGGATTGTTGACATGATACCTGACTGGATTGGAGCATATGCGTTCAACGCAGCTGCCATTGGAGCCAAGCAGTTTGTTGTACAAGAAGCTGCAGAAATAACAGTATCAGCTGCAGTCAAAGTCTTGTGGTTAGTATTGAAAACAACTGTTGGGAGATCGTTACCTGCAGGAGCAGAGATAACTACCTTCTTAGCACCAGCCTTGAGGTGAGCAGAAGCCTTCTCCTTAGATGTGTAGAAACCTGTACACTCGAGAACTACGTCTACGTTGTTAGCAGCCCATGGGCAGTTAGCAGCGTCCATCTCAGCAGAGATCTTAATCTCCTTACCATCAACGATGATAGAATTCTCAGTAGCCTCTACAGTGTGCTTACCCTCACCGAACTTGCCAGCGAAACCACCCTGAGCGGTATCATACTTCAACAGATGAGCAAGCATCTTAGGACTTGTCAAGTCGTTAATTGCAACAACCTCATAACCTTCAGCCTCGAACATCTGACGGAATGCGAGACGACCAATACGGCCAAAGCCGTTAATAGCTACATTTACCATTTTACTTTAAATTATTTATAAAAGTTTATAAAAACGAATTTCTTTTTACCTCCTTATAGAAGATTTTCTATCTTACGATTGCAAAGATACAATTTTTTTTTTATTTTTGCAGTCGCTTAGCGTATTAATTATTATAAAAAATAACTCGTTTCGCACACATAGGCAATTCTATGCAATCTAACAAACCAAGATTGCAAAGTCTATATAACAAAAGAAAGGGTATTAGTATAAAACGCAAGACAAACAAACAAATTAACAACAAAATTAATTATGAGCAAACTTATTCAAGAATTCAAGGAATTTGCAGTAAAGGGTAATGCCGTTGATATGGCTGTCGGTGTAATCATCGGTGGTGCTTTCGGCAAGATTGTTTCATCTATCGTTGACGATATCATCATGCCTCCTATCGGATGGCTTATCGGTGGCGTTAACTTTTCAGACCTTAAGTACACACTTCCACAAGTAGAAATTCCTGGTGTAACTGCTCCTGCTCCAGCAACCATCAACTATGGTAACTTCTTGCAGACATTGCTTGACTTTATTATCATTGCTTTCTGCGTATTCATGATGGTAAAGGGTATCAACAAGCTCTCTAAGAAGAAGGAAGAGGAACCAGCTGCTCCTGCACCTGATCCAGAGCCAACTAACGAGGAGAAACTGCTCTCTGAGATTCGCGATTTGCTGAAGAACAAGTAAGCAACTATCTGAAATACAGATATAATCAGTCCGAAGATTCACTATGAGTCTTCGGACTTTTTTTTAACAACAGCGCTAATTTCTTTCCATTAAGATTACCAAACCACTTTTCCTTCCCGCCACCTTCGCCCTAATATCAGCCTTCTAAAGCTGTTAAAACACTGTTTCAAGACCATGAGCCTTACCCTTTATTCAGTCTACAAAGTGTTACTTTCGAATTTTCTTCACGATAAAAAAGAATTATTTTCATGAACATAAATATTTTTCTTCATGAAAATAAATATTTTTTTTCACGTAAATAATTTGCAATGATTAAAAGACTGTAATGAAACCAACCAAGTAAAACAAGACTTTACAACCTGATTATCAATGCAACAAACAATATCTTACACTATCCTAAAGTCCTATACAAATCCTGTTCTTATTTCTTTATAATATTGTATAACGAAAAATAGGGACACAACTGCGTCCCTATCCTTTTATTTTGTCTGTTTTCCTTCTTACTCCCACTCAATTGTTGAAGGTGGTTTTGAAGAGATATCGTAACATACGCGGTTAACTCCCTTCACCTTACGAATGATTTCATTAGAAACATCTGCCATGAAATCATAAGGGAGGTGTGCCCAGTCAGCAGTCATTGCATCCATTGATGTAACGGCACGAAGAGCAACTGGATGCTCGTAAGTACGCTCATCACCCATCACTCCTACTGAACGAATCGTAGAGAGCAATACGGTACCAGCCTGCCAAACATGGTCGTAAAGACTTGTACCATCTGGCATAGTATAGTTGTGCATCTTCTCGATATAGATATCGTCTGCATCTTGAAGGATACGAACCTTATCACGAGTGATGTCGCCCAAAATACGAACAGCAAGACCAGGACCTGGGAATGGATGACGCTTGATAAGGCGTTCTGGCATTCCAAGCTCATAACCTACACGGCGAACCTCGTCTTTGAAGAGCCAACGAAGTGGCTCACAAAGCTGAAGATGCATCTCCTCTGGAAGTCCACCTACGTTATGGTGACTCTTGATAACCATACCCGTAATACTAAGGCTCTCAATACGGTCTGGGTAGATAGTACCCTGTGCGAGCCACTTAGCATCGGTAATCTTCTTTGCCTCAGCGTTAAACACCTCAACAAAGTCACGACCAATAATCTTGCGCTTCTGCTCTGGGTCGGTAACACCTTCCAAATCCTTAAAGAACTGTTCCGATGCATCAACGCCGATAACGTTCAGTCCAAGTCCCTTATAAGCATCCATCACCTTTGTAAACTCATTCTTACGGAGCATACCATGGTCTACGAAGATACAAGTAAGGTTCTTACCGATAGCCTTATTAAGCAATACTGCACAAACAGAAGAGTCGACACCACCAGAAAGACCAAGGATAACACGGTCGTTACCCACCTGTTCACGAATCTCCTGAACAGCACTCTCTACAAACGAAGCTGCACTCCACTCCTGCTTGCTACCACAGATATTCACAACGAAGTTCTCCAACAACTGCTTACCCTGCAATGAGTGGTAAACCTCTGGATGGAACTGTACTGCCCATACTGGTTGTGTCTTTGATGCAAAGGCAGCATACTTAACATCACCAGTAGAAGCTATAATGTCGTAATCCTCTGGGATTGCTGTAATCGTATCACCATGACTCATCCATACCTGCGAGCCTTTCTCAAAGCCTGTAAAAAGGCGATTGTTAAGGTCGATACTCTCTAAGTTGGCACGACCATACTCACGTGTACCCGTCTGCTCAACCTTACCTCCATTTGAATAAGAGATGTACTGAGCACCATAACAGATACCGAGCACTGGAATCTTACCGATAAACTGACTGAGGTCTACCTTGAAAGCCTCTGGGTCATGTACGGAATAAGGTGAACCAGAAAGAATCACACCAATCACAGATGGGTCGTCCTTCGGGAACTTGTTGTAAGGGAGGATCTCGCAGAAGGTATCCAACTCACGCACACGACGGCCAATAAGCTGTGTCGTCTGTGAGCCGAAATCCAAAATGATAATCTTCTGTTGCATGTAAATGAATGTATTTTAAAATATCAGTTCTCCGTCTTGGAGCTTTGATACTCTGAATTTGCAATAAAGTCTTCAGCAGCTTGTAAGCTGTCGAGTTTGCCTACATCAAGTAGATGAAGGTCGGTTTTTAGTTCGCCACGGATATCAAGTGTGTCGCAATTGTTGAGATAGAAGTCCATAATGGGGAACTTATCCTTATCAACAGCCTCAACGGTTTGTACCGCAGAGGGAGCTAACACGTGTATACCAGAGAAGGCACAGAGGTAACAGTTGTTCTGATAATAAGAACTTTCTTCCTCTGTTGGTGAGACGAAATGCAACTGACGTATCTCGGCATGAGGTGACTTCACCTCGCCTGTAGCCACATTTGTCCAGCCCACCAAGCGCATATTACTATCAAATATCAAGTAACGTTGGGTCACACGACGGCTTACCAACAGCAGAGCATCTGCCTTTGTTTCTAAAGCATGGCGATAGAAAGCAGCTAAATCCACATTACTTAATATGTCAACATTGTGAATCAGCACTGGCTGATACTGATCAAAAAGCGAAGCAGCTCGCTTGATACCACCACCGGTGTCAAGGAGCTGCTCTGTTTCATCAGACACATAGATATCCACACCATAGTTGTGTGCATCCAAATAGTCTGTTATCTGGTTTGCAAAATGATGTACATTAACAACCATACGACTGCATCCAGCATCTATTAATCTCCTGATTACATGCTCAAGCAGTGGCGCACCTCCCACCCTTACCAACGCTTTTGGCATTGTGTCAGTAAGCGGTTTCAAACGGGTACCGAGTCCGGCTGCAAAAATCATTGCCTGCATTTGCTTTTCTTTTTATGCCTACAAAATTAATGCTTTTATTTCAGTCTACAAAGGAATGACGGACATAAATCAAAAAGAAAAAGGTTTAGTTTGTATCTTATCGTTATAATATAGTCACAGAGTAAGGATAAAAAAAAGTTCTTCCGTTAAATTTGTAGATTGTTAACAGAATGAGATTAATCCACATAAACGGAATGATTACCCCCAATTAGATGGTTTTATAAAGAGGAAAAAACTACATGATAAATGTAATTAGATGCAATGTCTATCTGTCTTCTACAAACAACTTATTCCCTTATTAATTGAGGTTTGTAAACTATTTTCATGCGACTCAAAACCAATACATGCTCTTTTGGCTTCAAAAAGACGCCAAATTGACTTGCAAAAGACGCCCTTTAAGACCCTTACTAACGCCCTTTTGAAGTCCAATTAAGCACCTTTTACGTTACGACTTTGTAACTAATTGATTTCCTTATGGTTACAAACCTACATTATGTATGTGTTTTTGCCGTTATTTATAGATGTCTTGCTTGAAATTATGTAATGATTTTTCAAATCCTTGCCTGCAGCTTTTCGAAGTATTAAAATGAAAAGGTTTTCAATGAAAGAAGGTGATAATAGGATAGATAGTTGACTGCCTTAGCCATATTTTTGTCTAATGAGGAACTTCGATTCTTCCGATAACGCAATACGAAAAGCGTTCACACATTTAACCCAAATCTGTCATTAGACAACAATGTTTCAGGAATAAATGACAACAGAAACCTTACTCCTCCAGTTTCCATTGCCATTTTCTCATATCGACACAACCATTTGCACGGAAGGTTATTCCTTCAGTTTCCAACAAACCGCGCTGTTCTTCCCAACAAGGAGCCGTACGTCCGTTACCATTTACAACTCGATGACATGGCAAATTTTCTGTTTCAGATACGCCATGTAGCACTTTTCCAACCAAACGAGCATGACGAGGACAGCCTACAAGCCATGCTATTTGCCCATAACTCAGTACACGACCGCTCGGGATTGATGCCACAACGTTATAAACTTCCTTGCGAAATTCTTCTATATCTACAGCCATTCGTACTCCAAATTGTCTTAATAAAAAAGGAGCGAAGAAATTTAGTAGGGGTTAAGCCGATACCTTTCATATCCTTACACTGCTGCCCTCCGAAAAGAAACAGTAATGGCTTAACCCCACTAAAACCTTCAACTCCTAAACGATTGCCCTCAAAGGACTATTAAAACTTACTTATCAGCTTCTGCTTAAAGCGCAGCCTCAACAGCCTTCTGAACCTCCTTGAGGTCTACTGTAGGCTCGAAGCGTGCAACAACCTCACCATTGCGGTTAACGAGGAACTTTGTGAAGTTCCACTGGATGTCGTTCTGCTTGCGTGGCTCTGTGTTTGCCTTGTTGTAAAGGTCTTCCATAATAGCAGCCAACTTCTCCTCATATGCACCACCTGCATAGCCCTTCTCACTCTTCAACCATGTATAGAGAGGGAGCTCGTTAGCACCGTTCACATCGCTCTTCTTGAACTGTGGGAAGTCAGTACCAAACTTTGCTGTACAGAACTCGTGAATCTCCTCGTCTGTACCTGGAGCCTGATGACCGAACTGATCACATGGAATATCGAGAATCTCAAGACCCTTCTCCTTCAGACTGCGGTACATTGCCTCCAACTCCTCATACTGTGGAGTAAAACCACAACCTGTCGCTGTGTTTACGATAAGAAGTACCTTACCCTTATATGTCTCGAGACTTACCTCGTTACCTTTCTTATCTTTCAAATTGAAATCATAAACTGTTGCCATAATTCTTTACTCTTTATTAAATTCTACAATAATATTTTTTACGCCATAAAAGTGATATTTCAAACTCGTGTGTTTCGTCTATCATAGCCTTGGAAAGTATCGACCAAGGAAGTTTCTACCCTATCAAAGTTGATTCCTAATCCTTACGATTTATTTTCTTAATCTCGACATCCATTCTTTGCAAACCTGCCAACCACCAGTAGACCACAATGCCCATGCTATCAGTACTGGCTGGAAGAATAGTCGGATAAGACGTGCAGTGTCAGTATTCAACCCGAATGAATCAATATGATAGAAATATTGATTGAGGTTTCCAGGGAAGATGAGTACAAAAAAGAGGGCGAGCAACGCTCCTACTACCGCCTTATGCTTATACAAGAATAGCATACTCAAACCCAAAGCAATCTCTACTACACCTGAAGAAAGTACCACGAAATCGGTAAATCCTTCTGAGAATCGAAGCCACATAGGCACCTGTGCCACGAACTCCAATCGGTTAAAAGTCAGGTGAGAAACACCTGCATACGTCATAAAGGCTCCTAAAAGGAGGCGGAAAATCATCTTTACTTTGTTCATCCTGTTTCTTTTAAATGGGGGCGCATCACCCTCTCCCAGCGCTAACTGATATCAGTGTCACGCCCCCTAAAATACCTTTACTTACTAATCGTCTTTACAATCTTTTATTACTCGAATCTTTCTAAACCATTATTCTCAATTGCAAAGTTATAAAAAGATACTTATATCGCAAGCGATTACACATTAATTTTAACATCATTTTGCATCTATAATATGCTTAACAACCACTATTAAACTGCCTTAATAGGAACCATAAGCCCCTCCCTTGTTCTTTATTATCGTTGTGTTAGTGCCGAACACATATTGTGCTCATGGTAAGCACCAATGGTGCTAAGCCTCAACACCACACAAAATGATGCTGAGGAAAATCACACTCGCTTGTAATTAGAAATGCCTTTAACGATTAAAAACTAACAAACACCCCTATTTCGAAAACATATAAAAAACAAGAAACCTACCGACCTCCTTTCCGCCTATTACACTCACGACAAAGCATCTGACAATTTTCTATCACAGTTCTTCCGCCTTCACGCCATGGAGTAATATGGTCACCCTCCATAAACTCATAATCAAACTCTTTTTTACAAGACGGACAAATATGATATTGCTTTTCCCACACAGCTTGTTTAATATCATCTGGAAAACAACGCAAATCAAGGTGACGCTCATCTCCCGTCAGCACGTATGGAATTATACCCATTTGTTTCTGCACATCACTATCAAGAATCAGTTTAGAAATTCTGCTGGCTAAGTCTGCTGTATCAAGAGTTGTACTGTGATATTTATCATAGTATAAAGCCCAATTAAGACCCTTCATAATCTTTTTAAACTTCTTCAAATCAAAGTTTGTTATAGTCCAATTAAGTACATTCTGAAAGTAAGTCCAAAGATTATTTGCATTTGGGTCATGCTGATGTTCCGCCATATAACCAACCACAGACTGCGGTTTTCCTTCTCTTGTTTCGTATTCTGCCATCCATTCCAGTGCCTTCTTCAAGAACTCTTGTCGAATTGGCGTACCATTAACCAAGTCTTTTCCCAAACGATATGCACCACAGTTTGACTTAGAGAAATGGCGTTTAGCATCCGTAACAAAGGGACCAGCATAGACAGCATTATTTATCTCCTGCTCGTTTAGGGGCTTACCAGCGATGTTTATTGTCTTGAACCATTCTAACTTCTCAGAGGGTTCGCCCTCACAAAGGTAGATAGTCAACGGATAATCGAGGATAAGTTTCTGTATATCTGCAGGTTGATTGAAAAAGTTTTTGAAATCATAAGCAAACTTCCCATCTACATACTCACAGAGTGAGAGCGTTCTTTGCTGTCCATCCATCACTTCATAAGGGCATTCTGCATCCTCACTACGCCTTACCCAATACATTACATTCAGTGGGTAGCCTTTTAAAACTGTTGATATTACAGCTTGTTGTTCGTTCTCATTATATATAAACTCACGTTGATAAGGTGGGCGAATGTCCAATTGTCCACCATAACCACGTACTCCCTGTTCCTCGTTATTTATGTAACCACGTGCTATATCACCTACAGTTACCTCTATTTGTTTGATTGTCATCATAAGACTTATTATTGAATATATCCTTATTCTATGATAGTTTAAGACAGAAAATATTTAAAGACGTTTATTACGAATAATTATTCTACTATATTGCCGTTTACCATTAACGACTCCACAACCGCCTCGATCTTCTTTATGATTAGTATAACCCATTATTTCTAATACTTCCTTGGGAGCAGAAGCACGTGTATTCCCACTTGCTTGCCAAATAATTTCAAACTGATTTGGATTATACTTATCGAGAAAAGTTATAGGAACTCCCATTAACCCTTTATAATCCATGGGAATATCTTGAGTACGTCCAACATTAATAGCATCATAGTTATCATACTTTGGATACTCTTCTGGTGAATAGCGACATACTAAATCTAACTCTTCATTGCGCTTGGGTATTTCCAAGTTAGTAAACCAAATGACCCCAGACACACGTATTTGGTCTTCTTTATGATTACCAGCCGTTGCCGTATCTTCATACGGTGAATAGAAATGAGTTGCTCCTCCTTTGAATCCATAACCTAACCATAGCTTATTCTCTTTGATGAGTGGAAATACTTCCTTATACGTAATAGCATTCTGATGCCCCAAAATAATAAACTTCTTATCGTAAGCCATTAACTGTCCTATATACTCTCGGAATAAAGAGAAAGGCGGATTAGAAACAACGATATCAGCTTCCTTCAAAAGAGCAACACACTCAGGTGAACGGAAATCACCAGGCTGCAGAATAGACATCACATTCTTATCATTCATTAAAAGGTAGCGAACATCGGATAAATCAACTGCCCCATCCCCATTCATATCCTTCACTTCGGTTACTTCCATCTTATAAGCAACTTTCTGTGGTTCGGAGTCTGCGTCATCAAAACGGAACACCAACTCGTTACCTTGCATTGGAGAGCCATTATAACAGGTGCAGATAAGTTTCTTTAATCCTAACTGATTAAAGCGTAAAGCAAAGTATTTAAAGAAGTTACTCTCGTAAGGGTCATCACAATTACAGAGCACTGTCTTTCCACAGAAGTGTTTCCAATAATGTTGTAATTCTCGTTCTATATCGCTCAACTGCGTATAAAACTCGTCTTTTTTAGCTGTCTTTGCAGCATTTAGGTTTTTGTTTGCCATTATGAATGATAGTCTTACGCATTACGACTATCAATCACGCCAAGACACAATAAAGGCGTGGATGCACCTTATTGCGTTCAGCTATGAGGCAGCCTCGGATGGAAACCTCAGTCATCTAATAAGAATGCACCACGCCTATTGCGTGTGCATTGCTATCAATTAGACAACTAAGGCATACCCATACGATACGCCCGTCACATATTATTCAAGTTACATTATTTCCAAGAAGTTTCCGAGGCTTTTGGCTGAACGCGAATAATAGCGAATGCTTTATTTACCAACAATGTAATGGACTGGCTTAGCCAAATCCGCTTCAAAGATACAAAAAACCTATGAAAAGTCAAAAACAACTGTAAGAAAAACGAAATAGAGAATTAAATACAGAGTTCTTTATAAAAATATTCCTTCTTTTTTATTATTTTACTCCTTACCTTTGCTGCACCAATAGAAATGGTATACGACATAGGAAGGGCTAACCTCAGCTATTTATAAAGAATATTACTAAAGTCTTGTAATGTTTACGTAAATTTAATCTTCATATCACATCAATCAACCATCACAACCGACGAAAAATCGCATTATTATAAACCTCTATCTTGTATTTATCCTTTTTCTTTATTATCTTTGCCTTAAAAATTTAATAAAGGAGGTTTAGTAATCTACTATTATTAAGACATCAATATAATCAGGAACAGCCAGCAAACAGATTAAAGCATTATAATATTTTGAAAACAAAAAAGAAAAATATGCCTAAGAAGAAAACAAATAAGAGTGAACAACAACAGTTTCTTTCACCAGAAAAATTTATAAAAACAAGAGCCAGATTCTTAAAAATCGGGAAATGCTATCGTACGTCAGAGCTGTTTAATATGGGAGAAGGATATGTCTTAGTTTCCAGATTACATACTGGCGGTAAAATTAGCTTTGCATGTTATCTCGTAGACACTTACTGCACTGGTGTAAAAGACTCTCTATATAAGCTTAGAATAGAAGAAGAAGACTTCAACGATTTCCTTGAAAACCTCAGCGAAGTATCTGAACTTGAGGAATGTAGTTACGAAGAAGCACACAATATTATTTATGGAGCAGTTGACTTTGCTGAAGAAATCGAAATAACCCCAGACGATAGCTTCAGACTCACAAGATATATGCTGGAAGAAGACACAGAAGATATACCACTCATTGAGTATGAGTTTGGCAAAGATGGCAAGCACTTTCTTGTTGCTATCGACTCATATATTGCCAGTAAATATCTTCCCAAACTAAAAAAAACTTATGGCAATGACTTCAGATACCTTTCCCCTAATAAAAAATTGATAGGAGATGATAGTTACTATATGAAATGTCCTACCTATGGTATGGACACAAAATATACCTACAAACCACCGCGATATACTGAAACGTTGAATGTACACAACGAATGGATTGTAGAAGAACTAAACAAGCCAGAAAATTCTTTATGGTTAGAAAAAACATTAATTGACCGAATTCTTGCTCTGCCAAAGGATGAGCTGCGTTCGGATTTAGAAGAGATTATCCGCTATGTCATGACAATAACAGTTAATGGCAATATTCCTTTTAATTTTGATCATGGGGATTACAACGGAATCCTTGCTTCTGCTATCATCTTGTTAGGAGAAGTTGGAAACAACGAAAGTAGCCTTGACGTTGTCTTGGAATGTCTCAGACAATCTGAAGATTTCTTTGAATACCATTTTGGCGATAGTGGTGATGATGTATTTGTTCCGACTTTATATAAATTGACAACAACGGATAGTTTTAATAAATTGCGCTGTTTCATGAAAGAGCCTGGACTATATTCATTCAATAAAGCTTACTTGGCTGAAAGCATGGCACTAATAGCATTCAAACAACCCGAACTGAGACAAACGTGTATTGAATGGTTCGATGACATCATCACCTTTGCTATTGAAAAACTACCAGAAGTACAATATATTGATGGTGTATTGGCAGGAAGCCTTACCTCTTTCATCATGGATTTACAAGCTTCAGAACTTCTTCCTAAATTAAAAGCGATGTATGATACAGGGTGTGTAGACCAAATGGCGTGTGGAAGCTTTGACAAGGTTGAAAAAGGTTTCACAGAGAAGGAGAATGTCCAGCATTTTAATTTATTCAAAATCGACATTTACGAACTCTTTGCTACACTGAAATCTCGTTTTAATAGGCAATAATATAGCATAAAAGGGAAGAGGAGTGTATCAAGACTTACTGCTTAAAAGATAAAACTTTTTGTACGCAACTATTCTGTGTATTCAATATTGTTTTGATACATTCTCTTTTTCATTATCGTTCTTACCTTTCAAAAAAGAAAGGAAAACACTAATATTAGCTATTTTTTCGTTATCTTTGCAGCAACAAAACATTGAGAACGAGAATGGAAAGTGCAAAGAAGTATTTGTTGGGAATGACACTTGGCGAACTAAAAGAGGTTGCCAAGTCGCTCGGAATGCCAGCTTTTACAGGCGGACAGATAGCCAAATGGCTCTATACACAGCATGTGAAAAGTATTGATGAGATGACGAATATCTCAAAAGCAAACAGAGAGAAACTCGCTGCTGAATATGCTATTGGCTGCAAAGAGCCTATCGATGCACAACATTCTAAAGACGGAACTATCAAATATCTCTTCCCTACTGACAGTGGTAAGTTTGTTGAAACGGTGTATATTCCAGACGAAGACCGTGCTACACTCTGTGTTTCTTCACAAGTAGGATGTAAGATGAACTGCCTCTTCTGTCAGACAGGAAAGCAGGGATTCGAAGGTAGTCTTTCAGCTACAGATATTCTCAATCAGATTTATTCCCTCCCTGAACGTGATAAATTGACGAATATCGTCTTCATGGGTCAGGGTGAGCCAATGGATAACCTTGACAACGTACTGCGCACCACAGAGATTATGACTGCTGACTTTGGTTACGGATGGTCACCAAAGCGAATCACAGTAAGCAGTGTGGGTGTCAAAGGAAAGCTAAAACGATTCCTTGATGAGAGCGACTGCCACGTTGCTATCAGTATGCACACCCCTTTACACGAGCAACGTTCGGAGTTGATGCCAGCAGAAAAAGGAATGTCTATTGATAGTATTATTGAGTTACTCAGCAATTACGACTTCTCTCATCAGCGCCGTCTGTCATTCGAATATATTGTCTTCAAGGATTTCAACGACAGCGAGGAACATGCCAAGGCTATCGTACAACTACTCAAAGGATTGGACTGCCGAATGAATCTTATTCGCTTCCATCCTATCCCTAATATCCCATTGCAGGGTGTTGATGACCACAGAATGGAGAAATTCAGAAACTATCTAACACAACATGGAGTCTTCACAACTATCCGTGCCAGTCGTGGACAGGATATCTTTGCAGCCTGCGGTCTGCTCTCAACAGCAAAGAAGATAGAAGAAGAAAGAGGGAGAGGGAAAAAGTAAAAAGGTAAATAATAAGAACGCAAAAAGACTAACAGACTACACACAGAGAGCCAATAGGAAACTGAATATAACAAAACAATACAAGATATAAGTATATGAACGATAATAAAAGAGTCCGCGTAGCAATCACACACGGAGATACCAACGACATTGGATATGAGCTTATCTTTAAGACCTTTGCCGAACCAGAGATGCTGGAGCTTTGTACGCCTATCATTTATGGTTCGCCTAAAGTAGCCACCTATCATCGTAATGCACTTGACATAGAAGCTAACTTCACTATCATCAAAGATGCATCAGAAGCACAGAACGGACGACTCAACTTGCTCCCTGTATTTGATGACGAAATTAAAGTTGATTTGGGCGTTGCTTCAGAGGAGTCTGGTATTGCTGGCTTACGTGCTGTAGACAAGGCTTTAGAGGACTATCGCCAAGGACTATTTGACGTTCTCGTTACAGCTCCTATTGACAATAATGAGCACTTCCACTTCAGTGGTCAGAGCCGTTACATTGAAGATCACATGGAATCAGAGGAGCAAGGCTTGTCAATCTTGATAAACGATGGACTGCGAGTTGCCCTTGCTACACGTAATCTCCCACTGCGCCAAGTAGCAGAATCAATATCAAAGGCAAGTATTGTTAACAATGCAAGTGCACTCTTTAAGAGTCTTCGTCGCGACTTCCGCCTTTCTTGTCCACGCATAGCAGTGCTTGGACTGAATCCTAAGGCTGGCGACAATGGTTTGTTAGGCTCTGAAGAGCATGAGATAATCTTGCCAGCTATTGACGAACTTGTTGAGAATGGCATACAAGCCTTTGGTCCTTACCCTGCCGATACGTTCTTTGGCTGCAATTACACAGAGCATTTTGATGGCATTTTAGCAATGTATTACGAACAAGGACTTGCTCCTTTCCGTACACTTTCTGTGTCTCATGGTATCATTTACACAGCAGGATTGCCACTCGTTCGCACCTCTGCAGAAATACCTAATAGCCTTTCATTAGCAGGTAAGGGCGTTGTTGACGAACTACCATTCCGTCATGCAATCTATCTTGCTATTGACATCTTCCGCAATCGTGCAGAATATGATGCACCAATGGGCAATCCACTTCCAAAGCTTTACAAGGAAAGAAGAGACGAAAGCGACAAGGTGCGCTTTGCTATTCCACGTAAGCGTGAGGATCGCATACCAAACAATGATGAAAACCGTAATACGAAGGAGACACACTAAGCGTGTCTTCCTTCATTCCTTACGACAAATATAAATAAGAAGACTTATGAACAAAAAGTTTCAGAACATCTTCTTCACTTTTGGCTTGGTTGTACTCTGTATTATGGTGTACAACCTTGACTTTGCTGATGCATGGCAGAAAATACAGCATGCAGGCTACTGGTTCTTTGCAGTAGTTGTACTATGGGTATTCTTATACATCTTTAATACTGCAGCTTGGTTTACAATTATACGTAGTCAGACACAAGACGCTGAGGAGCGGAAGAAAGTATCATTCTTCTGGCTTTATAAGGTTACTGTATCAGGCTTTGCACTTAACTATGCAACTCCTGGAGGACTAATGGGTGGCGAACCATATCGTATCATGGAGCTGACACCGAAGATTGGAGCAGAACGTGCTACATCTTCTGTCGTCCTTTATGCTATGACACACATCTTTAGTCATTTCTGGTTTTGGCTTATATCCATCTTCCTTTATATTTTCACGCGACCAGTCAACCTCCTGATGGGCACGATGTTAGCTGTCGTTTTTGTTTTCTGCGTATCTGCAATTTGGTTCTTCCTCACTGGTTATAAAAAAGGATTAGCAGTCCGCGTAATGAACCTTGTTCGCCACATTCCTTTTGTTAAGAAATGGGCAGAACCTTTTGTTGCCAATCATAAGGAAGAACTTGACAGAATTGACACACAGATAGCATCATTGCACAACCAAAACCCACGTACCTTCCTCACCGTTGTTCTACTTGAATTATCTTGCAGAATTTGCAGTGCTTTAGAGATATTCTTCATCCTTTTGGTATTGCTACCTTCTGTCAATTACTTTGATTGCATTCTCATCCTTGCGTTCACCTCTCTCTTTGCTAATATGCTCTTCTTCATACCTCTACAATTAGGTGGTCGTGAAGGAGGTTTCCTGATGTCTGTTAAAGGCTTAGGACTCACGCTCGAAGCGGGCATTTTCGTTGCTCTACTTGTCCGTATCCGTGAACTTATTTGGACAGCTATTGGCTTATTGCTTATCAAACTGGATAGGAAGAGGAACAAGTAATATACACTCGGTAGTTTTATACTTCACAAATTATCTTTATGAAAAGATTTTTTTTTCTTCTTGAAAATAATTTAGAACAAGTTGATTCATTCCACTGAAAAACAACAAAGAAAGACAGAAAGAAAGTTGTTAAAGTCTGCCAAAGTTGCAGCTTTTTCAAATTAAATAGGTAAATTTGTCAGTTAAATGAATACAACAGAATTACAGAGGACCAAACAACGATATAACATTGTTGGTAACAACGACGGACTGAATCGTGCACTGGATGTTGCTTTACAGGTAGCACCCACTGATTTGTCTGTACTGATTATCGGTGAGAGCGGTGTTGGTAAGGAGATTATCCCACGTGTAATCCACGACAATTCTCCTCGTCGTCGCGAGAAATACTTTGCTATCAACTGTGGTTCTATCCCAGAAGGGACCATTGATAGTGAACTTTTCGGTCATGAGAAGGGTTCTTTCACAGGAGCTATTGGCGATAGTGAAGGTTATTTCGGTATAGCCAACAAAGGAACCATCTTCCTCGACGAGGTGGGTGAACTTCCTTTAGCAACACAAGCTCGACTGCTTCGCGTACTCGAAACAGGTGAATATATCCGTGTTGGTGGTCAGGAAATCCGTAAGACAGATGTACGTATCGTAGCTGCTACTAACGTCAACATGCAGAAAGCTGTTAGCGAAGGTAAGTTCCGTGAAGATTTATACTATCGTCTTAACACTATTCCAATTCAGATGCCACCACTCCGTGATCGTGGCGAAGATATCGTTCTTCTCTTCCGCCTCTTTGCTATGCAGATGGCTGAGAAGTATCATCTTCCAAAAATTACACTCACAGATGAAGCACGCCAGATTCTGTTACAGTACAAATGGCCTGGCAATGTCCGTCAATTAAAGAACATTACTGAGCAGATGTCTGTCCTAAGCGAGAAGCGTGAGATTGATGCAGAAACATTGCTACATTTCATCCCACGTGACCAAGACAGCACACAGCTTGCTACGATACAAAGTGGTGGTTCACATAGCTATGAGAGTGAACGTGAGATTCTCTATAAAATTCTCTATGAGTTGAGAGGTAATGTAAGTGACTTACGACGTGACCTCAACAACGTTCGTAAGCAGTTGGAGGAAAGCAGACAACTCAATGGTGCAAGCGGTTTCCAGCCTACTCCGTCAACAGTTTCTAATCTTCCTGCTACCACAAGCAAACAGCCTATCACTCCAACACGAACGATAGAACAGGTTGAAGACGCTGTGGCAGAAGAAATATCTGAACCAGAGACACTCAACCTCAACGACATTGGAAAGCAACTGGTGGAGAAAGCCTTAGAGCGTAACAATGGAAATCGTAAGAAAGCTGCTTTAGAGTTGGGCATCAGCGACCGCACACTCTATCGCCGAATCAGACAATACGGATTAGACAAAGATTAATCAATAGATACAAAAGGGACTACCCTCTTACAATACAATGAAGATAGGAAAGAAATTCACATCTATTCGCCCACTGACATGGGGTGTGACAGCTATCTGCTTGCTCTTATTGGCAGCTTGCAGTGTATCCTATAAATTTAATGGTGCAAGTATTGATTACAGTAAAGTGCGTACCATTCAAATTGCAGATTTCCCTATCCGCTCTACCTATGTATGGGGACCAATGGGACCAATGTTCAACAATCAATTGAAAGATGTCTTTGCTAACCATACACGCCTACAACAAGTAAAGCGTAATGGTGATATGAAGATTGAAGGTGAAATCACACAGTATCAGCAACGTAATAAGAGTGTCTCAAGTGAAGGATATTCTGCACAAACAGAACTTTCCATCACTGTCAATGTGCGCTTCACAAACAATACAAACCATAGCCAAGACTTTGAACGACAGTTCACAGCTACTTCAAGCTATGAAACTGTACGTAGTCTGAATTCTGTACAGGAGGAACTCGTCACACAGATGGTGAAGGACCTTACCGACCAGATATTCAACGCAACTGTTGCTAACTGGTAATCATCTTACATCATCACTTTTAATTTCATTGACTATTATTCTTATCACCCCTCATAATCACCTATCACCCTATGGATATAGCCAATCTTATTAATCATCCGGAGAATCTAAACAAGGAGACCTTATATGATCTCCGGAGTATGCTTGCGCTCTATCCTTACTATCAGCCAGCTCGTATTCTGTTGTTGCAGAATCTCTTTCTGCTTCATGACCCCACCTTCGATGATGAGTTACGACGTGCAGCGGTGTACATCTCTGACCGTCATATCCTCTTCAAGCTCGTTGAGGATGCCCATTATCAACTGATTCCAGAACAGAAAAAGGCAGAAAAGCAGTCAATAACTATCAACGCTGAAACGACTACAGAGGAAGACCGTACAACATCGCTTATCGATACATTCTTAGAGCAGATTCCTGAAGAAGAAGATACAACACAGGAAACAGAAGGAAGGCGCAAGCCGACACCTGCTGATGCCACTGTGGACTACGTTGCCTATTTATTGGAAAGTGAAAGTAAGCAAAATGAGGATATAACTCCACAACTAAGAGGACAAGAACTTATCGACGATTTCATCTATAATGAAGGGGGTAAAATCACTTTACAAGACGAGACTGAGTACGAACCTGAAGAGAATGAACACAATGAAGCAGCTGAAAATGAAGATACTGGCTACTTTACTGAAACATTAGCAAGAATTTATATAAAACAAGGTCGATATTCTAAAGCATTGGAAATTATTAGGCGATTAAATTTGGTATATCCGAAAAAAAATCGTTACTTTGCAGACCAAATACGTTTTTTGGAGAAATTGATAATAAATAACAATAAAAAATAAGACAAGAAAATGTACACGTTATTCGTAATTCTTATCGTGATTGCAGCACTCTTGATGATTGGTGTCGTTCTGATTCAGGAATCAAAGGGCGGTGGTCTTTCATCAAACTTCTCATCATCTAATGCTATCATGGGTGTTCGCAAGACTACAGACTTTGTAGAGAAGACTACATGGGGCTTAGCTATCGCAATGGTTATTATCAGTGTAGCAAGTGCTTACGTTGCACCATCAGCAACCACAGATGCAAGTGTTGTTGAGAAAGCTGCATTAGATGACAATACAACAAACCCTAACAACTTGCCTAACTTCGGTGCAAGCCAGCAGAAGCAGGCTGCTCCAGCAGCACAGGCACCTACTGCTCCAGCTGCACCAGCAGCACCAGCAAAATAAGGGAAAATAATAAAAAAGTACGGGAAATATTTGGTCAGTCCAAATAAAACCCGTACCTTTGCACTCGCTAAAAAGAAATAGCCAATATGGTGGATGTAGTTCAGTTGGTTAGAGCGTCAGATTGTGGTTCTGAATGTCGTGGGTTCGAATCCCACCACCCACCCTTCAAGAATTAAGCGGAAGTCTTTTAAAGACCTCCGCTTTTTCTTTTGTACATCATTGTCACTATGCAAAGATACTACAAGTTGTATATTTACTAATTATTGACTGAAATATAACAATGTTTAAAGCAATAATAAAGGGTCAGTCCTAAAACCCAGAATAAGACCGTAATGAACTTATACAAATAAGTCTTTTCAATATTTGAAGTGACATAGACTCCCTAACAAGAGCCGAAACTATTACAAGGATATTTTTATTTTAGTTTGCTGTCACTTTTAACATTTCGCATAACTTCACTGATAATTAAATAGTTATACAACAACTTTATGTGACAGTAATGACAGCAAATTGAAAACGATTTCGAAACATAAAACAGCATCTCCTAACATCTTTTATTTTCTTATGGGCATCTTGTTTGTCTTTGTAGCTTAATGTAGCCCACTACGCCTGCAGCCCAAAGACAAACGATCTGCTCGACAATAAAACAAAATATATTTAGCCTCTAATGAATGATTTGGGTTAAAAACGACATTCTAACGATTTTCTCCTTTATCAATCTCCCCACTATTATTCCCCTCCACAGTCAAAGATATGTAATAAGATCCATTTGTTTACCAATTATTTCCTATATTTGCAAAAGGAAGAAATCCCTAAACAAATGGAAATATACATTATAAAAAAGAAGTTAGGAAGTAGAAAGGAGTTAGGAAGGAACCCTGTAGCGATTAATGAAACCGCCAATACGCTCGGGACCCTTCTCTACATCTTAACCCAAAAGGGCCTAACAGAAGCACAGACACTAAAAGAGAATTATGCGTTATCCGACAGTGAGATAGCTGCGCAGGCTGAGGAAGGACGCATCCGCTTTGCTGAGAACTATAGCGAAAACCACGACACAATGGCAAAAGCGATGGAACGAACAAAGCAGGCATACGATGATGGTCTCTTCAAAGTATTTATCAATGGTGAAGAAGTGACGGAATGGAATGGCCCTATCACCCTCTGCCAAGGAACAGAAGTCGTCTTTCTCAGACTCACAATGCTCACAGGTCTTTATTTTTAAGGCTAAACTTAGAGAGAAAATAGTGAGGGAAAAAGTATTAGATTCAGCAAAGATCACTACTTTATAAGTCTTACTAACCAGCAAATTCGCATTGGCTGGAACGTATTTACCATCTAAAAACTTATTGAAAGGAATAAAATATGAAAACAAAGAAGGAGTTACAGGAACACTGTTCGCAATATATCAATAGCATCAACCTATCCCAATGCAATATATGGGAGAAAAGATTTGTAAACACATGCAAGGAAGAAGACTATCAATTCAATTACTACCAAAATGTTTTTTACAAAGGTTATGACGAAGAGAAGATTCCTTTCCGTACCATAAAGGAACTTATTTCTGCAGGTGCAAACCTCCCTCACATTCTTCCAAAGAACTATTCCCAGCTTTTAGAACTACATTTAAAGCAGCTTAAAGAACTCTCTCACACGAAAGGTATCTATCGTATAGATGTAAGAAAAGGCATTGATTTACAGGAGATAGCAGATGATATATCTGACACAATGCGTGCCTTCTTTGCCGCAGCTGCCTACGGTCTCACGATTGACGAGCTAATCCGTGGACAATACCCTGACATAACCAGCTATTACCTTTCATTTACTCCTGTACTTACAGCTGCCATCCAGCAGGGAAAATCAGAAACTATTGAGGCAGTAAAAGAGGTACTGACCAGTGAAAATAACGTCGGAATCCTTACGCAAAGTCTCATCACAGCCATAGAATCTAATAATAACGAGGAGTTGCATACCCTCCTCCTCAACGTGCTGAGGGCTGCAAAACTACAAGAGGGTCTGCGCCAGAGTATCGTAGAATGTGGTAATGAATACAGCCTGACATTCTATAAACGAATGCTGGATGTCATTGCCGAAGAAGGACTTCTGCGTTATAGTTCCGTTAGACGATCTGTTCAGACATGGGCTGGTATCGGCTATGAGTCTGTTACCGACAAGGATATCAAAACGATCTTCGAAGGAATTCATCTATTCTTGACCCATCCAGAGGAACGAGTAAAAGCCTATACGGGTCCGAATGCACTACTCGTTTACATTGCTTTATATACCGCTGGTGCTGAGAATTTCAGTATTGCACAGCGTGATGCCTTACAGTTAATTGATGGCGACACCCCTCTCCAGAACCATATTGCAGCCATCTACTATCTTGACCGTTCAAGTCATTTCAAAGTTACTGACCACTTCGAGTTCTTTGCAAAGCATCTGGATGATCCTTTCACAAAGGCTTTCTTCATAGAACAATTAAGTTGTACAGCCAGGGAGGATAAGTATGAATATGGAAAGGTTGACTGCGTTTCGGGAAAGCAACGTGAACTTTACCAAAAGTTTTTTGATAAGATTGCGAAATGGGAGAAGGAGGTTAAGAATAACACGGACTTCACCTTCAAAGGCTTTGAATGGTTCAATATCCGTCTTTCACGCGAACACTTCATCAATGCTCTGTGGGTACTTGCCAGCCAAATGAAGACACAGGAAACGATTGACCATATTCTTCTTGAGAAGATACCTAACTGGGGAGTGCACTTCATAAGATATTATAACTATAGCCAAGAGGATAAGAAAAAGAAGCCTTTATACACCTTTATGAAGGAATATTACCCTTTAGGCAGTCCTGAAGCACGTCGCCAGTTCCTTGTTAAGAATATCTTTGGCTATGAGAAAGAGGGCTTTGCCTTCCTCTTGACCTTCTTCTACAAGGAAGAATTTACCACAACAGATGTCAAAGATATAGAGAAGAAACTTAAATCCAAGGTTTCTGACACACGAAGTAAGGCTGTACGTGTACTGCTTACGTTGCCCTACAAACAGCTGAAAGCATCATACGAACGCTTGCAAACAACGAAGGGAGACTATATAACAGCCGCTTTGACTGAGCTTAGGGAGGGCAGCAAACAGCTTGCAAAGGACTTTGCTTCTACGAGTGAAGAGGCAAATACAACTGCTCCTACAACCTATTCCGGTGCAGAAGGTGGTTACGGTCTATACAAGACGGGGGATATTCCGACCATTAAGCTATCTGATCCTTTCCTAACAGAGAATGATTCGCAGTCGTTCCTTAGTAAGGTATTCAATAAGATTACCAGCAAGAACCGTGCAGACGCAGGCTCTATCTTTACCTACACCATTGACGAACTGCGCAAGCTATACACCGAACTGGAAAAGATTATAGAGGACAATGCAGACAAGGAGTATAAGAACTATTGGGGAGGAACCCAAACAATTGGTGACAGTTATCTTTCCTTTACGTCTGACGAGCATACCCTTGATACACTCCCTTATCCTGAACTCTGGAAAAGTTTTCTGGCAGATCATACTCTCAAGGATGAAGATTTGTTGGGTATCTACTTAATGCTATCAGTACTTGAAGACAGCTATAGCACCGAATTCGTAGAACTTGATGCTGACAATTATCCATTCAAGAACAAGAAAAGCATTGAAACGTGGAAGTATGGCAGCCACTTCCGACTCATCGTACAAGCATTGCTCAACGATTTAGAAAAGAAGACTCCTTCCCTACTTTTCTCTCAAGCCTACTCCATTCTGGCGTTGATATTCTTCCATTGTCCAACCAACAGATACACAAGGATTTCCAGTTACGGTTCAGATGATGATGAACACGTATTCAATAGCGAACTCTTCCAGACTGCAATGAGATACGCAAGAAACTGTTGGAGAAATGAAGAAGAGTTCAAACTCTTTGTAGATATGACAATGGCAATGTATGGGAAGTATGCGCCAATAGCCCGACTGGATAAGAACCTATACTATTCATACTATACAATCGATGCACTCATATTGTCGCATTACAATCTTCAAGGCAAGCTGTCTGACGATGCCTTTATGGAGTTACTGCTGAATGACGAAGGAGAAGAACTACGTAATGCAGGAGATTATATCTCTAATACACGAGGGCACCAACTTACTTTACTATATGAAGATGAGAAGAATGTTGACGCACGTTACGGCAAAGAGACTTACAAGAATCTGGAGAGAATCATCAATAAGATAGCTCAACACCTCTTCAAGATTGAAATGACGCGCCTCAATGCACCGACAACAGCCTCTAATATCATCATCCGTATAAATGACGCAATGGTACTTCAGGGCGCTGAATACATGGTTACAGCAATGAAAGCATTAGGCAAAGACCACCTGATAGCAAGTAGCTATGGAACTGAAAAGCGTGCAGTGCTGACCGATATCATTGAGCGTACCTTCCCACTCGAAACAGATACGCCAGAAATACTTAAGACAATCAAAGACGACAGACTCTTAGAGTTGGCATATTTTGCACCGCAGTGGGTTCCACTTATCAAAGCGTATCTCAACTGGGAAGGCTTCGACCTTGCCTATTACTACTTCATTGCACATACTAAGGAGATGGGCGAAGACGAGAAGAGGGCTGCAACAGCGCTCTTCACCGACCTCGACCCAGCTGATCTTGCCGATGGAGCCTTTGACGAAAAACTCTTCCACGAAGCTTATACCGTGGTTGGAGAAAAGCGTTTCGACCTGTTCTACAAGGCTGCACGATACATCGGAAACAGCAACTATCACAGTCGGGCACGTCGCTTTGCAGACACAGCTCTCGGCAAGATAGACGAAGAAACGATCACAGAACAGATACACTCTAAGCGCAACAAGGATGCCGTATGTTCATTGGGACTACTCCCAGACAAGAGCGACAAGGCTTTGCAACGACGCTATCAGCTTATACAAGCCTTTCTGAAAGAGTCTAAGCAGTATGGCGCACAGCGTCAGGCATCAGAGAAGAGAGTATGTGAGATTGCCTTACTCAACCTCTCACGCGGTGCCGGATATGCTGACCCGATACAGCTAACGTGGCGTATGGAGAGCCAGCAGGTGACTGACAACGCTGCTTTCCTACAAGGGATAGACGTGGAGGGATACACACTGAAACTACAGTTTGCAGAGGATGGCACCAACAAACTCATCATTCAACAAGGTGAGAAGGTGCTGAAAACGGTACCTGCAAAGATTAAGAAGCATCCTGACTACCTCAATATTGCCGCTATGGGCAAGGAGTGGACAAAGCAGAGAAAGCGTGCCCGCACGATTATGGAGGATATGATGATACGCCAGACACCATTACGTCCACAGGATGTAAAGGTAATTGCTGAGAATCCTATCGTCAGTCCGATGTTCCGCTTGCTACTCCTTCGACAAGGAACAACCACAGGATTCTATACCAACGAGGGACTGGAAACGCTCAATGGCGTCCAGAAGATAAAAGCAGACGAGCCCATTACCATTACCCACGCCCAGCAACTCTATGCCGATGGCACGTGGTCAGAATGGCAAAACTTCGTCTTCAGCAAGAAGATTGTACAACCTTTCAAACAGATATTCCGTGAGATTTACATCCCGACACCTGATGAAGCAGAACAAAACGAGTCACTTCGTTACAGTGGGTATCAGATTCAGGTGAAGCAGGCAGCAGCTGCATTGCGTAGCCGTGGGTGGAGTGCAGACTATGAAGGAGGGCTGCGCAAGGTATTCTATCGCCAAGGAATCTCTGTTGAACTCTATGCACAAGCCAACTGGTTTACTCCTGCCGATGTGGAAGCTCCCGCCATTGAGTATGTCTACTTCTCATCTACACGCACTTACAATCGACTGAAGATTGCGGATATTGACCCAATTCTCTACAGCGAAGTGATGCGTGATGTAGACATGACGGTTAGCATTGCCTTCGTCGGTGGTGTCGACCCAGAGACAGGAAACTCAACAAAAGAACTGCGTGCAGCTATTGTCAAGTGTACTGCTGACTTAATGAAGTTTAAGAATGTAACAGTTTCTGACAACTTTATTCACGTCAAAGGCGCACTTGCCGACTATACTATCCACCTCGGTTCGGGCAATGTGCGTCAGGTTGGTGGCGTAGAGATTCCTATCATTCCTGTACACAGTCAGCACCGTGGGAAACTCTATCTCCCATTTATGGATGAAGACCCAAAGACGGTAGAGATTGTTTCCAAAATGGTACTCCTTGCAGAAGACAACAAGCTGAAAGACCCAACAATTCTAAAATGGATTAAACGAGAATAGCGTTAAGACCTATCCCAAATCCCTCTGACTATGGTAAAGCATAGCCCAAAAGGCTATCCATAGCATTGTATTTAGTGCTCCGCACTATTGGTGCTAACGACTCGCACCAATGGTGCGGAGCATCAACACCACACGTGCGGAACATCAACAGCATAAAAGAAGATGGGAAATTAACTTCTTTTTGACCTGATTCTTGCATATAATAATATGCTAATGACTCACGTATATAGGAAGAAAAATATTAAACCCAAATATCACAAGAAACGGTCATTATAAACAATGGGGCTTCAGGATCTTGGAGTGATAAGGTTTGCCATTTGTGTTTAAAGTTTGAAGCAATGTCACACGGAGGCACGGAGAGAACGGAGGATTATTAAAACAAAGCAATGGAAGTCACGGAGGCACCATCGGTGCATAGAGCGACGGAGCTTGTTTGCCAATTCTATTGGCAATTTATATACAAAGAGTTTATCCCGAAAGACTTCTCAAGAATCTGTACGCTACGCCTCCGTCGCTCTTTGTGCCGTCGGCACCTCCGTAACATTGCATAACCTCCGTACCCTCCGTGACTCCGTGTGCCTATTATATAAGACTTTTAGTTGAGCACTCCATATTTCAGAAGAACCACAATCTTTTTCAGAAAAGCACTACAAATTGTGGTCTACTAAACTCCCAAAAGAAGATTAAGCAGACAAGTAATCTACGCTGTGTACACTCATCACTTCAAAATTGAGCTCTCTGCAGCCTTCGATTCATACTTAGGAGAATGGTTAACCTTCTTACCATAGTCAAGAGAATAGGCTACTTTTACAGAAGCAAAAGAATTATCCCGCTCGCTAACATTATGCTCATAACACTGGTAGTTAGAGGCTAATAAACTTCGTGTACGCTTATTTCCTTGTATAAAGAGATTTCGTGCGGTGACGATTACTGACAGATTTCCATGACTCCACTCTGCTGACAAGTCATAGAGGAATGGTTGGTGTACGCGTTCCTGACAACCCATCAAATCCTTGCGAGCTGTCTGTGTAGAAGCTGAGAGCGAGAAATCGCCCAAATAATAACCGGCTTCCATACGTGCATAAAAGCATCCTAAACGTTCGTCGGCAGCTCCGCTTACACGGTAATAATCATATCCGCCCTCCCATTTCACATTGAAATCACTCATAGGCTTCCACGTTGCAGAGAGCAACAGTTGGAATTGATGATAGCGTGTATCGCTCGAATAAGTATTTATCAATCTGTTATTATCTTTTAGAAAAACATTGGTAATAGCATTACTCATATATTCATAGTTGGCAGAAAGTAAAGCTGACCATTTCTTAAAGTTGACAGAATAAGTCAAAGCAGGACCAAGCAGCGTGGAATTATCCATCGTAGGGTTACCACGACGCACCAAGACACGATCTACCTGCTGCTCTGCAGCATTCACAGTATTCAGTGTTGGGAATGTATTTCCTAAGGCAAAGAACAGTTGTAAAGCCTGATGCTGATTTGGACTCCACGAGAACATTGAGTAAAAACGTGGTGCCAAATGTGTCACCTCCTGCTCTCCACGCAACTTGTAAGCAAGGTAAGACACACCAGGACGAGCCACCAACATTACCTTTCTCCCCCACCGCTTCGCATAATCAACAAAAAACAAGGATTCAGAAGACCGCAGATGCTGCAGACTCGGAGAACTACCTCTATACTCATCTTGACTTATCTTCAAGAATTCAATCAGACTAAACGTTAGATTATGTCCCTTGGGAAGAGGCATCACATAGCTTGAGTTAAAGTTAAGATACGTATAATCTTCTTTCACATCACTCAAGAAAACTCTGTCTTCAAGGCTATTACGCTTATAAGTATTACGTGCATAATAACCATCCAATGAACATTCAAGGCTCTTTCCACCCTTGAAATTACGATTAAAGTAAAGGGAAAGAGTGGGTTTTACAGTCTTATCATGCTCAAGAACATTATTCGTAAACGACAAAGGAATGGTATAACCCGTATATATCAAACTACCATTCAAGACATCATCACGCCTTGTGCTGACTTCAACACCGCTTCTAATCATCCACGTTGTACGCTCCGTCCTCCGACTAAGACTGGCATTAACGTAACGACCGATACTCTTCATATCAGTATCATACGCTGCTTCTTGTTTATGAATAGGGTTATCCAGTAGATAATCTGTCGTCGTTTCACCGTAAACCTTAGGGTTCTGTACACTGCTACCTGCCCATAGATTGACATTATAATGCCCGAGACTATACTTTGAGGTAAGGTTGTAATCACCCTTCAGATAGCCTACTCCCTGCAAAGCATCCACTTGTGTATAACCACCCGAAGTATAAGTCTTAACAATATAGTTTATCACAGCCTTGTCGTTAGCATACTTTCCCGTAGGCATATCATAGTATTCTACATGCAGGATATCCTTTGGACGTAACGAAGTTATCTCTCTCACAGAAGCCTTCCTACCGTTGATATACAGCGTTGCCGTACCTGCTGGCGTTGTTATAACACCATTCTCAATATCCACATTGACACCAGCCAACATCATATTCTTTATAAGCTCAAATCCGGAATGAGCATGTTTCCGCTGTTTCGGAGTAGGAATACAGTCGATATGATCCACCTCTCGTTTCGCCATATCACCTGCAACGACCACCTCCTTCAGCTGAACATTCTTTGATACAGAATCAGTCTGTGCAACAGCAGGAAGTGTCATCACACCAAAGATCACACAAATTATTTTCCATTTATCCATCTTACTGCTATTTTTCAGCCGTATACAAGCATATATGACATTATATTTAGGCTTTATAACTATCGTCACAAAGTAAGAAAATAAATAAGAAAAAAGCAAGTAAAAAGTTGACAAATGTTATTGAGAAGTAATATTTTTTGCTTTAATTATATTCTACAATAGACAGAGAATGAATAGTATTTACGAAATACAAATATCATCTCATCATTGCAAAGTTGTATATTTCCCCTACATGCTATAGCTTCGCACGGAATCTGCTGATAGTCAACGTATTTCATGCCGCACCTTAACACAAAATTGAAAGAGCGTATACTGAGGTATAGAACAAAATTCTCCTACACCTTATAAGTCAACAAAAGGCATATATAAGGTGGTGATGAAATATTACATAAAACGGATATCAATAAAAAAAGGATGCTTTTGAGGTTTCTCTAAAGCATCCTTTTCTTTTATATGATAAGGTTATTTTACTGCATATCGTAAACTACCTGCATAAGTTTCTTACCTAACGCATCAGCAGCCTCCATAGTGTTAGCCTCGCTGTAAACACGAATAATAGGTTCTGTATTTGATTTACGAAGATGAACCCAAGCATCAGGGAAGTCGAGCTTAACGCCGTCAATATCAGTTACTTGTACATCCTTCTCCTGTCCATAAAGTTCTTTCACGCGAACAAGGATTGCATCAACATCTGTATCAGGAGTAAGGTCGATACGATTCTTTGCGATGAAATACTCTGGGAAAGTCTTGCGAAGTTCGCTTGCCTTCAGTCCCTTCTGTGCCAAAGAACTAAGGAAGAGCGCAATACCAACAAGGGCATCACGACCATAATGGCTTTCTGGATAGATAACACCACCATTACCTTCACCACCAATAACAGCACCGACATCCTTCATCTTTGTGGTAACATTCACCTCACCTACAGCAGAAGCATAATACTTACCGCCATGCTTCTCTGTCACGTCACGCAAAGCACGAGTTGAAGAGAGGTTACTAACAGTGTTACCCTTTACATGCTCGAGGATATAGTCTGCCACTGTGACGAGTGTGTACTCCTCACCATACATCTTACCATCCTCCTGAATGAATGCCAAACGGTCTACATCAGGGTCAACAACAATACCCAAATCATAACCACCCTTGGCAACCTCGTCCATGATACCTGTGAGGTTTGCTGCGATTGGCTCTGGATTGTGAGCAAAGTCGCCTGTTGCTTCTCCATTCAAGAACTTATATTCAACCCCTAAACGATCGAGAAGCTTAGGCAGGATAACACCACCAACAGAATTGATAGAATCAACTACAACACGGAACTTACGATTCTTAACAGCCTCAAGGTCGAGCAATTCAAGGTTCATCACCTCTTCTATATGGCGCTCATCAAATGAATCGTCATCAGTATAACTACCCAAACCATCTACATCTGCATAGACGAAGTCCTCACGCTCTGCAATATCCAAGACCTCAGCACCATCAGCTGCAGTAAGGAATTCACCCTCCTCATTCAGAAGTTTTAAAGCATTCCAATGGCGTGGGTTATGAGAAGCAGTGATAATGATACCACCATCTGCACCACTCATACGTACAGCCAACTCTGTTGTAGGTGTTGTAGCCAAACCGATGTTCACAACATCTGCACCAATACCCATCAGCGTACCGCATACAACATTCTTAACCATTGGACCAGAGATACGTGCATCACGTCCAACAACAATTTTTAGCTTCTTTCCAGGGTGCTTACGTGCAATGAAAGTAGCGTATGCTGAAACAAATTTAACAATATCCAGCGGGTTCAGCGTATCCCCCGCACGACCTCCGATAGTTCCACGAATGCCGGAAATAGATTTAATAAGCGTCATACTTAAAATATGTTTGAAGGGTATTCCCCTTATTGTTCTCTTGCGTTATTAATTTTTCTCGCTCTATTCTTTTACTTCTTCTTTCTTCACCGCCTATTAAAGACCTCTCTGGAAAGTAAGGTCATAATAGCAAGGATAGACTGCCTTTGAAGCATTAAGCTGACCCTGCTGTGAAGGAACGATAAGTCTCACGTGTGACAACTTAGATGAAGCATTAACCAATCTACCAAGAGCAATATAAGGCATTGGAACCAACCAACCTGCAGGAACAGAAGTACTCTGATAGACGTCAGCCATCACACTGGAAGTAGGGTCAAATGAAGCAGTGTATGTTCCACTTGTGTTTGTTACAGACATCTTGTCAACCTTAGGACCAAAGACGAGGAACTGATTAGATAACTGCAGCGTATCTGTAATAAGGTTGCGCTCGCTAAAACGGCAGAGGACAGTGGCTGTCTCGCCTTTTTTAATTACTTCGCCAGTTCCTTTCTCAACAATCTGCATGTAAACACCAGTATTTGGGAAAAGAACATACTGATTCTTCGTTGTATCTGTAGTATTTCCTTGTTTAGCAAACTGCTCTTCACTAATTACTTTTATACCTTTCTTGACTATAAAAGAGTTTATCGCTTCAGTCTCTCGCTCCAACTGATCAGCATAAGTCTCAGTCTTATTACATGAACTAAACGCCAACACTGCAGCTAATACAACAAGGAGAAAATTTATCTTCTTCATTCGTTTTCTTATTTTAATATGTTGTGCAAAGATAAGAAAAAGTATTTAGAAAGGGAAAATAAGAAGTAAGAAAATATATTAAGGTAGGTTGTAAAAAGAAACTTTATAGTAGTTTTATCACTTAGAACCCCTATTTTTCAGGTTCTTCTGTTAAACCCAAATCGGTCATTAGACCACAATATGTATAATTCTTATTAGTTGGGCTCACAAAGGAGGATAACTGCACAATAAAAGACAAATAGATATTATCGCTATCCTTAATCTACAAATAACTTATGCTCATATCATTATCTATTTGTAAACTATTTTCACGTGATTCAAAACCAATACATACTCTTTTGGCTTCTAAAAGATGCCTAATTGACTTGCAAAAGGTGCCCTTTAAGACCCTTACTAACGCCCTTTTGAAGTCCAAATAAGCACCTTTTACGTTGCCGATTTATAACTAATTGATATTCTGCTTGTTACAAAGCTATCACTTGTTTGTGCTTTTGGCGTTATTTATGAATGTTTTATTTGAAATTATGTAATGAATTTTCAAGGTTTTGTCGGTGACTTTTCGAGTATTAAAAAGGATATAATAGAAGATGCGCTTATGGTTACAAAGAAAGGAATCAGCTAAATTACAATAAAAATGGGAGCTATCTACCAAAAACTATAGACAGCCCCTATTCTTCTACATATTCCTTTGTACAATAGATATTTACACCATTTTTAGAGAAGATGAGGAAGATGCTCCTTCACAAATTGTTCACCTACTCGGAAGCCTTCCTCATAGAGATGCTCAAGCTTATCAACATCTTTCTCCATTCGTCCTACAACAATAGGTTCTTCTGGACGAATAACAAGTATCTTACCTTGTTCCTCCAACTCATCCACCAAGTCGAGTTGCCGATTATATGCTTCTATTCTACGGCTCAGAGCAACACGTAAACGTGGATAGTTGCGATAGATAAACTTGGGTTGTTTATGGTCACGTCCAGTATCTCTCCAACCTTTGTTACGCGTACTGATGACCACATTTGTCTCGTGTCCAGTCTCTATAGAACGCAGTATAGGAATAGAGTCAACAATACCACCATCCAATAACTCCTTACCATCCACCTCAACAATCTTACTAACATAAGGAAGACTTGAAGATGCACGTGCCAACGCATTAAGACGATGCGTATCACCTGACGATTCTGAGAGATATTCTGCAAAACCAGTCTGACAGTTTGTTACCACCATCTCAAAGATATCCCCATTCCTACAATTACAGAAATACTCTTCATAATCATAAGGAATAAGCTCATAAGGGAAGCGATGATAAAGTAAATCTGGGTCAAAAATACATCCCTGCGTAACGAGATGGCGCAAGCCTATGTAATCATACTTGGCAAGCATATCAATATTAGAAATACGAGCACGACGCGGTTGACGACTGGCATACGACAAACCATTACATGCTCCTGCAGATACTGCAACGATGTAATGAAAATAGAGCTTATATTTCATGAAAGCATCCAAAACACCAGAGGTAAATACACCACGCATCCCTCCTCCTTCTAACACTAAACCCGTATTCCTATCTATTTGCATAAAATCTCGTTAAAAAACAACTGCAAAGTTAATAACTTTCAAACAAAAATAACTATCTTTGCATTCAAACCAACTAATAATTGAAATATGTTTAACAAAGAAACCTATGTAAAGCGCCGTGCAGAGCTTAAGAAGCTTGTTGGAGAGGGTATTATTATTCTCTTTGGCAACAATGAGTCGCCTGCAAACTTCCCTGCGAATGGATATTATCCTTTCCGTCAGGATTCATCATTCCTCTATTATTTTGGTCAGAAACGTGACGGATTAGTTGGTGTTATTGATATTGACAATGACACAGAAACACTTGTTGGCGATGACATTGATATCGACGACATTGTATGGTACGGTAGCGTTGACTCTGTAAAAGATATGGCTAATGCCGTTGGTGTAGCCAACACTGTCAACATGAAGGGTCTAAAGACCATTTGTAACAATGCGTTGCGAGAGCATCGTAAGGTTCATTTCCTACCTCCTTATCGTGCTGATATTAAGATTCAAATATTCGACCTCTTTGGTATTCATCCTAATCAACAGAAAGAGTCAGCAAGTATGGAACTTATCCGTGCGGTTGTTAAGATGCGTTCTGTAAAGACACAGGAAGAAATTGAGGAGTTGGAGCGTGCTGCTGTTATTGGCTACAAGATGCACACAACTGCTATGATATTGGGTAAGCCAGGTGTAACTGAGCAGTTCGTTGGTGGTCAGGTTAGCGGTATCGCTAACTCATATGGTTCCATGGTATCATTCCCAACCATCTTCTCTCAGCATGGTGAGATTATGCATGGCAATCCTTCGATGGCAGTATTGGAGGCTGGTCGCCTTGCTCTCTGTGACTGTGGTGCTGAGACTGTCAACCACTACTGTTCTGATAACACCCGTACATTCCCTGTAAGTGGTAAATTCACTCAGAAACAATTGGAGATTTACAAGGTCGTAGAGGAGTGCCACGATGCTGCATTAAAGCTTTCTAAGCCAGGTGTTAAGTATATGGACGTTCACTTTGCCATTTGCCGTATCATCTTTGATCGTATGAAAGAACTTGGATTGGCTAAGGGCGACACTGATGCAGCTGTAGCTGCAGGTGCACATGCTATGTTCCTGCCTCATGGACTTGGTCATATGATGGGTATGGATGTTCACGATATGGAGTCTTTCGATCAAATTAATGTTGGCTTCGATGAAGAGACGCGTCCTAACCTTGAGCAGTTTGGTACTAACTGCTTACGTATGGGTCGTCGCTTGGAAGAGGGCTTTGTCGTTACTGATGAACCGGGTATCTATTTTATCCCAGCATTGATTGACGAGTGGCGTGCAAAGAAACATTGTGCCGACTTCCTCAACTTCGATAAGTTAGATGAGTACAAGGACTTCGGAGGTATCCGTCTTGAAGACGATCTTCTCATCACCAAGGATGGGTGCCGATTCATAGGCAAGGATATTATTCCTTATCATCCACAAGATGTCGAAGACTTCATTGCAGCAAACCGAAAGTAAGAAAACATTTAATAATTAATATTTACATCAAGGTTGCCGCAAGAGTATCACTCACAACGGCAACCCCATTTATAAGAAAAAACTTATGAGAAAAACTTTTGTTGTAGCATTGCTCGCTTTGCTTGCGATAGGTGCTAATGCCGCAGACAAGAAAGAGGGTGCAACCTCTAACAAGCCTGTTTTTACTGTAGTAAAGCAGATTCCAATTACAAGTATTAAGGACCAGAACCGTTCAGGCACATGCTGGGACTATTCAACTCTTAGCTACTTCGAGGCTGAGATTTTGAAGAAGACTGGTAAGACATACGACCTCTGTGAGAGTTTCGTTGCTAACAAGACATACATGGAGCGCGCTATTCAGGTTGTTCGCTTCCATGGTGATTGCCAGTTTGCTCAAGGTGGTTCTGCATACGATGTATTGCACACCCTTGAGACTTATGGTATTTGTCCAGAAAGTGCTATGCCATTCCCAGGCTCACTCTATGGCGATTCATTGAACAACTTCAATGAGTTCTTCTCTTTGTTAGAGCCATATGTGAATGGTATTGCACGCAACAAGGCAAACAAGATTTCTGGTCAATGGAAGCAGGGCTTACAGGGTATCCTCGATGCTTATCTTGGCAAGTGTCCAGAGACATTCACTTACGAAGGCAAGCAGTACACTCCAAAGAGCTTCGCTGCAAGCCTTGGTTTGAACTGGAGTGACTATGTAACTATTACTTCTTACACACATCACCCATTCTACTCACAGTTTGCAGTTGAAGTACAGGACAACTGGCGTTTCCCATTGTCTTATAACCTCCCAATGGATGAGATGATGCGTATCATTGATAACGCTGTCATGAATGGCTACACAGTAGCATGGGGTGGCGACGTTAGCGAGCCAGGTTTCACTCGTAAGGGTTTGGCTTACATGGTTGACGGTAAGAAGGTTGAAAGCATGAAGGGTAGTGATATGGCTCACTGGCTTGGTCTTTCTGCTGCAAAGAAGAAAGATATCATCGACTCACTCGGTGTAAACGTACCAGAGGTTGTTCCTACACAGCAGCAGCGTCAGGAGCGTTTTGACAACTGGGAGCTTACTGATGATCATGGTATGCTCATCTTCGGTATTGCTAAAGACCAGAATGGTAAGGAGTATTATATGGTAAAGAATTCATGGGGTGAGACTGGTGACTACAAAGGTATCTGGTACATGACCAAGAACTTTATTGCAGCTAACACCATGGACTACATGGTAAACAAGAACGCTATTCCTAAGGACATCCGCAAGAAGATGGGTCTCTAAAAGAATAAGACAAGTTGAATTGATAATAAAGAACAAGCCTTTCTGATATCATCATTTCAACAATCTATAAATCATAATCAATCCCGCTCTAATGATTTGGAGCGGGATTGTTGTTTTATTATCAATTGGACTAATTAGGCAAATGGTGCTAATATCATAAAAAACAGAACCAAATAATACGCCACATAACATACTCATTTGCCATTTTTTTTGTACCTTTACGGACAGAAATAAAAACAATTTAAAATGCAATTTAAATGGAACTACACTCCACCTGCAGATACTCAGGTCAATGCGGCTAAAGACTTAGGGGAGAAATTGGGGATTAGTCCCATTCTCGCTTCGCTGCTCATTCGTCGTGGTATAACGACGGAGAGTGCGGCTAAACGGTTCTTCCGCCCACAATTAGCAGACCTCATCAATCCTTTCTTAATGAAGGATATGGATGCTGCTGTTGATCGACTCAATGATGCTATGGGTCATAAGGAGCGCATTCTTGTCTACGGAGATTATGACGTAGACGGCTGTACGGCTGTAGCGTTGGTGTATAAATTCTTACGCCAGTTCTATTCAAATATTGATTACTACATTCCCGATCGTTATGATGAAGGGTATGGAGTTAGCAAGAAGGGAATAGACTTTGCTAAAGAAACTGGAGTAAAACTCATCATTATCCTCGATTGTGGTATAAAAGCAATCGAAGAGATAACCTATGCCAAAGAGCAAGGGATAGACTTTATTATCTGTGATCATCACGTCCCTGACGAGGTGATGCCACCTGCTGTGGCGATTCTTAACCCCAAGCGACCAGATGACACCTATCCTTTCAAGGACCTGTGTGGTTGTGGTGTAGGCTTTAAGTTCATGCAGGCATTTGCTAAGAACAACAATATTCCATTCTCTCGTCTCGTTCCCCTACTCGACTTCTGTGCTGTCAGCATAGCGGCCGACTTGGTTCCTGTGGTGGATGAGAACCGTATTCTTGCCTTCCACGGACTAAAGCAGTTGAATCAAAATCCAAGCCTTGGACTGAAAGCTATTGTAGATATTTGCGGTCTGAATGGTCGTGAGTTGTCAATGAGCGATATTATCTTCAAGATTGGACCACGTATCAACGCCAGCGGACGTATGGAGAATGGTAAGAAGAGTGTTGACTTACTTGTTGAAAGAGAATACAGTTTAGCTCTCGATCAAGCAAAGCATATTGACGAATACAACGAACAGCGAAAGGATGTAGACCGTCAGATGACAGAAGAAGCTAACCAGATTGTGGCTCGCTTGGAAAGTCAGAAGCATCAGTCGAGCATTGTTCTCTATGATGAGCATTGGAAAAAAGGTGTCATAGGAATCGTTGCCTCTCGTCTGACAGAAATCTATTTCCGTCCGACAGTAGTCCTGACACGTGACGAGAACCTTGCAACAGGCTCTGCACGTAGTGTAGCGGGATTTGACGTATATGCAGCTATTAAGAGCTGTCGTGACCTCTTATTAAACTTCGGTGGACACACTTATGCTGCTGGACTAACCATGAAGTGGGCAGATGTAAAGGAGTTTCGTAAACGATTCCAAGCATATGTGGAAGAGCATATCGAACCAGAACAACGCGAAGCTATCTTGGACATTGATGCTGTTATTGACTTTAAGGATATCACAAAGAAACTGCATACTGATTTAAAACGCTTCGCACCATTTGGTCCTGGAAACCCAAAGCCTCTCTTCTGTACGTTAGATGTCTACGATTTCGGAACCAGCAAGGTTGTTGGACGTGAGCAAGAGCATATCAAGTTAGAGCTGGTCGATTCTAAATCCAATAACGTAATGAATGGTATAGCCTTTGGACAGAGTGCCTCTGCCCGCTATATCAAGTCGAAACGCTCATTTGACATAGCATACACCATTGAGGATAATGTCTTTAAGCGTGGAGCAGTACAATTACAGATAGAGGATATTAGACCAACTGAAGAGTCTTGATGGTTGATTGAATTTTATTAGTATTATTCGAACGAATAGGCTTCCTTCAAGCCCCTAAAGTTCAAAGTTCAAACCTCAAAGTTCAAAGTCAAATGTCCGACCTTGACATTCTTCATCAATATTGGGGCTATCCTGACTTTCGCGGTATACAGAAAGATATTATCGAAAGTATCGGTTCAGGAAAGGATACCTTAGGACTAATGCCAACAGGAGGAGGAAAGTCTCTCACCTTCCAAGTGCCTGCATTAGCCCAAGAGGGAGTATGCTTAGTCATTACTCCTCTTATTGCATTAATGAAGGATCAGGTTGACCATCTTCGTCATCAAGGGATCACGGCTGCTGCGATTTATTCAGGTATGCGCCATGATGACATCATTACTACTTTAGAGAACTGTACCTTTGGAGGGATAAAACTACTTTATATTTCTCCTGAACGTATAGGTTCTGATATCTTTCAGGCTAAATTAAGACATATAAAAGTGAGTTTCATCACTGTTGATGAAGCCCACTGTATCAGCCAATGGGGATACGACTTTCGACCTTCTTACCTGCAGATTGCAGACATTCGAAAGTTAGTTCCCAATGCACCTATCCTCGCTTTAACAGCAACTGCCACACCAGAAGTTGTTGATGATATCCAAGACCGTTTAGGTTTTAAAGAGAAGAATGTCTTCCGAATGAGCTTTGAACGTAAGAACTTAGCTTATGTCGTACGCCAGACTGAAGACAAAGAGGCAGAGATGGTACATATCCTGCAATCTATACCTAAGACGGCTATCGTCTACTGCCGTAGTAGAAAACGCACGAAGGAGATTGCACAAATGCTCACCGAACATGGAATCTCGGCTACATGGTATCATGCAGGCTTAGAACCTGGCATTAAAGACCAACGGCAGAACGACTGGCAGAACGATAAGATACGCGTTATGGTTGCTACAAATGCTTTTGGTATGGGTATCGACAAACCTAACGTACGTGTGGTTATTCATATCGATAGTCCAAGTTCCTTGGAGGCTTACTTCCAAGAGGCAGGACGTGCGGGACGTGATGGCAATAAAGCATATGCTGTACTCCTTTATAATGGGCACGACAACCGTACGTTGCAAAAACGCATTGAAGATACCTTCCCTCCTAAAGACTATATCCAGACAGTGTACGAACACTTAGCCTACTTCTATCAGATAGGTGTTGGAAGTGGCTATGGATGTATCTTTGAGTTTCCTATTGACAAGTTCTGCAATACCTTTAAACATTTTCCAATACGTGTAAATGCTGCGCTAACAATTCTTCAACGAGCTGGCTATATTGATTATGAACAGAACCCAGACACCAAGGCACGTGTTCGTTTCCTGTTGAATAGAGATGACCTCTACCGACTGGACTCACTTACTGACAAGGAGAATGATGTCGTCACTGCCCTACTCCGTAACTATGGCGGTTTATTTTCTGACAGTGGATATATTGATGAAAGCTATATTGCACAAGAAGCTGGACTCGACAGAAACCAAACCTATATGGTATTGGTTAATCTAAGCAAGAAGCGTATTATCAACTTCATTCCACGTAAGAACACACCACTAATCAGCTACACACAAGACCGTGTTGATGGTGTTGACGTTATCCTTAACAAGAGTGTGTATGAGGACAGAAAGGAGCAATTCATAAAGCGTATCAATTCTGTAATTAATTATGCACAGAATGAACGAGTATGTCGCAGCAGGCAACTACTATCTTACTTCGGGGAAACGAAGTCAAAAGACTGTGAGCAATGTGATGTCTGCCTTTCACATACCAAAGAGGATGATACCGATGAGAAAGAGCTTATCAGAGAACAGCTACTAACTTTCTTAGCAGATGGCCAAAAGCACCCTATAACAGAGATTCGACAGTTAAATGACGATTGGAATCTTGTACAACAAGTAATGCGAGAAATGGTTTTGGAAGAGGAAATCCTTATGGATGGAAGTTTCTTACTTCTACCCTAAACTAATTTTATTCTTTCAAAGACAGATATCATGATTATTAAAATATTCATCAACTCATTGAAGTTTGAACTGATCAAGCTTATAACAAGAACAGAAACACTACACTTCTAACAAGTTTATTTTAAATTACGTTTGCTGTCATTTTAACATATGGAGATAACTTATTATAAAACAAGTAATTATACATCTATAATAAGTGACACGAGTGACAGCAACTCTTAAAGCCAAATTTTATTAGATTACAACACGTATAATTCTGTACTGTAGGTATTGTTTCCTAACGACCGATACGAGTTAAACAAATTGTACCCTACAACGACACACTTCCGTCTCTTCTCCTTCCACATTACTCTTTGTTATCCTTACATTGAAGTCGGTCTCCGTTCCTCGCTGCTCCCGATAGAAGTGAAGTTTATCACCTTGATGTGATTCAGCAACATAAGCTATCTCAAAACGTTTGATACGATGTTGCTTATACCAAGCCACGTCCCACAAGTCTAATATATGCTCGATATATTTGACTGAGTTAATATGTCCATTGATATCAACATCATTATAATAAGTGTCTATTGAACGAACAGGAGTGGCATCAGCAGACATCTTCACACGTGATGACTTCTCTATTGGACAAGAATATTCTGTTTCTATATACTCGGTTATCAAACCACCGCGAACAGCAAGAATGTCTGCAGGCTGACGTGTGTCAAGGTCTATCATTGCCCAGACACTCTTACCATAGCCATAAACATGCCCTGTCTCACCAATCACCTTAAAATTACGGCTTGTAAAGGATTTCAAAGCACTATCGACCCAAGTCTCTACAAAGAACTTATCATATGCCTTCGGCATTTCTTCCATCTCAATAGCCAAGCGGCTCAAAACCCATGTCTTATTAACTGTATTGAGATAGTTCATACCATAACCGCGGTCGTTGCTATGAAAATCGGCAGCATTCAACATATGATTGCCTAAATGCCCCATAAACAAATGATTGGAGAAGTCGCAATGAAACGGCTCCGCCAGAAACTCATATCTACCTATCTTTGATAACTTTTCCATATAACCCTTTTTACACTAACAAGTTATTACAAGCAGTTATACCACTTTGCTTATTTTATATAACGGAGAATCAGTAAGATTATTCTATTATTTGCAAGGAAAACTAAAATGTCATCCTTATTAATAAACCTTATTAAGAAAAACTACACATATAAACAAAACAAAAGAGGATGCACCTAAAAGATGCATCCCCAATATTTATCGTTCGAAGGATAATCCTTCTTAACCTATTCGGTTAGATTACTTTACGTAAACAACTGCAAGACGGTTAGAAGTTACACCCTGTACACCCTTACCAGTTGCCTCGTCAACGATAACACCACGACCCTTGAGGTAGTTAGCAACTACGTCAGCACGAGCCTGTGAGAGACGATCGTTAAGTTCCTTAGAACCCTCTGGAGAAGCTGTACCAACAACCTGAACGTGAACACCCTGCTTAACGTTGTTAAGAGCAGCCTTAGCGTCCTTTGTAAGAGCAGACTTACCCTGAGCGAATGTTACGAATACGAGGTCAGATACTGTGAACTCCTTAACAGAAGGAACTTCCTTAACAACTTGCTTAACAACCTCCTTAGTGATAACCTCTGGCTTACGGTTGCGGAGCTCGTTGATCTGAGCGTTCAAAGCATCGATCTCAGCCTGGTCACGTGGAGTAACGATTGTGAAGTTGTGTGTACCGTTAGAATTAGCAAACTTGTAAACGAGACCAGCATTCAACTGAACGAATGAGTTGTTGATGTTATAAGCTGGCTGACCTGCCTGTGAAGCTGCCTTGTAACCATACTCCTGATGATCAGCTACAGCTACTGGAGCCAAAGCATTACCAGTTGCAACAAGTTCCTTGCTCTTTGACTGACCCAAGAATGCGAAGTTAATAGAAGGCTCTACATAGAACTGGAACTGCTTTGCTGAACCAAAGTTGAAAGCAAAGTCAAGAGCAGCCTTAGAAGTCATACGATTACGCTGATTCTCAGTAGCAGCCTTAACAAGCTTGTTGTTTGTAAATACGTGCATCCAACCAAGACCATAGAGTGCGCTAACCTCGAATGTACGTGGCTCACCCTTGTAACCACCGAACCAGTTGCTAAGGTTTACAGTACCGAGCAAGCTTGCGTTAGTAGCGCGAACTACTGTACCTGTAGAACCCCAAGGCTTGTTTGAGAAGTATGCGTTACCCTCAATAGCAAGACCGAATACTGGAGTGAAGTAACGACCGATACGGATACCAGCGTTTGGATCGAGGTCGCTCAACCACTTATGACCAGTTGTCTTTGTTGCAACACCACCGTTAATACCAACGTAGATGTTATCAAATGTCTTGCTCTCTGCTACAGTCTGAGCAGAAACAGATGCTGCCATAGAAGCAGCAGCCAACATTAAAACTAACTTTTTCATTGTTTTCTCTGAATTAATTAATATTTGTAAAATCTATAATGTCAATGTTTTAATCTCGGTGCAAAGTAATAAAAAAATAATGAAACAACCAAATTTTTTAGAAGAAAAATCTGCACAGCACCCTATATTATGAGCAAAAGCAACCACAAAGAAGGAAATAAAGAACAATGTTTATGTTTTTTTCGACTTAATAATACAATAATATATAAGGATATAAAGCAAAACGGTGCCTTGTAGGGACTTTCTTCTGCGCTATTTATAGAGTTATTATTGCCCTATAAAGATTAAATTGCATATCCTTTCTCATTAAGAAACAGCTTTAAAATAGATAACATTTGGTTACCTTTTATAAAAGTAAGAAAACGTATCATATAAATTAGCTTGTTTGTTACGACCGAATAGCTCTTTTTAATAAAAAGCAAATGAGCCTGCCCTCTATCTTATATAGCAAGCAACTTAACGCTCAGCACCATTCGTGTTTACCATCAGCACAACATGTGCGAAGCAATAACACCACACGTGCGAAGCAATAATACGTCGAAATGCCATTACCAATAAGCAAAGAAAAAAGGAACCCGTAGCATCACTGCTTAGGTCCCTTTAACAAATTAGAGAGTTATAAAAAATCAGGTTCACTTTCATCATTACCACAGAGGACTCTGTGGCAGTGCGATTCGATTACTGCTGAGCAATAATCTTCATACCCTCCTCCACTGCTTCCATATTCAGTGGAATGAGTTTATGGTGGCGTTCTGGCAGACTCTTGAAGAGCGCCTTCTTGAGTCCATCGGTGCTGACTACAGGACAAACCTTAAGCAGACCACCTAAGACAATCATATTAAACACCTTTGCATTCTTCATCTCAGCAGCCTTATCCATTGCATTGATGCGATAGACTGTGATGTCCTTACGAGTAGGAGGATTGAAGACTCCATAACCATCATAGATAAGTAAACCGCCTGGCTTAACCTTTGGTTCGAACTTATCCAGTGAAGGCTGGTTCAACACAATCGCTACATCATACTTGCTGAGAATAGGAGAAGAGATACGTTCATCACTTACAATGACAGTAACGTTGGCTGTACCACCACGCTGCTCTGGACCATAAGCTGGCATCCATGTTATCTCCTTATCTTCCATTAGTCCCGAATAAGCCAGAATCTTACCCATAGAGAGTACGCCCTGACCACCGAAGCCACTAATTATTATCTCTTTTTTCATATTACACCTTAATTTATATGGGAGACGACTTAAAGACCTGTAGTGTCTTTCAAATCTCCCTTTTCATATTCAGGGAACATATTCTCACGCATCCACTCGTTAGCCTTTACAGGAGTAAGTTTCCAACCACTATTACAGGTTGCAACAATCTCTACTAACGAGCTTCCCTTTCCTTGCATACTTGCTTCAAACGCCTTGCGAATTGCACGCTTTGCTTTATTGATTGAAGCAACGGTGTCAACACTCTGACGAGTTACATAGCAGGTTCCTTTCAAGTGACTTGCTAACTCCGTAATGTTCAGATTATAGCCATGCAATTCTGGCTCACGACCGTATGGACAAGTTGCAGTCTTCTGACCCATAAGCGTTGTAGGCGACATCTGACCACCTGTCATACCATAAATGGCATTATTAATAAAGATAATTGTAAAGTTCTCACCACGGTTCAAAGCATGGAGTGTCTCTGCTGTACCAATACAGGCAAGGTCACCATCGCCCTGATAAGTGAATACCAAACGATCTTCCCAAAGGCGCTTAATACCCGTTGCTACAGCCGGAGCACGACCATGAGGAGCCTCCTGCCAGTCGATATCAAGATAGCGATAAGCAAACACGGCACAGCCAACAGGGCATACACCAATCGCCTTATCACTCATTCCCATATCTTCGATTACTTCTGCAACTAACTTATGTACCACACCATGTGAACAACCCGGACAATAGTGCATTGTCGTATCGTTCATCAAAGTAGGCTTCTTATACACCAGATTCTCAGGTGAAATGATATCATTTGCCATAATATACGTCCTCCCTTCTTACTTTACTAACTTTTCCTTGAGTGCCTTAACAATCTCTTCAGGGTCAGGAACGATACCACCTAAGCGACCAAAGTGTTCTACTGGTAAAGCTCCGTTGATAGCCAAGCGCACGTCTTGTACCATCTGACCAGCATTGATTTCGCTTACCAATACACCCTTCTTACCCATGCACAACTCTGCAAGTTGCTTACTTGGGAAAGGCCATAAAGTGATTGGACGGAACAAACCGACCTTTAATCCTGCCTCACGAGCTAACTCAACAGCCTTCTCGCCGATACGTGCAGCACTACCAAAACTAACGATAATATAATCTGCATCTTCGCACTGCTGGGTCTCAAAGCGTACCTCATTCTCACGAATCTGACGATACTTCTCCTGTAAGTGGAGGTTTCTTTCTTCCATTATCTCTGGCTTCAATTCCAAAGAGGTAATGATATTAGGATTGCGATCAGCTGTACGACCCATTGAAGCCCAAGGGCACTCCTTACGGATTTCCTCCTCTGTACGACGTGGCTTCTGTGGAGGAAGGACAACCTTCTCCATCATTTGACCAATCACACCGTCAGAAAGAATCATTGCAGGGTTACGATACTTGAATGCTAACTCGAAAGCCAAGTCAACAAAATCAGCCATCTCCTGTACAGAATTTGGCGCCAATACAATCACATTGTAATCGCCATTACCACCTCCACGTGTTGCTTGGAAGTAGTCACTCTGACTTGGCTGGATAGTTCCAAGACCTGGACCACCACGCTGAACGTTAACAAAGACGCCTGGAAGTTCTGCACCAGCCATATAGCTGATACCCTCCTGCATCAAAGCTACACCAGGTGATGAGGAACTTGTCAGCACACGCTTACCAGCGCCAGCACCACCATAAATCATATTGATTGAAGCCACCTCGCTCTCAGCCTGAAGAACAACCATACCCGTTGTCTCCCAAGGCTTCAATGCTGAAAGTGTCTCAATTATCTCACTCTGAGGAGTGATAGGGTAACCGAAATAGCCATCAGCACCGCAGCGAATAGTTGCATGAGCAATAGCCTCATTACCCTTCATAAGTTTTACATCTTGTTCTGCCATAATTATTCCTCCACTTTTTTACGATAGACTGTGATACAGCCATCAGGACAAACCGTAGCACAAGCAGCACAACCAATACAATCATCTGGTCGTGCAGACTCTGTATACGGATAGCCGTGGACATTAACCTTTTTCTGAGCCAAAGCAATAACATCTTTCGGACATGCAACGATACACAACTGGCATCCTTTGCATCGATCTGTGTTTACCACAATGGCACCTTTCATCTTGCTCATAGTTTTTGTATTTTAAGGATTATACGCATCCTTGTTATAGAAGTTGAGAATATTCTCCACCATCTCTTTTGCGATTACTGCTGGAGAATTAGGGTCCAACTCGATAGCCTCCATATAATTGGCTAAGGCTTCTTGCCAGTCGCCTCTCTGTCGGCATTCATTACCTCGTTGGAAATATTCTTCTGCTGTCATCTACTTATAGTATTCTTTCTTGCCTGCAGCAAGTGTATTTTTCATTAGTGAACAGATGGTCATAGGACCAACACCACCTGGAACAGGTGTAATGAAAGAGCAGAGAGGAGCAACCTCATCAAATTTCACGTCACCACATAGTCTGAAGCCACTCTTACGTGCCTTGTCTTCAACACGTGTTGTACCGACGTCAATAACCACTGCACCTGGCTTTACCATATCAGCTGTTACAAATTCAGGTCTGCCAATAGCTGCGATAATGATATCTGCCTCCTGACACTCTTTCTTCAAATCCTTTGAACGAGAGTGGCACACGGTTACAGTTGAATCACCATACTGTTTTTGCATCATCAACTGTGCCATAGGCTTACCAACAATATTGCTACGACCTAAGATAACACACTTCTTACCAGAAGTCTCAATATGATAATGCTGCAACAAGGTGAGGATACCCAATGGTGTAGCAGAGATAAAGCAAGGAAGACCGATAGCCATACGCCCCACATTGATAGGATGGAAACCATCCACGTCCTTGCGATAGTCAACAGCCATAATAATCTTCTGCTCATCGATATGCTTTGGCAAAGGAAGCTGAACGATGAAGCCATCAACGTCCTCATCCTTATTCAGCTTATCCACACAAGCCAAAAGCTCTTCTTCTGTCACATCAGCCTCAAAACGAATGAGCGTAGACTTGAATCCACATTGCTCACAAGCAATTACCTTATTCTTAACATAGGTTTCACTTCCGCCATCATGTCCCACCAAAACGGCAGCCAGATGAGGTTGTTTACCACCTGCGACAACAATCGCCTTCACTTCTTCGGCAATCTCCTGCTTTATCGCAGTTGCTGTTGCCTTTCCGTCTATTAACTGATATTCCATAGTAATGATATTATTTGATGAATATGTGTCTTTTACATCTTCGGCATATTTGGCATTCCCGGCATACCCTTCATCTTGCTCATCATACCAGCCATCTTCGAGCCAGTAACCATCTTCATCATCTTACGAGTCTGGTCAAACTGCTTAATGAGTCGGTTCACCTCTTGTATATTGGTACCAGAGCCCTTAGCAATACGCTGACGACGAGAGTTGTTGAGCAGTTCTGGATTCGTGCGTTCCTTCGGTGTCATACTCTGGATAATTGCCTCAATACCCTTGAAAGCATTATCATCAATATCGACATCACGGATAGCCTTGCCTACTCCAGGAATCATAGAAGCGAGGTCCTTTAAGTTACCCATCTTCTTGATTTGCTGTATCTGATTATAAAAATCGTTGAAATCAAACTGGTTCTTCTGAATCTTCTTCTGCAGACGCTTTGCTTCTTCCTCGTCGAACTGCTCCTGTGCACGCTCTACAAGCGAAACAACGTCACCCATACCCAAGATACGGTCTGCCATACGACCCGGATGGAACACATCAATAGCCTCCATCTTCTCGCCCGTACCAATGAACTTAATAGGCTTTGTAACGACTGTACGGATTGACAATGCCGCACCACCACGTGTATCACCATCAAGCTTTGTGAGAACAACACCATTGAAATCCAAACGATCATTGAACTCTTTGGCTGTATTCACTGCGTCCTGACCTGTCATTGAGTCAACAACAAACAGTGTCTCATCAGGATGAACATGATTCTTGAGACTCTCAATCTCGTTCATCATCTCTTCATCAACCGCCAGACGTCCAGCTGTATCGATGATGACAACATCGTGACCCTTTGCCTTTGCCTCAGCAAGTGCGTGATCAGCAATCTCATTCACATTCTTGTTCTCAGGCTCGCTATAGACAGCTACACCTACCTGTTCACCAACAACCTTCAACTGGTCGATAGCTGCAGGACGATAGACGTCACAAGCAACCAACAAAGGATTCTTATGCTCCTTTGTCTTGAGCATGTTTGCCAGTTTACCAGAGAATGTTGTCTTACCAGAACCTTGTAAACCACTCATAAGAATGATAGAAGGACGACCTGATAAATTCAGACCGACAGCTTCACCACCCATCAACTCAGCCAACTCATCATGTACAATCTTAACCATGAGTTGTCCAGGCTTAACGGCTGTGAGAACGTTCATACCTAACGCCTTCTGCTTTACGGTATCAGTAAAGGTTTTTGCAACTTTATAGTTAACATCGGCATCAAGAAGCGCTCTGCGCACGTCCTTCAGGGTTTCTGCTACATTTATCTCTGTTATCTTTCCCTCTCCCTTGAGAATCTTAAAGGAGCGTTCAAGACGATCACTTAAATTTTCAAACATTGCTTTTAAAAGTAAACTTACTATTTTCTTATTCTATCTTACAAAGATAATAAAAAGGAAAATAATACCGCAAGCGAACGACCCCTATTTTAATGTATTTTAAAACACAAACCTTATAATAATGCGCATATAAATAGACTTTGTGCAAAAAAATGTAAAACAAATCATGCTTAACACCTACTTTTGCACTTAGAGTGAGAAGAGAACGTAAGACATAACAAAAAAGAGGTTCTTCCGAAATATGGAGTGATAAACAAAAAGGTCTTATATAATAGGCACACGGAGTCACGGAGGGGACGGAGGTTATGCAATGTTACGGAGGTGCCGACGGCACAAAGAGCGACGGAGGCGTAGCGTACAGATTCTTGAGAAGTCTTTCGGGATAAACTCTTTGTATATAAATTACTAATAGAAATGGCAAACAAGCTCCGTCGCTCTATGCACCGACGGTGCCTCCGTGACTTCCATTGCTTTGTTTTAATAATCCTCCGTCCTCTCCTTTTCTCCGTGTGACATTTTGTTAAAAACCTAACCTTAAGTGAAAAACCTTATCACTTCAAAATCCTGAAGATCCATTCAAAAGACTTAATAAATAAGGTAGAACTATTCACTCCTCGTGCAAGGAGAGATTAAGCCTCACCCCATTTTGTCCTAATTTTTCACAAACTCATTTTGAATTGATGCTCAATTCGCTTCTAAAAGACGCCCAATAAGCTTGCAAAAGGTGCCCTTTTGGAAGGTTACTAACGCCCTTTTGAATCCTTATTAAGCACCTTTTTGTACAGTACATTATAACTAACTGATAATAGGACAGTTACAATCACTTTAAAATTAACCATTTCTTGCTTTTTTGAAGCATAAGAAAACGAATAAATGTAAATATTTTTTCAACCACAAACAACATAATAAGGTTCTTTTAAAATAAGCGTGATTGAGTTTATCACATTACTATAATTTATTCGTCTACCATTTACGAAAATATAGAAATAACCAAGAAATGATTGCTGCCCACAAAGAAAACTATGCGGATGAACACAAAACGAAGTACCGACAACGCTCTACCAAAAAGTAAAAACGATGTCGGTACTTAGTTTATTAGGAGTAATCTTCCAAGTAAAGGGTAGCTCCTACTTATTTACGTCCTATAAAGCTATGCAAGACAGTTGATGATTTCCGTTACAGACTTACAGCCGTGACGGTCGAGCCAGTCATTAATGCCATCGCGCACCTTTATCGTAACCTGTGGATCAAGGAAATTCGCAGTTCCTATCTGGATTGCTGTAGCGCCTGCCATAAGGAACTCAATAGCATCCTCAGCTGTTGAAATACCACCTAAACCGATGACTGGTATCTTCACAGCCTTTGCCACATCATTGACCATTCTGACCGCTACAGGTTTTACAGCTGGACCACTCAAACCACCCGTACGGATGCTCAACTTTGGACGACGACGCTCTATATCAATCGCCATTCCCATCAACGTGTTAATCAGTGACACAGAATCAGCACCCTCATCTTCGCAAGCACGTGCTATGCTGGCTATATCGGTGACATTAGGAGAGAGCTTCACAATCATGGTCTTGTGGTAATGCTGGCGAACAGCCTTCACTATAGAAGCGGCTCCAGAGCAAGTGACACCGAACAACATACCGCCTTCTTTCACATTAGGACAAGAGATATTCACCTCGATAGCTGGAATCCCTTCCAATGCATCAAGTTTCTCTGCGGTCTCTGCATACGTTTCGGGCGAATTACCACTGACATTGACAATCATATTCGTGTCGATATCTTTTATCTGAGGATAGATATGCTTGATGAAGTAATCTACTCCCTTATTTTGCAAGCCTACGCAGTTAAGCATTCCCTGAGGTGTCTCTACCATACGTGGATAGTCATTTCCCTCACGTGGTTCCAGTGTCGTACCCTTGACGATAATACCTCCAATTTCCTCCAATGGTACGAAATCAGCAAACTCCAAACCATAGCCAAAGGTGCCACTGGCTGTCATTACAGGGTTCTTGAGCTGCAAGTCATTTATCTTTACACTTAAATCAGCCATTTTATAATCATCTATTTTTACAAAACTATGTGATTGTATGATTCCTCTTCCTATTTAGTACTATTAATATAATAGGTATAATAAAAGGGAACTAAGCTTCAACCACTCCTATCTGTTTTATTCTCCCCACATCAATCTACGTGTATCGAAGACTGGACCTTCCGTACAAACGCACAAATTTCCTTCTGTCGTTTTCTCTACACAGCACAGACAAGCACCAACACCGCACGCCATCATATTCTCTAACGAAGCCTCGCAAGGAATTGATGCCTGATGGGCATAACGTGCCACTGCCATCATCATTGGCTTAGGACCACACGTAGAGATACGGTCAAAATGCTCTGTGGTCAGGACAGAATGGTTTGTAACAAAACCTTTCTCGCCTGCAGAACCATCCTCAGTAGTTATACATACCTTACCATACTTCTCGAAAAGCGACACCTCTGCTAAGTCGGCTTCTGTACGAGCTCCCAACAAAAAGACAGGCGAACCGCCAGCATCCTTTATCTGCTTACCAAAATAAAGCAACGGAGCAACGCCAACACCACCGCCTACAAGTAATACTCGTTCTGACGGACTTGCCAAAGGTGCAAACGTATTGCCCAAAGGAAGCACGCAGTTTAACACGTCACCTTCACGTAGACGTGCAAGCGTGTGCGTTCCTTCTCCAACAGTTGCAACAAGCAGCCACAACTCATTACGCTCTTTATCAACGAAATTAATAGAAATAGGACGGCGAAGAAAGGTAGAAGGCGAGCCGTCCACTCTCACCTCTACAAACTGACCAGGCAGCATCTCTGGAAGCGGTTTCTCATCTGTCAGCTTAATAAGGACATTCCTTGCATTGACACGCTCCACAGAAGATACCTTCAAGTCGAGGACATACTTCTTCATCTTGCTTTGCTTTTTAAAACTATGCAAATATAGGTAAAATATCCCGATTATAGACTGATTGAAGAAAAAAACAGAAAGAAATCCTTTCAAAACGAGTAATGCCCATAAACATCTATCGCATTAATAATACAATTAACACCTTTATATATAATCAGAAAGAAACAATCTTATGCTTTTTCTGTCTCCGTGCTATAATTCAGCACATAATGTGTTAGTTCCTAACACACGTGGTGTGGATGATTAGCACGATACGTGCTAAGGGAGTAAACATCTCGAAAATAACACAAAAAAACGCGCAACCCTTCTTCGTCTTCTTGATTTTATATAGCACTACGAAATGGTTCTGATTCCAATGAAGAATACAGGGTAACGGCATCTCATCAATCAATTGAATAAGACTCAATTGAGTGCCAACTGTATGGAATTCAATCTTTTCGGCAGCTATACTAATACCATATAAAGATACACCTTCATTAGATATATTGCATAAATCATGAAGGTGTTCTATATTATAGTTTTTGCCATAAGACTTACTAATCATAGCTAAACACGTCGGACCGCAGTCCATTGCGTCATATTGTTGCAAAACTGGGAATCTCTTCATTATTTTATCATTGGTTGGCTATTATGATTCTCCTGGTTATATCTGTAAAGCCTTCAAGAGTTTTCCCTATGCGAGGAAGCATCTCTGGTTGCGTTACATCCCAATGATATAGAGCAGGGAAAGGGTAGTTTTTTTTATCTGCTTGTATGATATAAACAATAGCGTAGAAATTGCCTTTAAGCATTAGACGATCAACACACAACACTCGTTTCTTCGATGGCGAGATAATGAGGTTTCGCCAAAAGTCTCCAATCTCTAGTTTACGTTTACTATTCCATTCATCAGCTAATTCTCCTACACAATCACCATTGATATTCAGAGAGTAGTTAGGCGCCCACTCTTGATTTTCGTTGTTAAGTCTTAAGATAATAAATTTATCAGCAGACACGAATTCTACCCTCTTGTCCTTAAATGGTAATTGGTTGATGCTTGCTTTAATCAAATCATAAGCTGCATATCGATTATTAAAATTCGACTGGTTTATGAAATTTAACGTATAACCACCAGTATAATTAGGGGACAGTAAATCTTTTCTCAACGGATATTTAACATTCGTCTTAAAATTGATGACCTCAAATGTATTTTCGTTCATGCTTAGCTCTGATGAATCTATAAATCCGAAATTAGAGCTACTGCATCCTGTAAATAGGGAAGCGGCTAACATTATAACTATTACATATTTCATTGTATATTTATTAGAATCGATGTACTTCATTTGTCTTGGTATTTGAAAGATGTTTTTTTGTTTATAGTTAAAAGTATATCTAAAGTTTCACACCCAAATAAATAGATGGAAAAATAACAGTTTGTCGAATTTTCTTTGTAAATCCTTAATTCACTTTCTTTGTCCAAAGCCTACCATTGCTCATATCTGCTTTAGGAGTGTCTCACCCTTATGAGAAGCATCGATAAAATGAATATAATATTCCTCATAACGCTTTATATTTGATGACCAATACGAATTCATTTTAATTTCTTCAACCAAAACAATGTATCATCCCGTTTTAGATTTTTTCTCCAATCTCTTATATTGTTGCCTAATCCAAAGAGTAGAATAGCATCTTTATCATAAATATCATAGAGGATCAGATTTGCTGCAAAATCGGTCTTCTTATCAGATAATAAGTGCCTCCACATTTCCTTTTCTATTTTCTTAACGATACTTTTCTGTTTATCTGTCAACTTAACACGCACTCTATAGCCCTTATTTATAATAGGAACACAGGTGTCACATGCGACTAAGAGGATATTATAATGAAGTTTATCATTCTTTATAAATGATAAGTTATTCGATGAATATGTGTTATTTAACTGCTGATTATTACAGTTAGTTGTAATAACAAGCATTACGCCAATCAATAGTAAGCCAAATCTTTTCATATCTATTTTTTATTGTTTTCGTAGTGCTTTACCTTGTTTGATATCATCTTTTCTGAGTGAGGTATTGGGAGATAATATCTTCCGTAAGTTTATATTTTTATTTTTAGCCTTAATTCCGCAGCATAAATTCTTGTGAGAACTCCAAGTGCCTGAGAAACAAAGTTCTCAAAACACTTGGATATGTCAGAATTTTCACCTATCTTGGTGCTGCAAACATAACAAGTAAGCAAAAATCTGACATGACAAAGGTAGCAATTAAAAACGAGAGTATCACTTCTTTCGGAAGAATTAATCACATCATGGACGTTTTTTCAAACTTGGCCTTTGAAAAACTTACCGAATCCGTGTTGGGCAGACGCGGATGCAGCGGCAAGGCATTCAGCCATGGAAGCATCCTGAGCTCTCTCTTCTTCAGTTATCTTTGTGTGAAGATTGTCCAGAATATATCAATGCGCTTACAAGACAGTTCAACCAGGGCCTGGCACACAGCTACCTTGTGCTGACCTTACCAATACTGAACATCTACCGAGATTTACAATGAACATAAAACAAGCGAGAAGAACATCGACATACAAAATATTGACCTCGTAAACTCACATCTGCCCCTTTTCTTTTATGATTGAAAATATAGTTTTTATGATGAATACTTCTGAATACAAACAAAATAGAGCAAAATTTTCTATACATAACTCGAAGAGTAAGAAAAGAGACGATAAGATACTATGTAATTGCTTTATCAAGTTTAAATAAATAGTCCGCTTCCTACATACGATTCCTTAGATTTACACTTTCCTGTCACTACTGTCATCCAAAGAGAGTTTATAACTAATTAGTTTATAAGGAGTTTGTACTAAATGTTAAAATGACAGCAAACTAAATCGAAAATAGTTTTGTAAGTAAACGCTTAAAATTAAGTCTATCGTAACACTTCAAAACTCTGGATAGACATGATAAAAACGTAAGAACCCAGTAGTATTAAATTAAGAGAAAAGACCTTTGTGGGCTTAAAGTTCGTTTGCATACTATAACACCTATTTCTTTATAGTAAGAGCAAATACATCAAAATAGAAACAAAGGCTTGTAAGAAAGACTACATAGATTCTTATAGAATAATGTACGCTACTTAGAAATTGTTTTAAGGAGAATCTAATCTAACTTTGCACTCGGAAGTTAACGAATACGTTTACAAACTCCGAGTGCTATTCTTTAAATATCAATTTCGCATTCCGAAGACTTACTTCTTTGGTACAAAAGTCTCCCATGTTTGGTCATCAAAGAAGATACGAATCTCCGTGATACGACGTTGCGGCTTGTCAATATATTTTACCTCTGTGCGAGATGGACTTTTATACATATTATCACTATATGGAGAGCTTATCTGTTCTGTCTCTGGCTGTGAGGATGGAGTAGGATAAGGAAAGTCAAGCACACCCTCAGAGACTCCTGTAGACATCATCTCAGCTTCTCCAGCTGAAGAATTAGGTTCAGTAACCTGATCCTTAAACATAGGTCCTTGTCCGTACAGAAGCCAATCAAGATTAATCTTTGTGAACTTACTCTTGATAGCTTCAACTGTATTTAGAGTCGGTTTTGTTCTTCCAGTAAAAATACTACTGAGAGATGCTGATGAGATTCCTATGAAATCTGAGAAAGTTTGTTGAGTCATATGCTGACTCTCCATAAGCTGTCTGATTCGATCTTTCATATCCAAATTCTATCGTTCGTTAGCAAATAGAGAAGTTTTTTAGCTGATTAGCCACTTCTCTAAGAACTTTACAAAGGTAAACATAATATTTTAAATATCAAAATAATGAGATAATGATATTTCATTTGTATATCTAACTTTTGATATTTACATTTTACAAATATAAAGAACTAAGTATGTGTAATTCTAATACACTTTTACAAAACGATATATACAAACCTATACGATATCAAAGAAATAAATAAGCAGAAAACTCTAAATTACTGGCTATAAACAACCTTTATTGCCGTATACAAACCTAAAATAGCAGAATATGCAATAAAAAGGGGGATAACAAGAGTTTAAGCTGATAAAAGTATCAATAAATTATAATAAAATGCTGATTAACAACGTATTATATATTATAACTGCTTAATGTATGAAAATACATATTGATTTGTAAATACAAATATTCTAATTTTAATTTGCAAATACATTTTTGTATGTGCAGTTTTTAATACAAAAATTATTCCTATTCCTCAACATATACAAATATAAAGTATAAAAACATCTGCTTTCTATTTTACAAAACCAAAACTAAAAGAATGTGAAATATAAATCAGCTATTACGAAAAATTACCATTTTTTGCGTGCTTAAAGTATTTACGAACAAGGATAAAGAAGACGAAAAATACGCGAAAAATGAATAGGGTAAAATGAGCTAACTACCCTATTACTCAATAGAAAACATAAAAAAAGCACCCTTTTCAGAGTGCTCCTTTTAGCTTAAAAAATTATGATTTCTGATAAAAACAGGAGATTTTTATGCTTCAAAAGCGTCAAAAATCCTTCTATTTTTTAGTGAAGTATGAAGAAAATTAGCTCTTTCATCAAATCTCCTGCACCAGTATTAGGATTATCTAATCCTTTACTCTTCCCATCGATGTCTCGAATCTTAGAAATTATCTCCATCGTTTTGCGAGCGGAATAATTCTTTTGCCCTATTACAAAATCTTTAGCTCCCCATGTATTACGCAAATCTAAAGCAGCAGCAATATCTTGTTCCGTATTTTTTCGAGGAGAATAATGAACTATCATCAAACTTTGGAAATAAGAAAAGAGTAATGGAAGGAAAGAATAAAGAGAACCAGCCTTTGGATTATTGTCAAAATATTTCACAATCTGATTTGCTTTAAAACAATCCTTCTGTACAATCGCATTTCTAAGTTCAAAAGTATTGAAGTCTTTACTGACACCTATCTCCTTCTCCACTACTTCTGGGGTGACACGAAGATTATCTGCAGGAAGAGAGATAAGCACCTTATCCAACTCAGAAGTGAGGCGACTTAAATCCGCACCAATATGATCAGCAATTATCTGACACGCCTTTGAGTCGATACTAACTTTTCTCTCCTTCAAATAACTTTGGATAAAATCTGGTAGCTGATAGTCGCGCAACTTCTTACTTTCAAAAACGACACCGACAGCCTGTGCCAATCCTACAGCTTTTTTACGTGCGTCAATTTTCCCGTTTTTATGGCACCATACAAGGATGGTTGATTTTACGGGATTTTTGAGGTACTTCTCTAATGCTTCCAAAGAACGAATATTCTGCGCCTCTTTGACGATTATCACCTGATACTCCGCCATCATAGGATAACGTCGTGCCATATCCGCTACCTGAACAGCAGTAACGTCTGATCCAAAACAGATAGTCTGATTAAAATCTCTTTCCTCTGGAGATAGAACATGCTCTGATATATAACCAGAAATCTGATCGATATAATAAGACTCTTCCCCCATCAGCATATAGATGGGAGCAAACTTCTTATTCTTCAGATCCTGCATAATACTCTGAAATGTTGGTCCTTGCTTTGCTGGCATTTACTTTTTTATTAACTTTGCATAAAAGATAAACCATATATAGAGGCAAGAAGACTGAGATTATAAGTCCTATATTGATAGAAAACTATCTTAGGAAACATATCTCCCTATATCTTGCTGTATGGTCTTTCATGCAAAGTTAATAGAAAAGAGATAGAAAACAAAATTTTCATTTGACTTTCACTATACACCTTACACCTTATTATATATAAGATATTTAGATATGATGCAGCTTAACCTCCCTCCTTATCAGATTAGAGTAAGAGAGGAAAACGGACGAAAGCAGATTTTTGATGTACTTCGCAGGAAGTATATAGCACTTACGCCAGAGGAATGGGTGCGCCAGCACTTTATTCATTATCTCATTGAACATAAGAGCTACCCTGTTACCCTACTTGCTAACGAGGTTCCACTACAAGTTGGCGAGAAGAAAGTCCGTGCTGATAGCGTGCTTTACGATAATCAGCTTCGTCCGAGGATGATTATTGAATACAAAGCACCTACCATACCATTAACACAGAAAGTATTTGAACAGATTTCTGTTTACAACCTCCTACTCCACGTTGATTATCTGATTGTATCAAATGGCTTAGATACTTATATCTGTAAAATGGATTATGAGAATCAAACATACGCATTTCTTGAGACGATTCCAGATTATCAAAACATTTAACAATACAATTGTATAATCCTCATATAGTCTTCTTATTAATCTTTACAATCAATAAGCCAACATATTTTGGCACTATCTTTGTTTATAGGTCAGTATGAAACTATAAACAGGTGTTATTTCATATAAATAGAAGATGATATGGCAATAGGCAAATGGATTGGTGGCGCATTAGGATGGATACTTAGCGGAAGTATGCTGGGTGGTTTAGTTGGCTATTGTATAGGAACAATGCTTGACGAAGCATTTGCAGGCGATAATAGAGGTGGTGATAGGCAGAACGGATATGGCGAGCAAAGTCATTTTGGAGGCACGCGTCCGTTTGAAGAAGACCGCAACTCCTTTTTGTTCTCTATGCTTGTCCTTTCCTCTTACATTATAAAAGCCGATGGAAAGATAATGCACTCTGAGATGGAATATGTACGCCAATTCCTTCGTCATAACTTCGGCGAGCAGGCTGTAAGCCAAGGAGAATCAATTTTGCTAAAGTTATTTGATTTACAGAAGCAACAAGGCCCTTACCAATTTAAAGAAACAATCCGTAAGAGCTGTGTTGAAATACATTTTCATACAAGTGTCAGTCAACGCCTACAACTACTAAACTATCTTGTCATCATAGCAAAAGCTGATGGCATCGTAAGCCCAGAAGAAGTTGTTGCACTGAAAGAGATTGCCTCATATCTTGGGCTTTCTGCGCAAGACATAGAGTCCATGCTCAACTTAGAAAGTGGAGCAAAAGCAAGTAGCAACATTGAAGATGCTTATAAGGTGTTAGGCATATCTCCATCAGCAACTGATGATGAAGTCAAGGCTGCTTACCGCAAGATGGCACTTAAACATCATCCAGACCGTGTTTCTACGCTTGGAGACGATATCCGAAAGGCTGCTGAAAAGAAGTTCCAGGAGATTAACGACGCCAAAGAAAGAATCTATAAAGCAAGAGGACTGTGAGGAAAGTGGACAGTTTTATAATTGACAAGTAAATGCTAATCAATTCACAACAAACATCTTCATTAAGAAACAATCATAAATTGCACTATGGCAACAAGACTTAAAATAAAAACAACAGAAGGTGATATCATTATTCGCCTTTATGACGAGACTCCAAAACATCGTGATAACTTTTTAAAGCTTGCAAAGGAAGGGTATTTCAATGGTACACTCTTCCACCGAGTAATAAAGGATTTTATGATACAAGGTGGAGATCCCGATAGTAAGAATGCTCCGAAGGGTAAGATGTTAGGTACAGGTGGACCAGACTATACCATTCCTGCTGAGTTTGTGTATCCACAATACTTTCACAAGCGTGGTGCATTGAGTGCAGCCCGCACAGGTGATGAAGTTAATCCTGAGAAAGAAAGCAGTGGTAGTCAGTTTTACATTGTATGGGGAAAGACCTTTAAACCTGCAGAACTGAAACAAATGGAGCATCAGATGGCAATGCAACAAGAGCAGCAGGTATTCAATCAGCTTACAAGAGAACATCACGAGGAGATAATGAATTTAAGACGTAATCGTGACCGTGTAGGACTGCAAGAGCTACAAGACAAACTAATAGAACAAACAAAAACAACTTGTAAGCAACAAGGTAAGCCTTCCTTTACAGAAGAACAAATAGAGGTTTATACTAATGTTGGTGGTACTCCTTTCCTCGATAATCAGTACACCGTCTTCGGTGAGGTGGAGGAAGGCCTTGGTATCGTTGAACGTATACAAAACTGCGATACAGACCGCAACGACCGTCCAACAGAAGATGTTAAGATAGAAACTGTAGCCTTATTGTAAGCCTACATAATGAAACATAAAATGACATAATATCCTTGTATAGTTATTCCAGCAAGAAATAACTATACAAGGATATCTTATTTAACCCAGCAGGTTTAATCTTTCTTAGCGAAGATAGTATGACAGAAGTTCCAAGTTCTTCTGCTTAGTAGCATCTACTATCAAGAAGATATCTATAAGCCACCAGATACCACAACCACCACCTGTCAACAACTTACCAATACCTAAACCAACATCACCAATATAAAAACGGTCAACACCGAGTGTCCCGATAAATATTGACAAAAGAATTGATAGCAAAGGATCTTTCATCTGAGACTGGAGAGCCAATATCTCTGACTCACTAATATCAGTGTTTTCCAATCTTGTACGAACACTCGGAATACTTCCTGCAGGGATTTTTGATGAAAGCATCATCAACATATGATTCACCTTTTCTGATTCCATAATGATTATCTTAGGTTTAATAATTTACATAACTTCACATGCTCTCAAAACCCATATCCACTATATCTTTAGGATGTTTCTTACAATAAACCAAATGAAAAAGAGGATTATATACAACCATATAAGCCGCTTATCTTCTATTACCTTTGTGAGACTATCCTTAGCCTTCCCTTTTGGAAGTAAGGCACGTACTCCAAACGATAATATGTATGGTCCAGAAAATAGAAGAAAATAATTATAGTGAATTGCTTCTGAAAACCGCCCTTGCAATAAAGCATGCAACGCACGTTGAATGCCACAACCAGGACATTGTAACCCTGTTGCGACCTTAAGGAGACATTTAGGTGCCCATAAAGTCGTAACAGGGTTATAGAAATAATACAGAATTAATAGGGAGGCTCCCAAACAGAGCCAACCTATACACTTTATAGTACGTTTCAAGGATTTAGTGAGATCCAGCCATTGTGCTCAATGCAGCCAAACCACCGAAGCAAACAAAATAAAGGATAGAACCAATTAGACCCACAACAATACCAATAATACTCCACTTTTTAGCGTCATTAGCAGCTAAAACAGCTTCATCGTATTGTTTCATCATATAAAGCTCATTCACCTTCATAGCGCGAATGATTGCATAAATACCTGCTGGCAAGCAGCAACATACAGTTGTGAAAATCGCAAGAGCCAAATTGTTATTTGGCTTAGGAGTGTTCATTTCTTCCATAACTTTTTTTGAGCCGACTCCCCATGGCATTCTTTTTTTGTTTTATTATTTGAACCACGTTGCTACTATGGTGGGGAAGTCTTAAGTGACACCTCTTCACAAACAGGTTATTGTTTTCAGCTATTACTTAACCGAGGACAAATTTAAGTAATTTAGATTAAATATACAAGCTAAAGAAAAACTTTTCTTTCTATCATAAACAAAAAAATTACATTTTAAACAAATATAACATTTACAAATAAACCAAGAAAAGCGAGTAAACCTATATTAGTTCATCTATCCACAAATACATCAGGGATTCTTTAACATGTTAAAACTATCACAAAACTTTATACATTCTTCCCTAAGTTCATAAACGAAGTCAAATAAACCGAGAAACTTCCATAAACAATAATCGGATTAAAGTCAATTGACTCTAACCCGATTCTTTTTTATATTCTCTCAATTATTCTTCTTAACTACATGCGAATCGTGCAAGAATAAGTCTGTTTCTGATTTATGCCAAACAGTTTACACGACCTATATTGTATTCACGAATGACATTTGTCATATAATGAAACATCTTACGCATAACACTCATATTCTTTACTTTCTCTTTCATAACGTTTCCTTTCCTCTATTGAGTTATACAATCTTTTACCTATGTCCCTATTGAGACTGAAGCCCTTTCAGTGGCTACCTCTTTGTTATCCTATTGAGGTGCCGTTTGTGTTGTTTTGTGCTTGCAAAGTTAGTACACTTTCCAAAATCTCACAAAGGAAACTTACACTTTCACTTTGTTTTTCCATTAAATTTTGACCTGCGTCAATAAGATTGACACGTATCAATCCCGCTATTTGACATATATCAACCCATGCGTGCCTTTATATCAACATCCTCTAAACGAATATATTATAATAAAAAAGAAGACGGAAAGACAAGTATCACATTTTCTTTTCTTATCTTTGCACTATGAACACAAACGAAAATCATAGCTTTCGATTACCTGCAGAGTGGGAACCACAAAGCGGAGTTATACTGATATGGCCGCACGAAGATACTGATTGGCGTCCTTATCTTGAGGAGATTACTGAAGTTTATCTCCAGATGGCAGATGCTATTACCCGATACGAGGCATTGCTTATCACAGCACGTGAAACAGAAATGGTAAGTTCCTTACTGAAAGGAAGGCTGACAGAGGAACAGATGAAACGTGTAACGCTCTTTACTTGTGACAATAATGACACTTGGGCACGAGACGTTGCACCGATTTCGCTCATAGCAAACAAAGCATCGAAAGATAGTTTCCATCCCCTTCGTCTACTTGACTTCTGTTTCAATGGATGGGGTGAGAAGTTTGCAGCAGAAAAGGATAATAGAATCAATCGTCAGCTTCACGAGGCAGGACTCCTCCAAGGAGTATTAGAAAACCACAAGGATTTTGTATTGGAAGGTGGTTCGATAGAAAGCGATGGAAGCCATACACTCTTTACAACAACGAGTTGTCTGATGGCACCACATCGTAATCAACCTCTCACACAAGAGGATATAGACAAGCAATTACGCCTTTTCTTTCCAAATGTAGAGCGAGTTATATGGTTAGATTATGGTCAGTTAGCAGGTGATGATACAGACGGACATATTGATACTATCGTACGTATTGCACCAAATGACACCTTATTATATATAGGATGTGACGATAAGGAGGATGAGCATTATGAGGACTTCCAACTCTTAGAGGAACAGCTAAAACAGCTCCGCACACAGAAAGGTGAGCCTTATCGCCTACTTCGTCTCCCTATGCCTGATGCTATCTATGATGATGACGAGCGTTTGCCTGCAACACACGCAAACTTCCTTATCATCAATGGAGCTGTACTTGTTCCAACCTACAACCAACCCGAAAAGGACAAAGAAGCTTTGGACACAATTCAAGAAGCTTTCCCTGATCGTGAAATCATAGGTATTGACAGCCGTACTATTATCAGACAGCATGGTTCCATACACTGTCTGACAATGCAGCTACCAGCAAACGGATAAAACCACTCTTCGTTTGAGTTGGTAACAAATGGAATAGTAATAAAAGAATACAGAACAATAAACATAAACAGGGCTAACACCTTTATTATGAGAGAACTTAAAATAGGCTTTCTACAACAACATAATGTTGAGGATATCAAAAACAATATAGAGCGATTGGCTGAGGGAATTACAAACTTAGCACAACGTGGTGCGGAACTTGTTATCCTCCAAGAACTGCACAATTCACTTTATTTCTGTCAGACAGAAGATGTGAATAAGTTTGACTTGGCTGAGACTATACCGGGTCCCTCTACTGGCTTTTATGGTGAGTTGGCACGTGAACTGGGTATTGTCATTGTGACATCACTTTTTGAAAAACGTGCACCAGGACTTTATCATAACACAGCCGTAGTGATAGAGAAGGATGGTAGTATTGCTGGTAAATATCGCAAGATGCATATTCCAGATGACCCAGCTTACTATGAGAAGTTCTACTTCACACCAGGTGACCTCGGATTTCATCCAATTGATACAAGCGTAGGACGCCTTGGTGTACTTGTATGCTGGGATCAGTGGTATCCCGAAGCAGCCCGTCTAATGGCATTGCAAGGTGCAGATATGCTTATCTACCCTACAGCTATTGGCTACGAAAGTAGTGATACAGACGAGGAAAAACAGCGTCAGCGTGAAGCTTGGACAACAGTCATGCGTGGTCATGCCGTTGCTAACGGTTTGCCAGTAATCGCTGTAAACCGTGTCGGTCATGAACCCGACCCAAGCGAGCAAACTCAAGGTATTCAGTTCTGGGGAAGCAGTTTTGTTGCTGGACCACAGGGAGAACTACTCTATCGCGCTTGTGACAACGATGAGGACAGTGTTATTCTCAGCATCAACCTCGACCATAGCGAGAATGTACGCCGTTGGTGGCCTTTCTTGCGTGACAGAAGAATCGATGAGTATGGGGAGATAACTAAAAGGTTTATAGATTAAAACCTTCGCCTAACTCTTCCGAAGGAGGGGAAAAGCTCCACCACTCTCCAGAATCAACGGTCACTCACTGAAGGGAAGTAATGAGAGAGGGAGTCTTAACGGAATAAAAGATTCTCTCTTTATTAATAATTACAGCTTGATAGGACTTAAATAAGGTTCATCCGACATTTCGAGTGATGAACCATAAGCTCTTATATTCATATAGTTACGAAGTAATAGCCTCCACTAAAAGCCTATAAAAAGCCATTTTATAAAAACAAAAAATCATAATTCAAGCTTTTCTAAAGTCGACGTTGCCGAACTGCTGTGCGACATCGTTAAATCCTTTTATATAAAGCTGTTATTAATGGAGATATGATGCCATTTGCTCATTTGCATTTAATATCGGAGTTGGAAGAGGATTTCCTTCTTCCGAATTTTTGAAAGAACTAAATAAAGGGCACTATGATGGGACACTGATGCTCCATTGGAGACGTCCAAGCGAAATAATAGGGAGAAGGAAAAAAGAGGTTGAATTGTTTAATCATGGAGTATACTAGAAATGAGAATGAAAATGTTAATTTTAATTGGCTTCATCACCGTAAGTTGTACATCAGTACCTAACAAGAAGTGTATTGTACAAAAAAATCAAGTAAGAGTCATAAAAACAGAGAAATCTACAGCATTCAAGTATTTACAAGGTATTTGGATAATACCACATGCAGCTGATATACGAATTGTTTTCAAAAATGACTCTACTTTTGAGTTTCATGATTATAACTCAATCAAAGATTCTATAGAGATTTTAAAAGGTATATATGTATTAAATAATGATCAACTTACACTTAGATATACTGATAGACCTCAACAGAAGTTTATCTATCACTTTGGCAGATATGAGGACGAGCGTTATATTAGAAAAGGAAAGTACTATTTTGTAAAACAATAAGTCACGACTTGAGAGTGATTTAATCCCCCCCCTTTCGGGGCAGGGGTATTTGTGGTACAAATGGTAATTTGTGGTACAAAGACACACCTTGCCAGTATAAAGAAAGAGAAAGTTTGTTATGTTCCATAAAGTAACCTTTCTGGGGTGCTTTTAATAGACGAGAGTTCAAAGTTCAAAAAGTAAGTCAAGAGATAAGTTTGGGCCTTCAGTATTTTGGAGTGATAGTGTTTAATATCTGATTATCAATAACTTTTATAATTTAAACACTTTTATATCCCCTTTGTTTACTGATATTAAAGAATACAAAGTACTAATTTAAAGGTTACGAAAGTTGTTGTTGTATCACATGGGTTATACACGCTATAAAACGCTTATAATGAATTATTTACAAATCTTCTTTACTAACAAGTGGCATAAAGGAAATTATCGCATCACTCCAAATTTCGGAAGAGCCTTAAATAACATCTCCTTCCACACGGAATATGATAATAAGTAGAACTTATCTAACAAGATAGTGCGACTTAATATGCCATCCGCACCATTGGTGTTTACCATGAGCACCACACGTGCTGAGCATCAACACATAGGCTGGATATGGATTGAGAGTTGCAATTGTTATACAAAAAGAGCCATACCAAACTTATTTTTAGAGTTTGATATGGCTCTTTTTTAGTTCTATAAATATAATATGTAAGCTTCTAAATCAACGGCATTCCTGCCTCTTCGCACTCTCTTCTCATTTCTTCTGGCCAGATACTTGCTTGTATCTCACCAATATGCGCCTTGTGCAACATTATCATACAAAGACGGCTCTGTCCGATACCGCCACCAATACATAACGGCAGTTTGTCTGAGAGTAACTGCTGATGGAAGAAGAGTTGCTGACGTTCTTCTTGCTTCTCTATCGTCAACTGACGGAGTAAGGCAGTCTTATCCACACGGACACCCATAGACGAAAGTTCTATACTACGATCTAAGATAGGGTACCAAATGAGAATATCACCATTCAAGCCAGTCTTACCATCTTCTGCAACAGTTGACCAGTCATCATAATCAGCAGCACGTCCATCGTGCTTCTCACCATTACTTAATCTACAACCAATACCCTCAATAAACACCGCACCATACTTCTTACAAACCTCATCTTCACGTTCTTTTGCTGTCATTGTAGGATACATATCCAACAAATCTTGCGCATGAATAAAATGAATTGTCTGTGGAAGGAAGGGTTCTAACTGAGGATAGGTCTCACAAGTAAGGAACTCTGTACGAAGGATAGCAGCATAAATACGACGAACGACATTCTCTAAAAAGCTACGTGTTCTATCGCCTTCGGTGATAACCGCCTCCCAATCCCATTGGTCAACATAAAGTGAATGAAGGTTGTCTAATTCTTCATCGGCTCGAATAGCATTCATATCTGTATAGACACCATAGCCCGGTTGAATGTCATAGTCAGCCAACGTCAGTCGTTTCCACTTTGCCAGAGAGTGTACTACCTCAGCCTCAGCTTCTCCCAAGTCCTTAATCGGAAAGGAAACAGGACGTTCAACACCATTCAAGTCATCATTGATACCTAATCCTTTCAACACGAACAACGGTGCTGTAACACGACTTAGTCGTAATTCGGTAGCTAAGTTCTGCTGAAAAAACTCCTTTATAAGTTTGATACCCTGCTCGGTTTGACGTTTGCCAAGTACTGCTTTATATCCTTCTGGCTTTATCAGTTGACTCATTATGGTTCCTTTCTTTTTATGGTTTATCAGTTATTTCAATTGCACACAAAGGTATATATTTATTATCAAACTGAGAAACAAACATCGCCTTAATCTTACAAAATAACATATTTCATCTACTAATTGCAACTTTATGATAGTTTACATCTGATATTCCCACTTGTTATAAAGGATATTACTAAGTTTTGAAAACATCACTTCTATATCATAAACTTTAACAAGAATGTTTACTGTTCGTTTGGAATTATGCAAACTTTACTGTATCTTTGCACAATCATTAGGCTCCGTAGCTTAGCTGAATAGAGCGTCAGATTCCGGTTCTGAAGGTCTTGGGTTTGAATCCCAACGGAGTCACAAAAAGTGACAACTTTCTGATGACATTTAGCTGAATGAGGTTAGAAAAATGTTCTGAAGGTCTTGGATTTGAATCCCAACGGAGTCACGAAAAAGTGGCAAAACTCCCTAATAGAGTCACTAAAAAGTGACAGTTCTTTGATGACATTTAGCTGAATGAGGTCAGAAAAATGTTCTGAAGGTCTTGGGGTCTGAATCCCAACGGAGTCACAAAAAGAAGAAACAGAACTCCCGATGGAGTCATAGATTGTAACAAAGGATGTATGGTTGTTTACTGTTCATCCTTTTTTTGTTCAACCGCGTTAGCTCAGAAATCGAATAATTCATCTTAAAAGAATAGAGTATGCAAAAGAAAATCAAAATTGGACTACTACCACGTGTTATCATTGCCATACTACTTGGCCTATTCCTTGGCTATTATCTCCCAGACCCAGCAGTAAGGGTTTTTCTGACATTCAATAGTATTTTCAGTCAGTTCCTTGGCTTTATGATACCACTGATTATCATTGGATTGGTAACGCCTGCTATTGCAGGAATCGGAAAAGGAGCTGGTAAGTTATTGCTTGCAACAGTAGCGATAGCCTATGTAGACACGATTGTAGCAGGTGGCTTGTCCTACGGAACAGGAACATGGTTATTCCCTTCTATGATTGCTTCTACAGGAGGAGCAATACCACATATTGACAAGGCAACAGAACTTACACCTTACTTTACTATCAATATTCCTGCAATGGTTGACGTGATGAGTAGTTTAGTTTTCTCATTCATTGCTGGATTGGGTATTGCATATGGTGGTTTGCGCACAATGGAGACTCTCTTTAATGAGTTCAAAACCGTTATTGAGAAAGTGATAGAGAAGGCTATTATCCCTCTCCTACCCCTTTATATCTTTGGAGTCTTCCTCAGTATGACCCATAACGGACAGGCGCGACAGGTGCTCTTGGTGTTCTCACAGATTATCATTGTTATCCTCGTCCTTCATGTTCTCATCCTTATCTATGAGTTCTGTATTGCAGGTGCTATCGTTAAGCATAATCCTTTCAGACTACTGTGGAACATGTTGCCAGCTTACCTGACTGCATTAGGTACAAGTTCGTCTGCAGCAACAATTCCTGTAACACTGAAGCAAACAGTGAAGAATGGTGTCAGCGAAGAGGTAGCAGGATTTGTCGTACCACTTTGTGCAACAATTCACCTCAGTGGTAGTGCAATGAAGATCACAGCTTGTGCTTTGACAATCTGTATGTTAACAGACCTACCACACGACCCAGGACTATTCATTTACTTTATCCTCATGCTTGCCATTATTATGGTAGCAGCTCCTGGTGTACCTGGTGGAGCAATTATGGCAGCCTTAGCACCTTTATCAAGTATCTTGGGTTTTAACGAAGAGGCACAAGCATTAATGATTGCCTTGTACATAGCTATGGACAGCTTCGGTACAGCTTGCAACGTAACAGGCGATGGAGCTATAGCCCTTGCAGTCAATAAATTCTTTGGAAAGAAAAAAGAAACAACTGTTCTTTCTTAAGGAATGCAATAGCTTGTGAGGTTTAGGATATGAAACTATATAAAACAAGAGTTGCTGTCACTTCCGTCAGTCGCGACAAAGATATAACTAATTAGTTTACAATAAGTTCATGCCAAATGTTAAAATGACAGCAAAGGGAATAAAAACTAAACTCATGGAATGTATAGTAATATCCTATTCAGCATAATAAGAAATCCTAAAAAGAAACAGCAGATGCTCTATCATTAGGCATTCTCAAAATTAAATAGTATCTTTGCAAATGACAGACTGCAATTAGCAGCACTGACACAGCAAAAAGATATACAACTAAATATCCGTAACATCATGGAAATAGTAGAAAGATTTATTAACTACACCAAGTTTGACACACAGTCGGCTGAAGATTCAGAGACAGTGCCAAGTACACCGAAGCAACTCATCTTTGCGAAATATCTCAAGGAGGAACTTGAGCGTGAAGGATTGAAAGATGTAGAAATGGACGAGATGGGCTATATCTACGCCACTCTCCCTGCCAATACAAAGAAGAAGATTCCTACAATCGGTTTCATTTCTCACTACGACACAGCACTTGATGCAAGTGGTGCTAATGTGAACGCCCGTATCGTAGAGAACTACGATGGCGGTGATATACAACTGAATCCTAATATGGTCAGCTCTCCACGAATGTTCCCAGAGCTTTTAGAGCATAAGGGAGAAGATCTCATCGTAACAGACGGTACAACCCTATTGGGTGCTGATGATAAAGCAGGTATTGCAGAGATTGTACAAGCGATGTGCTTCCTCCGCGACCATGATGAGATTGAGCATGGTGACATCCGTATTGCTTTCAACCCAGACGAAGAGATTGGTATGGGTGCACATCACTTTGATGTAGAGAAGTTTGGCTGCGAATGGGGCTATACCATTGATGGTGGCGACCTCGGTGAGCTTGAATATGAGAACTTCAATGCTGCTGGTGCTAAAGTGTTTATCCATGGCGTAAGCGTTCATACAGGTTATGCTAAGGGGAAGATGGTAAACGCCAGTCGTTTAGCATGTGAGTTCAATAACATGATTCCAGAGACAGAGATTCCAGAAGAGACTGAAGGTTATCAAGGTTTCTATCACCTCATCGGTATTGAGAGTCGCTGTGAAGAAGCTAAACTCAGCTATATCATCCGTGACCACGACCGTGAGCATTTCGAAGACCGCAAGCGTTTCATGGAGAACTGCGTGAAGAAGATGAATGAGAAGTATGGTGAAGGAACTGTTGAACTGAAGATGAACGACCAGTACTATAACATGAAGGAGAAGATTGATCCTAACATGCATGTTATTGAGTTAGTTCTTCAGGCTATGCAGCAGGCAAATGTAGCTCCAAAGGTACAGCCTATCCGTGGTGGTACGGACGGTGCACAGCTTTCATTCAAGGGCCTTCCTTGTCCAAACATCTTTGCAGGTGGCGTAAACTTCCATGGTCCATACGAATTTGTTTCAGTTCAGGTAATGGAGAAAGCTATGCAGGTTATCATTAATATCTGCCGACTAACGGCTGAGTTTAATGATTAACTACAGAAAATCAATTAGTTAAAGATATCGTACCGGAGTTAAACCAACACTTTTATGAACTATATATTTATGTTGGTTTAACTCCTTTTCTTTTAACTATGAGATTTTCAACTATAACCCACCTCTCCCACAAACAACACATACAAGATTACTCATAATAAGGTATTGGTTTAACATCCAACTACCCCACTAACTCCTCTAACTCCATAAAATATTTATGTCAGAACTACCCGAATTGGTCCAAGACCTTGCCCTTATTCTCGTTGTAGCAGGATTTGTAACACTTCTATTCAAGAAACTCAAACAACCATTGGTATTAGGATACATTGTAGCAGGTTTTCTTGTATCACCCCACATGTCTTATACCATGAGTGTTGTCGACAAAGACGATATACAAACATGGGCAGACATTGGTGTCATCTTCTTATTGTTCTCATTGGGATTAGACTTCTCTATTAAGAAGATTCTCAAGATGGGAGCCTCCCCCATCATCGCAGCCTGTACTATCATCTTCAGTATGATGCTCTTAGGTGTCATAGTAGGACACAGTTTCGGATGGAAAGAGATGGACTGTATCTTCCTCGGAGGTATGGTCGCAATGAGTTCCACAACCATTATATACAAAGCCTTCTCAGATATGGGACTCACACAGCAAGGCTTCGCTTCTACCGTGATGAGCGTACTTATCTTAGAGGATATCCTTGCCATTGTGATGATGGTAATGCTCAGTACCGTTGCCAGTGGTAACAGCCCTGATGGCGTACAACTTCTTGGAAGCATCATGAAGATTGGATTCTTCCTCGTTTTATGGTTTGTTGTCGGTCTTTTTGCCATTCCACTCTTCCTTCGTTCTGTCCGTAAAATCCTTAACAGTGAGACCCTGCTTATTGTGTCATTAGGCTTCTGTTGTCTTATGGCTGTTATATCAACACAGGTAGGTTTCAGTGCAGCCTTTGGTGCTTTCGTCATGGGAAGTATCTTAGCAGAGACAGTTGAGGCAGATAAAATTATCCGCCTTGTAGATCCGGTAAAGAATCTCTTTGGAGCTATCTTCTTCGTCTCTGTTGGTATGTTGGTAAAGCCTGATGTTATTGTACAATATGCTATACCAATCCTCTTACTTGTTATAACAATCCTCGTCGGACAGGCGCTGTTTGGAACCTTAGGCTATCTTCTCGGTGGACAGACCCTCAAGAATGCTATGCGCTGTGGATTCTCAATGGCACAAGTTGGCGAGTTTGCCTTTATTATTGCAACATTGGGAAAGTCCTTAGGTGTTATCAGCGAATTCCTTTATCCGGTTGTCGTAGCCGTATCAGTTATCACAACCTTCCTCACTCCGTATATGATTCGTGCGGCAGAACCATGCTATAATATCCTCATTAAGCATCTTCCAAAACGATGGGTACGTCGTCTTACTCATATTCAGACAAACAGTGCTGGAGAGAGTGCATCATCTGACAACCATTGGAAAGTTCTTATGAAGAAGATGATACTCAATACTCTTATCTATGGTATTCTCTCTGCTGCTGTCATCGCTATCATGTTCTCTGCTGCCCTACCCATCTGTAGAAACTTATCTATAAAATGGACGGGCAGTCACTGGATTGGAAATGCTGTATGTGGATTCCTTACAATCCTCTTCATCGCACCTTTCCTACGTTCTATTGTAATGAAACAGAATCACTCAGAAGCGTTTAAGGCACTTTGGACAGACCGCCGTATCAATCGTCTACCTCTCACTGCAACCATTCTTGCACGTGTACTTATTGCACTCAGTTTCATCTTCTATATATGTAACTATCTCACACGCTTTAAGAATGCATTGATGATTGCTGTTGCGGTGGGCTTATTGATATTGATGCTACTATCTCGTTGGCTCAAGAAACGAAGTATTACTTTGGAACGTCTCTTTATCCAGAACCTTCAAAGCCGTGACATCGAAGCACAAAAACAAGGAAAGAAGAAACCACTATTTGCCAATCACCTGATTGATCGTGATATTCATATCGCCAACCTTGAACTGCCTGACGACTCGCTATGGGCTGGTAAGACTTTGTATAGTTTGAAGCTCCGAAATCGCTTTGGTGTGCATATCAGTAGTATTCTTCGTGGCTCCAAGCATATCAATATTCCGAATGGCGGCACGATTCTCTTCCCTGGCGACAAGCTGCAAGCCATTGGTAATGATGAGCAGCTAACAAAACTTTCGAAAGCAATGAAGGCTGAACTACAGCCAACGATTACGGACATAGAGAAACATGAAATGAAACTCCGCAGTTTCACTATCTCTAAAACAAGTCCTTTCATAGGAAAGACCCTTAAAGACAGCGGTATTCGTGATGAATACAACTGTATGGTTGTGGGTGTTGATGAAGGACAAAAGAACCTCACACTCATCACTCCTTCCCGCAGCCTGCAGGCAGGCGACGTTCTATGGGTAGTAGGTGAAGAAAAAGACTTAGAACGTATCCTTGCATTAGGATAAAGTCCTTCAGGCTTATTAGCCCTCATTACTGGATTAAGTAATTGGACTAATAAGCCTGAATTGTATATAAACACTTCTCTCCACATCTTATCATTAATCATCAATCATTGACTCAGAGAGAGAGGGATATTGCCTGCTTTATCATATATTTTCACGTCTTTATTTTCAAAAGAGTACAAATTGCATTTTAATTAACGCCCAATTGACTTGTAATAAATGCCCTTTTGCACGGTTACTAACGCCCTTTTGAAAGTCAATTAAGCATCTTTTTATATGCATCCTCATAAACCACTGATTTCCTTATGGTTACAAAATTAAGACTTTAGTTCCTTTCTACAACTCTTAAAGACAGAATAGCATTAATTTTTGTAAGGTTTTTTCGACACAACAAATTAAATAAAAGGGTGTTTTTTATCTCTCTCTTTACAGCATCCTTCTCGCATTAAAGTGATACAAAAACCTCCTTTAAACTTTCTGCTGTTATAGTATCAGTAGTTGAAATACGATAAGGAATTAATGAATACTTTGTAAGAATTTGGTCTTTTAGTCTATCTCTTGATTGCTGTACTACTTTGTCCTTATGATAAAGCCACCCATCCACCTCTATCGCCATTAGAGGTTGCTTTGTCAGAGAATTATAAATGAGAAAATCTATATGCGTTAGCGAGTTTTTAGCAAAATCATTTTCCTGATTACTTAACAGTGACCAATCAGATATTATTTTAGCCAGAGGATAATGACACACTACAGCGAGATTCTTCCAGCTTAATTCTTCAAGAACCTTAACTATTAGATTATACACAAGATTTTCAGACATATAATCTGAAACCATAATGTGTTCAGATTGATATGCTAACCGTTCCGTAGTGTATTGCTGATATAATAAATCGAATACCGAGTGAATTTTACTATTTTTCACTGCAAAATTATTATACTTGACATAGGATATTAACTGCGCTAAATTCGTGTCTTGTGCCATTTCATTACCAGAAGTTACAATATAAAGTTGGCTTTTAGCACGTGAAATAGCAACATTAAGAAGGTTCTTATCATCAGAAAACGATGTAGGCAAATTATCAACCATACTCATAATAATTGTATCGCACTCACGCCCTTGATATTTATGTACAGTACTTGCTATATCTTTACCTAACACACGATTTATTGCTTCCGCCTGTGTTCTATAGGGAGTTATGATTCCTACAGAACCCTTTCCTGCACATAGCGGCATAACCTCCTGTACAATAACATCTATTTCACGTTGATTGAAATGTTCACGCGCATGGTTTCCTTTTACAGTCTGAATTACTTGTAACACATCCTCTTCGCCTTTGTCAATCGTCATAGGAAGAAGTTCTCCACCATAAAAGCGTTGATTACAAAACTGAATTATCTTCGGATGACAACGGTAATGTTCACGTAGAAGCGTAGTCGGTGCATCCTTTAATATTTCTGTACACGACCGTAAAAAGCTATGTGTTACAGCATTATATCGGTCATCAACATTATATGTAGTCCGGATTGCATTAAGCGCCTTTTCTTCTTCAGAACTTACAACATTAGGTAATTGCATATCATCTCCTACAATCACAACATTCGCAGCACACGACAATGCCAAAGCTCCAGTTTTGATGTCTACTTGCGAAGCTTCGTCCATAATCATATAATCAAAGACAAAATCCTTACTAATACAGCTTTTAGCAGAATAAGTCGTACTAAGAACAATAGGATACTCCTTTAAAAAAGTTTCTGTACGGGGCTTTATATCTTGCCTTGTAAACAGTGTCCTTCTACCAGACCCATACTGTTTTGCTATTGCCTGCTTCAATACCTGAAGCGAAGACTTACGGAGTTCTTCTGCACTTTCCTTAACGTCTACAGACAGCAACTGTTGTTCAATGCTATCCACCTCCTGCTCTATCTCAAACTTTCTGGTTAAATAATAAGCACTTTCCAGTTGTTCAATTACAATTAAAAGATTATTTTTAAGTAATGAATAAGCACGAGGACCTAACAGAAACACCCATTTAAAGCAAAACAATAAAGAAGGGGTTTTTCCATGTTCTTGCATTATTTTACAAAGATTGAGCAGTTTCATTATTTTAGAAGAATGCTTTTCACTAAGCCAATCATTATCAAAACCAGATGCCATTTTTAGCTTTTCGTCATACTTCTTCTCTGTAACCAGTGCATCATACTCAGCCTTCAACTGTGCCAATCTTGTTTGTCCATCGAATCCCAAGGAAACAGCAGCAAGGGAATCTTTTGCTATTTTCCGGACTTCCTTAGAATTATCTAAATACCATTCTTCCATATTAGGATAGCACCCAGACTGACTTTCAACAAAAGCCTCCTTATTCTTTACGCTTCCTAACTGAGCAACAAGAAATCCTAACCCTTCTTTTTCTAACTTTTCTGCAACATTCTCAACTGCAGAGTTGTTATTTGAAACAACAAGAACTGTCTTTTTCTGTACTAACAAGTTAGACACGATATTAAGAATAGTTTGCGTTTTTCCAGTTCCCGGAGGTCCTTGTATAATACTTGCTTGGTGTGTCAAAGCTGCTTCAACAGCCTTTTTCTGACTTGCATTACAACCAAAAGGGTAATATACCAATTGAGGCAAACGATAAGTTGCCAACTTTGTTTTATCACCTAAGTATTGAGCCAATGGCACATTATCTCTTTTCAAGTCGATAAGATCATACTGCTTTGAAAGAATACTTTCTTCATCTTCAGCAAGCAAACCTGTTTCATCGGCCAGCTTTCGTAAATAATCCCATGTGGAACCACCACACATATCAATTGGTGTACGTGTCACATAAACATTATTTCCATCAAGATTTTCAGAGTATCCATTGGAATATGTTACATAGTAGAAAGTATAATGTTTATTTGAAAATCTTAGTAATTCAACAGCACTCGTTATGTGCTTATTACCAATATAAAGTCCTTTTTCATGTAGATTAACAGGCTCTCCATGTGTAAAATAAAGTATACGTGCTTGATTATACTGAAATATACGAGGGGATTTTAAAAATCGAATCATCCAATTCCCATTATCAGCTTTCTTTATAAAATCCACTTGATCTGTAATAAACATTTGCTTATCACCACGTCGTTCTAAATCCACAATCATGCATTGCTTGGCATCCATATCCTATAACGTTCTTTATATTATAAACTCTATGATACTTTAATAGTTTTATACTTTTTCTATTTGCAAGTGCAAATATACTATAAGTATATTAAATCTTAGTATTGACAAATGAATTTATTTATGCAACATACAACCAAATACATAAAACTTATAAGTAGGAAACCCCTATCGATAAACCGACAAAACAAAGTAGATAATAAGAAGATTATATAATCCTACACTTCTCTAAAACAGCCAAATAAAATGAGGAACAAAATCTCGTTTCTCCTTTTATTAGTATTTTTAATATATAATCTGACGTTTCCTCGCATAATTAGAGTATCTTTGCATTGTCATTCGATGATTATACAGATGAAACGTAATAAATTAACAGCTCTGATAGCATTAATAGGTATTGTAGCTTTCACATCTTGTGAGGATGTGAAGCGTCCGACTCCTGTCAGAGAACGTATCAATGTAACTCCTCCATCCAGAGAAGCAGAGGCAATAAGTCAGCTGACAGCATCTATAGATGAGATTTCAGCTAACCTTGACGCCATCTCTTCTCAAGAGGCAATGCTCTGTAAGACTACAGAGCACGCAAATAAGAAATCGAAGATTATTCAGCAGATAAGGGGGCTCGGTGCACTACTCAAAGAGAAGCAGAACCAGATTGACAAACTTCTAAACGAAAAGGTTAAGAAAGTGGATGCTCCAGCAGTATCTAATCCTACAATAGATAATCTTTACAAGGTAATAGACTTCCTTTCATCACAGCTGAAGGAGAAAGGAGATCGTGTAACCCAATTAGAGCAGGTTGCAAGTCGTAAGGATGTCACTGTAGACCAGCTTAAATACATCGTTATGAACCAAACTAACAGCGTTGATGCAATGCGTTACAGGTTCAACATGGCAGCTTTGGAGCGCGAATATGCTCAACTGAAAGCTAAGGAGAAGCAAAGAATTAAAGAAGATAAGGAGTCAGACAAAGTCTACTATATCATTGCTAACAAAGAGACTCTGAAGGAGAAAGGTCTTTTGAAGACATCACTTTTCTCTAAGAAAGTGAATAATAACAATGTAACAAAAGATCTGTTTACAGAGGCTAACGGCAAAGATCTGAAGACACTGACGATAAACTCATCGAGTCCAAAGCTCTTATCTCAGAACCCAGAAGGTAGTTATACACTCACGGAGAACGAGGACGGAACAACAACACTCACCATTACCGATGCAGAGAAGTTTTGGAACGTGTCGCGTTACTTGATTATTCAAGAGTAATACTACTTTGAAATAGAAAGAAAATAAATTAGGCTGCAAAGGTTGTGAAAATCGAATAATTTTCTTATCTTTGCAGCCTAAAACTTATGCGTAGCGTGAAAATAAAGGAAGTAATTGATGCCCTTGAACGATTCGCGCCTTTGCCCTTGCAGGAAAGCTATGATAATGCTGGCCTACAAGTTGGATTGACAGAGGCGGAAGTATCAGGGGCTTTATTGTGTCTTGACGTGACGGAAAAGGTGGTTGATGAAGCTATCCGTCGGGAGTGTAACTTGATTGTTGCGCACCATCCACTCATCTTCCGTAAATTAGCACAAGTGACAGATGCCAACTATGTGCAGCGCACAGTGATAAAGGCTATTAAGAACGATATCGTCATCGCTGCTATGCACACAAACTTAGACTCAGCTGTGGGCGGTGTCAACTACAAGATAGCAGAGAAGTTAGGACTTAAGGACCTACGTTTCTTTGGTCGAAGCAAGCAGGTGGTGAATCCACAGACCGGCGAATCTGTAACAGGTGGTGATGGTGTCATCGGCGAGTTTGAGGAGCCCTTGGCTGCAGACGATTTGATACTGTTATTGAAGAAGAAGTTTGATGCAGAGTGTGTTCAAACCAATGAGTTACTACGTCGTGAGATTCGTACCATTGCTCTCTGTGGAGGTTCGGGGGCATTCCTCTTGCAGGATGCTATTGCAGCAGGCGCAGATGCCTTTATGACAGGTGAGATGAGTTATCATGAGTTCTTTGGTCATGAGCAAGAGATACAGATATGTGTTATCGGACATTATCAGAGTGAGCAGTTCACCATTGAGGTGTTACGTGACGTTATCGAACGAGAATGCCCAAGCGTAAAGTGCTACTTGTCTGAGATTAACACGAATCCTATAGGGTATTTTTAGTGGACGAGTTGACAAGCTGAACAAGTAAACAAGTTAATTGTTAAGAAGTTGGACGAATGGAGTCTGTGGTGTTGTCTTAACTCCTCTCACTCCTAAACTCCTAAAACAACAGTAATCATAATTATGAATTCTGAATTTTGAATTAAACAAACATAAGAACTATGGCAAAGAAAGATCCAAAAGAGTTACCAGTAGAGGAGAAGTTGAAAGCCCTTTTCCAGTTACAGACGACCCTGTCAGGAATCGACGAGAAGCGTGCATTGCGTGGTGAGTTACCACTTGAAGTACGCGACTTGGAAGATGAGTTGGAAGGTCTGCACATTCGTATTGAGAAGATTGAGCAGGACATTAAGGATTATCAGAATGCTATTACCCAGAAGAAGGGTAACATCGTTGACGCTCAAGCAAGTTTGGAGCGTTACAACAAGCAGTTGGACTCTGTTGCAAACAACCGTGAGTACGACACATTGACAAAGGAAATCGAGTTCCAGACACTTGAAATTGAGCTTTGCAATAAGAAGATTAAAGAGGCTCAGATTAAGGTTGAAGAGAAGCGTAAGGACTTGGAAGCCAACCGTGCATTGCTCGAGGATCGTCAGCACGCCTTAGAAGAGAAGCGTAACGAGCTCGACGAGATTATGCAGGAGACACGTGAGGAGGAAGGTTTGCTCAAAGAGAAGGCCGCAGAGCTTGAGACTAAGATTGAGCCAGGATTGCTCCGTAGCTTCAAGCGTATTCGTCGTGGTGCCCGTAACGGTTTGGGTATTGTTTACGTACAGCGTGATGCTTGTGGTGGTTGTTTCAATAAGATTCCACCTCAGCGCCAGTTGGATGTAAAGATGCACAAAAAGATTATCGTTTGTGAGTACTGTGGTCGTATTCTTATCGACCCAGAGTTGGCTGGTGTAAAGGTTGACAAGACCGAGGAGAAGCCAAAGAAGCGTAGAGCTACTCGCAAGAAGAAGGAAGAGGAGGGAGAGTAATTAAACCTTTCTTTTGATAGAGAACCAACCGTTTTCTACTTCTAAAAGATAAAAAAGAATAGCCTCAATACATTTGAAATGCAAATAAAGCATTCTTATGTATTGAGGCTACTTTTTATTATCTCGCTATTAATACTATTCAACGAAACACGGATAACATCGTCTTCCTAACAGAAACTAACCAATAATAGCACACTCGTTAACGGCATATAGCAAGGCTTTAAGTGGTCAACACAATATGTGCGGAGCATCAGCACCAATAGTGCTTACCATGAGCACAATATGTGCGGAGCGTTAACACATCGTTTAATGACGTAAAAGAAATGTCTGCTTCACCTTATTATATATAGCAAGTCAAGGGTGATTAACTTATACAGGCATGTAAATCCAATAGCGATAAGTCAGAGCCTTACTTCACATAGAAGATACGATTTGCCTTACGTGGTGCAGTCTTACCCTCCTTTGCAGCATAACCAAGAATACAGAAACCGACACCTTCATAATCGCCTTTTATACCCCACTCTTTCAACATCTGCTTACCATCTTCACGCTCAAAAGTTTGCTTGGCACGATTAATCCAACAACTGCCCAAGCCTAAAGCATGAGCAGCGTTCATAAGATTGCCCATCATCAACGCACCATCATAGACATGATTAGGGCTACTCTTATCCGCTAACACAGCAAGGACAACGGGTGCTCCATAAAAAGGGTCGCTCGTTACGCCCATTATCTCAGCATTAATCGCCGATAAGCGATCGCGTACTTCCTTATTGGTCACTTCGACAATGATAGCAGTCTGCATATTCTTTCCGCTTGCAGCGTAAAGACCAGCCTCCATTACCTTAGCTATCAAGTCCTGTTCAGGCATACGCTCTTCATAAGCACGTACGCTACGACGTGTTAACAATGCTTCTAATGCTTCCATAACAGTTCTTTTTTATAATTCATTCACCGCTTCAGCCAACTGTTCCAACGCCTGACGAAGAATAGAACGCGGTGTACCAACATTCAAACGCATAAAGCCTTCTCCACCGGGGCCAAACATTCTACCATCGTTCAACGCAAGATGAGCCTTATCAATAAAGAGATTCAATAACTCTTTATGCTTCAATCCCAATCCATGACAATCCAACCAAACAAGGAAACTTGCCTGCGGACGGAGTGGACGAATACCGGGAATATACTCACGACAGAAGTCTTCAACAAAGCGAACATTCTCTTCTACATATGCCAACATCTGTTTGCGCCACTCTTCTCCCTTCCGATAAGCAGCTATCGTGGCTATTGGTGCAAAGAGTGTAGGCTCATCTAATTCGTTAGCCTTCAACCAACCATAGAAGCGATTACGCAGTTCTTCGTTTGGAACGATAGCAAATGAACTGACAATACCTGCCATATTGAAGGTCTTTGTTGGTGCTGCAAAGGTGATACTGATTTGTGCTGCACGCTCTGACACACTGGCAAACGGAATATGACGATTACCAAAAAGTGCCATATCACTGTGAATCTCGTCGCTGATAACGATAATATTATGCTCGTAACAGAAGTCTGCCAAGCGACGTAATGTATCTTCTGACCAACACAATCCTGCAGGGTTATGAGGATTGGAGAGTATCAGTACACGGCATTTATCATCGCAAACCTCTGCAAGATTATCAAAGTCCATGTCATAATATCCGTCCTCACGGAGACGAAGCGGATTGAAGACCACCTTACGATGATTAGCCTCTGGCGTCAAACGGAATGGATGATAGACAGGTGGTTGTATAATAACCTTTTCGTCAAGTTCCGTAAATACATTCACCACAAAGCCGATACCCCTAACAATACCAGGAATAAAACTCAACCACTCTGGCTTTACTTCCCAATCATGATGAGCACGTATCCAGTCGATGATAGCAGGACGGAAGTCTTCTGGTTCGACTGTATAGCCAAAGATAGGATGAGAAAGACGATCCTTGAGAGCCTCCACAACAAAGTCTGGACAAGCAAAATCCATATCAGCTACCCAGAGAGGCAGTAGGTCATTACGTCCCCAACGTGGAAGAAGTGCCTCATGCTTCAAGTCACCACTTCCCGAACGATCGATTATCTCGTCAAAATTATAAGTTTTCATCATGCTTCCAAAGCCTGCTTAATATCATCGAATAGGTCATCAACACTTTCCAAACCAATACTAAGACGTATGGTAGTGTCTTGCACATCCATTGCTGCACGCTCCTCAGCAGTGAAAAGTCCGAAGATAGTACTTGCTGGGTGGATAGCCAAGGTACGATTATCAAAGAGGTTAGTTGCCCGATGAATGAGTTTCAAGTTATCGAGCATTCTGAAGCAAGCCTCTTGACTCTCTAAGTCTATTGTGACCATTGCTCCAGCTGTTTCACCATACTGACTCACAGCCAACTGATGATATGGATTATCCTCCAAGCCCACATAGTTTACCTTATGAATAGGCTTTAGCGTACGTAATCTTTGTGCCAATTCCAAAGCATTACCTGCTTGAGCGCGATAGCGTACGTCCAAAGTCTCTAAGCCCAAGGTCTGCATATAGGCAACCTGTGGTGTCATATAAGCTCCAAGGTTAAAGAGCATCTCATTCAAGAGGCGCTTACCAATAGAAGGGAACGTACCATAATCAATAACAAGACCGCCCAAAGAAGTTGCACCACCACTGATATACTTTGTACTTGAAACGACCTCTAAGTCAATGCCCAAGTCCTTTGCAGAGAACTGTGTGAAAGGAATAAGCGTAGTATCAGCAATGACAGGGATGCCATGCTGGTGTGCTATTGAAGTCAAGGCACGTACATCAACCACCTCAAGTTGAGGATTTGTCATGATTTCAAGGAACAAACAGCACGTATTATCGTCTATCAATCGTTCTACAGCCTCAACATCTGTAAGGTCACAAAGTCTTGCCTCAACCCCCAATCTGCTCAGTGTAGATGTGAGCAAAGAATAAGTATTACCAAAGAGATGACGTGACGTGATAACGTTCTTACCCTGTTCAACAACAGAAAAAAGCGTATTACTGATAGCAGCCATACCCGAGTTGAGAGCAATAACATTCTCAGCACCCGTCAAAGCCTTAACACGCTGTTCGAGATTTGTCACTGTTGGGTTCTCCACACGTGAATAATCAGGTGCATCAATACGTCCACAAAAGGCATCAGCCATCACTTTTGCATTGTCAAACTCAAAAGCAACCGCATTATAGATGGGCATACTTAACGCATCATATGCATCTCTACGCTTATAAGGCTGATGAATAGCCTGTGTCTGTTTCTTCATTTTCTTTTAAACGTTTGTATTGTTTATAAAAGGATTCAAATCAATAACGGACGGCAGAACCGTCCGTCTTATGAAGTGCATTTTATCTTATTAATACCACTGTACAGCATTTGTAATACCACTTCGCTTATCATACTTCAACGCATCTGTCAGCGTTGCAGCATTACAACGGAAGGTAAAGTTGTAAGATGTATATGGTGCTAAAACTACAGAAGCACTCATATTAAAACAGTGGAGGTCACGTGACAGGCTGGCTGTTGTCATACTCATCGCATGGTTTTCAAAGTCGTAACCACTTGAGAAGTTAATATTCCAGCCATCACTGATACGAATATTACCAGAGAAGTTCAACGTCTGTGTGAACTTATAAGGGTAACGCATCGTCTTAGTATTGAACCTACCCGCTGTATTCTCACGCATCGTAATACCATAACCGATTGTCAATGACCATGGCATATTGAAACTCATGTAACCATCATCATCCGTCTCAGCAATATTACCACGCTTCTTCTTAGCAGCATATTTTCCCTTTTCAAGGTCATCATCCATGTTTGATTCGATGTTAGTATCTGGACCATCGCTATCTACTGATACCTTATCATCATCTTTATCATCCTTACGTCCGAACCACTTCTTCAACTTCTCTGGATTCAAAGTGAATGAGAAGTTCTGCGACATACCTTGGAAACGAGGTAAACGACCATATCCCCACTCTGTATGATTACCTACGTAAGGCTTACCATTAGCATCAAGTTCGTAAGCATAAGTAGCAAACTGTGCATTCATTGAGAAGGTATAATTCTTCCACCATTTCAAACGCAGACGCATACTAAGGTCACTCCAACGATGATAGTCTGCTGCAGCATTGTAAGACATACTTGCTCCTAACTCATCAATGATACTTATCTTCTTATAACCAGTAGTATCCTTATCGCTCTTAATCTTCATTTCGATGTTATTGCTAACATCCCAACTGATCATCTCAGTCTTGTACTTACCCGGCACACTATAAAGTTCATCTTGATAAGGTGAGTATTCAACAAGTTTCACGTTACCACTTGCATCTGTATACTGATAGCTATCATAGTAGCCATAACGGCGTGCACCAAAGTTTGGTGAGTAAGAGAAAGAAACCTGTGGAGTGATGACATGGCGGATAGCCTGTATCTTATCGCCAAATAATTTTCTATTAGGTACCCAGAAACCATATAATTTCGTGCTGGCACCCACATTCATACTCCAGTTGTAAACATTATGGAAACCATAGGTAGTATCTCTTACCACCTCTTTCTGAAGAGTATTATCCCATCCACGTGTCACCTTCTTAGAATACATACGATCCGTAAAATTGAAAGATGGTGTCACATTGATATAATTAAACAAGGTGAAGTTTGCCTGTACAGGGATTGTATGCTGGAAAGCATTTTTCCAGTCTTTGATCAGATTAGAGTGTAAGAGTTTATCTTCCTTCGTTGAGATAGAATTAGCCAACTGGCCCGTATAGCTCATCGAAATCTTCTCATACCAACGTTCCTTACCCACAAGATGCTTTCGCTTGAAAGGATAGAATCGGCTCAAACTAATGTTCAAGTCTGGCAGTGTTATCTGAATAGAAGAGTCACGCATATTCTGTGCAAGGTTCGTAGTAGCACTCAAAGAGAGTCCAATACTTGAGAAACCTGTGCTCCAGCTAACAGAAGAAGTTCTCGTAGACTGTGTGAGTGTCTGCGGATTATACATACTATTGAGGTTGTTACGCTCATAGCTTGATGTCGCAAAGTTCACACTTGCCGCCAAAGAACTATAAGGATTCGCCTTTGGATCTTGGCGGTGATTCCACTGAATCTTAAAGCTTTCCTGCTCAGCAAAGTCTGGCAATCCCTTGTCACCCGTCTTTGAATCCTGATAACTAAAGAGGAATGAGCCTGAATATCTGTAACGCTTACGGTAGTTGCTGGCTGCAGACACACCCCAAGAACCCTTAGTATAGATTTCTCCTAAGAGTTTTAAGTCCCACTTATCACTAATCGCAAAGTAGTAACCACCATCACGAAGGTAGAAACCACGGTCGCTTTCATCACCATAACTTGGCATAATGAAACCGCTCGAATACTTCTTAGAGAATGGGAAGAAACCGTATGGAATTGCCAATGGTAAAGGAACGTCCGCCACTACGAGATAAGCTGGTCCAAAAACAACATCCTTACCTGGACGAACCTTTGCACGAGAAAGAGCAATGTAAAAGTCTGGATGAGGCTTATCACAAGTAGTGTAACGACCATGTTGCAAGTAAATAGAACCCGTAGAGTCACGTTTTCCAACTTCTCCACTCAAGAAACCATCTTGCTGTTCGGTGTAAACACCCTTAATCAAGCCTTTCTTTGACTTAAAGTTGAAAGCCATTGTGTCACTCTTATATTCATCTTTACCCATAGTAAAGACAGGCTTTCCCTTGATTCCACCCTCTGCTGTAGAATCGACTGTACCTGTTGCACGCACAGTACTTTTATCAAGATTCATATGAACCTTGTCACTCGTAAGCTTCATATTCTCATAATCAACCTTCGAGTTACCATACAGATACGCTGTACCCGACTCTGCATCATAAACGAGAGAGTCCTCTGCAGAATACTTAACAGGTGCATCAATTCCATTCGAACGTGCACGCATCATGCTATCGGCACGAATAGAATCGTCTATTGCTTTATTATGATGATAGATAGCCAACTGAAGAGAATCCATCTTCGTGGTATCTGGGATATTCTTATTGACCGCCTTACTATCCTTTGGACTTTGTCCTTTCAGTAGCGTATCAACCACAACAGCACTTGCCTTAGTCTTCTTGGTTTTCTTACCTTGAGGCACAGACATGTTGACACTTGCCATTGCAAAAACAACAACAAAGGATAATAGGAATATAATGCTCTTATTTCTCATTGCCTAAATAACGTACAAAAATACTGAAATAATGCCGAATAGAACTACCATTACGCTATTTTAACTTTTACAATAATGTACGTATATGCTCTTACTGAAAATATTAAATTCTTCTTTTGCCGTCCAATAGAACCTGAATAGTATACCCTCAATACAGAATGTCATTGATAATTATAGCACCCTAAAATACTTAGAAACGCAGCAATTTTACCTCCCAATAAGATTTGTGTTTACCATCAGCACGACATGTGCGAAGTATCAGCACCATATGTGCGGAGCATCAGCACCAAGCGTGCGAAGCAACAACACAACAACTTAAAGCCGACTATAACCCACTTCTAAACCTTTCTTTTCCTGCTAAAAGAATACTAACTTCTTATTAATCTGCAAGATATTGATGAGCAATATTAGCCGTAACAGGACAGACGTAGAGTTACTTAATCCAAGCACAAACCTAATGTATCGATAAGTTTCTTAACAGGATGATTCGTTTCCAAAAGTTTACTCAAAGACTCACGAGGTGTAAGCATAGGTTTGATTTCCTCATGCTTAGCAAGACGAATCTCTACTTCAATCTGCCCATTACGCAATTCCTTTGCCAAAGTAGCACGAATACGCGACTTGATTGCAAGCATTTCGTTGAGCTGAATATTATTATCAGCAAGTACCAAGATTACTGGATACTCTGAAATAGTAGGCGTGATATTCTTCATGCGTTGCGACAAAGCTTGCATACGCTCTGGCATTCGTGAACACATAGCACGCCAACTCACAACAAGGTCTTGCTGTGTAAAGCCCTCATGCTCATCCTTATTAGTTATTTCAACTTCCTCATCCTGCTTTTTCTTCTTATCGGTCTTGAGTAGATTGTCAAATGACATCGTCAATGAACCAAGATTAACAGAATTCGGAATACCAGAAGATACATTCACCTTAGGGCGTACACCAGACGTTTCTGTGACGGGTTTCTCTGGTGAAGACACGACCTCTACAGACACTACTTCGCTATCCTTAGAACCACGAGCAGCATCGTCATCACGCTTTAGGCTCCCGACCACCTGCGGAGTCGGTTTCTGTTGAGCCTTCAGAACAAGATTCTTGAACAGGGATTTTAATCGCTTAGGGCTGCGCCCCGAGGCAGGGATATCATCATCCTTCTGCGTAATTTGCGCTACTTGGATGAGCGTCAGTTCCACCAACAAACGTTTATTAGAACTCTGACGATATTCCACATCACAACGATTCATAATCTGCAAAGCCGTATAAAGGAAGTTGACAGGGCATTTTTGTGCCTGCAACTGATAGCGATTACGCAGTTGTTCGCTTACTTCAAGCAAAGGAAGTGTCTGTGCATCCTTTGCCATCAACACATTACGGACATGAGATGCCAAACCATTCACAAGATGTCCACCATCAAATCCCTTATTAATAACGCTGTTCAAGAGAACCATTATCTCACTCACTTTATTCTCTAAAGCAAGGTCGATGATATTAAAATAATTCTCCGCATCGAGTACATTCAAGTCCTCAATCACCTTCTGATAAGTGATATTTCCTTGTGAGAAACTTGCAGCCTGATCGAATATTGAGAGCGCGTCACGCATTCCGCCATCCGCTTTCTCAGCAATAACGTTCAGAGCCTCTTCGTCAAATTGAATGTTCTCCTTCTCAGCAACACGCTTAAGATGGTTGATGATATTAGGAACCGTCATACGCTCGAAGTCGTAAATCTGACAGCGAGAGAGAATCGTTGGGAGAATCTTATGTTTTTCTGTTGTTGCAAGGATGAAGATAACGTGTGCAGGCGGTTCCTCCAAAGTCTTTAGAAAAGCATTGAAGGCAGCTGTAGAGAGCATATGAACCTCATCAATAATAAAGACCTTATAACGACCCACCTGTGGCGGAATACGCGTCTGATCCATCAATGACTTGATGTTCTCAACAGAGTTATTGCTGGCAGCATCTAATTCGAAGATATTATAGCTTCTTCCTTCTCCAAACGCCTTACAACTCTCACACTCGTTACAAGCCTCACCATCAGCTGTTGGATGTTCACAGTTGATTGCCTTCGCAAAAATTCGAGCACAAGTAGTCTTGCCCACTCCTCGTGGACCGCAGAAAAGGTAGGCATGAGCCAGCTTACCACTCTTCACAGCATTCTTCAGCGTAGTCGTCAACGCCTGTTGTCCTACAACGGAATCAAAGGACATTGGACGATACTTTCGCGCCGAAACAATATATTCATCCATAGTTTCAAAATCTAATTGTATATGCAAAGGTAATAAAAGTTAAGAAAAGAGGAGGAAGGAGGAAAGAATTAAATTGTTAATTTGCTAAAAATATGTATGTTTCATGCTCCGATATGCAATCTTTTCCTTACTTTTGCAAAAAAGAATGTAAAGAAGTGAGTAAGATTACCGGACATATTTACAATTTTTTCAGCCGATTTAAGTTTCATATCGTCATCATCTTGGGCGTACTCATTGTAGGCGTTTTAGATGAGAACAGTTTTATGAAACGTATAGAGTATGCTTATCAGATTGACGACTTAAAAACTGAAATCCGAAAGTATGACAGCCAATATCAGCATGACATGCAACAGCTTAAGGAACTAAAGACAGACCCAAAGGCTATTGCACGCGTTGCCCGAGAGCGTTACTTCATGAAGGCTGACAACGAAGATATCTTCGTGTTGAGCGATGATGAGCATCAAACTGAAAACACAGCTAAAAATGAGACAACTGAATAAACTCGAATCAATTATTTACCTTTTGGGAGGAATCATAATGGTTATAGGTGCAGGCTTGTACGCTTTCCTTTTGATTCAACCAATAGCCTGTTGGCTAATGCTTGCTGGTGCTGTTGCTTTTTCTCTTATGCAGTCACGTCAGCGATACCTTGGAACATCTCTTTCTATTCGTCGTTTACGTAAGATTATGTCACTTGCAGGATGGGGATTCATTCTTGCAGGATTCTTTATGGTAGAAGACTCCTACCATTTTCTTCGTCCTGTTTTTGCAGGTTCATTAGATAGCTATAGCAGCTATGTAAGTATTTTCCATCACAATTGGGTCATACTCCTACTTATTTCTGCTATCATAGAGATGTATACTACTCATCGTATCAGCTACGAACTAAAGAAGGAAAGCGAAAGTCCAAGTACCTAAAAAAAGCTAAAAGCTTAGAGATAGTTTTAATTTGAATAAAAAAGTTTCTCGGCTTCAATTATAGAATGTAATTTTGTCTGAGAAGAAACAGAACCAGTTTAATTATCTATGAATAAAATTCTTTACGCACTTCTAACACTTATCGTGTTTACGTCATGTGCCAACTCATTCAATATACAGGGAACATCCAACGTATCAAGCTTGGATGGAAGAAAGTTATACCTAAAAACAGACCAAGCTGACTCACTGATTAACTTAGATTCATGTGACGTCGTTCATGGTCAGTTTGCTTTCCATGGTACCGTCGACTCTACTAAGGTCGCACAGATATTCATGGATGATATCAACTTACAATTCCCAGTAGTTATTGAAAAGGGAGATATTGCAGTTAAACTGGACAACACACAACAGCGTGTCAGTGGCACACCGCTGAATGACAAGCTAAATGATTTCTGGACGAAGTTTACACAACTCCGCAATCAATATGCAGAAATAGATCATGAGGAAAGTGCTGCCATTATGAATGGTCATGATGAAGAAACCGTGAATGCCCAACTTATTAAGAAGGCATTGAACGTTTATGACAAGGGCGACAAACTCTTTACGAAGTTCATTACAGAGAACTTCAATAACATTCTTGGTCCATGGTGTTTCCTTACACGTATCAGCTACGAGACAACACCTAATGCTTACCCTGTATGGATGAATGATTATATGTATACCAATGCGATTAATCAGTTGCCATCATGGATAGAATTCATTATGTCGAAGGCTACAGATACATTTAAGCAGAATCCTCAGATAAAAGCATTCTATACCGACTTCCTACAAGCACAAAAGGAGATGAACGGAATGGTTGATCCAGCCGGAACCAATGATGCTGCGGGAACAACTCCTAATGCTGCTGTAGCACCTCCGACTCCTGCACAGATGGCTGGTGACTCTATTCCAGAGTAAGTTATGGTCCCGACTATCGTATGTTCTAAGCTCTATGCTGACAGAACGATTGCATGATAAGGTTCTATAGGAGTGTTTTGAGCTTCGGATAAAGAGTTCATAGACAACAAACTATTTATTCTACACGAAGGTTGCTGTCACTTCCGTCACTCAATCCTGTTATTTAACTGATTGGTTTATAAAACGTTGAAGCGATATGTTAAAATGACAGCAAAAGAAAATAAAACTACTATTAGTAATATATTCCTTCTTACTTTAGTAGAATTCTCTCACTTCCTATCTCGGAAGAATCAACAAACAACCTCTAATAATAAAGAATATAATATATGAGGAGACTCATTCAAGGTGGAACTATCGTCAATGAAGGGCGAAGCTTTATTGGTTCGCTCATCATAGAGGACGATTGTATCATAGAGATTATAGAAAACAACGAAACACCCCGTGGAGAATTTGACGAAATCGTCAACGCCACGGGGTGCTTTGTACTACCTGGTGTTATTGATGATCATGTTCACTTTCGTGAGCCGGGACTAACGGAAAAGGCAGATATTGAAAGTGAAAGTCGTGCTGCTGCATATGGTGGTGTCACCTCTTATTTTGAGATGCCAAACACTAATCCACAGACAACAACATTAGAAGCTTTACAAGATAAGTGGGAACGAGCAAAGTACTCAAGTCATGTTAACTATAGCTTCTTTATTGGGGCTACAAATACAAATCAGACACTATTCCCTCAATTGGATATCCACACTATTCCTGGAATAAAACTCTTTATGGGAGCCTCAACTGGGAATATGCTTGTTGATCGACGAGAAGCATTAGAAATGACTTTCTGTACTGCTGCAGAATTGAATCTGCCAGTGATGACACACTGTGAGGATTCTGGTATTATCAACGAGAATATGAAAGTTGCCAAAGAACAATTTGGCGACGACCCAGATATTACACATCATTGGGAAATACGCAGTGCTGAGGCATGCTGGGCTTCCTCGCTCTTAGCTGTGGAATTGGCACGAAAGTACAAAACACAACTGCATATTGCTCATATCTCTACAGCAAAAGAATTATCATTAGCTAATCTACCTGAAGATGAAGGAAGGATTACTTTAGAAGCTGTTATTGCACATATTGCTTTCTCTAACGAAGATTATCTTACAAAGAAGGCACTTATTAAATGCAATCCTTCAGTCAAGACGGTAGCTGATAGAGATGCTATTCGTCAGGCACTCACGGATGGACGTATTACAGTCATTGGTACTGATCATGCTCCTCACCTATGGGCACAGAAGCAAGGTGGCTGCTCTAAGGCTGCATCAGGAATGCCGATGGTTCAGTTCTCACTCGTCACTATGCTTGAATTGGTTGACAAAGGTGTTCTTACAATAGAACAGATGGTTAACCTAATGTCACACGCACCGGCTCGACTTTTCCGTATTGATAAACGAGGTTTCCTACGTAAAGGCTATAAAGCCGATATTACTATCGTTGCACCAGACCAACCGTGGACAGTGAACGAAGATTGTATTCAGAGTAAATGCAAGTGGAGTCCAATGATGGGACACACCTATCAATGGCGTGTCTTACACACTTTCTGTAATGGAAACCACCTGTTAAATAAGGAAGAGTTTGATAACACCATACATGGTGAAAGGATTACTTTTCGAAATGATAACTAAGTCGTAATGATCGAAAATAAAGTAGATAACAAAAGTAAGATAATAACATACAATATCAGCGAAATAGTTCCTTATATCAACTGGGCATACTTCTTTTATGCTTGGTCTATGAATGGTAAGGCTAAAGATGCACAACTGGAACTGCGTTCAGAAGCTGAGAAATTATTGGCTGACATGGAAGGGAGATATCACACACGTGCTGTCTTTGCACTATGTGAAGCCAATAGTGAAGGCGATGATATCATTATCAATGGCACACGTGTTCCAATGTTGCGCCAGCAGAAAGTTATTCCAGGCAAACCAAACCTCTGTTTGGCAGATTTCATACGCCCAGCCTCTTCAGGCATCAAAGATACAATTGGACTCTTTGCTACTTCTGTTGATGCTGCATTTACAAGCAACAATGAGGGAGATCCCTACCAACGTATGCTTTCGCAGACCTTAGCTGACCGATTAGCTGAGGCTACAGCTGAGAAGTTTCACGAGGATGTACGCAAGAAATATTGGGGGTATGCAACTGATGAGCAACTGACTATAAAAGATCTTCTTGCAGAGAGATATCAAGGCATACGTCCAGCTGTGGGCTATCCATCCATCCCTGACACAAGTATGAATTTTCTTTTGTACGAACTATTGGATATGAAGGGGATTGGTATCAACCTTACAGAAAGTGGAATGATGGTACCGCATGCCAGTGTATCGGGCTTTATGTTTGCACATCCTCAAAGCCGATATTTCGACTTAGGAAAGATTGATGACGAACAATTAGAAGATTATGCACATCGTCGTAATAAGCCTGTTGAAGAGCTAAGGAAATATCTTGCTTCTACCCTATTGAAGAAATGATAGCCAGAATCGTTATATATCTTATATTAATAATTGTGCTGTCTGACCTCTATATAGACATGCACTATTTCCGCAAACGTTACCCCATCGCTTGGTGGCAACGCCTATTATGGTGGTTACCTTCTATCGGTATGGTCATCTATACCTGTGCGATGGCATCTATTCGTGACTTTGCGCCTAACAACCTCACTTGGTTGAATACATATATATTCCTTCTCGGTTTACTTGTGGGTCCTAAGGCTATCTTCGCACTCATCTCCTTCTTGGGTTCAATCATCCGGAAATATATCATCCGCACAAATCGAAACTGGGGACATTATATAGGTATACTCCTTGGTTGTTTTGCCGTTGGAACATTTATATATGGGCTCACATATGGGGTTTCTAACATACAAGTAAAACATGTAGACCTCTATTTCAAAGATTTACCGAAGTCTTTTGATGGCTATCGGATTGTGCATGTATCTGACTTACACCTCGGCACCTTCAATGGCTGGCGCAGTAAGATTCTAAAAGCAGAGATGGATAGCATTGAAAAGCAGAAAGCTAACCTCATTTGCTTTACTGGTGATTTACAAAACATACGCCCTGAAGAGGTTGAGAAAATGGCTTCAGTAATCCGTCAGCCTATGAAAGGGACTATCTCTGTCTTAGGAAACCATGACTATACTGAATACATCAAAGGTAATGCTAAAGAGAAGGCTGCAGAGGAAGCACGCTTAATAAAAGCAGAAGAAAAAATCTTAAAATGGACTCTTCTACGCAATCAAAACACAGAAATAACATCACCAGCAAAAGAGTCTATCTATGTCTGTGGTACAGAAAACGACGGAAGACCACCATTCCCAAACTATTCCAACTATAGAAAAGCGATGCAAGGAATAGGACCAAATTCGTTTGTGATTATGTTACAACATGATCCATCAGCCTGGAAACGTTCTATTCTTCCTAAAACCCCAGCACAGCTTACATTAAGCGGACATACACACGGCGGACAGATGCAAATCTTTGGATGGCGACCAACAAGTATCCGCCAACAGGAGGATTATGGACTTTATGAACAAAACGGACGCTATCTATATATTACAGCTGGATTGGGTGGACTGGTACCCTTCCGCCTCAATATGCCTAACGAAATAGCGGTGATAACATTACATGTTAAGAAATAAAATTAAAAAGGATACATCTATGAGTAATACTGCAACACAACAACAAAGGCAATCCTCAATAGTTATGCTGGTTATTACATTCTTGTATAGGATTTACATGCTATTCATCGCCTTCCCACTCTTCCTCTTTGCATCTGTTCTAACAGCATTAACAACAACTATTGGCTGTCAAATCGGTAATGGACATTTCTGGGGATACTACCCAGGGAAATGGTGGTCGTGGTTTACCATCCGAATACTCTTTCTTCCTGTAAAGATTGAAGGACGTGAGAATCTTGATCCGAAGCAAAGCTATGTCTTTGTAAGCAATCATCAAGGTGCTTTCGACATCTTTCTGATTTACGGTTTTCTCGGTCGTAATTTCAAGTGGATGATGAAAAAAGCTATCCGTAAGATACCTTTGGTAGGAATAGCATGCGAGAAAGCACATCATATTTTTGTGGATAAGAGTGGTGCAAGTAAAATCAAAAAAACATACGATACTGCACGTGAAACCCTTCGTGAAGGAATGTCTGTCGTCGTATTCCCAGAAGGTGCACGTAGTTTTACTGGTCACATGGGTAAGTTCCGTCGTGGAGCTTTCATGTTAGCTGATGAGCTTCAGCTACCAGTATGTCCACTTACCATCAATGGTTCCTTTGACGTAATGCCTCGTACTAAGGACTGGCATTTTCCTGTATGGCATAGACTGAGTCTCACCATTCACAAACCAATCTTCCCAAAAGGGAAAGGTGCTGAATTCGAGAAGGAAACACTAAATGAAGCATACGATTCTGTTATGGCTGGTCTTTCTCCAGAATACCAAGGTTTCGTAGAGAACCCAGACCAATAAAAATAGACAAAAACTTGTTAGTATCATATTTTTATACTACATTTGTCCTATAAAAACAAAAATCTATGACAAGCGATAGCATTGTAATTATACCGACATACAACGAAAAGGAGAATATAGAGAAGATAATCCGAGCGGTATTCCGATTGGAGAAACTTTTTCACATTCTGGTAATTGACGATGGTAGTCCTGATGGGACAGCACAAATCGTACATAATCTGATTAAGACGGAATTCTCTGACCGCCTCTTTATCATTGAGCGTTCTGGTAAATTAGGTTTGGGTACAGCCTATATCACAGGTTTCAAGTGGGCTTTAGAACATGGCTACGAATACATTATTGAGATGGATGCTGACTTTAGCCACGACCCTAACGACCTTCCTCGCCTTTATGCTGCAACCCATGACGAAGGTTACGATGTTGCAGTTGGTTCACGTTATGTCAGTGGAGTAAACGTTGTAAATTGGCCTATCGGACGTGTATTGATGAGTTACTTTGCCAGCAAGTATGTTCGTGCAGTAACAGGTTTCCACGTGCATGATACGACTGCGGGCTTCGTATGCTATCGTCGTCGTGTTCTTGAGACAATTCCATTAGACATGATTCGTTTTAAGGGTTATGCCTTCCAAATCGAGATGAAATACACCTCCTTCAAGATTGGTTTCAAGATTAAGGAAGTACCTGTCATCTTCGTAAATCGTCGTGAGGGAACCAGTAAGATGAGCGGTGGCATCTTCTCAGAAGCCTTCTTCGGTGTCATCCGACTCCGTATGGATGGTTGGTTCAGAAAGTATCCTAAGATAAAGAACTAAGATTTAAACCAAATAACAGTAACAGCCATAACCTTAGTGGGTTATGGCCGTTACTATTTACACAAGTGACTTTGTCTTTATACAACTTAGAAACTATGGTAGTACAAATCAATTGTATAAAACATTAGAAAATAAATACGGGAGATTCAGGTTTAATTTACTTTTTACTAATTAAACTAACAAACTTGTATCTATATCCATACAAATCTTGCATCTCATAACGTGGACCATATACTTTTACTATGATAAGGTATTCGTGTCCCTCTTCATAGATACTATCAAATCCATCAATATGAGATACAACAGATTTTCTCATATCTTTGTCTACTATAACATAGCCTTTATTTTTCGATTTAATAGATGTACCTGGATAGAAGTAGTCTTCCTTATGCGATAATACGCTTATCGTATCTGTTTTTTCATACTTGTAGTCGCCGTCTACGTCTTCTTCCTTTGTACATCCCACAAAGAGAAATAACATTAAAGATGCTATAATGTATAGATGTTTAATCATAATAATATGAATTAAAAAAATATTTTATCATTACTAAACTCACTTAAATGAGACTGTTACTATAGAGGACTACCTTTCTCTACTTTATTTTGACACAGTCTACTCTGTTTTATTCCAGTCCATTCCTACCAACACAACCAACGTGTATGTACACAATGATTTAATAAAAAGCAAAAGGAACATCATTCCCTGCAATAAAAGCCTTTAGATAAAAGAATCTGTTACTACGGGAAACAATGTTCCTTTGTTACTATATCTTGACACAACTCATTGTGTCTTTATATCAAACTTATGCTTCCTTATCGTACTCGAGGTGGAAGTTTATGATTGTCTCAATTCCCTTCAACCAGAGATCTACTGGCATATTCTCGTTCGGAGAGTGAATAGCATTTGACTCCAAGCCGAAGCCCATGAGAACAGTCTTCACGCCAAGCAACTTCTCGAAAGTAGAGATAATTGGAATACTACCACCGATACGTACTGGCAATGGACGCTTACCGAATACAGCCTCAAAGCCACGCTCAGCAGCCTTATAAGCAGGGAAGTCAATTGGACAAACATAACCATGACCACCGTGATGCTTCTCTACGTTCACTGTGACATAATCAGGAGCAACACTGTTAAAATAATCCACTACCAACTGGCTAATCTTTGTATGATCCTGATGTGGAACAAGACGTGAAGAAAGTTTTGCGTATGCCTTTGATGGAATAACAGTCTTAGCACCATCACCTGTGTAACCACCCCAGATACCGCATACATCAAATGTTGGACGATAACCAGTGCGCTCGATTGTGCTATAACCTTCTTCTCCGAAGAGTGCCTTAACACCAAGAGACTTCTTATATTCCTCCTCATCGAAAGGAATAGATGCAACGAGTTTACGCTCCTCATCATAAGCCTCCTCAACATCATCATAGAAACCAGGGATACGAATCTTACCATCAGGACCAGTCACATCAGCTATCAACTTACAAAGAACATTGATAGGGTTAGCCACTGCACCACCGAAGGTTCCTGAGTGAAGGTCACGGTTAGGACCAGTCACCTCTATCTGCCAATAAGACAAACCACGCAAACCTGTTGTGATAGAAGGAGTATCAGGACCGATAAGACCAGTATCTGAAACGAGGATTACATCGCAAGCCAAGAGTTCCTTGTGTTCCTCAATGAATGGACCAAGACTACCAGAACCAATCTCTTCCTCACCTTCAAAGATGAACTTCATATTATGCTTCAACAAGTCATTCTTGTTAAGATACTCAAATGCCTTTGCCTGCATGAATGACTGACCCTTATCATCATCAGCACCACGAGCCCAGATATGACCATCCTTAATAACTGGCTCAAATGGTTCGGTCTTCCAAAGTTCAAATGGCTCTGCTGGCATCACATCATAGTGACCATAAACCAATACAGTCTTTGCATTAGGGTCAACCATTCTCTCTGCATAAACCATTGGATTACCCTTTGATGGCATCACCTCAGCTTTGTCAACACCTGCCTCAAGCAGCAATTCCTTCCAACGTTCAGCACAGCGTACCATGTCCTCCTTATGAGCTGGTTGTGCACTTACGCTTGGTATACGTATCAGACTGAACAACTCCTCGAGCATTCTGTCTTTATTCTCTTCTACATATTTCTTAATCATAATTCTTTATTTATTGTGATTATCTTCTTTATTATTTGAAAGTAATCAATGCTTCCATTTCATTGATAAATTTCTCAATCTGAATAAAATAAGGCATAACTTCTTCCTCCGTAGCATCAAACATATCATCATAGTCACCAGATTGGCGCAACTCGTATAAACGGGAGAACAATCTCCCATAAGTTTTGTCGATAAGTCCAACAGAGATAAACTGCTGTCCTATAATATGAATAGTTCCTGCGTGTGTCTTTGCAGATAATCCTTTATCAAGGAGTAAAGCCTGTGCCATATGATAGACAGCATAATATAAACGATTCCCAACAAGGCTCCAATGGCCTAAACGAGCGTTGTCACGTGCCTCTACTAACACCGCTTTTGCTTTCTCAATGCGGTATGCTACAAGTGCTTTTCGTTCTTCACTTGTCAACATAACAAAATTCCCTCTGATTCAACATTGTTATGAAAAGGAGAGTGAATTCGATTAGCCCACTCCTGCAAGGTATAGATGATAGGATGTATCATTGCATTAATTTTCCATCCAAGTTCCCAGAAAGGATAGGTGAACTTATCATGATCAGATTCTTCTATTCTATCCTTATCAAGAAGAATGAGAATATCCCAGTCTGACAGTTCACTTGCATCACCACGTGCCTGAGAGCCGAAAAGAATTATCTTTCCGTTTTCAGGTTTTAACTCCATCGCAATGCTGCTAATAGCCTTCAACACATCATTATGTCTTACTTCTTTCATCATCTGTTCGCAAATTTAAGCATGATTTATCAGTTTCGCAAGTTTTTTGTTTAATTTTATACTTGCTCACATATATGATAATAGAAATAAATTGTATATTTGCAAAAAATAACACATTACCCCATGAATAAAATTATCTTAACTATTATCCTTTCATCTTTACTATTCGCATGTAGCTCTGTTAAACTTACAGAAGAACAACGTATGCTGAATGGAATAAGGCGAGATGTCCCTTTTCAATTAGACTCTCTTAAACCCACCAATAGTAACAGCTGGAGCTTCACCAACAATGGTATTATTACAGCAGAGCCTGACTATGAAATAAGGGATGACGGTGCATTATTTGTTTATCGTACTTTCTTTAATGGACCGAAACAAGCACAGCAGCCCAATATTGTATGGCGTAATCTCTTCATAATAAGAAAGAAGCACCGAGTAATATGTGTGGATAGGATATTGATAGATGGTAAGACGAAAGGTATAGTTTATATTCTTCAGAGCAAGAACAAGTCCTATCCTTCTTATGGACATTATCAATGGGATGTCACACGATTGGAACATTTAGAGTTAGTTGGCTCTATTTTAGAAGATATGAAGAACTCAACTCTAAAACGATTCAACCTTTCTAACAGCACTCCTAAATTAATGTCTTCAGATATCAAGACACCTTCCTCACAGGATGATTATTGGCGTCTTATCTTCCATGCCGACTCTCTTTATGAGCAAGGGCGTTATGATGATGCCATCCGTGTATATACTGAAGCATTCGCAGATGATCGTTACATCTTTCCTTCCAAGTTATCAAGTGTTGCTTATAAATTACGTATGGTTGATAAAGAAGAGGCTGCTTATAAGTTTGATAAGCACCGTATAAGAATGGAAAAGGATTACTATCAGATGCCAGACTCTGCTACTGTGCCTTCTTATGAAGATGAGTTTGATAAGCGAGCAGATATCTATAACTATGATTTATCACTGAAGAACCATTTAGAAGAGATGCTTGAACGTGACCAAGCTTATAGGACACAATGGATATTGAGCCGACAGTTGCACCATGAGGAGACACAATATGATATAGCGTTAAGGCTTCGTGCTGATAGTATTGACTCTCTCAACCAAGTCGAGATAAGGCAAATATTGAAAGAACACGGCTTCCCTAAAAAGACAGAAGTAGGCACTTCTGCTTGTGAGGCAGCATGGATAATCATTCAGCATGCACCCTTGGACGTACAGAAAGAATATCTACCTATGTTGGAGAGAGCTGCGACAGAAGGGAACATTCAAGCTGCTTTAGTTGCTGCTCTACATGACAGGATTGATGTAAGAGAGGGGCGACCTCAGAAATACGGAACACAGAGAAATCACAATGGAATCTGCCCTTTACTTAATAAGAAAATGGTCAATCAATGGCGGAAGGAGGTTGGTCTTCCACCATTGGATGAATATTCAAAGTGAACTTAGGGTATCCATTTCATCAAGACATTTTGTTCCCTTGTTCTATTGCTCTTAAAACTTTAACTCCTTCTCCTACCGTCTTCACATCACTGACTACCATAGAACGTTTGCCATTTCGTTCCTTCAGATTGCAACGACGAGGATGATAACCGATGTAATTGAGAACCTTATCAAAGGCAGCACTCTGATAGTAGACACTATTAGGATTAGAAACAAATTGCATCTGCATACGTCCTTGCTTAAGGATAATCTTCTCACAACCCAATCGCTTACCCACACGACGAAGTGCAACGACCTGCATCAGTTCCTCACCTTGACGTGGAACAGGACCGAAACGGTCTTGGAGTCGCTTACGATAGGCATCGAGGTCTTCGTCTTTTTCTATATTATCCAGTTCACGATACAGCAGCATACGCTCTGAACTACCCGGCACGTAGTTATCAGGGAAGTACATTTCAAGGTCGCTCTCTACGGCACAATCATCAATAAAGTCATCACCCGTAATCTGCTTTCCTTCGTCCATCTCCTCTTCATACAAATCTTGGAACTCATCATTTTTCAGCTCCATCACCGCCTGATTGAGGATTTTCTGATAGGTCTCGTATCCCAAATCCTCCATAAATCCACTCTGCTCAGAGCCTAAGAGGTTACCAGCACCACGGATATCAAGGTCCTGCATCGCAAGATTAAATCCACTACCGAGGTCGGAGAAGGTCTCCAAAGCCTCCAGCCGACGACGCGCCTCTGGGTTTAATGCAGCCAAAGGAGGAGCAAGTAGATAACAGAAAGCCTTTTTATTAGAACGTCCCACACGACCACGCATCTGGTGCAGGTCGGAGAGTCCGAAACGATGAGCATCGTTAATGATAATAGTATTGGCGTTGGAAATATCAATACCATTCTCAACAATCGTTGTTGAAAGCAGTACGTCATAGTCATAGTTCATAAAGCCCATCACTATCTCCTCCAATTCTTCAGGTTTCATCTGTCCATGTCCGATAGCGATACGGCAGTTTGGCACATACTTTTTAATAAGATTTGCTATCTCTGGAAGATTGCTGATGCGGTCATTTACAAAGTAAACCTGTCCATTACGGCTCATCTCAAAGTTGATTGCATCTGCTATCACTTCATGTGAAAAAGAAGCTATTTCGGTCTGAATAGGATAACGATTGGGTGGCGGTGTACGCATAATACTCATATCACGTGCACCCATCAGTGAAAACTGTAGCGTACGTGGGATAGGCGTTGCCGACATCGTAAGGGTGTCAACATTTGTTTTTAATTGGCGAAGTTTCTCCTTTGTCGACACACCGAACTTCTGCTCTTCGTCAATGATAAGTAGTCCGAGGTCATGCCACTTCACCGACTTCCCTATCAACTTATGCGTACCAACAAGAATATCTATCTTTCCCTCTGCCAAATCCTCCAACACCTGTTTTGTTTGTTTAGCACTGCGAGCACGTGAGAGGTAGTCGACACGCACAGGCATATCCTTCAATCGCTTCTTGAAAGTTTGGTAATGCTGGAAAGCTAACACGGTTGTAGGTACTAATACAGCCACCTGCTTATTATCCACAGCAGCCTTGAAAGCTGCACGGATAGCCACCTCTGTCTTACCAAATCCCACGTCACCACAAACCAGACGGTCCATCGGACGTGCGCTTTCCATATCTTGTTTGAGTTCTTGTGTAGCCTTCAACTGGTCGGGCGTATCCTCATAAAGGAATGAAGCCTCCAATTCATGCTGCATAAACGAGTCTGGAGAAAAGGCAAATCCTTTTTCACGACGTCGCTTAGCATAGAGTTTTATGAGATCGCGTGCAATATCCTTGATACGCTTCTTCGCCTTTTCTTTCAGTCGATCCCAAGCACCTGAACCAAGAACAGACAATCGTGGTGGTTCACCACTATCACCACGACGATACTTACTAATCTTATAGAGCGAGTGAATAGATACGTCTACAATGTCATTATGCTGATAAACCAGACGTATCATCTCTTGATAAGAGTCGCCAGCAGGCACACGAACCAGACCAGCAAACTTACCTATTCCAAAGTCAACATGCACTAAGAAGTCACCAGGTTCCATTTCTTGCAGCTCTTTCATCGTCAAAGCCATCTTACCTTGACGTGCCTTGTCTGACTTGAGATTGTACTTATGGAAACGGTCAAAAATCTGATGATCGGTAAAGAAACATACCTTCAGCGTACTATCAACAAAACCTTCATGCAACGTTCGGTTGACAGGTGTAAAAGGTAAAGCTCCCACCGTCGCATCCTGCCCCTCCCCAGACAGTTCAGCTACAGACAGATTCTCAGAGTCAGGTGAGACATTTGTATCTGACAATGAATCGAAGATATCTCTCAAACGTACAGTCTGCTTCTCGCTATCTGCAAAGATATAAAGTTTATAACCTTTTATAAGATAGTCACGAAGGGTCTTAGACAGCAAGTCAAAGTTCTTGTGGAAGAGTGGTTGTGGCGAGGTACTGAAGTTAATAGTAGCCCGTGAACCATCCTTCTTCTTTGCAAGGTCTGAAGAGGAATAATTGATACCAAACTCTATACGACGGAAGTCAAGCGCATCATTCATCCAACGTGAGGCTGGCACCAGTTGCCCTTCCTTACGGAAAGCCACTTCCAATTCACGCTGTTCTAATTCCGTCTTACCCTCTAACTTCTCTGTCAGAGCCTGATTAGTAAAGCCTTCTTGATAGATATTATCAATCGCATCACGCACATAGAGGAAGTCCTTAAATGCCAACACGGCATCTTCTGGCAAGAACTGAAGGAAAGGCACCTTCTCTTCTGACATCGTTGTCAGCTCTGGAACAATCTCAACACGTGTCAGCTTCTCTGTAGACAACTGCGTCTCCACTTCAAAGTTGCGAATGGTTTCAATGTCATCGCCGAAGAAGTCGATACGGAAAGGGAGTTCGTTTGAGAAGGAATAGACATCAATAATACTACCACGCACAGCAAACTGACCTGGCTCATAAACATAATCAGTCTCTGTAAAACCAAAAGAACGTAAGGTTTTCTCTACCTCCACAATATCAATATGCTGGTCCACAGTCAATGTCAAACGACGTTCATCCAACTGTTTTTTTGATACAACAAGTTCTGATAGGGCTGATGGCTCAGTGACAATATAAAGCGGTAGAGCGTTGTCAGCATCCGAGGCAAGGGCTGAAAGACGTGTCAGCACCTCTGTACGCAGGATTTCATTACCCGCATCACGCTGTCCATATTTCACTGCACGACGATAAGACGATGGAAAAAACAGCACCTCTGCCACCTTCCCTTCACCATCTGCAGGCATAGCAATTGTCTTGAGGTCATTGTAGAAATAACCCGCCTCATCATTGTCATTCAACACGAAAACAGTCGTAGTCTTCCATCGTTCAGCTATTGATGCAAAGAACATCGGAGCAGCTGAAGCCACGAGTCCTTGCAGAAAAACAGTTCTTATCGACTTATCTTTCTGTATCTTTTGTATCGCTCCTGCCTGTGGCAGCATAGCATATAATTTCTGTATGTCTTGTATCTTCATCGCAAATGCGTTGTACTTGCAAAGTTACAACAAATTTCAGACAGAGGGCAATTATCTATGAAATTAAGCAGAAAAGTACTTAAAGATTTGGTAGTTTCGTGAACTCTCCTTATATTTGCAGTCTGATTCAGTGGAAACAGAAGAGGATAAACATAGGGATAAAGGCGAATAACATCGACTAAAACCCATAAAAGTCCTCATTGTACTATGGGCTTGTTTGGATTTGACGGCAAGACGAGATGGTACGTAAGCACGCGGAGCATCGTTGACTGGCTCCTAAATCTCAGTTATCGAAAAATTAATTGGCGAAAACAATTACGCTCTCGCTGCCTAACCGAAGTACAGTAGGTTACTGGCTTTATCCGACTATTAGATAGTTGGACGAGACATCGCTCCGAGGATGTTGTTCCGAATCCAGAGAGTAAGCGATGCAGGTTCAATCGGAAATAGTCAGTGTATGCCTCGCTGCACTGATGAAAATTTAGAGGATAAGATGTCGGTTGGTGGTCCAGGTCTTGCCGACATACGAAAATCGAAGGCTGGAATAAACGTGTAGAAAGCGTATGGTTTCCTTGTGCGGACGTGGGTTCGACTCCCACCAGGTCCACTTTTTAATCCTAAAAGGGATTCTCTAAAAATTAAAAGGCAGTATCAAATTAAGCTTTGATGCTGCCTTTTTTATTTATCATCATTGAACTAATCTGTGAATCTTCCAAGAAGTGAAATAATCTAACCTACTAAAACAAAGAGAAGTTATTACTTCTATTACCACAATAAGTTTAATTTCGTTTTGCTGTCACTTTTAACATTTCTCATAACAGCATTGTTTATCAACACATTAACCTGTCAATTTGAATGACAAGAATGACAGGAAAATTTGTTTTCAAGTAATGTCTCCTTCGAGACAGTGCCCACGTCTAATCCATTTCCACCCTATAATAGACTCTACAAGATAAGGGTTATTTATGTGGCAATAATGCTTTCAGATGCTCAAGATGCTTCACCATTTTTTGTTTCGTTTGCTCATCACGTTCTACCCGACATGCCGCTTCTAAGTCTGATAAGAAGGGAAGATAGTCAGTCTCAGCAATAAAGCGAGCCGCACGTTCTCTTACCGCAGGACTATTGTCAAAGAGTAAGCCTTGCACCCAACGCTTAGCATCCCATGACCGACATGCCTGTAACCAGTCGAGTGCAGCTATCTTCTCCTTAGGCGAACCGTATAAGAATGTTCTATAATATCCACGTTCCTTTCTCAAATCATCTTTCGTCATGAGAATCTCACGATTGTATAAATCGGGATTAACGACTCGCTTCGAATATGCTACGACTGGCATGCGTAAGGTCCAACGCACCATGCGTGGTATCATCCACATCATTCCTGGTGTTGCCTCTGGGTGCGAGATACTACTAAAGACACGCCCTTTCCCATATTCATTGGCAATAAAGAAAGGACGATTATTCGTCATGTTAGCTGGAGCATTACCCTCTTCATGCACATCGGTTTCCATTATCGCCATAGTCGTGTAAGGAAGTGGAATATTGTCACTCTTTACAAGGACAGGACCTTCGTAATACATGACGTATGACTTATCACGCTTAGCAAGCTCAGGGAATAGTTTTTTACCTTCTGCCGTGAGGGAGAAGGCTGATATTCCATGTCCACGATTATCATGCTCAATATCAATTGCCTTTCCACCATTAATGTGCATACAAGCATATCCTGGTGTGTCTGTAAAGAGATAGGCACCAGCACAGATACCCACAGCACCTTTTCCTGAACGAATAAAGTTTCTTATTCGTTCCATGTTTTCCTCTCCAAGATTCATATACTGCGTCGCTCCCTCACCACCTGGGATAATGATAGCATCCAAATCCTTCAAAACGCCATTCGCAATATCACCCGTAGTGATAGTTCGGACCGTCATATCAGGATCCAATTGTATGGATGCAATCGTCTCCCAAATACACGTTTGTGCACCGCCATTACCTTGGAAAACACCCACACGTACCTTGTTCCCTACTCCCATACTCCATGCACTCAGTCCTACCAAGCACATGGCAATGATGAAAAACGTTTTTCGTAGCATAATTGTTTATGTTAGTTTGTAATTCTTTTATAGTCAAGTTTGCGCATAGTCAACCTACTATGAACGAAACAAAGATAGTATTTATCTTTGATATTTACATGTAAACAAAAGTGTTTTAAGTATTTTTAGACTATCGTTTAGTACCTTATCCCACACACTTATAGGTTCAGACAGACCTATCCTACCCTTCCCTACCAAAGTATAGATGCCCAACACCATTGGTGCTAATGCTCAGCACATATAGTGCGGAGGGTGAGCACCATTAGTGCGGAGGGCATAAACGACACTAACAATACCATAAGAATGGGATAAAGCAGTATAGACATTTACATGGAATGAGCCTTTAACTTACACTCTATTACGTATGTTTATAGAAAATGATTACCTTTGCACAGTAGTTTAGATCAAATCACAACGATATGAAAAAACAACTTATCTTGCTTTGTGCGTTAGCCATCTCAGCATCGTTACACGTCACAGCACAATCATTCAGAAAGCAGATCAGTGAGCATCCTGAGCTTTCTGCCAACAATTACCTTGCTTACCCAGCACCTTCGGGTAGGCTAACGCCTGCTCCTTCAGGCTATCTTCCTGTATATCTATCGCATTATGGGCGACATGGGTCACGCTATCTCATTCATGAGCAACAGTATCTCCGTCCTATAGAAACCCTACAGCAAGCTGATTCGGCTGGTGTGTTGACCAATGAAGGAAAGGACGTCTTGAAGAAATTACGCCTCATGTATACAGAATCTTATAAACGATGGGGAGAGCTGACACCATTAGGAGCACAGCAGCATCAGCAGATTGCACGAAGAATGTATCGTCGTTTCCCATCTGTATTCCGTGATTCGGTATGGGTGGATGCCAAGTCGACGGATGTTATACGCTGTATTCTATCCATGGAGAACGAACTGCAGGAACTGATTCGACATAACCCTCGGTTGAGAATTAGGCATGATGCGAGCGCACATGACATGTATTTTATGAAGCAGCCAGACAAGAAACTCTCTCATCAAAGGGATAGCAGTGCTGTAAAGAATACGATTGACGAGTGGGGCAAACGCAATATTGATACCAAACCATTGATGGCTCGTCTCTTTAAGGATAAAGAATACGTGACAAAGAAGGTGGATGCAGGACAGCTTACCTTCGACCTTTTCAGTTTAGCAAGCATTGTTCAGAACTCAGAGATACGCCATTCGCTCTCGCTATACAACCTCTTTACAGCCGATGAGTTGTACCAACTATGGCAGAGGAGCAATGCTTGGTGGTACTTACGTTATGCCAGTGCACCACAAAGCGGAGGTAATCAACCTTTCTCACAGCGTAATCTCTTGCGCAAGATTATCACTGATGCTGATTCTTGTCTTGCCCTCCCTCATCCAGGTGCAACCCTTCGTTTCGGCCATGACACGATGGTTATGCCATTGACGTGCCTACTGAATCTTAATAACAATGACATCAAGGTTTCAGATATAGACAGTCTTACCCTGAAGGATTGGAGTTCTACACGCATTGTCCCTATGGCTGCTAACATCCAGTTTGTTTTCTATAAGAATCCGAAGAATCCAAAAGCTGATGTTCTCGTGAAGGTTTTACTCAACGAGGAGGAAGCTACGCTACCCCTTCCAAAGACCTCTACACCATATTACTATCGATGGAGCGACTTTAAGAAGTTCTATCTTTCAAAGCTAAATAGCTATCATGAATAAGGAGCTATGCCCCTAATTGTTATCATAGCTATATTCTCTTCCCCCTAACAAGACGCCCTCCTCGATGTGAGAAGGGCGTCTTGCCGTTAGGAGATACAACTCCTATCATATAGTACAGAAAGCAGAAAAGGTTGAACTACCAATGGTTAGTCCAACCTTTTCTGTCTTATTTATTATCATCGCAAACACTGAAACAAAGCAAAATCATATTTGCTGTCACTTCTGTCATGCGCTTACGACTTGTAATACACTATAATTTAGATTATTACGACAAATGTTAAATATGACAGCAAACAAAAAAGAAACTAAAATAGGGGTATATAGTGTGTTTTGTTGCGCACTCAATATTGACAAATCACCTTGACTTATCTAAACAAAACAATAGATCACGACCCTGTACATCCTTACTTGCAAACAATCGCATGATATCTCGGAAAGGAGCAGGCATGCGCGAGAAATCACTTTCAACACAATCAAAGATAGTGCGATTATTTACTTCGAGCGATGAACACATTTTCCCTTTCCCATAACAATCATAATGCTCACCATCTCTTACCTGTGCTTCAGGGTGTTGACGGATTAGCGTTATGACGCTATCATTCGCCTCTTTGGACAATCTAATACGATTGCCCTCCTCGTAATAGCCACCCCACTTAATATCGTCATCGTCCGTGTCTTCGTATTATATCCGAACTCATATGTGGGAATAGAGCCTCCTCCATATGAAAGAAACCCTTTGAGGATATAATTCTGTTCCTTTGCAAGATACGACTTACGCAGATTAAGGATTTCCTTTTGATGCCGATTATATAATAAGGAGTCGATAACAAAAAGACTATAAGCCTTCATATCTCGGGCTTTATCAAGCTTATTATCCGACCATGCCATCAGTACTCCCCACTGGTCATAGAACTTCCATTGTGCAGAATCAGGGATGAGCGGTGAACCACCAGTGAACCCTTTATACTTCACCTTATCTACTATTCCTCCCCTATCGCACACGAAGAAAGAATATATAGATAATGCAGAACCTTCTGTAATGACATAAGTCTTATCTTTATACCATACAGACTTTGGACCACTAAAAGTAAAAACAAGCAGAGCTATAAATCCACCAACAAGTACAACCACACTGGAGAGGATAATCACCAACACACCTAACAGCTTATTATGGTTTAGGCTCTTTCTGATGACTCTTCCTATGGGATAAAGCCATATAGGAAGGGTGCAGAGCATACCATAATACAAAATACTGTCTAAGACAACATTGAGCCGTAGACCATCTGGCAGACACATGTGCAATATCCACCAACTGAAGCACAGTAGGATGTGAAGTAAGAAGATAGAATATACAATCCGCTTAGTTGTCATAACAATCAGCATTTATTACGAACAAGGAACATACTTCTTTATTCGTGCGTGATAAATCGTTGTTCGGCTAACTGTTCATACTTTGTACCCTTACGGCCATAGTTAGCGTATGGATAGATACTGATACCACCACGTGGAGTAAAGATTCCTGTAACCTCGATGTACTTAGGATCCATCAACTTGATAAGGTCCTTCATAATCGTATTTACACAATCCTCATGGAAGTCACCGTGGTTACGGAAACTAAAAAGATATAGCTTCAAACTCTTACTCTCAACCATTCGTACGTCTGGGATGTATGAAATACGAATCTCTGCAAAGTCTGGTTGACCTGTTATAGGACATAAACTGGTAAACTCAGGGCAGTTGAAGCGTACCCAATAGTCATTATCAGGGTGCTTGTTAACAAATGATTCCAACACCTCTGGTGCATAATCCATTCTGTATTGAGTCTTTGAACCTAATGACTTTAAGCCTTCTTTTTCTCTTTCCATATTCTTCTTTTTAAAGAAATTAAGCCAATAAGTTTAGTACCCTAATGTGCAATAAACGTTATTGGCTTAACTTGTGTTTTATTTAACTTAATGCAAATATCTTCCAAATACTATAGTTTACATCATTATCATAAGTATCCTCTCCCTCATGTTCCTTCAAAGCCTTTACTATACGAATGGTGATTGGAAGAGCGATAACCTCATAAACTGTCTTCAATAATACCTGCCATAGCATGAGCTTTGGGAGTTCTTCTGTTGGAACAACACCGCCCAACGCTAATGGGAAGAAGATAACAGAGTCGAAACTCTCACCCACAATAGTACTAAGAATTGCTCGTAATGAGAAGTTACGTCCCTTATCGCGAATCTTCATCTTACTCATCACATAGGCATTAGCAAATGAACCCACGATGAAGGCTACAAAAGAGGCTGCTGCCACACGTGGAGCTAAACCAAAGATAGCATGGAAGCCTGCTTCATTCGTCCAATATGGGGCACCCGGAATCCAATCACACAACGCACCCATTGCCACGAAGAAGAAGTTCATCGCAAAGCCTGTCCATATCAGTAGACGTGCCTTTTGAAATCCCCAAACCTCACATACACAATCGTTGATGATGTAAGAGATTGGAAACACAATCAATCCACCTGTCAATGAGATACCTAACACTGAGATCTGCTTTGTCTCGAGGATGTTTGCCGCAATAAGGCAAACGCAAAAGAGGATGCTGAAAAGCATAAACAGCACACTCACTTGTTGTTTACTTTTTGTCATTTTCTTGTTTTGTTAAAGGGGGTTGATCAAGTACCCCTATTTAATTAAGTGGCAGCAAAGGTACACATTTTTATCCAAATAGCCTTAACTTCTTTAGAAAAAGAAAAGTGTGTTAAAACACTGAACTACAATAACAGACGCTCTGTCTGTCGATAGAATCAGTATTCTAACACACTTAAGTTATATACAATATAAGTTTAGACGTAACTAAAAACTTTATTGCAAATTGTCTTATAGAAGCTTAATCTTCCCAAGGAGTGAATGCTATTTCACCCCATTCGTTTTCTTTCGCTTCAAAACCATCTACTCCACCTGTTTCACCTCTGTCACCAGGTTTAGGATTAGTTGGCTCTACTGGTACACCACTATGGTTACCAAAATGATTATCAAGAATGTCACCATTAACATTCAGCACTACCTTCTCACTCTGAGGAGCTATATATATCTTCTTCATAATTGTACTCCCTTCTTACTTAATTACAACCTTCTTACCATTCACGATATAGACACCACGAGTTGGATTCTCAACACGACGACCCTGTAAATCGTAGTAAATGCCATCCTCAGTGCTATGCTTTGAGTTTTCGATAGTCTCTATACCAGTTGTACCACCGTCCTCAAACTCTAAGACAAAGCCCTTAGCTTGTGCCTCAGCATTGGTAAGTACAAGGAAAGCCTTGTTACCTGGGATTGTTGTCACAGTGTTATTCAGTTTATAGAAACCAATTGGATTTCTGCTATCTGCGGTATTGATATTAAATGCACGGATATTATCATGTGTTACATTGCGTTCTGCTCCAGTACCATCCTTGACGGTCAAGCCATTGATAGACTCTCCAAAGAATGTTCCACAAAGACGGTTATTGCTTTGCTTAGGTTTTTCATCACCTGTAGGCAACAACTGATTATCAGCAGGATTCGTTGAATTACACTCCAAAACAACAGCGGTCTGAGCTGGAACAACATCGCCTTGCTGAGCAAGTTTCTTCACTTTCGCGAAGTAATAACCATCTGCATTCTTAGCTTCAACGCCTTCAATAGTATAAGCTTTCACATCACCCTTAATTTGGAATGGGAAGTCTACATAAAGTGTAGTATAATATTTACCATCTCTACCCCTCATGTTAGTAGAAGGCTTAACACCAAAGTAGTTTGTATCATCAACCTTTTCAAGGATCCACATAGCAGCATCCCCTGTTACAGGGAGCTCAGGACCAAAATAAGTATCAGTATTATTGTTGTTTACAAAGTCAAACTTTGGAAGTGTACCCTCATACTCATTATGTGAGGTATTGGTTAAATCACTTGGATTATAATTTCTACCGTTGTCAATCTTCTTGAGTGCACCAGACATTAGATAGTAAGTCTGTCCCTGATTGATACGATTTTCTGCACGTGTAGTACCAATATAATGCTTTATAACATTAACAATATCAGCATTGGCATTTGGACTACTTTCTATCTTTGCTAAGGCAAGGCGCTCTATTTCATACCATACATCGTCTGGATTGCCACGGTCTAAAGCTGCCTTCAAGTTAGGATAACTATCCAGTGCATTACCTGCCCTCGACTTTACAATAGACCAAAGATCACAGATTGGTTGCATGGAAGGAACTGTCGCAAAGGCATAATAAGCAGTACGTCCATCAGATGTGGTAACAGGCTTTAAGTGCATCTTCAAGTCCCACTGTCCAATTACACTCGTATTAAATAACCCAGAAGCTATGCTACCCCTAAAAGCACCAAGCTTTTCAATCAACTTGTCTTTCACAGCTTTCTCCACCTTTTCTATTGCAGGGTTTAGGTAACCATTGATGACATCAACACCCTGCGAACGGAGCATCGTCACATCAAGCCAGTTTGCATTATTGCTACTTGCATCTGTTTTAAGGTGAATTACAGTACCAGGCAATGTGGTTGCATCAGCCTTAGTGGCATTAGGCTGTGCCGCATACTTACCAGTTACATAAACATACTGCTTGCCATCAGTACGCTGACGAGCATTTACAATACGATAATAACCATCATCTGGTTTTGTTACAGTAGCTGGTGCTTGTGCTGACGCAGCCACAGAAAAGAATCCTAACACAAGTGTCAGGACTGAGTGTAAATGTTTAACCATAAAGTTTTATATTATGTAATAGTTTTTTTAGCTGATAAGTTCATCCTCTCTAATTCAGCCATACAAAAATAATACTTTATGTAAAAAACAATACAAAAAGGTATGTATTATTAATAAATATTCAACATAACATAGCTTTCACACCTTGTATTTTTAATATCTTTGCAATACTTTTATAGACAGAACTTTTTAATACAGATATTAACGACCTGTGTTTATATTTATAAAAATTCACTTACTATAACCGTATAAAAGCATCATTAAACTCGCGCTCATGGCATATTCGACATTCCCAATTACATATAAAAAGGTCGTAAACGCATAAAAAAACATAATTTACCATTGTGATAAGCAGAAAATCATTACTTTTGTAGCCTTATCAAATGAATGATTAACATGAAGAAGATTATTTTAATGACAGCACTGGCTACAGCTGTTCTCACTGCAAATGCGCAGGACATCAAGCCATACGAAGAGAAAATGTCTCAGATAGAGGCACAGTTTAAATCACTTGAGGCTGCCTATCAGGCTTTCGGTAAGAAAGACCCAGCAACCTTCACGGATGCAGAAAAGGCTAAGTTGAATGAGATTATGAGTAAAGCTGATTCTCTTGACAACGTACAGAAGACTACTGCCTTAGAGATTGCAAGAAAGTTTAAAGACACAAAGTTCCCAGCGAAATACGTTGCTAAGATTATGTATGACGTTGAGTTCGATGAGTTGAAAGAACTTTGCGATCCTAACACTGGCTACTATAACGAGCCTGAAATGGCAAAGCCAAAGCAGTTATTCGAGTCTTACAAGTTGCGTCAGCCAGGTTCTATGTATAAAGACCTCACAATGCAAGACCTCAATGGTAAGCAGGTAAAGCTTAGCGATTGGGTTGGTAAAGGCAAGTATGTATTGGTAGACTTCTGGGCAAGTTGGTGTGGTCCATGCCGTGCAGAAATGCCAAACGTTGTAGCAGCTTACAATCGTTATAAGGACAAAGGATTAGAAATTATTGGTGTCAGTTTCGATAGCAAAAAGCTGCAATGGTCTGCTGCCGTTGAGAAGTTAGGTATGACTTGGCCTCAGATGTCAGACCTCAAAGGCTGGGAGTCGAGTGCAGCAGCTGTCTATGGTATCCGCAGTATTCCTTCTAACATCCTCATCGACCCACAGGGTAAGATTGTTGCAATGGACCTCCGTGAGAACAGATTGCAGGAAGTCTTGGCTGAGAAGTTGAAATAAGAGAAAAGTAATGGTGTGAAAAACAAAAGCCTAAAAGTATAAAAGCTTTTGTAAACTCATTCGAGTAAGTGGCAAATTTGTGCCGGACACTCCGAAATTTCACATCATATAAATATAAAAGAAGAGTCATATCTAACTCTAATCATGAGTTCAGATATGACTCTTTTTCTTGAATTAAGTATATTGTACTCCAATAAGTCTTTTCTACATCATGCTTATACAGCGCTTTACTAATAAGAAGTTGACTCCACCATAACAATCTTTTGCCTGACAATTAACGCTAAACACTATCTGTGTTTACCATTAACACAATATGTGCTGGGCATTTACACAACACGTGCTGAGCATCAACACATCCAAAAAAGATGGGTAGTTACTGATAAGTCAATAGTATATTGTTTCTTTGCTTTAGCTCAAAAGCAATCTTCTAAGCTAAAGCAAAGGAATAAATCATAGTAAGGAATAGATATAACCTACAAACACAGCCGTAAGCACAGCTCCCTCCCATCGTTCAATCTTGTACTTCGTAAACGAGAAGAGCCATACGAGCATGATTGAGATAACCAGCATAGAAAGGTCTATATAAGTAATACCTTTCAATGTCATTGGGGTAATCATACCCGTAATACCAAGGATTGCAAGAATGTTAAACACATTAGAACCAAGTGCATTTCCTATTGCAATACCGCTATTTCCTTTACGAGCTGATACAACACTTGTAGCCAATTCTGGAAGAGAAGTTCCTCCTGCCACGATTGTTAAACCAATCACAGCCTCCGATACACCAAGGTTTGTTGCAACAGCCGTAGCCCCTTCTACAAACAAGTTACTTCCTCCTATCAAACAAAGTAATCCGACAAGAATCCATACAACAGACAACCAAGTTGACATCGGCTTCTTTCCTTCACCCTCTATAGCCTCTTCAGCATCCGCTCCTTGCTTCTTAGCACCTTTAAGTGTCATATACATAAAGATAAGGAACATCACAAAGAGAATACCAGCATCAAGCCTACTAATATCTCCATCGAGACACATTATCAACAACAAAGCTGATGCTACAAGTGCAAAAGGAATATCCTTTCTTACTGTTGTCTCCATAATCGTCATCGGTGCCACCAATGCCGACACACCAACAATGAGTAAAGCATTAAAGATGTTGGAGCCAACAATATTACCAACCGCCAAGTCTGATGTCCCCTTCAATGCAGAAATAAAACTTACACAGAACTCAGGCATACTTGTACCCATTGCGACAATTGTCAATCCTATCACTATTTGCGGCATCTTCATCTTCTCAGCTACAGCCACAGCACCATCTGTCAAGCGGTCAGCACCCCATAAAACGAGGGCTATACCCACGACAATAAATAAAATATTCAGTAACATTAATTCTTAAAATATAGAATAAATAAAATACACTTAAGGGATAGAACACTTACTTCAACATCTTCCTACGATCCAAAATCTTGATTGTTCGTCCATGAATCTCTATCGCCCCCTCTTTCTCAAAGTCAGATAGAACACGAAGCAAGGAGAACTTCTGGATGCCAAACGAGTCTGCTATCTCCTGACGTGAACGCTCCAAATGTACCTCATTGCTGCCCTGCTCTCCTGCACGTTCCATCAGAAGATAAGCCACCTTTTCACGTACAGTAAACAGACTAAGCACCTTCATCTTCTGCGTCAAGAACACATCAATATTTGAGAGAATACGAATATAGTTCATACGAATCGTCTCATCCAAATCTATTAGACGCTTCAACTCCTCTGGACGCATGCGAAATAGCTGTACTTTACCATCTGTTTCGACACTGACAGGTAGACTCCTGTCCTTAGAAAAGATAAAAGCAGGAGCTACCATATTACCACTATGCAATCGACTCACCTCTACCTGTTTGCCCGATAAAGCTGCCATACGACAGATAAGCTTACCACTTACAACAATATCAACATACTTGCAAGGCATACCCGCTAAGGCATATACCTCATGTGAAGGCAGAGATACAAGCTGATAACTAATATTTCCTAATGTTAGGTCTATTTCAATCTCACTCATTCCTGCAAAAAGTGGACAGGAACGGAGTGCTTTCATCACATTATTTTCCATGGACACAAAGTTACAAAGATTCTCTTGATTACTACAAATTTAACTCGATTTAACTCAACTTGGACACATTTGTTACCCCACTTTCTCCTCGATTATATTTAATTTTGCACATAAATAAAACGAACAAGATAAAGTAAAGATAACAATGACACAAACATTTTCTCAAAGCATTATCCCTTTTAAAGCATGGGACCTCGACCTACTTGTAGACTATGTACTAAAGTTTCATCATCGTTACATTCGCAAGCAGGGTGAGGAACTTGCTATCAGATTGAACTCACTTACAGCTAATCATCCTGAACTCGACCGTGTAGTAGATCATTTCCGCAACAGTGTTGCCGACCTCGACCTTCACTGTCAGAAGGAAGAGAATATTCTCTTTCCATACATTATCGACATTTTCAATGCTGCTGAGTATGGTCAAGAGCATGCGCCTTTCCATTGTGGTACAATCCAGCATCCTATCAATGCAATGATGGCTGACCACAACGACGAGATAGAACGTCATGAGCGTATTGCAGAACTAACAAATGATTACACAGCCCCTGAGGGTGCTGAACCAGAATATGTGAAGGCACTTGCAGACCTTCGTCAGTTCCGCAACAATCTCCTCGAACATATCTTCGTAGAAAACGAGATAATATTCCCACGGGCATTAATGATGGAATAAGATAATGAAAATCAAACGTGCTTACGCGCCGGTTGAAGAAACCGACGGTTATCGAATTCTCGTTGACCGATTATGGCCGCGAGGTATCAGTAAAGAAAAGGCACAAATCGACCTTTGGTTGAAATCTGTTGCGCCAAGTAATGAACTGCGTAAGTGGTTCGGTCATGACCCCGAACGGTTTGCAGAGTTCTCTGAACGATATCGTGCAGAGTTAACTGCAAGTGGAGCCTTAGACGAACTGCGTGCCGTCCTCAAGGAACATCCTACCGCTACCCTACTCTTTGCGGCACATGATGAGGAACATAACAATGCGGTTGTATTACAACACCTGCTTGAAAAGGAATAATCCTTTATCCGTTTAAAACAGGAGGAGCAAAAGAAACAAAGTGAGAAAGTAAAACAAAAGGGGACAGACATCGACGTCTGTCCCCTTTCTTGTTGCTCTTTTCTGACACACACTCAAGGTATCAGAAACTGATTCCTTAACGCTTTAAGGTGAAAGACTTTACGCCTTTATCGGTGTTAAGCTTCAAGACAAATACCTTTGGCTGAACACCAGATAAGTCAATACGCTGCTGATAACCGCCTTGCTGCAAGAGACTACCGTCTGTTGAGAAAAGCTGATACGTCTGATACTTGCCGTTAATGGTCAGTTCTGAACCGCTAACAATTGGTAACAGTGCATCATCATCACCACCAGCAACATTGCTGATACCTGCAGTGATAGGTTGAGCAAGCAACTTCACGATGATAGGTTCTGCCCCACGTGTCTGGACAAGTAGTGCAGCAGCGTGCGTCTTTGAGTCATTACTTTTGAAGCCAACGGCAATCGAACCACCTTCGAGTGGCAACTTCTCATGTGAAAGTTTAAAATACTTCTTCTGAGCGGAAGGTGCCAAGGTAATTGTTACAGGTGCCGTTGTACGATCACTATATATATTAAGTGGCTGAGGTGTCATCTCTTGTCCTGGACGGAATACAAACTGAATGAAGTCATTGTCAACACTCAGTTCTGGAAGGTCAGTACGTCCGAAGGTTACATCATCAATCATAAAGTTCAGGGAAGTAGCATTACCCCCCACAGGACTATAGTAAGAAAAAGCCACATGGAACTTATCATCGATTGCAAGTCCTTCTACTTTAGAAAGGTCTATACGATAATCAAACCACATATCAGGCTCCAACTTAACCCCTGCTGGGACATATTGAGATATATCTAAGAAGTAAGGTGTAGCCTTACCATCCTTCTCTGTGATGATATAAAAGCCGAACAGTTCTTCGCCATTAGTAGTCTGATTACGATACATCAAACTGAATGTTAAATCCTTACTTTGTGCATTCTTATAAGATAGGGTTGGAGAAATAAGCCAGCTTTCATGCTCACGTCTATCCTCAACACCATATTTCAAGAAAGAAATCTGTGCTACCTCGTTCTCTACAACCGACTGATCAGCATTCTTCTGTTGCCATGCATAGAATGGACGTTCACCGCGTATAGTGAGATTCTGCCAACCTTTCAAGCCGAGAATACGTGTATGGCGTAAGTCTGAGAAAGTTTCATTAAGGACTGCTAAAGGTTTGCTATCCGCATCCTTCAGCATTGCTTCTTCAATCTTATCGAATGTTTCTCGTTCATCTACTGTATTTGGACTGATCGTAACACGCTGCACTTCTAAACTCTCTGAAGATACAAAGCGTACGAGGGTAGGACGATGCGTACCCACAACATATTTACCATCTGCATCGCCTACAGTGAGTGATTTCCAGTGACCACCACCATCAATAGAATATTCAGCAGTACACTTTGCAGCACTACTTACTGGAGATAGCTGAAGTGTATTAACTCCATTGGCAACCAATTCATCATAGTAGAGTGTATCCTTTGCTGCCAACGTAACATTACTTTTACTATTCCATTTACCATTAAGTTTCCAGTAACCTAAGTCAAACTTATGAAAACCCTTCCACGCATACCAGTAAAGCGACTGTCCATCGCACGATTATCCGTGAAATTCTCAACTAAATCAGCTGAAGTAGCAGCCTCAGAAACACCCTTAAGTTTGATAACCAACGTATCTGCCAAGACACTTGAAACCCTCAACTCTGCCTCATAGACTCCTGCTTTACGTGGTGCAAAGGTCACCTTTACAGGACGATGATAGAGTTTACCAGAACTTGTCGCATAGTAATACTGTCCCACATCAATGCGGAAAGGAGAATTTGCATCATGCTTCAGAGCAAGGTTAACATTCGTAATAACATCTTTTATATCAAAATCAAGTAACTGTTCGTCAGTCTTGTTAGGTGCTGCACTCATCTCACGAACCTGTCCCGACTTAAGTTTTATCGTTGGAGTAGTACCTGCTTTCTTAAAATAACCAGTCAAATTGAGTGAACCACTGTTTTCAGCATCAGCACCAGAGAAGCGGAGTTTATAGGTATTACTACCCACATAAACGCCTGCTACCTGTGGCGTAATTGTCAGATTAGCTTTAATAGTACTATTCTTTGGTAATTTCTCAACATCTAACTTCATTACAGAAGAAGACTTAGTACCCCCGAAGTTTGGTGTCTGATCAGCACTAAGGTGCATTCCCTGTAAGGCGATTGGGAAGGTTGTAGCTTGTCCGACCTCACCCATCATCGTACGATACTGTGGAAGAATAGCTACGAGTGGAGTTTTATCCTTGTCTGATAAACGTAACACACTGAAGTCGTCCATGCGTACCTGACTTCCTGGAGCTACCAAAAGAGCAAACTCTAACTTCACTGCACCAGCTGGACAAACCGTACGGAACTTCAAATCGCCATACGCTTTCATACGTCCAAAGTAGATATCAGGATTATTAATAAAGTCTTTTTCTGTAGAAACGAGTTCGTTACCAGCAGCATCCAACCAACGCAAAGCAAGACGGAATGGACCTTCCCTGCGCTTGCTCTCTATCGTACTATAATGTACAAGACATTCTAACTCATCGCCTTGCACTACCTCCTTTCCTGTACGCTTAAGGTCAATCACCTGCTTAAGACATCCCTCTACATTAGCAGCAGTCTCAATACCAACACCGAAACCAGTATCACTACTGTATCGATCACCAGCCTTCAATTGAGTAACAGTTCCTGCAGTAACCCAATGCGTAGGCTTACCATCATTAAATGAATAGAAAAAAGGATCATCTAACAACTCTACCGTTGTCTGCTCAGTAGCAACTTCTCCCATAGGTTTAGCCACTCGAGGTGTTCCATTTTGCGCGTATGCCGTACTTGTAAAACTAACTAAACAAAGGCTTACAAATAGCTTTGCAGATAAGTAAAAATTCTTCATTGACATCTAATTTTTGATTAACATACCGCAAATATAGGAAATATTTACACACAAACAAAGTTTTATTACATTTTATTTTATTATCGATTAAAAATAATATCAATCCAAACTAAAAGGTGTATAATCACCCATTAATTATAAGTAAAAGGTGGTTTTATTACGCTTATCAGCCCTATAAACCTAATTTGGCTTATAGGTCAAATTGTCAGAGGTAACAGACAAAATGTCACAAAAACTCTAATGGTATGCTCCTTGCATAATAGTCAGTACAAAACATAAACAAACAAATTAAAGAAAAGGAGATAAAATTATGTATAGAAATTCATGGTTACCAGAGGTTTTCAATGACTTTTTGAACACTACAAATATGCCTAAGGCAAATCCAACAGCACCAGCTATCAACGTACTGGAGTCTGAAAAAGATTATATAGTAGAACTTGCAGCACCAGGTCTGAGTAAGGAGGACTTCGATGTTAATATCAACAGCGATGGCGACTTGACTATCAAGATGGAAAAGAAAGCCGAGGAGAGCGAGCAAAAGGCTCATTACCTTCGTCGTGAGTTCGCATATAGCAAGTATGAGCAGACACTTATTCTGCCTGATGATGTTCAGAAGGAAAGTATTGCAGCACGTGTTGCAAATGGTGTACTCACCATTACCTTGCCTAAGATTAAGGTTGAAGAGCAGAAGGTTGCACGCCAGATTACAGTGGGCTAAACGCTCCACTACTCCCTGATGAAAGGTTTTTGTTCTGACGCTATAAGCTGAAGAACCTTGATAAAATGGATTAGTTATTGGTGAATATGCCCCCAGACAGAATATGTTTGGGGGCTTTTTTTGATTCTTCCGACAACTGTTAATTCCCTTACCATTCAATGTCTGTAAACTATTTTCATGCAACTCAAAACCAAAACATGCTCTTTTAGCTTCTAAAAGGCGCTTAATTGACTTGCAAAAGGTGCCCTTTTAAGGGCCAACTAACGCCCTTTTGAAGTCCTATTAAGCACCTTTCACTTTACTACTTTGTAATTAATTGATTCCCTGTTAGTTACAAACTTGCCTTTTTCTCGTATTTTTGTCCTTATTTATAGCTGTTTTATTTGAAATTATGTAATGATTTTTCAAACCCTCACTTACGACTTTGATGGCTTAAAACAAAAAGGGTTTCTGTGTCGAAGGGTAATAACAAAATAGATAGTTTGACAGTCATAGCTATATTTCTGTTTTATCCTTTAACTTTTGTTCTTTCGCTAAAGCTATATGAAAAACACCTATACTCGCTCTTGAAATAAGAAGACATACAACACTTTTTATAACAACAACTTGACAAGTTAGCAGATTATACGTATATTTGCGACTGAAGACGATAATATTCATTTAAGGAAGACGATGAAGACAACGTATACTATCCCCATTATATTGTCTGCTTTCTTACTCTCATGTACAGGAAAGACTAACGGACAATCACAACAGTCAGTAGAGAATACTCTCACTGTTGAGCAAGCAGCCACTGCTAAAAAGCAACGTTTAGCATCTCCCCCTGGCTACAAAAAAGTAAAACTTACTGAGGGTACATTTGGTTCATTCCTACGAAATTTACCACTTAAGCCTGTTGGAAGTGACTTACATTATTATAATGGTAGTATCAAACGGCGAAATTATGCTGGTGCGGTCGTAGACATTGACTTTGGTCATGGAGAGGTAGAACAGTGTGCTGACGCTGTTATCTACCTCAGAGCCTTATGGCTTTGGCAAACAAAGCAGTATGACAAGATTCACTTCAACTTTACCAATGGCTTCAGAGCTGATTACGCTCGTTGGGCAAAAGGAGAGCGTATCCACATTGATAAGAAGACATGGCGGTGCTGGTATAGCAAGGACACTGCTGCAGATTATTCTTATAAGACATTCCGTAAGTATTTAAATCTCGTCTTTACGTATGCAGGAACAGCCTCACTTGAAAAGGAGTTAACTACTATTACAGGCAAAGAATTGCAGGTTGGCGATGTGATTATCAACGGTGGTCATCCCGGACATACTGTCATTGTTGTAGACAAAGCAGTCAACAAGAAGGGAGAAGCCGTCTACCTGCTTGCACAAGGCTATACGCCAGCGCAAGAAATTGAGATTTTTAACCAGTGGTTCAGTATTAATCCACAGATCAAATACCTTGACACTCCAGACTGGTATTTCCGTGGTAACTATGCAAAACGATTTTAGTTAGCCGTCAATTAGCCTTAGAATAGACAAGAAAAAAGCACTGTGAGTTCGGTCACAGTGCTTTTATTGTTTCGTTTTCTGACTTGAAAGTAATATTACAATCTGTCATCAATGTTATCGCCCTCTGTTGGTTTCATATCCTCTTCAAAGTTGGTGATACCAGCCTTAACGAGAATTTCATACCACTGAAGGAGCTTCTTGATGTCGCTTGTGTGTACACGATCACGGTCGAAGTCAGGAAGAACCTCTGCAAAGTAGTTCTGCAACTCCTTAGCTGAAGCCTTGCGCCAGTTCAGAGAAGCCACCTTGCCCTCTTCCTTGTCGCGCAACTTTGCCAAGACCTCACCCAATGGAACATCGTCAGAGTCAGTGAACATAGCAATATCAGCAAGACTCGTCACACGGTCTGTGCCGAATGCAGGCTGACGCTTGTGGCTCTCATCAAGCGACTCAACAATAAGATTCATTTTACCACGGCTTACCAGCTTATAAAGACCTGGCTTACCTGCGATTGAAAGGATTGTCTGTAACATTTTAATCTATTCTTGTTTATAATTTAATTATTCTGAAATAACGGAAAGCAAGTGGTCTACCTGTGGAGCGAGAGGGCATATACCATCGTTGATGATTTCATAATCACTACGTCGTATCACTTCCTCTTGCGGTAGTTGACGTGCTATCCACTCAAGGGTCTTTTCCCTACTAATACTATCACGTGCCATCACACGACGAATACGTACTTCTTCTGGAGCCGTAACGCATACTACTTTATCAATGTGGGTACGCTTATCAAAACCACTATCAAAGAGTATCGCACTTTCAAGCCACGATTGACCCGATTGCTCAAAATCATGAGCTACAGCTGGATGTATCACGGCATTGACCGCCTGTACATGCGTCTCACTCTGTAAGAGATAGGCTGCAAGAATGGCTTTTTGCAAGACACCATCACGGAAGACATCCTCACCAACAAGTGCAGAAAGCTGTTGTTGTAGTGGTTGAGAGGTGCGCATCAATTCCTTTGCGTGCGCATCACAATCGTAAACAGAGAAACCTCGCTCCGCAAGAAGCTTACAGACGTAAGACTTTCCGCTACCAATACCACCAGTCAACGCTACTATCATCGCTGCTCAATGAGATAATCAACCGTATTTACTTCTGGGTGAACGTTGCGTACACCATTAGGAGAACTTATCACATAGATAGGACATTTCTCGCTATTATTTTTCTCTATATCTTCGTAGTTGACTACAACACGGAAGCCTACAGGGAGAAGTTCCTTTGTCTCCGCATTCTTTGGCATCGAACGCATACGATAGGCACCTACCACAAACTTCACTTTTATCTTGCTTGGGAAGGTACGCATCACTTTGTTGTCAGGCATATTGACAGCTTCAATTGGTACCTCAACTGTCTCCTCTGTAAGTACATCTGGATAGAGTTTCATCTTTACACTGGAAGGAACACACTTGGCATTCGTAAACTTTCGAAGGTCTACAGTCAACTCCTTGACATCTGTGAAATTGGTAATATACTGTCGCTCTGTATAGACTGTTTGAATACTATCCAACACATTACGCGCTGCATAAACTTGAACGCTATCTGGAGTAAAGTCTACACGAGCAAGATAATAATTATCACCAGGTGTTACTGTCCCCAAAAGGCGTACAGGTACCTTTTTATGACGACCAAAGTTAAATGAGAAAGAGAACTTTCCTGCCTTGACAGAAGCTATCTTTGAACTCTTTGACAGTTGAAGATAAATCTGACGTTGAAGGTCTGCAATGGGTACATCTCCCTTACTTCGTCCGTCACTATGAACTTTGTAGTCGACATAGATAGGGCGGAATGTATCATCAAGACCATAATACGCAATCATATATCCTTTGTCTCGCACAGTAAAACGGACAACAGAATCAAGGTCACTGGTAATAACCACATTACGAGGAACACCCGTCATGCGAAGTGGTATACTGAATTCACCCTCATAAGTTTCGTTCAGTGTCATTATCAACCAGAACCCTCCACTCAATACCAAGAAAAACAAAAAAATCAGAAACTCCTTGTTGAAGATCCTCAACAAGAAGTTCCTGAAGGTACTGAATGTATGAAGCGATTTGCCTGTTTTCATCAAATGCTTTCCTTCTTTTCTATCAATAAGGTTTACTTAGTCTGACCCTGCTGAGAAGCCTGTACGTTTGCGAATACGTAGTTCTTATCAACAGTGATAACAACACCACGTGCAATCTCAACTTCAACCTTATTGGTTGTCATATCAATATGCTTTACTGTGCCATAGATTCCACCACCAGTCACAACAGAATCACCTGCTGAGAGAGCATTCTGGAAAGCACGAATCTCCTTCTGCTTCTTCTGCTGTGGACGAATCATGAAAAACCACATGATGGCGAAGATAGCTACCATCATGATAATCATAGGCATTGGGCTGCCTTGACCTGCAGCCTGTGCTGCGAGGATTAATGTTGTATTCATTATTTATCAGTTATTATGTTCTTAATTTATGAGCGTGAAAAGGAGGCTATAGGCAAGCATAACGTCTGAAAGGCTTTCATAAACACTCATCATTATTATGCTAAACAAGCCTCTTTCGTGAAGATTCTTAAAAGTTTTCCGCCTATGTCTTTATTCCTTATTCTCCACCTGATCAGTTGCTTGCTGCTGACGATAAGCCACACGCTGAGCAGAAGTTTGCGCAATCGTTGGGCGACGTCCCTCACGACGTGGTGCTCTCTCCTCTTGACGATCATTGCGAGGACGATGTTGACGAGGCTCAGGCATTGTCTTCATCATCTTACCAGTCTGTATGAGATGACGTGCAATCGTATCAAGCATACCATTGATATATCCACCACTTCGCGGTGTACTATACAATTTAGCCAAGTCAACATACTCGTTGATGGTCACCGTTACTGGGATATTAGGGAATGTAAGCATCTCAGCAATAGCTATCTGCATGATGACAACATCCATATAAGCCAAGCGAGAGAAATCCCAGTTACGACTTGACTCACTCATATAACGCTGATAATCGTCTGCATTGAGGATAGTTGAACGGAAGAGTTTAAGTGCAAAGTCACGGTCCTCTTCGTCACGATATTCTGGCAGAAGTTCTTGATCAGCACCGTTAGCAGGGTCGAATCGTTTGATAGTCTTGATAACGAAGGTATCAACAACCTCCTTATCATCATTCCAATAAAGACTCTTCTCCTCCAACACAGCGTCCAAATCAGGATTCTCCTGTATGAGAGAACGATATATCTTTCGCCACACCTCACGGTCTGTCTCGTACGAATCATCATCACTTGCCATGTACTCTTGGTAGATAGTGCTCTGTTCAATCTGATCACAGAGTTTACGAACAGCCTCCATATCATCTTCCCAACGACGTTTTTGTGATTCCATGAAAAGATTAAGCTGCTTATTCTCTTCCAACTGAACAGCAAACTTATTGTTTACAAAACGACTTGAGGGAGCCTCAGTCCCCTCACGGTTGGCACGATTTGCAGCTATCTCCACGCGATGGCGCTCCTCTTGCGTGACTGATACGATTAAGGCCAAGAGGTAATTGTAGAGGTCATACGCTTTCGCCAAGCTGAAAAGAAGTTCCTTCTCAGCATTGTCCATATTCCTGTTACCGTTCTGATAGTATGCATAGGTTAACTGGACAATCTTAATTCTTATTAATTCCCTATTGATCATTGTCTTTTCTAAAAGATTGTGTTTCGTATTGAATACTTTATTTTGCAAATGTAGGAAATTTCCTTCGTACATGCAAACATTAGTATCTTTTTCTATGTTTTTTTAGAGAATACTTGCTCAATCCATTGAAAAGAAGTAACTTTGCAACGCTTTTTGCAAATTGAGGATTGAAAGTTGTGATATTCATTAGATTTCCAATTCCTTAGTCTCTCAGTGTGTGATGGCGAATTAAAGTTCATATTAATTTAGAGTAACACAGAATTATGAAAGAAATTAAAGTAACAGGTCAGAAGCGTACAGACCTTGGAAAGAAAGCTTCTAAGCAGCTCCGTAAGGAGGGTTTGATTCCATGTAACCTCTATGGTGAGGCACAGCAGGATGGCAAGCCAGTAGCATTCTCATTCACAGCTCCTATGTCAGAGTTGCGTAAGTTGGTTTACACACCACACATCTACGTTGTAGAGTTGATTATTGATGGCGAGAGACGTACTGCAGTTCTTAAGGAACTCCAGTTCCACCCAGTAACAGACGCTCTGCTTCACGTAGACTTCTATGAGGTGAACGACCAGAAGCCAATCGTTATGGGTGTACCAGTTAAGCTCGTAGGTTTGGCACAGGGTGTTCGCGATGGTGGTCGTATGAACATGTCTATTCGTAAGATTAACGTTAAGGCTCCTTATCAGCAGATTCCAGAGCACCTCGATATCAACGTTACTGAGCTTCGTCTTGGTAAGAGTATCAAGGTTGGCGAGTTGAGCTTCGAGGGTCTTGAGTTGGTAACTCCAAAGGAGGTTGTAGTTTGCTCTATCAAGGCTACACGTAATTCTATCCAGGCTGCGCAGGCTGCTGCAGCTGCTGAGGCAGAGTAATCTCTACGACAATAATTAATTCAATATAAGAATTGGACAAGTATTTGATTTGTGGATTGGGTAACCCCGGTTATGAATACGAGGGAACCAGACACAATACAGGATTTATGGTATTGGACGCTTTCGCTAAAGCGTCCAATATTGTTTTTGAGGATAAGCGTTATGGTTTCGTTGCTGAGACAACGGTCAAGGGTCGCAAGATTATTCTTTTGAAGCCTACGACATTCATGAATCTCTCTGGAAATGCTGTGCGCTACTGGCTCAACAAGGAGAATATCGACCAGAGTAGACTCTTGGTTGTCTCTGACGATGTTGCCCTTCCATTAGGTGCTTTCCGCTTGAAAGGAAACGGATCAAATGGTGGTCACAATGGTTTAGGACATATCCAGCAACTTATCGGACAGAACTATGCTCGTCTGCGTATGGGTGTTGGTAACGACTATCCACGTGGTGGACAGGTTGACTGGGTATTAGGTCGCTACTCTGACGAGGAGATGAAAGAACTTCAGCCAGCTATCGACTTAGGCGTAGACATTATCAAGAGTTTTGCCCTTGCTGGTCTCGACATCACAATGAACCAGTTTAATAAACTCGGAAAGAAGTAATCGAGCATCCTCTTTAATATATTATGAGACTATGAACGATATTGCAAGAATTGACAAATGGCTATGGGCTGCCCGCATCTATAAGACCCGCTCCATCGCTGCAGACGCCTGCAAGAATGGTCGTGTAACGATAAAAGGTATCAACGTAAAACCTTCCCACACAATCAAAGCGGGGGAAGTGGTGAGTGTTAAGAAGTCGCCTATCATCTATTCGTTCAAGGTTCTCAAACCAATTGAACAACGTGTTGGTGCTAAACTCATCCCTGAAGTCTACGAGAATGTGACCGATGCTAAGCAGTACGAACTCTTGGAGATGAGCCGTATCAGTGGTTTCGTCGACAGAGCACGTGGAACAGGACGCCCAACAAAGAAGGACCGCCGTCAGATGGATGCTTTCGTCGACCCTGCCCTATTTGGTTTTGATGAGGACGATGATGAGGATGAAACATTCTAAAATCGTTGTCTGATAGGTTAAAACAAACTGATAGACAGCATGACAAAGACTATATCCCGCTGACATTGCAACAAAGGCTATTGTAAAAATATAGGAATGCACGACTCCTACTCCGCTAATAATAATTATAAACGGATGTAAGAGCCGTGCATTCTTATATAAAAATAGCTCATTATCTTAACTTAAAAGCATATTCTACTACAATGTAAAGCTTGCGAAATATCATTACAAAATCCTCGTGTTATATTGTCTGAAAAGGACAGAAATGCCCCTTTTCACACACATCTATAACTTTCAATAAATCAACCGATTACAAAACACCATTTTAAAAGATGCCTAATTGGACTTCAAAAGGGCGTTAGTAAGACCTCAAAAGGGCACCTTTTGCAAGCTAAAAGAGCATCTTTTAGAAGCCAATTAAGCATCAACAAAAATAGAGAGTGTGAAATATTATTACAAAACACACGAATATAAACATCCTAAAACTTTCACCTTTACATCTATAAAAACCCTGACAACGACCAAATACTTATCCCATTTCTATAAAACCTTAGCAAATTCTTTGTTGTTGTTAGTTTTTTTTATACCTTTGTAACAAATAATCATATATAACTAAAAGAATGAAGAAATTACTAATTTTCGCACTATTTCTCGGCTTACACACAGTGGCTATGGCTCAAGAATCTAACGGATTAGAAAAGGACAAAGCCGTTTACTTGGAGCTATTGGGCGCATCAAACCTTGCAGGTATCAATTATGATGCACGTTTCAACGACCACACACGCTTCGGATGGAGAGCCGGATTGAGCTTCGGTTATGGTCATAATTCCAGCATTTTCTGGGAAGGTTCAGACGTACGTGGCTATGCTGTACCATTGGAAGTTAACTATCTCTTGGGTAGCCAAAAGAACAACCTTGAGGTTGGTGTAGGTACAAGTGTGGGTATATACAATATACACGGTATCTTTGTGGAGTCTGTAGATGGTCCGAAGTCTTCGTTGTCAGCTGACCAACAGAAGCATGTTATGGGAGAGTATAACACTCCAGAAGGAACAAAGACCTGGCTGGCTTACAATGAGAGTCGCAACAAATTCGGCTACTATATCTTTGGAAACATCGGCTATCGTCACGTATCTAACAAGGGTTTCCTGTTCCGTGCAGGTTTCAGTCCTTCTTTTACTCTTGGCGAGAAGAATGCAGTTAAGAAAGCATTCTTCTATCCATATCTCGGCTTCGGTTGGGCATTTTAATTAAGAAACAGATAATAACAAAAGCAGGGACGTACGTATCGTGCGCCCCTGCTTTGTGTTTACAAACACTGAGAAATTAGTGAATCACCTTATCAATCAGATACTCATAAAAGTTATCATTCTTGATCTGACGCTTCTTCAACTCAACACGTATTGAATCAAAAGGCTGGGTATTATCGTATGAAGTAGAGAATCTTACCTGACATCCACCCTTCACAAGTTCAGCTTTTGGAACCACTTTCATATTCTTTCGAGCAAGCACCTTTGCAGGAAAGACAACATCCACCCCTCCCTTTGTCAACTGTTCCACAAATTTAGGAGAGCCATAATCTCGTGCAAGTTTCAATAGTGAGGCCTTATCCACTGGCTTCTGCTGCCACTCATGAATGTACTTTACATAAAAATCTGTTATTCTATCTGACTCTTCCCACCCCATAGGAGCAGGATAAACCTTACTGCTTCCATCTTTAGACAATGCCAACAAGAAGGCAAAACCTTCATCCGTTTCCGGATAACAGATAGAAACTGGCAAATAGACAGAAGTGTTAGTAAAGTCAGGGGGTAAAGCAGCATAGACCTGAAGTTCCTCGTCTGCACCTTTCCAAATATCTTCTCGTGTAAAGACTTTCTTATCAAACAAGACTTTACCACCCTTTGAAATCGTTACGACCAGTTTCTGTACAAACTCATCAGAATTCTTCACCTTAGTCTTACTACCAACAGTGTCAACCCGAACATGCCAGTCTCCATAGACTGTATCTATCATCACATTCTCGTTAGAGATATCTTCCTTCTTCAAGGTTTTACCCTCTTGAACAGCAGATGTATCCTCTTGAACAGCAGATGTATCCTCAACCTGAGCAGCGTTAGGAGTTTTCCGAACTCCTGGTGCACAACAAGCAGACAGAATACCTATACCCAAAGCGACAAGTAACAAAGCTTTAAATGACTTTGTATTTCTATTCTTTTTCATCGTATTTCTTTTTATAATTAACAACAAATCTAATTCATAGATTTGCCCACAAAAATAAATAAAAAAGTTTAGCATTGCAAGTTTATACCTTAAATAATATAGATAAAAAAGAACTGCTTCCCATCTTCAGATAAAAAGACGGAAAACAGTTCTATTATCTATTCTTTTATTTATCCTCTATTCAGCTGTTTATCACAGCCTCATCAGCTCTACTTGACAGGAATTTCCTCCAAAGTCTGAACGAGAAGTTTCCAGAAAGGCTCAACAGTTGCTATCTCAAGACGCTCCTTCGCTGTATGTGGACTGCGGAGAGTTGGACCAAGACTTACAACATCCATACCTGGATACTTGCCGAGGATGACTGAACATTCAAGACCAGCGTGGTCTACCTGCACAATACCCTCTAAACCGTTCTGCTCCTTATAAACCTTCTTCAAGAGGTTAAGGATTTCACTCTCTGGGTTTGGATCCCAACCACCATATTGGCCACTGAAGACTGTTTTCATACCAGCCATATTGAAGCAGCTCTCCAACTGAGCAGAGATATAGTCTCTCATGTCCTCACGGCTTGAGCGAGCAAGAATCATAATAGAGGCCTTAGTTGGCTCAATATGTATAATTGCAAGGTTTGACGAAGTCTCAACAACGTCTGGATAAGAAGGAATCATACGCAAAACGCCATTATGACAGGCATAGATAGCATTGATTAACTTCTCCTGAACATCTGCAGGAACAAGGTTTGCAGGCTTCTCTACATCCTCTACGAAGAACTCTACATTTGGTTCAATACCCTTGAATTCATCTTCGAGGAGTGTCTTCTGACGAGCAACCATATCCTTTAAAGCTGCAACTTTGCTCTGTGGCAATGCCAAAACAACTTCAGCCTTGAATGGAATAGCATTGCGCATATTACCACCTTCCCAAGAAGCTAAACGTACACCGAGTTCGTTAACTGCATTGCGTACAAAGCGAACCATCTCCTTATTAGCATTGGCACGCCCCTCATTGATTTCCAGACCAGAGTGACCACCACGGAAACCCTTCAAAGTTACCTTGACAGCAGCTTCTTGATCATTTGCAACTTCCTTATACGCTATGGTTGAAGTAATGTCAACACCACCTGCAGAACCAATAACAAACTTACCCCATGTCTCAGAGTCAAGGTTCATAAGGATGTCACTGTGCAACTCACCACTTGGCATCTCATTAACACCATACATACCCGTTTCCTCATCACGAGTAATCAACGCCTCTACAACACCGTGCTTCAACGTCTTATCTTCCATGACAGCCATGATAGCAGCAACACCGATACCATCGTCAGCACCAAGTGTAGTGTTGTTTGCATATACCCATCCATCCACGATATGTGTCACGATAGGGTCTGTTTCAAAGTTATGATTACTATCTGGAGCCTTCTGTGGAACCATGTCCATGTGCGCCTGCAACAGAACTGTCTTACGGTTTTCAAATCCCGGTGTAGCAGGCTTGCGCATTACAACATTGCCACCAGCATCTACGTATGATTCAACACCAACTCTTGCAGCAAAGTCTAACAAGAACTTCTGTACTTTCTCTGGTAATCCAGAAGGACGTGGAACCTGTGTCAGATCATCGAAATTTCTCCAAAGGCCTTCTGGCTTAAGATTTCTTATTTCACTCATAATGTTGATTTTAAAAGGTTATTATCATTGTTTATTCATTCGTTCAAAACTATTTTCCTCTACATTACTTTGCTGGACGAGTAAGCTCTGTTGGTCCACCCAATGATACTGGCGTCTTAGTGAAACTCAGTGCAATCCATGCATAAACACCTAAGAGAATAACCAATAAGGTTTGAATGGTATGTACAATCAGCACAAAATAGAGTGCCTGATTGTCTGCCACACCATAAAGTATTAGCATTGTCTTGACTGCAAAGTGCCATGGTCCTGCTCCGTTAGGCGTTGGTACAATAACAGCTACCGAGCCAACGACAAAGCTAACAAGCGCACAAGAAAGACCGAGGTTTGCTGTTGCATCAAAGCAATAGAATGTCAAGTAATAATGAAGGAAGTAACTTCCCCATATCGCCAGACTGTAGAAGATAAACAAAGGAATATTCTTAACTTTACGCAAAGAGCTTATTCCCTGCCATATACCACCTAACATCTCCTTCACTTTCTTGTAGAAAGCAAGATGACGAAATACATAATAGAAGAGGATAATAGATGCAACACCACAGATAGCCGTTACCAGCCAACCCGTTGGTGAGAACATTCCGAAGATATCATCAATACGTGTACCCGTCCTTGAAAAGAAGTTCGTGAAAACTCTTATCTGCATCAAAAAGGCTGTGGCACTGATAAGTAATACGATAAGCGTATCTACTGCACGCTCAGTCACTACTGTACCAATAGCTTTTGGAAAGGCAACCTTATCATATCTATTCAACACTCCACAACGAGCAAACTCACCAATGCGGGGAATGAGTAGACTGACAGCGTAAGAAAGGAAGATAGAGTTAACACAGACCGATGCGCGTGGATGCTCACCGATGGGTTCAAGACTCTGCTTCCATCTCCACCCACGAAAAGCCTGCGCCAGTATGCCGAAAGGGAGAGAGAGAATCATCCAAGTCCAGTTCATCTCATGTAGTAGTACATGTTTGATACTGGAGAAGTCGAATCCCCTATACATCCAATAAAGGATTGCACTTCCAAGTAGTAACGGCAATGCAATCTTTACAGTATTGTTGAACAGTTTCTTCGTCCTCATATAATGGAGCAAAGATAATTAAAATGTTTTTTAATGCAAAATAAAATGAGTATCTTTGTAGGCAAATAAAGAAAAATTATGAAATTAGTCAAGCCAAAGAAGAATTTGGGTCAGCACTTCCTCACTGACTTAAGCATAGCTCGTCAGATTGCTGACACCGTTGATGCCTGTCCAGATATCCCAGTGTTAGAGATAGGACCGGGTATGGGTGTCCTTACTCAATATCTTGTTGAGAAGCCACGTGAAGTGAAAGCTGTAGAGATAGACTCGGAAAGTGTTGCTTTCCTCTACGAGAAATTCCCTAAGTTACGTGAGAATATTCTTGGACAAGACTTCCTCCGCATGGATTTAAATGAAGTCTTTGATGGTAGACCGTTTGTGTTGACAGGCAACTATCCTTACGACATCTCGTCTCAAATTTTCTTTAAGATGCTTGAGTATAAGGATCTTATTCCTTGCTGTACGGGTATGATACAACGTGAGGTTGCACAGCGTATGGCTGCTGGACCTGGTTCAAAGACGTATGGTATCTTATCCGTCTTGATGCAAGCGTGGTATAATGTGGAATATCTCTTTACCGTAGATGAGAATGTCTTCAACCCTCCTCCCAAGGTTAAGAGTGCCGTTATCCGTATGACACGCAACGAAGTGACGGACATTGGCTGTGATCAGGTACTCTTTAAACGTGTGGTGAAGACTGTGTTCAACCAGCGTCGTAAGATGTTACGTGTGAGCTTACGACAGATATTCAATGCGGTTAAACCTACTGATGGTTTCTATGAGCAAGACATCATGACCAAACGTCCAGAGCAATTATCTATCGCTCAGTTTGTTGAACTAACAAACATGGTTGACGAACAGTTGAAGATTATTGAGCAATAAATAGGAAGAAATATAACTCCTAATGACAAGAAAAGAACAATATAACCAACTCATACTACAGATTGCCGAACTTATTAAGGATGAAACAAACCTTGTGGGTATCTTGGCAAATGTGTCAGCAGCATTGCATGACACCTTTCCTGAGCGTTTCTTTTGGGTGGGCTTTTATCTCCAAGAGAATGGAAATATGTTGAGATTAGGTCCTTTTCAGGGGTCAGTAGCCTGTTACGTCATCCCATTCGGCAAGGGTGTCTGTGGAAAGGCATGGGAAGAAGGACGCACCCTCATTGTTCCCGATGTAGAGAAATTCCCTGGACACATTGCTTGTAGTAGTCTTTCACGCAGCGAGATTGTTGTTCCGATGTATGATGACTCACATACTTTCCATGGTGTACTCGACATTGATAGCACTCGTCTCAACGACTTCAACGAAGACGATAAAGAAGGTTTGGAACGTATCATCGAACTACTAATGGCAGAAACACATGACCTCTTCCAATAGAAAGGATAGAAAACCTTGTTTTGACAAAAAAGTAAAGTAAAATCTTGTGCATATCCGAATTAATACCTATTTTTGTAAAGTAGAAATTTAATATTACGAATATATGTTAGACGTTAAGCAGACATTAAATGATGCCAGCGAGCGCATGGAAATGGCAACGATGTATCTCGGTGATGAGTTGCAGCGCATCCGTGCTGGCCGTGCAAACGTAGCCATCCTCGATGGTGTACGAGTAGAATCTTACGGTTCAAAGGTTCCTTTGAATCAGGTTGCCTCAGTCATGGTGCCTGACGCACGTACCATTGCTATCAAGCCATGGGATAAGAAGGCTATCAAAGATATTGAAAAGGCTATCATGGACTCAGATGTTGGTATCACACCAGAGAACAATGGTGAGTTAATTCGTCTGAACTTGCCTCAGCCAACAGAGGAGCGTCGTCGTGACTTGGTAAAGCAGTGTAACAAGATTGGTGAGCGTACAAAGGTTGAGATTCGCAATGTTCGTTCTGACATCAAAGAGAAACTGAAGAAAGCTATCAAGGATGGTCTTTCTGAAGACAACGAGAAGGATGCTGAAGAAAGCTTGCAGAAGATTCATGACAAGTTTATCAAGCAGGTTGACACGCTGTTAGAGGATAAGCAGAAAGAGATTATGACCGTTTAGGAAGCCTCCCCAAGCCCCTCCGAAAGGAGGGGATGTAATAGGCAAATGTTTCTGGTATATTATCAATACCTCTCTCAAACGAAAACATACAAGCGGTTATAATAGACTGTTTGTAAGCGATAAAATATTATTCTAACTGGCTTCCGTTAGGCACTCCCCTCCTTTCGGAGGGGTTGGGGGAGGCTCCCTTATTTTTATGCGCGGCTTAGTAATAAAGAACACTGGTAGCTGGTACACGGTAAAAACCGAGGAAGGCAAGACAATAGATAGTAAGATTAAGGGCAACTTTCGTCTGAAGGGAATTCGCTCTACTAACCCTGTGGCTGTTGGTGACCATGTTGTCATCACACCTAATCAGGAGGGAACGGCTTTCATCACTGAGATAGAAGACCGTAGGAATTATATTATCCGAAAGTCGCCTAACCTCTCTAAGCAGAGCCATATCATTGCTGCAAACATCGACCAAGCGTTCTTGATTGTCACAACAAACTATCCCGAAACTTCCACCACATTCATCGACCGCTTCCTTGCCAGTGCCGAAGCTTACCGCATTCCAGTAACACTCGTCTTTAATAAACACGACTTGCTCGATGAGGATGAATTGCGTTACCAGCATGCAGTAATGAATCTCTACGAAACCATCGGTTATCAGTGCATAGAAATACAGGCGAGTGCCGAACCTGAAGATGAATTCAGCGTAGAGAAAATGAAGCCGTTATTAGCAGGAAAAGTAACCCTCTTGAGTGGTAATAGTGGCGTAGGAAAATCAACGATTATTAATGCCCTCCTACCCCATGTCAACCTTCGTACGGCAGAGATTTCCGATGTACATAACACGGGTATGCACACAACTACATTCAGTGAGATGTTAGAGTTGCCAATGGGTGGATATCTTATTGACACACCGGGTATCAAGGGATTTGGAACCTTTGATATAGAACCTGAAGAGCTGACAAGCTACTTCCGTGAAATATTTAAGTTTTCAAAAGATTGTCGGTTCTCAAACTGTACGCACACACATGAGCCTGGCTGCGCTGTAAGAAAGGCTCTTGAAGAACATTATATCGCTGAAAGTCGATATAACAGTTACCTTTCAATGCTCGAAGATAAGGAAGAAAATAAATATCGTGAGGCGTTTTAAGTCTCACGATTTTTGTTTATTTCAAAGTCTTTTATGAAGATAAAAGAATTATTCGGACCTCCCGAATTATGAAGTACGCCACTACAATACCATAGTATTTGTGTTTTCTATTTGCTGTCACTTTTAACACTTCGCACAGACAGACTATATATCAATTAGTTAGATATCAAAATCCAATGACGGAAGTGACAGGAAATTTTGATTTAAAAACTTTCTTTGTTGTGACAAGGCAGAGGTATAAAATGAAAATGATGATTTGCGTATTGCATCAAAGAAACGTTTTTCATGAGAATTATTAAGAAGCCGTTTCTCATTAATATACCTCTTTTCTCCATAGTAAGGATAGACCATAATAAGTTTGTCTTTCCACTCCTTGCCATCGTGTGGAGGCTCAGCACACATGGTGCGAATGGTAAGCACACATGGTGCGGAGGCTTAACACCAATCGTGCGGATAACTTATAGCTATGCTAACAACGTAGGATTCTTAAAGCAGAAAGGACTATTAAGGCGTTAACTCTGTGATAATATCATGAGCAATAGCACACAAACTTATTAAGCGTAGGGAGGTTTATAGATAACGAAGGGAGCTGGAATGTACAAAAGTTTACAGCATAGAACGATTCCACTAACCGCTAAAACACCCTAATTAACGCTTTGAAAGATTCTCCAAAACACACTCCCAATTATCTGCAAACGCTCGAATAGTAGGGAAAAGAATATTAGCACCTTCGTTCAAAAGTACTGAATCAGCCAGAGGACCGCTATTAATGGCAACTGTATAGCAACCTGCTGCTGCACCAGCGTGCACTCCGAGTGGTGCATTCTCAACAACAATACCTTCTGCGGGCGCATAATTACCAGCTTTTTTCAATCCCATTAAGTAAGGGTCAGGATTTGGTTTACCACGCTTAACGTCGTATGCTGTTGTTATCTGATCCTTAGAAACGAACTCACCGAAGTCACGCGTGACACGCTCTATCAATGGAAGCTGTGCACTACCAGTTACAATACCAATCTTTAATCCGCTCGCCTTAATCTTCTGCATAAGATCGACGACACCATCAAACACCTTTGCTTCAGACATTTCATGGAAGTAATGAGCCTTGACATCATACATCTGCTGTGCCTCTTCCTCACTTAGTTCTTTACCGAGTTGAGCCTTAGCATACTTACGGATAGTATCTACACCACGCGCTCCTTCCGTTGCATAAGAGTCTTCAAGGGTGAAGTGAATACCAAACTCCTTCATAGCACGCTGCCACGCAACACCATGATTTGGCATTGAGTCATAAAGAACACCATCCATATCAAAGAGAACAACTTTGGGACTTACACCAGTCTTTCCGAAGGAGGATATGTCTTGCTGAGATTGAGACGTCATCGCTGCTTGCTTTACCTTTATTATATATTATTATCCTCAAGTTCCTCAACTATGTGAAGAACTTGAGGATACATTAAAAATATTATCTCCTATATGCCCTATCCACACTATATAAATTAGATTCCATTAGGAACTCCTCTCCTTTCGGGGAGGTCGGGTGGGGCTTCCCTTCCCTCCTTTGGAGGGGTTGGAGGGAGGTTCTTATTCCTTTGTCAGTCTTTCCTGAATAGCCTTGCTCTCAGCCTCATAACCTGGCTTATTGAGAAGAGCAAACATATTCTTCTTATAAGCCTCAACACCTGGCTGATTGAAAGGATTCACTTCCTGAATAAGACCGCTGATACCGCAAGCCTTCTCGAAGAAGTAGATAAGCTGACCGAGATAGTACTCGTTCAATGTAGGAACGCTGACACGGATGTTAGGAACACCACCATCAACATGAGCCAAACGTGTACCAAGCTCTGCCATCTTGTTAACCTCATCAACACGCTTACCAGCGAGGAAGTTCAAGCCATCGAGGTTCTCCTCATCATGTGGGAAGAGTACCTTTGCATTAGGCTCCTCAATAGAGATAACAGTCTCGAAGATAGAACGCTCACCTTCCTGAATCCACTGACCCATTGAGTGAAGGTCGGTTGTGAAGTCACAAGCTGCAGGGAAAATACCCTTGCGATCCTTGCCCTCGCTCTCTCCGTAAAGTTGCTTCCACCACTCAGCAAAAAAGTGGAGCTTTGGCTGGAAGTTAGCAACAATCTCAATCTTCTTACCTGCCTGTGAGTAGAGACCCTGACGAACAGCAGCATAACGTGCAGCAATATTGTTTGCGAAAGGAACGTCAGCAGAAGTCTCTTTCTCCATTACCTGTGCACCCTCAACAAGCTTCTGAACATCGAAACCTGCGACTGCGATTGGTAACAAACCTACTGGAGTAAGCACAGAGAAACGACCACCTACATTGTCAGGAATGATAAATGTCTTGTAACCTTCCTTAGTTGCGGCAGCACGTGCAGCGCCCTTATGCTCATCAGTGATAGCAACAATCACATCCTTTGCAGCCTCCTTACCCAACTGATCCTCACACTGCTTCTTCAAAAGGCGGAATGCAAGTGCTGTCTCTGTTGTTGTACCAGACTTAGAAATATTGATAACACCAAACTTCTTATCCTTCAAGTAGTCTGTCAACTCAGCGAGATAATCCTCACCGATGTTGTTACCAGCAAAGAGAATAGTTGGATTCTTCTTGTCATTTACAAGCCAAGCGAAGCTGTTACCCAAAGCCTCGATGACAGCGCGAGCACCGAGGTAAGAACCACCGATACCAGCAACGACAACCACCTCACACTTCTCACGGAGTGTATTGGCAACCGCCTGAATCTCATTAAGGAACGCTGGAGTAATGCTTGATGGCAAATGCAACCATCCAAGGAAGTCATTACCAGGACAAGTAGCTTTCTCCAAAGCGTCCTGAGCTGCAGCTACGTGAGGAGCATAAGCCTCTACTGCGCCCGGATTCAAGAACTGGGCGGCTTTCGTGATGTCTAACTTAATACTTTCCATTTGTGTTTATCTAAATGAATCTGTTAATAATTTAATTTCTATTTGTGGACTGATACGTTCATAGAGGATGTTATAAACCGCATCGAGAATTGGCATATTGACGTGCAGACGACGATTAATCTCCTTCATACACTTTGTACCAAAATATCCTTCAGCTACCATCTCCATTTCAATCTGTGCCGACTTGACGCTGTATCCCTTTCCAATCATTGTTCCAAAGGTATGGTTACGCGAGAATTTACTATATCCTGTCACCAACTGGTCACCAAGATATACACTGTCAATGATGGACCGTTGAATAGGATTGATAGTATTAAGGAAGCGTTCCATCTCCTGCATTGCATTCGACATCAACACTGCTTGGAAGTTATCACCATACTTCAAGCCAGAACAAATACCAGCAGAGATAGCATAAACGTTCTTCAAGACAGAAGCATACTCTATACCGAGGACGTCGGGAGAGGTCTTAGTCTTGACATAGTTTGATGCTAACACCTCCGTGAAGGCACGTGCCTTCTCAAGATCAGAACAGCCAACAGTAAGATAGGTGAGTCGTTCCATCGCCACTTCCTCCGCATGAGACGGTCCACCAATAACAGCAAGATTATCGTATGGAACGCCGTATGCCTCATGGAAATACTCTGAACAAACAAGGTTCTCATCAGGAACAATACCCTTGATAGCCGTTAAGATTAGCTTTGTATTGAGCTTTGTCTTCAGTTTCTTCAGTAAAGCTTTCAGATAAGGAGAAGGAGTAACGAACACCAAGGTGTCATACTCCTGCACTATCTTATTGATATCCGAAGAGAGCAGCACCTCATTCATGTTAAACTTAACACTTGTGAGGTAAGAAGGATTGTGTCCTCTCCGCTTAAATTCTTCTATCTTATCGTCACGTCGGAAGTACCAACCAATATGATGCGTATGCTCCACAACAACCTTAGCGATAGCCGTTGCCCAGCTACCGCTTCCTATGATTGCTATTTTACCGATGTCGAACATAGACGTTAAGAATAAGAGTAAAAAGGGAAAAAGTAGAGAAAGTGAAAAATATCAGCATTGTATTATGACCTAATACCATTGCTATAATAATACTTCTCTTTTAGTTATTCATCCTACTTCCTACCCTTTTACTTTTTTCTCTTTTACTTTTTACTTTTCGTTAGCTCCGTCAATCCACTGCTGAATAGCCTCAACAGAAGGCTTCTCATAACCGAGCTTGTACTTCTTATTGATTTCTCCGAGCTTCTGCTGCAAGCCCTGTGCCTTCTCCTCTCTAATGTCAGAGATGAGGTTGAAGCCTGCCTTGCGCAAAACATATACCCACTCTTCAGCAACACCAAGCTCAGCCCATTCCTTAACAGAAGACTGTGGAATCTTTGGTTCTGGCTTCATCTGTGGGAAGAGCAATACTTCCTGGATGTATTCCTTACCAGTCATCAGCATTACCAAACGGTCAATACCAATACCGATACCAGAAGTTGGAGGCATACCATACTGCAAAGAGCGAAGGAAGTCTTGGTCGATAATCATCGCCTCGTCGTCACCCTTGTCAGCCAAACGCATCTGTTCAACGAAACGTTCTTCCTGATCAATTGGGTCATTCAGCTCTGAATAAGCATTAGCCAGCTCCTTTCCATTTACCATCAACTCAAAACGCTCTGTCAGTCCTGGCTTAGAACGGTGCATCTTGGTCAGTGGTGACATCTCAACTGGATAGTCAGTGATGAAGGTTGGTTGGATATATGTACCCTCACAGAACTCACCAAAGATTTCATCTATGAGCTTACCCTTACCGAAACTCTCATCAATTTCTTCGAGTTTCAACTCGTTAACAGCAATATTACGGATTTCCTCCTCTGTCTTACCATAGAGATCGAAACCTGTCTTCTCCTTGATTGCATCAAGGATAGGTAGACGACGGAATGGTGCCTTGAAGCTGATAACCTTGTCACCAACCTGTACCTCTGGCTTACCATTTACCTCTATACAAATCTTCTCAAGAAGTTTCTCAGTGAAAGACATCATCCAGTTGTAGTCCTTGTATTGTACATAAAGCTCCATACAAGTAAACTCTGGATTATGGAAGCGGTCCATACCCTCGTTACGGAAGTTCTTACCGATTTCATAAACACCCTCGAAACCACCAACAATCAGACGCTTCAAATAAAGCTCTGTTGCGATACGCATATACATATCAACGTTGAGAGCATTGAAGTGAGTGATGAATGGGCGTGCACTTGCACCACCAGCAATACTCTGCAAGGTAGGAGTTTCTACCTCAGTATAACCAGCCTCATCGAAGAACTTACGCATGGTACGCAATACGATAGCACGCTTCAAGAAGGTATCTTTCACACCCTCATTCACAACGAGGTCAACATAACGCTGACGATAACGCTGCTCTGGGTCTTCAAACTTATCGTATGCCTCACCGTCCTTATACTTAACAACAGGCAGTGGCTTCAAGCTCTTAGACAAAACGGTAATCTCCTTAGCATGAACAGAGATTTCTCCCATCTGTGTCTTAAACACTTCACCCTTCACTCCGATGAAGTCACCAATATCGAGCAACTTCTTGAAGACCTTATTATAAAATTCTTTATCCTCACCCGGACAGATGTCATCACGAGTGATATAAACCTGGATTCTACCCTTGCTATCCTGTAACTCAGCGAAGGAAGCCTTGCCCATGACACGGCGTCCCATCATACGACCAGCGATTACGACCTCACGCTGTTCGCCCTCCTTGAACTGCTCTTTAATATCAGTAGAGTAAGCATTCGTTGGAAACTCTGCTGCTGGATAGGGATCAATCCCCATCTCACGCAATTCCTGCAGGCTTTGGCGGCGACCAATCTCCTGCTCAGATAATTCTAAAACGTTCATATTTATAATTAAATCGAATATATTCTTATAGTTTGCAAATTTACTAAATAATTCGCAAACTATGACTGGTTTTTCCTTTTTTATGGCATTGGAATATTCTTAAACCCCAATCGATCATTAGAGCCTAAACATATTTTGTTTTATTATCGAGCAGATTGTTTGGCTTTGGAACGCAGACGTAGCGGGCTACGTCAAGTTACGAAGGCAGACAAGATGCCGATAAGAAAATAAAAGATGTTAGGAAACAACACCATAGTAAGAAGAACTATACATATTGTGGTCTAATGAGCGATTGGGGTTTAAGCTAAATCATGGTGTCGCTTATGATATCTATATCGTTGCTACATCCCAACACTTGCACTCACACAGATGGTATATTGCAAGCTATTTAGCCGTTCGCACATAGGGTGCTAACCAACAGCACCACATGTGCGGAGCATTAACACCACACGTGCGGAGCATTAATACACTCGCAAGAAGCGAAAACATCATCTTTAACAAGTCCATAGGTTAGTTTAAAGGTGTCTATAGCTAAGTTCAAAAGCACCCAAACATAACCTTTGTCTATACTTATCTACCTATTAAACCTACTATGATTTTGTTATCTATCCAACTTTTATTATCTTTGCATTACATTAAGTTGATTAGGTTATGAACGTAGAAAACATCATAAAAAGTATTCATCAGGAAGATGGACTAAGCCGTACACTCGGTATGGAGTTTATCTCTACGCCCGAGGACGACACTTTGAAGGCAAGAATGGCTGTCGATGACCGTAACAAACAGCCTTTCGGATTCCTCGCTGGCGGTGCTTCATTGGCACTTGCAGAGAATCTTGCAGGTGTCGGTTCGATGGCGTTATGCCCCGGGAAAATGGCTATGGGCATTAATGTTCACGGCAATCACGTCAAGGCAATGCCATACGGTGGAACAGTTACGGCTTACGGAAAACTGATTCACAGGGGTCATACATTACACGTATGGAACATTGATATCAAGAATGGTGAAGACGAACTCATCTCAAGCGTACAAGTTACCAACTATATCATAGCCCCACAAGAGAAGTAAATGGATGCTTTCTTTATCTATCGTGAGCCTTTCGAAAAGGTTTGTCATTGCTATTCACAACCAGAGAAGCCAACGGCTATTTCCTCACTTGCTGAACTTAATGGGCGCAAGGGATTTGTCATTGCTCCTTTCTTTTGCGATGACAGTAACATACTTTACTTACTGGATGGTCAGAAAGGTTCTTCAACGGTTCTACCTTTAGACGGTAGTAAGGGCTTTGATGCTATTCCCGACTGGCAGGACGAGGCGGTACTTACTAACGAAACGCCTTCTCTTCGCGAGGCTTATCACAACGACTTCTGCCGTTTTCATAAAGAGTTAGAACACAATAGATTCCGTAAGTTAGTTCTGGCGCGCTCGATTATCGAAACAAAAGACGAGCGTACGACTCCGCGAAGTATTTTTCTTAAGGCTTGTGAGAAGTACCCACGCTCTTATATTGCACTTTTCTATACTGCAGAGATAGGCATGTGGCTTATTGCAAGTCCTGAAGTTCTACTCCGCGGTAATGCTGAGGGCTATCAGACAATGGCATTAGCTGGTACGATGAAATATGAAGGTGAGGATATGAAGTGGTCTTCTAAGAATCAAGAAGAACAACAACTCGTTGCCGACTATATCCGTGCTTGCTTGCAACCGTTTGCTGCTGAGATTACTGAAAGTAAGCCTTACACTACACGTGCAGCACATTTGGCGCATCTTCGCACAGACTTCACTTTTCAACTTAAAGACACACAGCGACTCGGAACATTCCTTACCGCCTTCCACCCTACCCCTGCCGTATGCGGTATGCCAAAGGATGAGGCACAGCAGTTTATCCTTCATAATGAGCAACTGAACCGCAGTTATTACAGTGGTTTCAGTGGATTGCTTGGCGAGAAGGGTGCAGCAAAACTTTATGTCACCCTTCGCTGCATGCAACTCTCTCGTTCTACGTGTCGCCTTTATGCAGGTGGCGGACTCTTAAAGGAAAGTATTGAAGAGAATGAATGGCAGGAAACAGAAGCCAAACTTGACACTATGCGCCAGTTGTTAAAGCATAATTAGATTTATAGGCATATTGGGCTTATGAGCCTTATTAGCCCTATTAGCCCAATATCCCTAACCCTCAACACCCAACATTCACCACCCAACACCCACAATGTACAGCAACAAAGAAAACGTAAACATCCTTACAGCCCTGCTCGTAAAGAAAAAAATAACAAAAGCCGTTGTATGTCCTGGTTCTCGCAACTCACCTATCGTACACAATCTCTGTGCTTGTCCCGACATTGAGTGCTATCCTGTTACCGATGAACGTTCAGCAGGTTTCGTAGCATTAGGAATGACTTTAGCAGACAATGAGCCTGTTGTTGTGTGCGTTACATCGGGTTCTGCCCTGCTTAACTTAGCACCGGCAGCAGCTGAAGCGTTCTATCAGAAACGTCCACTGATTATTATTTCAGCTGATAGACCAGCACAGTGGATTGACCAACAGGATGGACAAACGCTTCAACAACATCGTGCATTGGAACCAAATGTTCGTAAGAGTGTGACACTACCAGAGCCTCATAACGAGGAGGAACGCTGGTATTGCAATCGATTAGTTAACGAAGCGCTGAATGCAGTACGAATGAACGATGGCAGTCCTGTGCATATCAATGTTCCTATCAGTGAACCGCTCTTTGAATACGACGTACCAAAGCTTCCAGATGAACGTAATATTTTCATGCTTCATGCCACAACTGATAGTATCTGCGTCTATGAAATGGCTGCTGATTTCTTCCGTGGAAAGAAGCTAATGTTTGTTCTTGGTCAGCTGACACCTGAGGTTGTGGGCAATTCGCTTGAGGCAATTGAGGCATTAAAGAGGGTTGCTGTCGTCCTTCAAGAGAAGTTGGCAGATGACGATATTGGCCCTGCACAACCCATCGACGAAGTGTTGAAGATGATTGGGAAGGATGAAGCTTATCGCCCTGACCACCTTATATATATAGGAGGAACAATTGTCAGCAAACGACTCCGCCAGTTCTTGCGTGAATGTAAGTGCAAGATGTCTATCGTTGTGAATGGGATTGATGAGTTTTGTGACACCTTCATGTACACCACTGATATGATTCAAGGTTTACCAGAGGACGTTATCGGAATCTTTGCCAATGAGACAGAAGGCGTTAAAAAGCGTGACTTTGTAACGCTATGGGACAAGGCTTTCGATAAAGCCTTAGCCATCCGAAAAACGATAAAACCACGCTTCTCACAGATGTTGGCTGTTAAGGCTTTCCATGAGAAGATGAGAGAGGAGGCTGTCGATGGTGAATTGTTCTATGGAAATAGCTCGGCTGTGCGCCTTGGCAACATCTTCTCTAATCAATATATCTATGTTAATCGAGGCGTGAATGGTATTGAAGGTTCATTATCTACGGCTGTTGGCTATGCCATTGCTCATCAGGAAGAAGAGGATGTGTACTGTGTAATTGGTGACTTGAGTTTCTTCTATGATCAGAACGCACTTTGGAACGAATCTCTTCCGCCTAATCTTTCTATCCTCCTACTTAACAATGGCGGTGGAGGTATCTTCCATCAGCTGCCAGGTTTGGAGCGTTCACCTTATCGGGATAGTGCTATTGCTGCCCAACATACAACCTCTGCAGAAGGAATCTGTCAGACACACGACATCGTTTACCTCTCTGCTCGCAACGAAGAAGAGCTTGACAAGAGTCTTGACAAGCTCTTTAACTCAGAGGAAGGACCAGTACTTTTAGAAGTATTCACCAACGCAGAGGAAGATACACAGGCTTTGAAGGATTATTATCAAGCCTTTTAATGGCCCTCAACGTATCAACTTTCAGCTTGTATATCCAACATAAATAATAATAACTTGCCACAGTCTATCCGCCTTTTAGGAACAACTTGGCAGGCTCCCTATAATCAATCAAAAACAAAAAGACCTTATGGAGAAAAGAGAATGGAAGCCTATTGAAGGCTTTAACTTTGAGGAAATCCTCTTTGAAGAGTACAACCACATAGCAAAAGTAACCATTAATCGTCCTCGCTATCGTAATGCTTTCACCCCGAAAACAGTGTGGGAAATGTCACAGGCATTCAACTACTGTCGTGAAGCCCTTGACATCCGCGTGGTCATTCTGACTGGTGCTGGCGACAAAGCATTCTGCTCTGGCGGTGATATGCACGTAAAGGGACATGGCGGATACATAGGTACTGATGGTGTTCCACGCCTCAATGTGCTTGACTTACAGATGCAGATTCGACGCCTTCCAAAGCCAGTCATCGCTATGGTTAATGGTTATGCCATTGGTGGTGGACACGTTCTTCATGTGGTATGCGACCTATCAATAGCATCAGACAATGCTATCTTCGGACAGACAGGACCTAAGGTTGGTTCCTTTGATGCTGGCTTCGGTGCATCTTATCTGGCACGTGTCGTGGGTCAGAAGAAGGCTCGTGAGATATGGTTCTTGTGTCGTCAGTACTCTGCTGTAGAGGCAGAACGAATGGGATTAGTCAACAAAGTGGTCCCTTTCGACCGTCTCGAAGACGAATGTATAGAATGGGCAGAAACAATGATAGAGCGTTCTCCATTGGCACTCCGTATGATGAAGGCTGGCTTTAACGCTGAACTTGATGGTCAGGCAGGTATTCAGGAGCTTGCAGGTGACGCCACCATGCTCTACTATACACTTGACGAAGCACAGGAAGGTGGCAAAGCTTTCCTTGAGAAACGTAAACCCGACTTTGACAAGTATCCGCAGTTCCCATAAGACAAGGGAACTGTGGGACAAAATATTGGAGCCATTAAGACATAGTAACAGATGAACATTGTTCTAATAGTAACATATTCTTCTAATTATATGATAATATAAGAGTATCCTATTAATAACACATTTAGCATCTGAGTAACAAAAGAGTCAAATGCTTATAATCATACTTTGAGAAAATACAAAGGAACTTAACATGAAGGAACCTGATATTATAACAGCCGATCAGCTAATAACTGAGATTATAGAATGTGCTAAACGCATACGTCGACAACTTGGACCAGGATTCTTAGAAAAGGTCTATAAAAATGCAATGGTTGTTGAACTGCGAAAACTAAAGCTCAACTTTGAAACAGAGAAACTCATCCAAGTACTCTATGATGGGATTGTTGTCGGTGAATATCGTACTGACATCATTGTTGAGGGAAAGCTCATTTTAGAACTCAAAGCTACGCAGGACCTATCAATAGCCAATGAAGTTCAACTGGTAAACTATCTGACATCAACACAAATAGATGATGGGTTACTTATAAACTTCGGGGCTGATAAGCTTCAATTTAAGCGAAAGTATCGTATATATCGTAAACTATAAAGAGTCGTATTACACTAAGAAAGTACCCCTCTGTTACTATATCTCAAAAAGATAATGTTACTTTCAGAACTATGTTCATATGTTACTATGTCTTCCATTCCCCCACGGTTCTATTGTCCCAAATTATCATGTTTAATTAAGAGTATACTATGTACAAGATAAACATCTCCTCCCGCACCCTCCACTTCCTCCGCCCTGCAAGTACTTCACGCGGTGTCTACACAACAAGGAAGAGCTATTATGTCACACTGTCTGACACGAATCAGCCTGACGTAGTGGGTATTGGGGAATGCGCAACACTCCCCGACCTGTCTTGCGATACCATGACTGACGAGGAATATGAGCAGAAGCTCCGCAGTTTCTGTGATGACTTCTGCCGCACAGGGATTATTGACATTGATGCTATGCGCCCTTTCCCTTCAATGCTCTTTGGGTTAGAAACAGCTAAGGCACAGTTGGATGCCAAGGGAAGCATCAACTTCTTCAACACGGCTTTTGGACGAGGAGAGGAAGGAATCACCATCAACGGACTCGTATGGATGGGAACTTTCGATGAGATGTATCAGCGATTGGAAACGAAACTCAAGGCTGGCTTCCGTTGTGTAAAGTTGAAGATTGGTGCAATTGACTTTGAGAAAGAACTCGACCTTATACGCCATATCCGTCAAACTTTCACACGTGAACAGGTGGAACTACGCGTTGATGCGAATGGTGCCTTTGCTCCAGAAGATGCCATGCAACGATTAGAAGCTTTGGCACAATACGATATCCACTCCATTGAACAACCTATCCGACAGCATCAATGGCAGGAGATGGCACGCTTGTGTGCTGACTCTCCCCTACCGATAGCCCTTGATGAGGAACTTATCGGTGTCAATGACCCCGCAGAAAAAGTGCTTTTACTCGATACGATTCGCCCACAATATATCATCCTAAAGCCAAGTCTACATGGCGGTATGACTGGAACAAGAGAATGGATTACAATAGCAAGAGAACGTAATATTGATTCATGGATAACCTCAGCACTTGAGAGTAACATCGGACTGAATGCTATCGCCCAGCTAACAGCTGACATCTACGGTCCAAACATCACCACTCCACAAGGCTTAGGTACGGGACAACTCTTCACTGACAATATCCCAATGCCATTAGAAATCAGGGGCGATCAGCTTTGGATAAGCGATTGAGAAAAAATTTATTAGCCCTATTAGGCCAATTAGCCTAATTAGCCCAATAGCATAAAATCAAACAATAATGACACTACAAGACTTCCTCTCAGAATGGCATAATGATAATCCACAACTCCTTGTGCATACCAGTGGTTCAACTGGAAAGCCTAAACCGCTGTGGGTAGAGAAGCAACGTATGCTCAATTCAGCCCACATCACTTGTGATTTCTTGGGCTTAAAGGCTGGCGATACCGCCCTACTCTGTATGCCACTCGACTACATTGCAGGAAAGATGGTAGTGGTAAGAAGTATTGAGCGTAACCTGCGCCTGCTGAGCGTAACACCGTCTGGACACCCTCTCTCTGACCATTCTTTGTCTGAAGCAGGTATCTCGAACGAGGAGATAACCTTTGCTGCAATGGTACCACTGCAGGTCTATAACTCTCTACAAGTACCTAAAGAGCGTGAGCGTTTGCGCCGTATCCACCATCTTATTATAGGCGGTGGTGCTGTTGATGATAAACTATCAGCTGCTTTACAGGATTTCCCTAACGCCGTTTGGAGTACCTACGGGATGACGGAAACGCTCTCACATATTGCGCTCCGACGTCTGAATGGACCTGACGCCAGTGAGTGGTACAAACCCTTTGACGGTGTGAAAGTATGGCTCAATGAAGAAGGTTGCCTTGTTATTGATGCCCCTACTATTTGCTCTCACCCGTTAGTAACCAACGACAGAGCTAAAATTCTCCCTACGAACACAAAGGAAGGACTTAATACTCCTTGCTTCCGTATCCTTGGACGAAAAGATAATGTGATTGATTCTGGCGGTATTAAGATTCAGATTGAGGAAGTAGAACACCTACTGAAATCCTCTCTTACAGCCGATTTTGCAATAACAAGCTGCCCTGACGAGCGTTTTGGAGAAGCTGTGGTCTTACTCACTACACAAGGCAACACCAATGCAGTCAGAACACTCTGCCAACAACGTCTTCCAAAGTTCTGGCAACCTCGTTTCATCTTCCACGTTCCTACCCTTCCCCAAACAGGTAATGGAAAACCAGCAAGAGCAGAGATTAAGGCTTTGGCACGCCAGTTATGTGATTCAAAAGCATAACATTGCCCTCAATCCAACTACATTCTGCATCCTATTTAGTACTCAGCACCAATGGTGCGGACTATCAGCGCCATATGTGCGAACTATCAGCACCACACGTGCGGACCATCAGCACATCTATTAAAAAGGTTAAGAGAGATTCGTCATAACGAACTTAATCAATGGTAGGATATAACAAGTAAAAGCTAACTTAGACATAAGTTGCTTAGAAAAAAGCACAAGACGAGAAGATATAACATACTATTAGCAAAAAACACACACGTTGTCACAAATGATATTAATCCTTACAACTTTTCTTCATCTCATCTCCAGACACATCTTCTCAGCCCCTCACAAACAATGAAAAACTTAACCTTTTGTTTGCCACAACCGATTTTTTTAGCTAATTTTGCAGTCACAAAACCAATACGTAATTTTTAAATGGACGATTATCACGCGGAGAATTTCAAACTGTAGGCGTGAGGATTACAACAAGAAGTTGCTAATCCCCACACTATTATTTAACTATGGAGATTAGCTAATGAAGACATATTGGAACATTAACGGAACCCTGAATACCATTAAGGAATGGCAGCCTAACTGCTGGATTCAGGTTACTTGCCCAACAGAGCAGGATCAGCAAGAACTCGAAAACACTTTTCATATTCCAGACTACTTCTTATCGGATATCAGCGATACCGATGAGCGAGCACGCTATGAATATGATGATGGTTGGATGCTGATAATCCTCCGTATCCCTTACGTGAAGGAAATTCGCTCACGAACCCCATATACAACAGTACCATTAGGTATCATTCACAAGAAAGATGTAACCATCACGGTTTGCAATTTCGAGACAAATATGATGCTCGACTTCGTCAGCTATCAGCAAAAGAGAAATGAGGGCTTTACTGACTATGTAGACCTTATCTTCCGTCTCTTCCTTTCTTCTGCTGTGTGGTATCTAAAACGACTGAAGCAAATCAGTACTTTGATTGAAAAGGCTAAGCGTAACTTGGACAAAGGTGTAGACAACGAAAGTTTGATTGGACTGAGTCGTCTGCAGGATTCGCTTACCTACTTCATCACATCCATTCGTGGCAACGAGAACCTTTTGGCTAAGTTGAAGTTTAAGTTGCAGATTGATGAGTTGGATGCCGACCTGATTGAAGACGTAAATATTGAGATGTCACAGGCACGAGAAACAACGAGTATCTACTCTGACATTCTTGAATCCACCATGGACACCTACTCAAGCATTATCAACAACAACATGAACACCGTGATGCGTACACTCACCTCGGTGTCAATTGTTATGATGTTGCCAACGCTTATATCCTCCCTCTTCGGTATGAACCTTGTCAATGGAATGGAAACGAATCCATGGGGATTCCCTGTTGCAATGTTCTTATCAGTCGTCGTTTCTGCTGCATCATGGTGGTTGCTACGCCGTAAACGCCTGCTTTAGAAGAGAGAAATTAAAAAAAATCAACTTAAAATTAGGTACTTTCAAACTTTTTATCTAAGTTTGCAGTTGATATATTAGTGGTAGAAGACTACCGTGCATCTTTGCAATGGTCTGAAACCTTAAATGTGGAAAAACCCAAATCACAAACAAAAAGTGAAATGATGGACTCTCAAGAAAAAGCCCTGAATCAGGGTACAGAAGAAGTTAAGCTGTCTGAAGAAGTTGCAGCCAATGCTACAACGGAGAATTCCGAAGTGCAGAATGTTAATACTGATGCTGTAGAAGAAAACCTCAATCAACCAGTTGAAACGAAGTCAGAGAGCGAGAAGGAGAATCTCGCTACTAAGACTTATAGTTCAAAAAAGGAGATTATTGAGCGCCTGAAAGCTATCGTTGACAGTAATGAAACACCAGAGAAAGCTGAAGTAGAGCACCTGAAAACGGTATTCTACAAGCTGCATTTTGTTGAACGCGAAGCACAGCAGAAGGCTTATCTCGAGAATGGCGGTGACCCAGAGAAATACCAGGTATTGCCTGATGAGGATGAAGAAATCTTCAAGGCAGAGATGACCATCATTAAGGAAAAACGCCAAAAGGCTTTCCTCGCACTTGAAGAGGAGAAGCAGCAGAACCTCAAGAAGAAAGAAGCTATCATCGAACAGATTAAGGCGATGGCTACTACTCCTGAAGAGGCTAACAAGAACTTTGACCAGTTCAAGAAGCTTCAGCACGAGTGGAAAGAAATCAAGATGGTTCCTGCTGAAAAAGCTAACGAACTTTGGCGCAACTATCAACTCTATGTTGAGCAATTCTATGACTTGTTAAACCTCAATCGTGAGGCACGCGAATACGACTTCAAGAAGAATCTTGAGAAGAAGACTAAACTCTGTGAAGCAGCTGAGAAGTTGGCGGAAGAAACAGATGTTATCAGTGCATTCCACCAGTTACAGGAACTTCATCAAGAATATCGTGAGACAGGTCCTGTTGCTAAGGAACTTCGCGAGCAGATTTGGGCACGCTTCAAAGCCGCCAGCACTGTTATCAACAAGCGTCACCAACAGCACTTCGAAACACTCCGAACACGCGAAGAAGAGAATCTAACAAAGAAGACTGCACTCTGCGAAAAGGCTGAAGAACTTGCAAAACAAGAGAATAAGTCTTCTGCTGATTGGGAGAAACGCACTAAGGAAATCATTGCTATCCAGCAGGAGTGGAAGACCATTGGTTTCGCTCCACAGAAGATGAACGTGAAGATTTTTGAACGTTTCCGTGCAGCATGTGACGACTTCTTTGGTCGTAAAGGCGAATTCTTCAAGCAGTTGAAAGAGCAGTTTGCTGAGAATACAGAAAAGAAAAAGGCACTTGTTGAAAAGGCTCAAGCATTGAGTGAGTCTACCGATTGGAAGGCAACATCTGATAAGCTCATCGCTTTACAGAAAGAGTGGAAGACCATCGGAATGGTTCCTAAGAAGATTGGCGACCAGTTGTGGAATGATTTCCTTGCTGCTTGCAACCGTTTCTTCGAGGCCCGCAACGCCGTTCACGCTGATTCTCGCAATGAGGAACATGAGAACTTAGACAAGAAACGTGATATCATCAGCCAGCTGAAAGAACTTGTTGAACAAACAGGTGAGAACTTACAAGAGAAGGTACAGAAACTGACTGAGCAATATAATAAGGTGGGTCACGTTCCTTATAAAGAGAAAGATAAACTCTACAAGGAATACCACGAGGTATTGGATAAGATTTATAAAGACCTCCATATCTCTGCAGCACGTAAACGAGTTGACAACTTCCGCAATAACCTCAAGAAGGTTGCTGACCGCGGCATTGATGCACTCGACAACGAGCGTGGTCGTCTGCTCCGTCGCTTTGAACAGTTAAAGCAGGAGGTAAACACTTACGAGAACAATCTCGGTTTCCTCAACATCAGTTCAAAGAAGGGCAACAGCCTTATTGACGAAATGAATCGTCGCATCCAGAAACTCAAAGATGATATGGATGAAGTGAAGCAGAAGATTAAGGCTATCGATGCTGAAAACAAATAAAAAGGACATTCTTATCTATTCAGTTTCATAATAATACAAGGGTAGATTGAAGGAAATAGAACCAAGAGAAGGGGCAATTCTTTGCAGAATTGCCCCTTTTCTTATCATCTATAACGCAATTATTTCTCTCACAAAAAAGTTTTATTGTCGAATTATTTTCGTAAAAAGAATTCGTAACAGATACGAATTTCCCAAGAGAGAGATAGAAAGTGTACCTGTCAACCATAAAATATGCCCTAAAAGTAAGTTCATCCGTTAACCCCAAATCAGTCATTAGAAACTAAACATATTTTGTTTTTATCGCAAAGCAATAATTTTTATACCTCGAAAATCCATAGATTAGCTTTCGAAAAATCATTACATAAATCCGAATAAAATACCAATAAATAATGGCAAATACACATGTAAAATGCAAGTTTGTAACCAACAGCAAATCAAATGGTTATAAAGTAGTACAAGAAAAGATGCTTAATTGGACTTCAAAAGGGCGTTAGTTAGACTCCAAAAGAGCATCTTTTACAAGTCAATTAGGCATCTTTTAGAAGCCAAAAGACCATGTATTGCCTTCGATGCACATGAAAATAGTTTACAAACATCTATGATATCCGTCTTTGCAACTTGACGTAACCCACTACGCCTGCGTTACAAAGCCAAACAATCTGTTCGATAATAAAACAAAATATGTTTAGCCTCTACTGACCGATTTGGATTTAACGGAAGAACCTAAAAGCTGACTTATTTATTCCTTTACTGTCTTCTTCTTTGCCTCAGTCCATGCAATGATACCACCTAAAAGGTTGGTAACGGTGTATCCTTCTTTGGCAAGAAGAGTCGCTGCCATAGCAGAACGCTTACCAGAACGACAATAAACGGCACAAGGACGTTTCTTATCAAGCTTGGCAAGAGCATTAGAAAGGAAAGAAGGCGTCAACACATCAATATGTGTTGCACCTGGAATATGCCCTTCTGTAAACTCATCAAGTTTACGAACATCCACCAACTGAACAGAGTCAGACTTAATAATCTGCTCAAAACGATTAACATCTACATCCGTATAAGGATTCTGCGCACATGCACCCATACCTATTCCCAATGCTGCCAAAATGGCTGTAAATAACTTCTTCATACTCTATCAGGTAAATATTTAAGCTATTGAATGAAACAAAAAAAGAGAGTTGAAAACTCAACTCTCTCACTTTGTTGGGATACCCGGACTCGAACCAGGAATGACAGGACCAGAATCTGTAGTGTTACCATTACACCATATCCCATTGACCTCACAACTCATTTCCGAATTGCGAGTGCAAAGTTAGCACTTTTTCTTGAACTACCAAAACTTCTACCAACTTTTTTCATGAAAAGAGATAAAAATATTCTCAAAGACAGTTTTTCATTGCTAAATAGCCCAAATAAGCCCAACAGGAACAAATTGCTAAATAAAATGAAATTTATTTTGTGCTTCATTCCTTTTGCGCTACCTTTGCATCTCGTATATTATAATGTGATTTAATGGATAAGACAAAGAATTTAGTAGAATTAATTACGAAGGGAATTCAAGATAAAAAGGGACATGGCATAGTTATTGCAGACCTATCAGAGATCGATGGTACTATCTGCCGCTATTTCGTTATATGCCAGGGTAACTCCACACAACAGGTAGAAGCTATTGCCGGATCAGTGAGCGATTATGTTCGTGAAACGATTGGTGAGAAGCCTATCAACTGCGTAGGACTTGGTAATGCACAGTGGGTGGCGATTGATTATGCGGACGTTATCGTCCACATCTTCACCCCAGAGACACGTGAATTCTATGACATAGAACACCTTTGGGAGGACGCCAAGTTGACCACTCTGCCAGATTTAGACTGATAAAGTAACCTGGTAATCGCCTTTTTATATAAAAAATCAGACTTCAAAATGGACAATTCAAATCCAAAGAACAAGCCGAATATGCCAAAATTCAATATGAATTGGCTCTACATATTCGTTATTATTGCCCTCGGAGTAGTATTCTTTGCTGGGGGGAATGGGCTTTTTCCGTCAAGTGCAGGTATAGACAAGGACTATACCACGTTCAAACAATACGTTGCTAAAGGCTATGCAACAAAGGTAATTGTCAATCGGAATGACAATACCCTACGCATGTATGTAAGCCCAAACCATATCCGTGACATCTTTAAGAAGGGTACACAAGAAGTGGGTACAGCCCCTTATGTTACCGTGGAGATTGGTTCGGTTGATAAGGTAGAAACCTTCCTCGATCAAGCTGTAGCTCAAAAGAAAATCGTAAGCTATAGTTATGAGAACAAAACAAGCAACACGATTCTCGATATTCTTGGCTCTATTGCACCATGGATATTCTTCTTTGGCATCTGGTACTTCCTCATGCGCCGTATGGGTGGAGGTGCCAGCGGAGGTGGTGGAGTATTCAGCGTTGGAAAATCTAAGGCAAAACTCTATGAGAAAGCCAACGAAATGGGTATCACCTTCAAGGATGTTGCTGGTCAGACAGGTGCTAAACAGGAGGTACAAGAGATTGTTGAGTTCTTGAAGAATCCTAAGAAATATACCGATTTAGGTGGTAAAATCCCTAAGGGTGCACTGCTTGTTGGTCCTCCGGGAACAGGTAAGACCCTCTTAGCTAAGGCTGTTGCAGGTGAGGCTGGTGTACCATTCTTCTCTATGAGTGGCTCTGACTTCGTTGAAATGTTCGTCGGAGTTGGTGCGAGCCGAGTACGTGATGTATTCCATCAGGCTAAAGAGAAGTCGCCTTGTATCATCTTTATTGACGAGATTGATGCCGTTGGACGTGCTCGCTCAAAGAACCCAGCTATGGGCGGAAACGATGAACGTGAGAATACGCTCAACGCCCTTCTGACCGAGATGGACGGCTTTGGAACGAACTCTGGCGTTATCGTTCTTGCTGCAACTAACCGTGTTGACATGCTCGATAAGGCACTCCTTCGTGCCGGACGATTCGACCGTCAGATCCACGTTGACCTACCAGACTTGCCAGAACGTAAGGAGATCTTCCTCGTTCATATGCGCAATTTGAAGTTAGAGAAGAATCTTGATATCGACCTCCTTGCACGTCAGACGCCAGGTTTCTCAGGTGCTGATATTGCCAATGTATGTAACGAAGCTGCCCTAATTGCAGCCCGTCACGACAGCACAGAGGTAACAAAGCAAGACTTCTTAGACGCTGTAGACCGTATCATCGGCGGCTTAGAGAAGAAGACAAAGATTATGACAGCTGACGAGAAGCGCACTATTGCCCTTCACGAAGCAGGTCACGCAACTATCAGTTGGTTCTGTGAGCATGCCAACCCATTGGTAAAGGTGAGCATTGTACCACGTGGTCAGGCACTCGGTGCAGCATGGTATCTGCCAGAAGAGCGTCCTATCACTACAAAGGAACAGATGCTTGATGAGATGTGTTCATTGCTCGGTGGACGCGCTGCAGAGGAACTCTTCACTGGTCATATCTCAACAGGTGCAATGAATGACCTCGAACGTGCGACCAAGAGTGCATACGGTATGATTGCCTATGCAGGTATGAGTGACAAGTTGCCAAACATCTGTTATTATAACAATGATGAATATAACTTCCAGAAGCCATACTCTGACACAACGGCTAAGACCATCGACGAGGAGGTTCTGAAGATGATTAACGGCCAGTATGAGCGTGCAAAACAGATTCTGACAGAGCACAAAGAAGGTCATAACCGTTTGGCACAGATTCTCATAGAACGTGAGGTAATCATGGCAGAAGACGTTGAGGAAATCTTCGGAAAGCGTCCTTGGGTAAGCCGTACACAAGAATTGCTTGAGCAGGAAGAGAAGTCTCAGCCTAAATTAGAGGACATGCCAGAGGAGGTTAAGCAGGCACAAGCAGAGCACGAAGCAAGAATCGCAAAAGAAGGTAACGACAACGCAAGTGATTTATAAACAAACATACAGTTATGAGTGATAAACTAAAGAACCTGATTGTCAGAGCCGTTACAGGCGTATTCTTCGTCACCGTGATGGTGTTGGGTATCCTTCATCCTCACGCACTGATTGCTCTTTTCGCACTCATCACGGGTCTTTCCATCTGGGAATACACAGGATTGGTGAACAATATCAAAGGAGTAAGGGTAAACCGCTTTATCTCAACCATAGCGGGAGTCTATTTCTTCCTATCGGTTGCAGGACTACGTCTGACACCAGTTGAGGGCTTCGTCATCTTTGTACCCTACATTCTGACAATTCTCTACCTGTTGATTTCAGAACTGTATCTGAAGAATGAGAACCCTATTAACAGTTGGGCATACACGATGTTAGGACAAATGTATATCGCATTGCCTTTCTCTATGATTAACGTATTAGCTTTCCAGCAGGGTGAGATGGGACAGGTAACCTTTGATTTCCTTCTTCCATTGAGTATCTTCATCTTCCTTTGGACAAATGATACAGGTGCTTATCTCTGCGGTTCGCTCTTCGGCAAGCACAAACTCTTCCCACGTATCAGTCCTAAGAAGAGTTGGGAAGGAAGCATTGGTGGCGGTATTCTCGTTCTGATTGTGGCTGGTGTTATAGGCTACTTTGCAAACATCGGTGCTACACCTCACATGCTGAGCATTCCTGCATGGGTAGGTCTCGGACTCGTCGTAGTGGTCTTCGGAACATGGGGCGACCTTGTTGAAAGTCTTCTCAAACGTACACTCGGTGTCAAGGATAGCGGTAATATGCTGCCTGGACATGGTGGTATGCTCGACCGCTTTGACTCATCACTCTTAGCAATACCAGCTGCTGTCGTGTATCTCTATACATTGACATTCTTCTATTAAACTATAATAAAAAAAGAAATAACAGACGTATAGGGACAGACGGAGCCGTCTGTCCCTATATTGTTTATAATCTTGTCCTATTCCGACAATGAACGCAGAACTCACCATAGATTATCTTCGACAAGCTTTTGAACATTATAACAACCTCATCTTTGACGGTAAACTACCCGTACCAAAGCTGAAGTGGTCGCGTGCTAAGACTCGTTTAGGACAGATGGCATGTAAAAGAAAGATGAGTTGGGGGCGTACAAAGTTTTATGACTTTAGTATTTCCGTTTCTAACTATTATAAACTGACAACAGAACAGATAGACGATGTGCTCATCCACGAGATGATACACTACTCTATTGCCTATACAGGATTGAAAGACACATCAGCACATGGCATTGTCTTTCGTGGTATGATGGACAAAATAAACCGTACTTTCAATAGACACATCACTATCTCTGTGCGCACACGCAACCTACAAGCACGCAGCGCACAACAACCCAAAGACTATCTCATATTGGCATTAAAGATGAAAGATGGCAAGTATTTTCTCTCTTCCGTCAATCCCTCTGCTGCTGGGAAATTGGCAATTTCCCTTGCTCGCGCTCGTGAAATAGCACATTACGCGTGGTATCAGTCACAAGATGAATACTTCCGCAGTATGCCACGTGTGCGCTCTTTGCGTGGTAGACAAGTGTCTGCAGAGGTCTACGAAACGATGATTGAGAAGATGAAACTACTAAAATAAAAGGCTGATAGAAGCCTAAAAACGAATTATTTTCACAACAAGAAAGAATTATTTTCATGAAGAAAAATATTTATTTACGTGAAGAAAAATATTTATTTTCATGAAAAGAATTTAGACACTGCCATTGATAGGTATGCTGACAGTACGGATATTAAACAAAAAACGCCTTTGCAGGACTTCTGCAAAGGCGTTTTCTATTTTATAAAAGATGTCTATCAGCTTAGAACACTGGCACAATCCAGAAGTGCATAGCTCGGTTTTCAGCTGGCAACTGATACTTCTTCAGAGGTTCAGCACCCCAACTATCAATACCACCTACACCCATCATTGCGGCATCCAACGTGAGGTTAGTGTACTTAGACAATGGTACCTGATAGCTATGACGCTGATGCTTCTCACTTCCCTCATCAAGGTCAGAGATGTTATAGTGCAATGCACTCGCAGAGAATACAGCCTCATCAAACAATACTCGGAATCCACGACCGCTGTTGTCAGTCTGCTGCCACCAGCGAATGTCGCTCTTCGTACCTGTTTCCTGTGGACGAATGTAAGGGAAGAACTGCTTGTCAGCAGTCTGCTCATAGCATCCGATGCGCTGTGAAAGCTTACGATCGGCATAGTTCTCGATAGGTCCACGACCGTAGAACACCGACTTATCCATATTATAAGGCAACTGCATCAACATTCCGAAACGTGGAAGCTGAGGAGCCTTACTACCCTCCTTCATTTCCATATCCATACTTACATGGAGCGCACCATCGCTTGCAACATGGTAAACAAGGCACAACTGCCCACCTACCTGTGGCAAATCATATTCTGCTGTGAGGCGATTCATCTTTTTATCAACCTCTAATGACTTCAATGTCATTGTAGGATTCTTCCATACAGACAGGCGTTTTTGGAAGTTAGTACCCATATCATTGTCTGTCATAGCACGCCAGAAGTTAGGTTTCAAGCTACCACCTTCGCCCAAGAAGTTACGACCATCAACCTGATAACTGCTGAGGAAACCTGTCTTGCGATCGAATACAAGATCGAAGTTGTTGCCTGCAAAGCGTACAACTCCTTCTTTCACATTGTCACTTACCTTCACCTTATTCTTTGCAACAGGCTCCATCTTTGGCATCGGTTGCCAAGGCTGCACCTCCATCTGCATCTCTGCTACAGTCTGACCAGCTGCCATCAATGGCTCAGCAGTTTTCAACTTAAAGTCGATATTCAAGAGAACTTCACCATCAAACTCCTTACCAGCTATTGGCAATGTGTATTCAACTGTCTGCTGTGGTGCAACATTCAGTTCTTCAATCGCACCCTTCTCAACAACCTTACCCTCGTTAACAAGGCTCCATTCCATACGATAGTTGCTTAGATCACGGAAGAAGTATTCGTTGTGAACAGCTATCTTGCCCTGCTTGAGGTCAACTGGTCGAGCCCAGATATTCTGATATTCATAGGCAACCTCATAAGCATGTGGATTCAACTGACGGTCAGGACCAATCATACCATTGCAGTTGAAGTTGTTGTCTGATGGGTCAGTCTTATTATAGTCACCACCGTATGTGTATTCCGTCTTCACATCAACCGCATCAGCCGCACGCTCATAGTCTTCCAACCTACGAGAAGCATCAAACTTAGGATTGCGGTGTAAGCCTTGATCTACAAAGTCCCAATCAAATCCACCTTGGAACTTAGGATACTTACGAACAAGGTCCCAGTACTCCTTCAAGTTACCACCAGAGTTACCCATCGTATGGTTATACTCGCACTGGATAAGTGGACGAGTGTATTGAGTGTTCTTTGAGTAATCCTCACAAGCTTTTGGAGAATAGTACATTGGGCAGAAAATATCCGTAGCATAGCCATTCAACTCAGCACGCTCATACTGTACAGGACGGCTTTGGTCTTGCGACTTAATCCAATCGTATGCATCATCGAAGTTCTTGCTGTAGCAAGTCTCGTTACCAAGACTCCAGAAAATGACACTTGGATGATTGAACTTCGTTCCGACATTATGCTGATTACGCTCCATAATCTGCTTAGCAAAAAGCGGACTACCCGACACTGCATCCTTATTATAGCCAAAACCGTGGCTTTCTTGATTAGCCTCAGCAACCACATAGAGTCCATACTCGTCGCATAGGTCATACCAAATAGGATCGTCAGGATAGTGACAAGTACGCACTGCATTGACATTCAAACGCTTCATCAGTTTGATATCCTGAATCATGCGCTCACGTGTCACAACGTAACCACCATCTGGATCCATCTCATGACGGTTAGCTCCCTTGAAGAGAACAGGTTGACCATTGACTAATACCTGCGAGTTCTTGATTTCAACCTTACGGAAACCAACTTTGAGCGGGATAGTCTCAATAGTCTTGGCATCCTCTACATAAACATAGAGATTGTAGAGATAAGGAGTTTCAGCAGTCCACTTCTCTGGGTTTCTGAGTTCCATAAAAGCCGTAGCCTGTCCAGCCTTGTCTGCCGTAACGACTGTCTTTGCAGCAAGGTTATTGTCTGCATCCTCCAAGACTAAGAAAGCTTTTGTGCCACCTGCCAACTGGAGATTGACGCTAAGCGTACCGTCCTTGTAATCATTTACGAGGTCAGGAGTTACACGAATGTCTTTCAAATGCTGCTTTGCATCACGGGCATAGAGATAACTTTCACGAGCAACACCACTGAGACGCCAGAAGTCTTGGTCCTCACAATAGCTGCCATCTGACCAACGGAATACTTGAAAAGCAATCTGGTTATCCCCTTTCTTGAGGAACTTCGTTACGTCAAACTCTGGTCCAATCTTAGAGTCTTCACTATAGCCAACGAACTTACCGTTCACCCATAGATATACACAAGATGTCACCGAACCGAAATGAGCAATAACTTGTTTGCCGTCCCAGTTGTCTGGTATGCGGATAGTACGACGGTAAGAGCCTACGTGGTTTTCCTTAATAGGAACCTCTGGAGGGTTGTTTTTGAAATTACCACGCCATGCAAAACCAATGTTAACATAAACAGGGTCGCCATAACCATTCACCTCCCAGATACCAGGAACAGGGAATGTCTTCCACTGCGAGTCATCGAAATCGGTACGGAAGAAATCTGTTGGACGTTGATCAGCATTCTCAACCCAATTGAACTTCCAGTCCCCATCAAGTGAAAGGTAATTAGCCGACTTCTTCATATCAAACTTTGTTCCACGCAGATTTTCAAATGGTGCAAACGCAAAGAAGTCTGTATGCGTTGCAAAACGATTGACAGCATTCACCTGAAGATCATGCCATTCGGTGAAAGTTGGCTCAATAGTGGCGTTCTGTGCATGAATACCAGACACAGACATGCCCATCAATAAAGCCGTTAGAAAAAGCTTATCCATATTGATAATAATTTAGGTTTCTTTCTTTAAAATCCTTAACTCACACAAGAGTATATAAAAGGATAACACAACAAAATTAGCAAAAAAACCTGTAATCATCGACTTATGTCACGAAAAATATGTATATTTGCTTAGATAAACAGTATAAATAACATTTATTGTATTCCTTATATGGCCAGACAACACTTCCTAACCCATTCACTTGTTTGCTGCCTTTTACTAATTGGCTCTACAAATATTGCAAATGCGCAAAGAAGACATAAAGCCATTACTAAAAAGCAAAAGCAGCCGTTATTCCTCAAGAGTGATACCCTACCTATCGTCGGTTCAATGGCAAAGATAGGTAAGAAACAGATGAATAAAGGTTTGGTAAACTCAGCCATTAATGCCCTTTCCGGACAAGCCGTTGGTGTAAATGTCGTTACGAATGGGCAGGATCGTATGGCAATGTTGACCAGTGTGCGTGTTCGTGGCACGACATCGCTTACTGGTGGTAATGACCCTCTGGTCCTTATAGATGGTGTTTCATCTGATTTATCTACCCTATCCACCATTTATCCTGCTGATATCGAAAGCTTTACTATCCTCAAGAATGCTTCAGAAACGTCTAAGTATGGTTCACGAGGAGCATCGGGTGTTATCGAAGTAAAGACAAAGCGTGGCAATGGTAGTAAGTTCCAGATTTACTATGACGGAACTGCTGGATTCGACGTTGTATACAAACGACTTCGAATGCTCAATGCTACGGAGTATGTTAGTGCTGCAAAAGCATTGGGATTAGACTATGTTGATAAGGGCTATGATACTAACTTCCAAAAAGAAATAGTACGAACAGGTTTCGTAAACTCACACCACGTGGCTTTTAGTGGAGGCAGTGAGAAGTCTAACTATCGTGCCTCATTAGGCTATGTGCGCGGTCAAACGGTTATTAAAAACAAGGATTACAATAACTTCGTGGCTAAGTTAGACATCTCACAGCTTGCCTTTGACGAGAGACTAAAGATAGACTTTGGTGCCTTCGGTTCATCTCAACAAGATGAAAAGATATTTGATATTCAAGCACTTTCCTACTCTACTGCTGCAATGAATCCAACACTCCCATTCCACAAAACAGGAAACGGATGGCAGAGGAATGGCAATGCATCACAGATAGGACCGACAGAACCATTGCTGTTTGAGCGTAACGATGAAAAGAATCTTACGTTCAATTCACATCTACAGTTGTCCTTACAGTTAACACATAACCTTCATTTAGCAGCCTTAGGTTCCTATTCTTACACCTCAACGGAGAACGGACGATTTGCCCCGACATGGGTATGGGCGCAAGGATTAGCATATAGAGGAGAACGAAAGACCGAAGATATATTAGGTAACATCTCTCTTGATTGGAAATATCGTTGGGGGATTAACAAATTATCTACCACCATTCTTGCTGAATATCAGAAGAAAAAGATAGCAGCTTTTTGGACACAAGTAAAGGGATTAACCAACAATTACTTTGGTTATGACAATCTTGGGGCTGCTTCTGACCGTCCTTATGGAGGAACTGGTAGTAGTTATGCTGACCCAAGTCTTACCTCTTTTATGGGTACACTTACCTACACACTGCTCGACCGATACACACTTAATCTGACAACACGTGCAGATGGTTCGTCAATGGTTGGCAAAGACCATACATGGGGCATCTTCCCTTCTATCTCAGCAACTTGGGATATGAAGAAAGAAAGTTTCCTACGCAACAATAAGAGCATTAGTCTTCTGAACCTTCGAACCGGTTATGGTCGGTCTGGAAACCTTGGTGGAATCAGTTCTTATTTGACCTTAAGGCAATATATCCCAGTAGGTTTAATCTCGTACAATGGTACACCAACAGTCACTATGGGTACCTTACGCAATAGTAACCCTGACCTACGTTGGGAGACGCGCAGCACCTTTAATATTGGTACAGACCTTGGGTTGTTCAACAATCGTCTGCTCCTTACAGCAGAGTATTACTATTCCAAGACTACCGATATGCTTTACGAATATGACGTACCTGTACCAACTTTCGCCTTCGACAAGCTATTGGCAAATATCGGTTCTATGTCTAACAGTGGTTTTGAGTTGGGTATTGGCGTCGTTCCTATATCAAAGAAAGACATGGAACTCAATGTCAATGTCAATATGGCATGGCAAAAGAACAAACTCCTTTCTCTCAATGGTAAACATAATGGAAGACAGATGACAGCGTCAGAAATAACCCCTATCGGTGGTATGAATGGCGCAGGTTTCCATGGTGGATATAATGATATTATCTATCAGATTGTAGGTCAACCCTTAGGAGTTTTCTATCTTCCTCACTGCAAAGGAATCGTAGACAACGGACATGGACACAACAAATACGACATTGCTGATTTGAACAATGACAATGTAATCGACCTCAGCGACCATGGCGACCGATATATCGCAGGACAAGCAACACCTAAGATGACCTTAGGTTCTAACATAAGTTTCAGATACAAAGCATTCGACATTTCCTTACAGATGAATGGTGCTTTCGGACATAAGATATTTAACGGAACAACTCTTTCTTTCCTGAACATGTCAAACTTCCCAGACTATAATGTCCTTGCAGAAGCTCCAGCACGGAATATTGTTGACCAGAATGTGACGGATTATTGGTTGGAAAAAGGTGATTATCTAAACTTTGATTATCTTACGATAGGTTGGAATACGCCTATTAAAAACAAATATATCAGTTCACTACGTGTGTCTTTTAGCATCAATAACCTTGCAACAATAACAAGTTATAGTGGCTTAACACCGATTATCAATAGTTATGTAGTAGATAACACTTTAGGTATTGATGACAAACGTACCTATCCTCCTTATCGCACTTACTCTATCGGTGTGAGTATTAAGTTCTAAGCAATTTAACACAACATAAACAACTGTCAAGTATGAAATACTTACTTCGCCCACTCTTTTTTCTAACTTTCCTCACATTGACTGGTTGTCTGGACGAGAATAGCAAAGATAGCCTCGATGAACAACATACCTACACGACAGATAGAGATGTATATGTCAATGCCGTCGCTACCTTGTATAACTACATAGGAAGTGATAAAGACAGTGAGGGATTACAAGGTACTTATCGTGGTGTATATGATTATAATACGTTCACTACCGATGAAGCAATCATACCTGTCCGTGGTGGAGACTGGTATGATGGAGGCTTTTGGGCTGATTTATATACTCATAACTGGGCAGAAGACAGCAAACCGCTCTACGATACATGGAAATATCTCTATAAAGTAATTGTATTCAGTAATGATGCACTTACAACCATCGACAAACATAAACAACTGCTTACAGATGAGCAATACAAGGCTTATAGGGCTGAGGTTAGGGCTATCCGTGCCTTATACTACTATTACCTTATGGATATGTTTGGAAATATACCATTAGTAACTACGGCTGGCGAAAGTACTGAAAACGCAGATCAAGCAAGTCGCCCTGAGGTATATCGGTTTATTGTAAAAGAACTACAAGAAGTCACCCCACTGCTTCCTACAGGTCATAGTAACCTTCTTGGCAAGAATTATGGACGTGTAACACGTTCTGTAGCCAACTTCCTTCTTGCTAAGTTAATGCTGAATGGTGAGGTTTATTCTGATGCTGATTGGACAGATAATCAACAACCTAATGGTAAGCAAACCTACTTTACCATCAATGGTCAGCAGATGAATATATGGCAAGCCTGCAAATATTACTGCGATGAGTTGACTGCTGATGGCTTTACCTTAGCAGCCGATTATCTCAGCAACTTCTCTGTTAACAACGAGAATTCACCAGAGAATATCTTTACTATCCCACTCGACAAACACCTTTACAAGAGCCAATTCCAGTATCTCTTCCGCTCTCGTCACTACTCACATGGCGGTGCCTTCGGTACAGGCTCTGAGAATGGAGCCTGCGCAACTATTTCAACAGTGAAGACTTTCGGCTATGGTACTAAAAATGTTGACAAGCGATATGCTTATAACCTCTACTCTGACACTGTTCGAGTAGATGGAAATATCATATATTTAGAAAGTGGCAAACCACTTGTTTATATGCCACTTGCTGTAGAGTTAAATCTCACCAACAGCCCATATATCAAGACGGCAGGAGCAAGAATGGCTAAATATGAGGTGGACCGCAACGCCTTTAACGATGGTAAAAGCCCAGACAACGACATTGTTCTCTTCCGTTATGCCGATGTATTGCTAATGAAGGCTGAAGCTGCAGTACGCAACGGAGAGAATGGTAATACTGAACTGAACCTCGTTCGCAGCCGTAGTGGCATGGGAAATAGAACTGCTACATTAGATAACATTCTTGCTGAACGCCTGATGGAACTAATGTGGGAGGGCTGGCGTCGTAATGACCTCATCCGTTTCAATCGTTTCCACCAGTCCTACGACCTTCATACTGCACCCGCAACAGAAGCCGACCGTCATACTATCGTCTTCCCTATTCCATCACGTGCATTAGACCTCAACGAAAAACTGAAACAGAATAAAGGTTATAAACGCTAAATAAAACCTCCGTCAACCCCATGCTTCTGCGTGAGGTTCAACGCTGCAAGACTAAGAAATATATTGACAAAATATTCAAAGAAAAGGTAGGAAAATAGCTTAAAAGCGAGTTATTTTAGCACCTTCGTAAGTTACTTGTTATCAAGTAGTTGTAAAAAGAGGTTTTAAAAGGTGCTTAATAAGGTTCCAAAAGGGCGTTAACAAGACTTCAAAAGGGCATCTTTTGCAAGCCAATTGGGCGTTAATTGCAAGCCATTTGGTGGTCTTTACAAAATCAATATATGAAAAATCCGGACAAACATAGAGAAGTTTGGAGTGATAAGGTTTGCATTTTACGCTTAGAACCTTAAGAAATATCACACAGCAAGGCTCTAAGTTTGCTGCAAGAAACTTAGAGTTGCTCTGTGTATCTTATTATATAATAGGTTTAAACTATCACTTCATAATTCGGAAGAATCCTAAAAGATAAAGAAAGCAGGGATAGACGAAGCTGCCTATCCCTGCTTTCTTCTCATATGGCTTGCATAGCTAATATAGCATTCCAAGGTTTCCTATAAAACATAAAGTCAGTATTTATCTAAGAAATCTATCGCCGCCAGCCTATCCTTTCTCCCCTCCTTTGGAGGGGTTGGGGGAGGTCTTTACATATCCTCTTGGAACAATGGGTCCTCAGGAACAACCATTATTGGTTTCTGCTGAGCAGCCTTCATGATATTCTCTGGTACGTACTTATTATCAACAACCAGACGGAAGGTGTATTCATTAAACCAAGGATTACTCATAATCAAGTAACCATTCTGACCATAAGAGGCACTCCAAGAGTTCTCTACCTTCCATTTCTTTGGCTGACCATTCTCATCTAAGTCTACTGCTGTAAGTGTCATCGCATGCGTAGAACCACTGTCAAAGGTTGCAATACGCTCTGCCTTGTTCATTGGGAAGGTTGTTCCGAAAAGTGTTGCATAGTTATAATTATCTAAGTCAAGATAACCACGCTTACGGTCGAGCTGCTTACCAACATCATAACTGGTGTACATCTTCGTTGAGTCTTTCAGCGAAGCTATAGCCATCTTCGCAATATCTTCCATTGGAAGGTTCACATACTTCCAGTTATGACCATCGTAGGTATGACGGTCATACTCAATTTCGTAGGTCTTATAGTAAGGACGACGAGGATCGTTCATAGCCATAATAAAGGTTCCATTGAGTGGACCTCCCACCGTCTCCTTATAGAATTCCTGTGGTGTATAGGTCTTAGCCTTACCAATCTGCTTACCATTCTTATCCTTGAAAGCAAAGGTGAACGTCTTCACTGGCTCACCCAAAGAAAGTGAGAGTATATGATAGATATTACCCAACATCTCTGTCTTGCGTGCCTTGATAGCTGCCTTCGACTTCTTGTCAGCTACCATCTTACGCAGCTCTAAACCATACTCACGTAGTTTTGATGACACAATCCTTGCCATGCGAGAGGTATTTTCAGCTGAATAGGTTTCTTGCATGGCTTCCATTGGTACAACACCATACTTCTCAACCAAGTCAGATACACCGCAGAACGTACCACCATCACTGATAGGATTCTTAAAGAAGAACTGCACACGTGGGTCGTCTAATGGCTTACCAGCATTGTCTATCACACCTTGCAGCATCAAATTTGCCTTCTCTAACTGGTCATAGAAAGAGAGATAAACGTGAGAATATTCCACTCTCAATGTATCCTTATGGCGACGAGCAAAGTTAGCACGCAAAACATTCAGTCCAGTAAAGAGCCAGCAACGACCCGAACTTTTCTGATCTTGGATATTCTGTTTCGGTGTCTCCACGCTAAAGTAGGTGTCTACAGGACCAGAATTACGGAAGTTACGAGCAAGATCATCAATAGAATTTGTGGCGATTGCATTCGATAAAGCACGGTCAGATGTTGTCAATCCAGACTTCTGAATCTGCTGCAACATCTGTGCATCAATACCACCATCTTTCGTCTGTGCCTGAAGTGTAAGCACACAACTTAACAAGCCACAGGCTATAAACATATTCTTTCTCATTGTTTTTTTAATAATATTAAGGTAAAGGGTTATTAAAAACTTATTTTCTACAAAGATACTATTTATTTCCCATTGTTGTTGTAATAATGTGTGAAAATCATCATTGATATTGATAAATTCTACCTAAAAGGGAAAGCTTAACAATTTCTTTTGGTGAAGAGAAAAGAGTTTATTTCATAAAAATAAAAGGCAGTACATGAAAAGAAGGCATCCTATCCTATCACTTTGACCATGCTTTCAGGCATTTTCTATGTAAAACATTTGCGTATATTGTTTTTTTTTACGAATATTGCATACGCAAATTAGCGGCTGATGAAAGTCGCATAAACTAAAAACAAATCTATGAAGAGAATCTTATTGAGTCTGTTTCTTGCTGCTGTCAGCCTTTCAAGTTATGCACAGCACTTTATTACAGACCCTAATTTCAGACAGAAAGTAGAAAATGCATTCCAAGCCAAGATGAAGGTTATTGGTAAGAAGTTCTATAACACAAAGGGACTTCGGGTATCTCCTGAAGAAGAGGAGGCATTACATTTCTTGTATGCTTATATGCCTATTGCTGATGCAACAGACTATCCAACAGCCTATCATCTTAAAAACATACGCACCGCTTTGCAAACAAGAAAATCGATGGCATGGGGAAAGGATGTCCCAGAATTGCTTTTCAGACATTTCGTTCTGCCAATGCGTGTGAACAATGAACCACTTGATAGTTCTCGTGCTATTTTCTATCGTGAACTGAGTGAGCGTGTAAAAGGACTTCCTATGAAGGATGCTATCCTTGAAGTGAACCACTGGTGTCATGAGCGAGTTACCTACGAGCCTTCCGATGCTCGTACTTCTTCACCACTACAGTCTATCCGTACGGGGCGTGGACGCTGTGGCGAAGAGAGCACCTTTACGGTAGCTGCCCTGCGTTCTATCGGTATTCCAGCTCGTCAGGTATATACTCCTCGCTGGGCACATACGGACGACAATCATGCTTGGGTAGAAGCGTGGGCGGATGGTAAATGGTATTTCTTAGGTGCTTGTGAACCTGAACCAGTACTCAACCTTGCTTGGTTTAACGAGCCAGCATCACGTGCAATGCTCATGCACACACGTGCTTTCGGTGATTATGAGGGTCCAGAGGAGGTGATGCTACGTACCAATAACTTCACCGAGATTAATCTCATCGACAACTATGGCAGTACGTCTAAGATTGATTTTAAGATTGTCGACAAGGATGGTAAGCCTGTTGACAACGCAAAGGTAGACTTCAAGATTTATAATTATGCCGAGTTCTATACAGCTGTGTCTAAGTACACTGGTACTGATGGAACTACCTTCCTCTCTGCTGGTAAGGGTGATATGATTGTCTGGGCATCAAAGGATGGACAGTTTGGCTTTGCTAAAGCTACCTTTGGAAAGGATAAGTCAATCACTATCAAACTGGATTATAACGAGCAAAATATGCCTAAGGAGGCTGATCTCGACATCGTTCCACCTGCTTCTAATACTACATTACCTGCCGTTACCAAGGCACAGCGGGATGAGAACACGCGTCGTTTGACCTATGAGGATTCTATCCGTCATGCTTACATTGCCACCTTCCCGACTACAGAATCAATGAAGGATTATCGTTATTCAGCTGCCACACCTTATATTATAAAGGCACGTGGAAATTGGAAGACTATTCAGGCATTTGTTGAGAAGTATGCTAATCAGCAAGATCGTGCACTAAAGTTACTCAGTACTTTGAGCGACAAGGACCTTCGTGACATGCCAATGTATATCTTAGAGGATAACATGAAGGCTAAGAGCAGCCAACTCTCTCCACGTGTTGAGAGTGAAATGATTCTCACACCGTTCAAACAATTCTTTGAGAAAGCCTTTGCAAAGGAGGCTGCAAGTTTCCGTAAGAACCCAGCTTTGTTGGTTGAATGGATTAAAAAGAATATCCGTATGAACCCTGATAGTCGTGCGATGAGAATCCCACAGACCCCAAGAAGTGTATGGGAGAGCCGTATTACCGATAGCCGCAGCCGTGATATCTTCTTCGTAGATGTAGCTCGCAGTCTTGGTATTGAGGCCCGTATGGACCCTGTGGCATGGAAGATTCAGTATAAACAAGAGGGCAAATGGGTGGATGTTGACTTTGATGCAGCAGCTCAGCAGACTGCTAAGACTGGTAAATTAGTACTGACATTCACCCCTGATGGCTTCCTCGATGATCCTAAGTATTATAGCCATTTCAGCATTAGTAAGATTGTTAACGGACAGACATGGCTGATGAACTTTGACGAAGGACAGGTAGATATGGGTGGAGGAGCTACATGGTCGAACACCTTTAAGAATGGGGCTACACTTGATGAGGGTACCTACATCCTCGTGACTGGTCAGCGTATGGCAGATGGTAGTGTACTTGCGCACAGCCGTTTCTTCCAGATTAAACCAGGCGAGACGACCACTCTCCCACTCGATGTACGTCAGGAAAGTGAAGGTGTGAAGGTTATTGGTAGCTTCAATAGTGAGGACTTGTTTGACAAAGACGGTCAGAGCGTTTCTATCCTAAGCCAGACGGGACGTGGCTATTACGTTCTCGGCGTATTGGGTATTGGTCAGGAGCCAACGAACCACGCATTGCATGATATTGAAAAGATGAAGGATAAACTCGATAAATGGGGTCGTCCATTCGTCTTACTCTTTAAGAACGAGGTGGAAGCTAAGAAGTTCCAAGCACAGAAGGGTGAGTTCCCTAATCTCCCTGCGAAGACTATCTTCGGTATTGATAAGGATGGAACCATTCAGCAGGAGATAGTGAAAGAGATGAAACTCCGCAATACTGAACAGCTGCCAATATTCATTATCGCTGATACCTTCAACCGTATTGTCTTCCTTTCTCAAGGATATACAATCGGATTGGGTGAGCAGCTCGTGAAGACAAGTAGTAAACTTTAATTAAGGAGGGAGAGGAGTTAAGGAGTGAAAGGGAGTTAAGACAATACTTTTATAGTTGTAATATATCAGACAATAAACGGTCATATATCACACTAACAGATAGTGTTGTCTTAACTCCCTTTCACTCCTTAACTCCTTTAACTCCTCAAATAATCCAATATGAACCGAACTGATTTTGAGATAGAGATATGTGCTAATAGCGTTGAAAGCTGTATCGAAGCACAGAAAGGTGGAGCTAATCGTGTAGAACTCTGCATGGGTATTCCCGAAGGTGGCACCACACCATCGTATGGTGAAATAAAAATGGCGAGAGAAGTGTTGAAGGAAACACGTCTACATGTCATCATCCGCAACCGTGGTGGCGACTTCCTTTATACTAAACAGGAACTTCAGCGCATGGCTATGGACATTGATCTCTGCCGTGACTTAGGTGTGGATGGCGTTGTTTTTGGCTGCCTGACGCCTGAAGGAGATATCGACTTGGCTGCCAACGAATATCTAATGTCACATACAAAAGGGATGAGTGTCACCTTCCATCGTGCCTTTGACCACTGCCGCGAACCAGAGAAAGCCTTGGAACAGCTCATTGCACTCGGCTTTGAGAGAGTACTTACATCGGGACAGCAACCCACTGCCGAAAAGGGTATTTCCCTACTCCAGCGATTGAATCAATTAGCTAATGGTCGCATAAAAATCATGGCGGGATGTGGTGTGAACGAAAAGAACATTGCTCGCATACGCCAAAAAACAGGTGTACCTGCTTTCCACTTCTCTGCCCGTGAACCACAAGCAAGTCGCATGACCTACTCTAACCCATCCGTCTATATGGGTGCTGAGGGTGCTGATGAAGACACTATCATGTTAACAACAGAGCGCAGAGTGAGAAATACTATTGACGCTTTGATGGGAAAGAAGGCGTAAAAGCAATACTCATATACCAGAATTAAGTTTGAAAACGGTTGCTGTCATTTTTAACACTTCACATAATTAGCTGGATCATAACATATTAGAAAAGAAATGTAAGTGACAGAAATGACAGCAAATTTAAATCCTCAATTAGCAACAATATCACAATGTATTTTATTTAAACACTCTGTTAAAGAGCGTCTAATATGTAGCATTACACGTATATCACTATAGCATCCATTATAAAATATCTTATTTTATCCCATTATACACTCAACACATATCGTGCTGAGGACACACACGCTATGTGTTGGTATGTAACACGAAACAATGTAAGCCTTACAACAACTAAAAGTAGAAAAGGATTATTATAATTTTCTTAATTAAGAATTTGCGATATTGAGATAATTTATTTATCTTTGCAAAGTAAGATGTAACTGAATCTATAAATAAACCTTGAAGTAGTGTGAACTCATTAAAATATCACGACTAAGCTCGTGACAAAGATAACAGAACTCACTTGCATCCCATTAGAACTGCAGGTGGGTCATTTTTTTTATTATGAAGAACCAGAAACCACGAACGTTAGATGATCAACTTTCCACTTTAAAAAATCGTGGAATGCATTTCCTTAATGAACAATTAGCTAAGGAGTTTCTTAATCGTATAAATTATTTCCGTTTGAAGTACTTTTGGATAGACATGTTAGATATGGAATCTGGAGATTTCAAGAAGGACATATATTTCGAAGATGTTATTGATAGATATGAATTAGACAAATCTTTTCGTCAAATAATATTTGATGCGATAGAGACCTTGGAAATAGGGCTTCGTACCAGAATTATATCTACCCTTTCATTATCGACTGGCACAGGATTATGGTACCTTGATAATAGCCTGTTTGAAAATAAGTATTATCATAAGGAATTTGTTCTAAAATTAAAATATGAATTTGGAAGAAGTACAGACCCTTTTGCACGTGATTTTATCCGTGAGAGTAAGCACTGGGATGAATTATCGTTTGAAGGAGATAATCCTGATGCATGGATGATTATAGAGACAGCTTCATTTGGCACGCTCTCAAAGATGTATAAGAACCTTAAGGCTCAATCTCCTTTGCAATCGGCAATCGCTAAGGATTTTGGACTGAATTCATCAAAAGAACTTTCAAGTTGGCTGGAATCAATATCTCTATTAAGAAATATGATAGCCCACCACTCACGATTGTGGTATAAAGTGTTTGCAAAGAAACCTGTTAACATCAAGGGCCATCATGAAAAGTGGCTTAATCAAGATATGACAGATAATCAGAGGAAACGCGCTTTTGGAGTTGTTTCATGCGTGCTTTATCTCATTAACAACTTAAATCCTAAGAATACTATAAAAGAACAAATCATAAAAATTTTCTCTCTTCATCCCAAAGTTCCCATATACATGCTTGGCTTTTCTGATGGCTGGAGAGAGAATCCCATCTGGAAGTGAAGATTCTGTATTTACGTGGAAAGTTAAAATAGCCCTTTTATGCTTCTTTTGTATAAAAATAAAAGGGAATATATAATGATATTCTACACTAAACCGTCTAACTGTTTCTTAAGTTCTTTCAGCTGGTCGCGTACAGAGAAGAGGGTTTCCATAACCTTTTGGCTCTTGTCAGCACCACTTCTGTTCTCTTGCAACATCTTGCGAGCTGCAGCAATCTTAAAGCCACGCACCTTGACAAGGTTGTAAATAACCTTGATCTGTTCAATGTCCTTCTCCGTATATTGGCGTACACGATTACCCGTCGTCTTAGGACGAAGGTGTGGAAACTCAGTTTCCCAGTATCGCAACAGACTCTCCGTAACGTTAATCTGCTGTGCCACTTCCTTGATAGAATAATACAGTTTGCGCGGATTCTCTGCCATGTCTTAGTAACTTTTATATCAATTATTTACACAATCTTAGGTCTGAATAGGAAGACTATGTCCACCTCTAAAAGAAGTTTTTACGTATTCAGCAGCCTAATTGTTTGCAAAAATACTCAAAAGTCAGTATCTTTGCAACACTTTTAGGTAGAAAAATTGAATTAAAATAAAATAAAGATGATGACAGCAAACGAAATCCGCGACTCTTACTTGAAATTCTTTGAGTCGAAGGGACACGTTATCGTACCGTCTGCCCCTATGGTTATTAAGGACGACCCTACGCTGATGTTCACTAATGCTGGTATGAACCAGTGGAAAGATATTATCCTCGGAACAAAGGATCCAGAGCCTCGCCGCCGCACTGACTCACAGAAATGTCTGCGTGTTAGTGGTAAACACAATGACTTGGAAGAGGTTGGTCGTGATGCAGCTCTCAGCCACCACACGATGTTTGAGATGTTAGGTAATTGGAGTTTCGGTGACTATTTTAAAGAAGGAGCAATTGATTACGCCTACGAATACCTTGTAGACGTACTCCACCTTGATCCAAAAGACCTCTACGTAACTGTCTTTGAGGGTGATAAGGCAGAGGGAATATCACGTGATGATGAGGCAGCAAGCTACTGGGAGAAGCATTTCCCAAAGAATCATATCGTCAACGGAAACAAGCACGATAACTTCTGGGAGATGGGTGACACAGGTCCTTGTGGTCCTTGTTCAGAGATTCATATTGACTTCCGTTCAGAGGAAGAGAAGGCAAAGGTGCCTGGTGAGGAACTTGTAAACAAGGATCATCCACAGGTTATTGAGATTTGGAACATCGTGTTCATGCAGTTTAATCGTAAGGCTGACGGCAGTCTTGACCCATTGAAGATGCATGTTATCGATACTGGCATGGGCTTTGAACGTCTCGTTCGTCTCATGCAGGGCAAGAACTCTAACTACGATACAGATATCTTTGCACCAGTTATTGCAGAGATTGAGAAGATTTCAGGCAAGAAGTATAACCACACCTTCCCTGAGGGTGATAATGGTGAAGGCATCAATGAAGAGCAGAAGGTAGACATTGCTATGCGTGTTGTAGCCGATCACCTTCGTGCTGTTGCCTTCTCTATTGCTGACGGTCAGTTGCCAAGCAATGCTAAAGCAGGTTACGTTATTCGTCGAATCCTTCGCCGTGCCGTTCGTTACGCTTATACATTCCTTGGTCAGAAGGAAGCTTTCATGTATAAGTTGCTCAACGTGTTGGTACGTGAGATGGGTACTGCATACCCAGAACTCACCGCACAGCGTGAACTGATTGGTCGCGTAATGAAGGAAGAGGAAGACTCTTTCCTTCGCACATTGGAAAAGGGTATCATGCTCCTTAACGGTGCAATGGACGAGCTAAAGGCACATGGTCAGACCCAACTCGATGGTAAGGAGGCTTTCCGCCTCTTCGATACCTACGGTTTCCCACTCGACCTCACCGAACTTATCTGCGCAGAGAACGGATATACTGTTGACGAGAAGCAGTTCAACGAGGAGATGGAACAGCAGAAAGCACGTGCGCGCAATGCTGCCGCTGTAGAGAATGGTGACTGGGAAGTACTGCGTGAAGGCGAACAGGAGTTTGTTGGTTACGACTACACAGAATATGAGTGCCACATCCTCCGTTACCGCAAGGTGACTCAGAAGAAGAACAGTTTCTATGAACTTGTACTCGACTATACTCCTTTCTATGGTGAGATGGGTGGTCAGGTAGGTGACCAAGGTGTACTTGTTAGTGAGGACGAGACTATTAATGTCATCGATACCAAGCGTGAGAACAATCAGAGTGTACACATCGTTAAGGAATTGCCAAAGAACCTTGAGGCTGATTTCATGGCTTGTGTTGACACTGAGAAGCGTGACGCTTCAGCTGCCAACCACACCGCAACTCACCTTCTCGACTATGCTTTGAAGCAGGTTCTCGGTGAGCATGCTGAGCAGAAGGGTTCATACGTAAGTCCTGACACCCTCCGCTTCGATGTTTCTCACTTCCAGAAGATTACTGATGAAGAACTTCGTCAGGTAGAGAAGCTTGTCAATGAGATGATTCGTAAGGATTATCCAATGGACGAGCATCGTGATACGCCAATGGAGGAGGCAAAGAAGATGGGTGCCGTAGCCCTCTTCGGTGAGAAGTATGGCGACAAGGTTCGTGTTGTTCGCTTCGGTCCAAGCTGTGAGTTCTGTGGTGGTATTCATGCTACATCAACAGGTCGTATCGGCTTCTTTAAGATTGTCGGTGAGAGTAGTGTAGCAGCTGGTGTACGCCGTATTGAGGCTATGACAGGTGAAACTTGTGAGAACGCTATCTACGCTCTTGAAGATACTTTGCGTGATTTAAAATCAATGTTCAACAATGCGAAGGACCTCAAAGCAGTTCTTACAAAGTTTGTTGAAGAGAACGACAGTATTAAGAAGGAGCTTGAGAGTTTCCGTGCCCAAGCTGTTAGCCGTGCTGCAAAGAACATGGTTGAGCATGCTGAGACCGTAAATGGCGTGCATATCGTAAAAACTGTGCTGCCAATTGACCCAGCTTCTGCCAAGGACATCGTCTTCAAGGTACGTGAAGCATTGCCAGAAAAGCTTGTTTGCGTACTCGGCTCTGTATACGAGAATCGTCCTCTCTTATCAATCATGCTTAGTGATGACATGGTGAAAGATTATGATCTGAACGCTGGTAAGATTATTCGCGAGGCTGCTAAACTCATCCAGGGTGGCGGTGGTGGTCAGCCACACTACGCTCAGGCTGGTGGTAAGAATGCAGATGGCATCAGATCAGCTGTGGATAAAGTGATTGAATTAATTAGCTTATAATGCTATAAAATACAAGGAATAAGGAGAGCTTTCGGCTCTCCTTATTTTTTTATTTACCTATTTCTCTCAAATTATTTACATGAAAAGAAATAATTATTTACGCGACAATAAATATTTTTATTCATGAAAAGAAATCTTTTTGTTCGTGAAAATAATTCGAAATAGATAGGCTTATTTGACTAAAACAAATGTACAACTTTACTAATACACATGGTTTCAAGCAGTCTACTTATTCATAAGTTTGCTCACTTACAAACTCATTTTCAGGTTCATTTGACAGCTCATAAACCTGCCTACCCGATAGTTTTTCGACCATAATCCTCGCCGCATTATCTGGTGCCACCTTGTTTCCTAAACGGTCACGAACAAGCTGGTAATCCGCCAACATACGTTCACGCAAAGGCTGACCAGGAAGAATACGATACAACTCGTTGGCAATGTTGCGAATAGAGAAACGATCAGCAAGCAGTTCTTGCACAATCTCTTTATCAGCAATAAGGTTGACAAGAGAGATAAAACGCACTTTGATAATATGCTTAAAAGCAAAACGAATCAACTTAGGGACAGGAGTCTCATAGCAAACAACCTGTGGAACATTTAGCAAAGCAGTCTCAAGAGTTGCCGTACCACTGGTAACAAGTGCTACTGTAGCATGACTCAGAAGTTCGTAAGTCTGTGTCTTTACCATCTTTGCTTCACTATCACCTAAATACTTCTTATAATAGCTTTCAGCAATAGAAGGTGCTGCAGCAACCACCATCTGATAATCTTCAAAATGACGTGCAGCCTCCAACATTGAAGGCAAATTATCCTTTATCTCCTGTTTACGACTACCAGCAAGAAGAGCAATGATAGGCTTAGAAGACAAGCCATTACGCTGACAAAACTCGTCTTTTGACTCCGAATAAACATGACGGAAATTATCAACCTCCTCGGCAGTAGGGTTACCAACGTAATGTATTTTGTAATTATGTTTCTTCTCATAGAAAGGAACTTCAAACGGAAGAATAGAGAACATTTCTTTTACATCACGCTTGATAGCTTTGATACGCCACTCCTTCCATGCCCATATCTTTGGGGAGATATAGTAATAGACCGGAATATTTGTATTCTTCTTTACAAACTTTGCAATACTAAGATTAAACCCTGGATAGTCAACGAGGATGACCGCATCAGGCTTCCAACGCATAATATCCTCCTTACACATCTTCATATTCTTGAAGATGGTAGGTAGGTGTAGCAATACAGGAACGAAGCCCATATAGGCAAGTTCACGATAATGCTTCACACGTGTACCGCCTACTTTCGCCATCAGGTCACCACCAAAAAAGCGAAACTCAGCCTCTGGATCATACTGCATCAACGACTGCATAAGGCGTGAGGCATGTAAGTCGCCAGATGCTTCACCAACTATCAGGTAATACTTCATAATATCAAAGAATTAAAGAGACTCCCACGATTTCATCTTATCGAGCACTTCATAATCCGTCACGTCAATCTTTGATGGCGTAACAGTTACATATCCATGCGCTAAAGCCCACTGATCATTATCGCTTGCATCAGGCTCATCGTTACGATAATGCCCTGTCATCCAATAATAATCAAAGCCACGAGGATGCTTGCAAGCCTCAACTTCTCTCGTCCAACTACCCCAACCCATACGGCAAACCTTCAGTCCTGCAAACTTCTCAACCTTAGGAAAGTTCACATTCAGACAGACACCTTTTGGCAGACCATCAGCAAGAACTTTCTTGACAATAAGTCTTACGTAATCACGTAGGTAAGACAGGTCGGCATTAGGATCATAATCACAACTTGAAAAAGCGATAGAAGGGATATATTTCATACAACCCTCATACGCAATACCCATCGTACCACTGTAATGATTATTCACAGAGGAATTATCTCCATGATTGATACCTCCCAAAATAAGGTCAGGCTTTCGGTCAACAAGAATCTGGTCTAACGCCAACTTCACACAATCAACAGGCGTACCTGTACATGACCACACCTCACAATCAGGAATATTATGACGCTTCTTCAACAACAGATAATCAACCACAGAAAAAGCACACGAAAAGCCCGAACGTCCTGCTTCTGGAGCACAGACAACAACATCTGCAAAATCTGTAAGGAATGAAACGAGCGTACGAATACCATTAGAGTGGTATCCATCATCGTTAGATATAAGTATGAGTGGTTTCTTAGAATTCATAAATTTCACTTTGATTTCAGTGCAAAAGTACGAAAAAAGGTTTATAAAGCCCTCCAATCTCATATAAAATATGTATCTTTGTAGCCTAATAAATGTATAGGATTAAATAGAAAAATGGGAAAGATTATCGCACTTGCCAACCAAAAAGGCGGCGTCGGAAAGACGACTACCACCATTAACTTGGCGGCTTCTTTAGCAACGCTTGAGAAGTCTGTACTGGTGATTGATGCCGATCCGCAGGCGAATGCCTCCAGCGGTTTGGGCGTGGATATCAAGGAGGTGGATTGTTCGCTTTACGAATGTATCATTGACCATGCCGACATAAAAGACGCTATCTACACAACTGACATAGAAGGATTGGACATTGTTCCGAGCCATATCGACCTTGTTGGAGCTGAAATTGAGATGTTAAAGCTTAATGGTCGTGAGAAGGTTATGAGCAGTTTGCTTGCTCCAATCCGTGACGATTACGACTACATCCTCATAGACTGTAGTCCGTCACTCGGTTTGATTACTGTCAATGCATTGACAGCAGCTGACTCTGTCATCATTCCTGTGCAGTGTGAATACTTTGCATTGGAGGGTATCAGCAAGTTGTTGAACACCATTAAGATTATCAAGAGTAAGCTAAATCCGAAGTTGGAGATAGAGGGCTTCCTGCTGACGATGTACGACAGTCGTCTGCGTCTTGCCCGTCAGATTTACGATGAGGTGAAGCGCCACTTCCAAGAGTTAGTATTCAAGGCTGTTATCCAGCGTAACGTGAAACTCTCTGAGAGTCCGAGTCATGGTTTACCAGTTATCCTCTATGATGCTGACTCTACAGGTGCAAAGAATCATCTTAGCCTTGCAAAGGAAATCATTGAAAAGAATAAGAAATAAAAAAGGGAAAGATACGGAGTGTAAAGGTATGCTTTGAGACTCACGGATGTGCCGTTTTCTGGTTGTAAAACTAATGTTTCTATCACAGATTGATTAGCTGTAGAAAATAAAGAAACAAAGGACTGGAAACGAAGAGCATCGTAGCATCGGGCAAAACAACCGCTAACTCCACCAAACTCCTTAACTCCATTAACTCCCAAACAAAGACTATGGCTGTACAAAAGAAATATAATCGAAACGCAAAGACCAATGCCCTCGGCCGTGGTCTGGATGCCTTAATATCTACTGAAGCTGTCAGTACACAAGGAAGTTCTACCATCAACGAGGTTGCCTTAGACCAGATTGAAGCGAATCCTAACCAACCTCGTCGAGAATTCGACCCTGTTGCGTTGGAAGAGTTGGCGAATAGTATCCGTGAATTAGGACTCGTTCAGCCAATAACCTTACGTCAGGTAGACGATAACCGTTTCCAGATTATTGCTGGTGAGCGCCGTTGGCGTGCCAGTCAGTTGGCAGGCTTGAAAGCTGTTCCAGCCTATATCCGTACGATTAAGGACGAGAATGTAATGGAGTTGGCGCTGGTTGAGAACATCCAGCGTGAGGACTTGAATGCGATTGAGATTGCTTTGGCTTACGAACATCTGCTTGAAAAGAGCGGAATGACACAGGAGCGTGTAGCAGAGCGTGTGGGTAAAAGCCGTGCTGCTATTGCTAACTACCTTCGTTTGTTGAAGCTTCCTGCATTGGTACAGATGGGTCTGCAAAAGAAAGAAATAGACATGGGACATGCTCGTGCATTGCTTTCTTTGGATAGTCCTTCACTGCAATTGAAACTCTATCGTGAGATTTTAAAGAACGGATATAGTGTTCGCAAGGTTGAAGAACTGTGTCAGCAACTCAATAACGGAGAAGATATCCAGAGTGCAAAGAAGAAGATTTCTGCTCGAACTCGCCTTCCAGAGGAGTTTAATATCCTCAAGCAGCGACTCTCATCATTCTTCGATACGAAGGTACAGATGAGTTGTAACGCTGATGGAAAGGGTAAGATTAGTATTCCGTTCGCATCAGAAGAGGAATTACTTCACATCATGGAAGTGATGGATAAGATGAAGTAATACTTCCCATACGGAAAGATTAAGGTATTAGTAAGTATAAGATAAGCAAGTGTTCTGGTTTAGAAGAACGATTCACAAGCATTAGGAAGCCTCAACAAGTGGCTGACTACAAAGCAATGAATAAGTAACAAACCTTCAAACCAGTAACTTAAGCAAGACAAAGGGTAGTGATGAAGATGAAGAATAGAATCCTCAGAGGACTGTTGATAGCCGGAATGCTCACCAGTGTTACGGTCATGCAGGCACAAGATCTGCCCCATGACACGTTAAAGGTTATGTATCCAGGCGACTCCGCAGTCGTTGAGATACCGAGTTCGCAGGATAAATATATAGAAGAGAAGGCAATCCTCACACCAGATGATGAGGGAAAACTCACTTCTGTTCTGCGAAAGGATAGTGTCGGCATGGTAAAAAAACAGGGACGAGACTGGTCTAAGTGGCGCCCTAATCCTAAGCGTGCTTTGTGGCTTGCACTCGTCATCCCTGGTGCTGGACAGGTCTACAACCGTAAGTACTGGAAACTACCAATCTTCTACGGAGGCTTTGTAGGCTGTATCTATGCCATGACATGGAACAACCAGATGTATCATGATTATGCGCAGGCTTATATGGACATCATGGATAATGACCCAACAACGCAGAGTTATAATAACTTCCTACACCTCGGAGCTACGATTACCCCTGCCAATGAAGAGCGTTATAAGAACATCTTCAAACAGCGCAAGGATCGCTACCGCAGATGGCGTGATCTAAGTATCTTTACTACTATTGCGGTTTATGCCTTGTCAGTTATTGACGCTTACGTAGATGCTTCCTTATCCGACTTTGATATATCAGATGACCTCTCACTGCATATTGCACCAACGGTCATATCAAATAAGAGTATCGCTACACCTAACAACCCTTTCCGTTCATCGGCAATAGGTATTGGATGTAGTCTGACATTCTAAGCAGCAGCGTACTGTATTTGCGCTAACTAAATCAGAAATAATGATTAGAAAGAGATATATTGTTTCCTTCCTTATTACAATGGGAGCAACCTGTGGAATCTATGCACAACAGCAAACTGTCGTTGATAATCGTGGTAAAGCTGTGAATGTGATGATTCCAGATGCATCAGAGACGATGGCAGGATATGTTGATGTGGACTATGTAGATGATAAGTTCTATAATAGTGGCATACAAACAGGGTTTAAGAATACACCCTCTACGAATACAACAGAGCCAGAAAACGGTATGGAAGTTATAGATCGTAAGATGCGCAATCTATCGAATGTTATGACAATGACCTATAATGAGGAAGTTAAGAAATATATCGATCGCTACACAAAGGCAGGACGCCAATCAACTTCTTACCTCTTGGGACGTGCACGTTATTACAACCCTATCTTTGAAGAAGCACTGCGTTTCTATGGTTTACCATTAGAACTGAAGTATCTTCCTGTGATAGAGTCGGGCTTAAACCCTAATGCTACCTCACGTGTGGGAGCAGCAGGACTATGGCAATTCATGGCAACAACCGGTAAACAATATGACCTTCAGATTGACAGTTATATTGATGAACGCCGCGACCCAGAGAAGTCTTCCTACGCAGCAGCACGTATGCTGAGCGACCTTTACAAACGATTTGGCGACTGGACTTTGGCACTTGCTGCCTATAACTGTGGACCGGGACGTGTTAGCAGTGCTATCACAAAGGCTGGTGGTGGTGCTGACTTCTGGGCTGTCTATCAGCATCTACCAAAGGAGACACGCGGTTATGTTCCCGCTTTCATCGCAGCAAATTATGTGATGAACTACTATGCTGATTACAACATCACACCTCTGTCAACAGGTCTGCCTAACTGCTGCGACACGATTATTATAGAGAAGGACGTTACACTTGCCAAGATTGCCAACGTATTAGGTATGAATGTGGACGATTTAAAAGTACTTAACCCACAGTATCGACAGGGTTTTATCAAGGCTTTTGCTAACAATGGTGTTGCTAAGCTACGCCTACCTTCTGAAATGATTGAGAAGTTCAAAGGTTACAAAGATCTAATTTACCAAAACGAAACACCAAACGAAGAACCAAGCATGACTATCGCGGCTACTAATACAAGCCAAGGAACCATGCCATACTAACAAGATTCTTTTACCTTATTATATAAAGGGAGGATGCACAATGGACAAGGACAATATTGAAGTTAAGGAGATTGACTATGAGAAGATGGTAGATGATGCATTTCAGCATCTCATTGATACCTATCTTGCTTCACGTCATCGAAAGAAGGTTGATATCATTACCAAGGCTTTCAACTTCGCACGACAAGCGCATAAGGGTGTGCGCCGACTCTCGGGCGAACCTTATATCATGCACCCTATTGCCGTTGCCCAAATTGCTTGTGAAGAGATGGGACTCGGAGCAACGAGTATCTGTGCAGCCCTCTTACATGATGTCGTAGAAGATACCGACTATACAGTGGAAGATATGGAAAATATCTTCGGTCCTAAGATTGCACAAATCGTTGACGGACTAACCAAGATTTCTGGTGGTATCTTTGGCGAACAGGCTTCAGCACAAGCTGAGAATTTCAAGAAGCTTTTGCTTACTATGAGCGACGACATTCGTGTTATTCTTATCAAGATATGCGACCGTCTGCATAACATGCGTACTCTTGCTTCTCAGCCTGCCAGCAAGCAATATAAGATTGCTGGTGAAACGCTCTACATCTATGCACCGCTTGCAAACCGACTGGGACTGAACAAGATTAAGACTGAACAGGAAGACCTTAGTTTCCGCTACGAACATCCTGATGCTTATGCCTCTATTGAGAAGAAACTTGCTTCAACACAGGCACAGCGTGACACCCTCTTTGAACAGTTCACAGCACCTATCCGTGCTGAACTTGACAAGATGGGCTTTGAATATGAACTTAAAGCACGTGTAAAGAGTCCTTATTCTATTTGGAATAAGATGCAGAACAAACACGTCACTTTTGAAGAAATATACGATATCCTTGCCGTACGTATCATCTATAAACCGAAGTCACCTGATGAGGAAATCAACAATTGTTTCCAAATTTATGTGGCTATCAGTCAGATTTATAAGAGTCATCCTGACCGTCTGCGCGACTGGGTGAACCATCCTAAGGCTAATGGTTATCAGGCATTGCACGTAACTCTCATGTCTGCTAAGGGCCGTTGGATTGAGGTTCAGATACGTTCTGAGCACATGAACGAATTAGCTGAACAAGGCTTTGCTGCACATTGGAAATATAAGGATGGTGGTGAGATTACTGAGGATGAGGGCGAATTGAACGAGTGGCTCAGTACGATAAAAGAGATTCTCGACGACCCACAGCCAGATGCTATGGACTTCCTCGATGCTATCAAACTCAACCTCTTTGCCTCTGAAATCTTCGTCTTTACACCAAAGGGAGAGATTAAGACGATGCCTGCAGGTTGTACAGCACTCGACTTTGCTTTCCAAATCCACACCTTCCTCGGTAGCCATTGTATCGGTGCAAAGGTCAACCACAAGCTTGTCCCATTGAGCCATAAACTCCAAAGTGGTGACCAAGTAGAAATCCTGACTTCGATGTCGCAACACGTCAATCCTTCATGGATTAACTTTGTGTCTACAGCGAAGGCGAAGGCAAAGATACAAGCTATCTTGCGACGTGAGAGCCGTGAGTTGCAAAAAGCAGGTGAAGAGCAGCTGTCGAAGTGGCTAAAGGCACACGACCTTGAGATGACAACTGCTACCTTAGATAAGCTTTGCGAACTACACGACCTTCGTAAGCATGACAGTCTTTTCCTTGCCGTTGGAGACAAGACCGTTATCCTTGGCGACACTGATTTGAATGAACTTCGTGGAAAGTCAAAGTCAGAGAAGACTGTTACCTCACGTGGTTGGCGTCGATACGTTCCTTTCTTGAAGTCGAATGACAAGAAGACAACAGAGTCTGTAGAGGCTAAAGATATAGAGTGTACTGAAGGCTTAATCGTTGTAACCAAAGAACTCAACAGAAAGAAGCCTATCTTCATCAACGAAGAAAACATACATCGCTATCTCTTCCCACACTGCTGCCATGCTATTCCGGGTGATGACATTCTCGGATATATTGACAACAAAAACCACATCGAGATTCATAAGCGTGCCTGTCCAGTAGCTGCAAAGCTAAAAGCAAGCTATGGTGGTAGAATCTTGGATGCCAAATGGGATATGCACCGTCGATTGTTCTTCGATGCAACGATTGAGATTCGTGGTATTGACCGTAGTGGTATGCTACACGACATCTCTGATGTTCTCTCCGACCAGTTAGGTGTTAATATCCGTAAGATAACAATTTCCAGTGATAATGGAATCTTTGACGGAACGATTGAGATGCAAGTCCACGACCGCAAGGATGTACAGTTTATCGTTGAAAATATGAAGAATATTAAGGATGTACAAGAGGTCTTAGAGATTCTTTAGTCCTCTAAAGAACTATCTAACCTCAAGATAAAGCGTCCTTCCAATCTACCGAGTGACAAAGCCCCAACAAGACTAAAACTATTACACAGCTTACAAGAATAGTTTTATTTTAAGTTGCTGTCATTTTTAACATTTCATGTAACTACACTGTAAACTAATCAGTTAGGACACAACATTGGATGACAGAAATGACAGCAAAATTTATTTTATTTAAGGTACTATATAATCGGCACTCTGAAACAGAGCGTGTGGTGAGCCTCTAATTATTACGAATCTACCAAAAGGGTTAGGAGAATATCAAGAGCTATGCAATAGGTTATATCACTTGAGAAATTAGAAAATCCTATAAGCTTTATCCGATATATAGAGTGATAAAGCTTACTTCTGCAAAAGGAACTTCAATATAACAGATGCAATTTCTTATCAAACGTGCGGAGGCTCCGCACACATGGTGCGGACGATAAACACCAATAGTGCGGATGCTTAACACCACTCTTTTGGGCAGTTTATATCCTTACAAAAATATACTACTCATAAAGTATTAGATATCGTTTCTTCTCACACATTGGGCTCCCCCTTATCATTCCATATATCAGAAGGAGCTTATCTAATATGATAAAATCAATTTCTATTCATAAAGAAAAGCAAATAAATACCTATTTTTGAGTATTGTAGAGTTTGTTAAATCATCTTATCTTTGCAAGTCATGGACTTCACGAATAGGATAATAGCGTCTATTGTATTTTGCGGACTAAGTATCAATGGAATTGCACAGACACTTACAGGTTGTGTTGTGGGAAAGGATGATCGTAAGCCTATAGCCTACGCATCAGTCACATTGAAGGAAAATCGCTTGTACACTTTTACGGACGAAAAAGGTTGTTTCACGATAAAAAACGTACCGAAAGGAAAGTGTACTGCAGTTATCTCCTGCCTTGGTTACGCAGAACAAACAGTAGTTGTCACCATTAATACTGATGGTGCCACGCTCAACGTGCGCCTTGCCGAAGACAACCTTCAACTCGATGAAGTACAGGTTGTTGCGCATCGAAAGAAAGACGAGATAACAACCTCTTACACCATTGACCGTAAGACATTAGACAATCAACAGATAATGACTTTGGGTGATATTGCCCAACTCCTGCCGGGTGGTAAGAGTGTGAACCCTTCTTTGATGAATGATAGCAAATTGACTTTGCGTAGCGGTTCGTCAGAGCGAGGCAATGCGTCGTTTGGTACAGCCATTGAAGTGGATGGTGTTCGTCTGAACAATAATGCTATGATGGGTGAAACAGCTGGTGTGAGCACACGGGGGGTAAGTGCTTCTAACATTGAAAGTGTGGAGGTAGTACCCGGTATTGCCTCTGTAGAATACGGCGACCTCACCAATGGTGTAGTAAAAGTGAAGACACGTAGAGGCAGTTCACCTTTCATCTTGGAAGGAAGTATCAACCAACACACCCGCCAGATAGCCCTTCACAAAGGCTTAGACTTGGGCAAGAATACAGGACTCATCAACTTCTCTCTTGAGCATGCACGCTCTTTCTCGGATGCAGCATCGCCTTACACTGCTTATCAGCGCAACGTTCTATCGTTGCACTATATGAATGTCTTTATGAAGAAGACACAGCCTCTGACCTTGGACATTGGGTTGAATGGCGGTGTGGGAGGCTATGATTCAAAGGCTGACCCAGACCGCAACTTGGACAGTTATTATAAGGTTAAGGACAATAATGTGGGTGGTAATGTGCGCCTTGACTGGTTATTGAACAAGTCATGGATAACCAATCTTAATTTTACAGCAGCCTTCACCTACGCTGACAAACGCTCAGAAAGCTACAGCAATGAAAGTAGTAGTTCTACACAACCCTATATACACACCTTGACGGAAGGATATAACATTGCAGAAGACTACGATAAGAACCCTTCTGCCAACATCATTCTTGGTCCTACAGGCTATTGGTATCTGCGTGTTTTTGGCGATTCCAAGCCATTAACCTATAGCTTGAAGCTAAAGGCTAATTGGAATAAATCATTCGGAAAGTTCCGCAACCGCTTACTTGTTGGTGCTGAATGGACAAGCAGTAGGAATAAGGGAAAGGGTACACACTACGAAGATATGCGCTATGCACCAACATGGCGTGAATATCGTTTTGATGTCCTACCCGCTTTGAACAACATGGCACTCTATGCCGAGGATAAGCTCTCAATGGCTATTAACACCAAACAGAATGTTGAACTGACAGCAGGTGTGCGTGAGGATATCACCTCTATTCCCGGCTCAGAGTATGGAACAGTGGGTAGTCTTTCACCACGTGTGAATATGCGCTATATGCTTCGCTTTGGACAAGAAAGTTGGGTGAACAGTCTTAGCTTGCATTCAGGATGGGGAAAGAGCGTGAAACTCCCAAGTTTCCAAGTACTCTACCCTTCTCCATCTTATCGTGATATGTTGGCATTCTCATCTACCAGTGATGCTAATAATCGTTCTTATTATGCCTATTACACTCACCCTTCAAAGGCACGATACAATGCTGACTTGAAATGGCAATATGCCAACCAGTGGGATTTAGGTGTGGAACTGAGAACAAAAATTGCGGACATCAACCTTTCATTCTTCCATAGTAAGACTTTCAATCCTTACATGGCAACAAACACTTACACACCTTTCACCTATAAGTACACATCACCTGCTAAACTTCAAGCGAGCGGTATTGCGACGGCTAATCGACTCTTTGCGATTGACCCACAGACAGGTATTGTGACGGTAAGTGATGCCAGCGGTGCGAAAGCCCCAGTCGTTCTCGGTTATGACGAACGTAACACCTACGTTACCAACACAAAATATGTGAATGCTGACCCATTGAGTCGCTATGGCTTAGAATGGATTGTAGACTTCAAACAGATTAAGGCGCTCCGCACACAGGTGCGTGTTGATGGTAAGTATTATCATTATAAGGCACAGGACGAAACCCTCTTTGCGGACGTACCTGTAGGACTTAACACACGTCAGTCAGACGGTAGACTCTATCAATATATTGGTTATTACCGTGGCGGTGCAGCCTCATCAACCAACTATACAGCTGATGCTTCTGCTTCAAATGGCTCTGTCAGTGGTCAAGTAGATATGAATGTCACACTAACGACACACATACCAAAGATTCGACTTATCGTAGCTTTGCGTCTGGAAAGTTCACTCTATACATATAGTAGAGCTACCAGCAGTCGAGGATATGTTGTGAATAGTGGCAATGAATACTTTGGTGAGCCGTATAATGGTAAGACAGAGAATCAGACGGTTATCGTCTATCCAGAGTATTACAGCACATGGGATGCACCAGAGACATTGGTTCCTTTTGCAGAGAAATTGCGTTGGGCAGCAACGAATGACAGAGGGTTATACAACGACTTAGCACAATTGGTTGTACGAACAAACTACCCGTACACGTTGAATCCGAATAAGTTGAGTGCGTTCTGGTCGGCTAACTTGAGTGTAACAAAGGAAATAGGCAAACACGTATCTATATCGTTTTATGCCAATAACTTCTTCAACACGCTTGCTCAGGTACACTCTACTCAGACAGGACTTGAGACAAGTCTCTTTGGTAGTGGATATGTTCCGAGCTTCTATTATGGACTTTCATTAAGATTAAAGATATAATGAAAAAGATATTTAGTTTACTTGCAGTATGCGTGATGACAATGTTAATCTCGTGTGCTGATTATGAGGAGGGCATTAAGGTAGTCAACTTCGATGTAAAGTTAGAATTCCCCAACACTTATGAAGGTTCTTATGAAGGCTTACGTGTAGAGTTACAAGATGCCGTGGCAAGCACCTTCGTTGACAGTACAGACGCTGAAGGAGTGGCTCACTTCAGTGTTCCCTCAGGTTTGTATAAGGTCAGCAGCTCAGCAAGAAAGGAGACTGTGGACTACCGTTACTTCTTCAATGGAGCCAAGTCACAGGTAGTCGTTGCCATAGACTCTCCTCACGTGGTAACCCTACCATTAGTAATGTCGAAGAAACGTATCGTAAATTAAAAGAGAAATAAAGATAGTATAAATTAAAAACAATGTTTATGAAGAAAATAAGTTTTATAGGGCTTATCGCTTTAGCACTGTCGTTCATTCCCCTTAGTGGCTTTGCACAGACAGTACAAAAGAAGATGATAACCTGCCTTGTCTTGACCGAGACGAATGGAACAACGACCGAGTTCGCTTTGGAGTCATTTCCTGTTATAACCATAGAGGGTAACAACCTTGTTATTACCCATAATGGGAATCAACTAACAACAGCCCTTACAGGCGTACAGGATTACCATTTTATTGAGAAGACGGTGACAACAAGCATTAGTAGTGTGCCTTCGAATGACCCAAAGAATGAATCTAACACACCTCAATTCTCATTCAGTAATGCAGAAGTAAGTGGATTGAAAGCAGGTGCAAAAGTGGCTATTTACAATCTTAATGGTACACAAATCAGCTCTGTAACAGCTGATGGTGAAGGACGAGTTGCCCTTGATTTCTCGTCTTTACCTAAGGGTGTCTACATCCTCCGTACACCTACCAAGAGCTTTAAGTTTATGAATAAGTAAGAATAACATAAGAAATTAAATAGAAAAGATATGAAGAAAATATTACTTCTCCTTGTTGCTGTATTTGCTTCCATCAGCAACATCAATGCACAAACATGGAATATGGTTGTGACACATAACGATGGTACTGTCCAAGTTATCAAAGCATCAGATGTAAAGAACGTTACTTTCCAGTTACCTGATCAGAATGCTGACCAGATTATCATCAAGGAACTGTACACGACTGGTGTACCAGACGATAAAGACCCCAAGAAGTTCTTCCAATCAGACAAGGGTTTTATCCTCTATAACAATAGTGGCAAAACTGCGGTAATCAGCAACTTGGCTATTGGTATGTTAGACCCATACAATGCACATGCTGCAAATGCATGGTATAGTGCAAGTGCGACAGAGCCATCTTACGTATCAGAGAAATGGGTCCCAGCAACTACAGGTATATGGTACTTCCAGAATTCATTGGTGATTGAGCCTTATTCACAGGTTGTTATCAGCTGTATGGGAGCAATAGATAACACCAAGACCTATTCAAAGAGCGTTAACTATGCCAACAAGGATTATTACACAATGTACGATCCTGAGACTGGTTTCAACATGACATCCTATTATCCAACACCAGCTGAGGTAATCCCATCCAGCCAATACCTTAAGGCAGTAAAATTTGGACAAGCCAATGCTTGGCCACTTAGTCAGTCTTCTCCAGCCTTCTTTATCTTCCAAACAAAGAACACAACACCTGCCGCTTTTGCTAAGGATGCAAGCAATATCACATACGTACCAGGCAAAGCAAAGACAAATGTAAATGCTGTATTGAAGGTCCCAACAGACTGGATTATTGACGGTGTTGAGGTTTATCAGGATATTAACGAGAGTAAGAGTAAGAAGCGTTTCGGCTCTGACGTAGATGCTGGTTATGTGAAGCAGACTATCAAACTTGGTCATAGCGTGTATCGTAATGTAGACGTTGAAGCGACAAAGAAGATTGAAGGCAATACTGCTAAATTGGTTTATAACTATCAGTATGGTGCAGATCCAAGTCATATTGACGCTGAAGCATCTATAAAGAATGGAGCAAAGATCGTCTACATGGACACAAACAACTCTACTTCTGACTTCCACGAGCGCAAACAGTTCTCACTTAGAGACAAGTAAAATAGATGATAAAAGAACATAACCTGTAAGATGAGATATAGGTTCATGACACTTATACTGGCAGGAGTAACCCTCTCTGCCAGCCTCAACGCACAGGAGCAGGCTAAAGATAGTCTGCTCCATCGTGATTTTAGCTTCGTTGCCAACAGCGATGCATGGCTGAGAAGTGACAATGCTGCAGCTTTGACACGATTTAAGACAAAGAACATTTCCTTGGCTGAAGTCTATGCACAATATGGCAAGGGAGGCTTTGTCAACTATGACGAGTCGCCACGTACCGTGCAAGCGGGTGCCAACGTATCTTCATTCTATCGCCTAACAGACAGGATTGTCCTATCGGGGAGTATGCGTTATGATAACTTCTCTGGACGTAATATGACAGGCTCGGCGTTCATACAGACCCAACGTCTGCCGTTCGATATTGTCGAAGACTCACTAAATAATGCTGGCACAAAGCATCGTGACACCTATAATCTTATGGGCGCATTGTCTTGGGAGATATATAAAGGACTTGCCATTGGTACAAAGGTGGACTTCACTGCAGCAAACGTTGCTAAGTATAAGGATTTAAGACATAAGACAAAGCTAATGGATTTAGTCCTCACTACTGGCATCTATGTACCGTTACAGCCTATTAGTCTTGGTCTTAACTATACTTACCGACGGAACACAGAGAGCGTAATCTTTAGTACCTACGCTTCAAATGCACAAGAATATACATCTTATATCAACTATGGTCCGTGGATTGGTAAGACGGAACCCTTCAGTAGTTCGGGCTTTACTGATAGCAATAGGGAGCAACCTATGCTCAATGAATATCATGGTTTAGGACTACAATTTAGCTGGAACATCCTACCTAATCTCTCATGGTTTAACAACTTTGGCGGTACATATCGAAAAGGTTATTACGGTAGGAAGTCACCCTATACGATTGTTCACACCAATCATCACAGCCATATCTATGACTATCAGACACGCCTATCTTTGAAACTCGACAAGCAGATACATCATCTTGACTTTAGTTTCTCAAGCGAGAACCTTGTCAACGAGATGAATGCTTATCGTTCTAACAAAAATGAACAGGGAGCCTACTTCTATCAGTATCTTGACCCCGTAAAGAGTGCCAATAAGGCTTGGAATGATGTGCATCTTGGCTATACGGGCTATTATAGAGTGATAAACGAGTTGCCTCTCTGGACGGTAGAAGCAGGTGCGAACATTGCACAACGTAAGCAGACTGGCTACAGCTATCCTTACTTCCGCCGTCAGGATATCCATACGATGGAGGCTTACACAGGTCTTACACGTAACCTCCTTTTCCGCAAAGGAGTATTGTCATTAAAGGCGGGCTTTGCCTATAAGAAGGGAAAAGGTGATGCTTTCGAGGATGGAACATTAGCTAAACCATCTGACAAGCAGAACGGTTTCCCTACGATGGACGTACTGATGTATCGTGAGTATAAGTATCTTACAGACCCACAATACTCCCTCCAACTCGGACTTAAATATGCCTTTATACTCCCAGGCACCAAGATGAAGACCTACACAGCCTTCGACTTCACTCATCGGCATACCAACGACGGCAACGCTTACCTTGTAGGTAGGAACTATTCAACGGGCAGACTGACTATTGGTTGCACCTTCTAACAGTCTTACTATTGGTCCGCACGAATGGTGCTAAGCGTTCGCACGTATGGTGCTGAGCCTCCGCACCACTCGTGCGGAGTACTTAAAAAGGTGCAATTTGCTGTTAAGACGAAAGCAATTCATCGATAGGAAGACATTATCCTATAAAGAATAAAAATCAGACAGACATAAAAGAATTATAAAAGGAATCTATCACATATTATGTTAATAAACAAAAGAATTATCAATGCGCTTGTACTCCTGCTCCTCGTAACAGGTGCTATGGCGCAGAATGTCAGTACCGACAACAGCTTCCGTATGGGTAAGTTGAAGAACGGTATGACTTATTACATACGCCACAATGCTAAGGAGAAAGGAATAGCCGACTTCTACATTGCACAGCGTGTGGGAAGTATTCTCGAAGAACCTAACCAAAGAGGATTAGCTCACTTCCTTGAACACATGGCTTTCAATGGTAGTAAGAACTTCAAGAACACAGTTTCGTCACCAAGTATCGTACATTGGTGTGAAGCACATGGTATTAAGTTCGGTACCAACCTCAATGCTTACACCTCGATTGACGAGACCGTTTACAACGTCAGTTCCGTACCTGTAAAGCACGAGTCTACCATCGACTCTACCCTACTTATCCTCCACGATTGGAGTCACTACTTGGACCTTGAGGACAAGGAGATAGACAAAGAGCGTGGTGTTATCCACGAAGAGTGGCGTACTCGTCGTGCTGGTATGGCTTCACAACGCTTGATGGAAGAGGCATTACCGATTATCTATCGTGGTACAAAGTATGAGGACTGTCTGCCAATCGGTAAGATGGAGATTGTAGACAACTTCCCTTACAAGGCACTTCGTGACTATTACCACAAGTGGTATCGCCCAGATTTGCAGGCAATCATCGTTGTGGGAGATATTGACGTAGACAAGATGGAGCAGAAGATACAGTCTGTCTTCTCAGCCATCCCAATGCCCGAGAATGCTGCTCATCGTGATTACTTCCCAGTGAATGACAACGACAAGATGATTGTAGCATCATTGAAGGATTCAGAACAACCTATCATGCTCGTTACACTTTATATGAAGCGTGAGGCGACACCCGATTCAGAGAAGTCTTCGGTAAAGTATCAGCGAGACGGATATGTTGACGACTTAGTTTCTTATATGATTGGCGAACGCCTTAACGAGATGCAGGACAAGAATCCAAAACCTTGTTTGAGTGCTTCTGCACGTATGGGTCAGTTCTTGATCAGTCGTACAAAAGATGCTTTTGTCCTTTCTTTCGGTGCACGTCAGGAAGATGTAAAGGGTTCTTTTGATGCTGCAGTGGGTACGATAGAGCAGATTCGTCAGCATGGTTTTACTCCGTCAGAACTTGCTCGTGCCAAAGCTTTCCGCCAGAAGGTGATTGACCGCCAATACAATGAGCGCAACGACCGTCGCAACGCTTATTATGTGCGTCGTGCAAAGCAGAACTTCCTCGATAATGAACCTATCACCACCGAAGCATACGACAAGCAATTGGATGATCAATTCTTTAACGAGGTAACACTCGACGAGGTCAATGCGGCTATGCGTGAAGCTATCACGAATAAGAATCAGGTGCTTGTTGTCTATTCTCCAGACAAAGCTGGCGTAAATGTTCCCTCAGATGCGCAGTTTGAACAGATGGTTCTTGATGCACAGGCAAAGACCTATCCTAAGTATGTCGAGAAGAAGTTGGACGATAAACTTATAGAGACGTTGCCGAAGAAGGGACGTATCAAGAGTGAGAAAGCAGGCTTGCACGGAACAACGGAAATCACTCTGAGCAATGGTGTGAAGGTATATTTCAAGAAGACCGACTATCAGAAGGATGCTGTGACACTGAACTTCTTTGCAGAAGGTGGTTCTTCCCTCTATCCTGTCAAGGATTTGATTAACACACAGTTTATCTCAGCAGCTGTAAAAGAAGGTGGTGTTGGCCGCTTCAGCGCAACAGAACTCAATAAGTTCTTAGCTGGCAAGACTGTTCGCATCAATGCTGGTGTAGGTGATGAGACACAGTCTATCAGCGGTAACTCATCTATCAAAGACATCCGCACACTCTTTGAACTTACTTACTTGTATTTTACAAACTTACGTCGTGATGACCAAGCTTTCCAGTCAGAGCTCAACCGCATGCGCTCTTTCCTCACCAACCGTGAGGCAAGTCCTAACGTTAGCTACAACGACTCTATCGCTGCCATCGTTTATGGTAATTCGCCACGTGTACAACCACTCAAGGCTGCATCACTTGACAAGGTAAGCTATGACCGTGTTCTCGAGATTTACAAGGAGCGTTTCAGCAATGCTTCTAACTTCAAGATGATTATCATGGGTAACATTGACATCGCTCAGTTGCGCCCTCTCTTGGAACAGTACATTGCAACTCTGCCATCAACTGGCAAGAAGGAAACCTTTGCGAAGACCTATCCTGACGTGCGCAACTGCAACGAGACTCACCGCTTTGAAAAGAAGATGAAGACCCCATTGGCACGTGTAACCGTCTTATACACATGGGACGAACCTTATACAGCGAAGGCTGATTTAGAACTCGACGTCTTCAAGCGTGTATTGTCTATCGCCTATACCGACTCTGTGCGTGAAGAGAAAGGTGGAGTGTATGGTGTGAAACTGCAGCAGAGTCTGAACGCAACAAGCAATCCTCACGCTCTCTTGAAGATTGCCTTTGATACCGACCCAGACAAGTATAACATGGTAATGCCTATCATCACAAAGCAGATTGAGCACATTGCCAATAAGGGTCCAGAGGCTGTAAGTCTGCAAAAGGTGAAGGAATATCTCTTAAAGCAGTACGACCAGTCTTCTGTTACCAATGACTACTGGCTCTACGTGATATACAACCAGCTGCGCCACGGAGTTGACTTTGACAAGGACTACAAGGCTATCGTGCGCAACATCACAGCTACTGACATCCAGCGTATTGCCCGCAACCTTATCAAGAGCAACCGCCGTATAGAAGTGACGATGCAGTCTGAAAAGGGAATGTAAGCCGTTCTATATTATAGGTTGCACAAAGTAAACCTACTTAAAACAGCCATATCGAAGCCAGAGAACTTTGATATGGCTGTTCTTCTTTACTATTGGTGTTCGAGAGAATTTATCTCTGACCTTACTAATATAACGTTTACACTTTGAACGATTTTCGATTTTCTCTTTATCTGTGTAGATTTATATTTATCTGCTACTTTGTTGTTGGTACAATACCTGCATCAGTATCAGAGTTATGAATACGTTGGTTCACCTCAGAGCCATGCTTTCCAAAATTAAGGTTAAAATGAAAGTCTATGCCAAAAACCTTACATAGATTTTTCGACCATACCATTTGATTATAAGGAGCAAGATGGGAAAGATTTTCTACAGACATTTCATAACGTGAACTGAAGATGTTCTGCAACTGGAGTTCTACACCCCATTTTTCTCTATTGTACCCAAAGACTATACTATGTGATTTCTCATCTTTGTTAAGTGTCTCCCCCCACAGGTTATGAAAACTTGTCTCAAGATTGGCGCCTACATACCAATTCTTGTACATTCCCATTAAGTTGGCACGCAAACCCCAGTTGGTATGTGTATGCGTATAGGTATTGCCATTGCTGATATAGCGATTGACAAATGGGGTTAATTGGATAGACATATAATCCTTCCAAGGTTGTACTTTTAGGTTTATTTGAGAGTTCAGACGATGGAAGCCTCTTTGATTGGCATAACTCCTAACATAGAAGCCATTCGAATAGGTCGTTTCTTCCATATATGGCTTGTCGTCATAGCTGTAACGGGTAAACCATTCTGCACTAATATACTTTGTTCCTACGCTAATTGACAGTTCATTAGAGAAAAATCTGACCGCTTGTAGATTTGGATTTCCACGGCGTATTTGGTAAATGTCTATGTGCTGTTCAACATCGCTTAATTCGGCAAGTGAGGGTGCGTAGCCTCCCATGTAGGCTTTGTAGCGTATTGACAGATAATTGTTGAAACGGTACCCCAGCTGAATAGTTGGGCGAAATATATATTTTACCTGTTTGGCATTTCCTTGGCTAACATAGGTTCTCATAGCACCTACACCTACCATATAATCCAGTTTTCCTAACTTTGAAGCCCATTCTCCAAAACCATAACTCTCACCTGTATTCATCTTTACGCTTGAGGAGGTGTTTCCATCGTACGCATTTTTTGTGTACATCTGCTGATGTCGCAGACCGAATGACAACCGCGAATCCTTGATTTTCTGCTCGTAAATAACCTCAGCTATAGCTGAATATTTATTACCATCAACATGGGAAGATATTTCTTGTACAGAATTTCCCTGAGATTGGCGATATAAACGGTCGTTCTTAGTATTGATATATGTTCCTATCAGGTCAAAGAAAAGATGCTTATCCTTGGTAAACTCATGTTGATAATAAATATCTAACGATGGATTGTTGCTCCTTGACTTGGTGCGGTCCATGATATCGAATGTGTTGCTATTCTGAATAAGTTTGGAATTTCTATCAAATACCGCATGAGGCGTATTGTTATATAAATCACGAAAAGTAACACTCAATATGTTTCCGCTATTTATGTAATCGTATCCTATGGATAGATTGATGTTATCATATCGTGCCTTTGTCTTTTGCCCTATCTCATAGTTGTTGATACTGGGGGTCGTTGCATGGAAAGCCTCCGTGTTTTCACGTAACCAGTTTATATCACGTCGATTCCAGTTTACAGATGCCTTGAAGTTTGACTTACCTACATGATAATTACCCGATAGCTGATAATCTCCTATACCTAAGGGATTGATAGTGTTCATAAACTCTCCGGAGATGCTTCCACCATTCTTCTTTTCTTTTAAGATAATGTCAATTACGGCAGCTACATTTCCGTATCTTAGACCAGGATTATCATGATATTCTATTCTCAATACGTCTGTCGGCAAGAGAGCCTTCACCTCCTGTATCTCTGCCTTTACACCATTAATACGTAACTCTACGGCATCCCCCATAGTTGTAGTCACCTTACTGTCGAGCGTATTTACAGAGATTCGTGAAAGCTGAAGATGCTGCAACAAACTTAAACCATTGCCTGATGTTTTTTGCTGAAGCAGATTAGGGATAATTATTTGACGGTCAGCTTTTTGTATTACGTTGTTGGCAGTCACTGTAACGTCATTAAGCTGCTTACTCTCTGGCTCCAACACGATTGTACCCACCGAAAGGTGCTTAGAAATGTTTTGGCATTTAATTTCCTGTGTAGAATACCCAACAAAAGATATCCTTATTCTATAGTTCTCTCCTTCATGCGTATTCAGTTCAAAGCCACCATTCATATCAGTTACCACTCCACTAATCATCTTATTTTCGCTTTCACGAAATAACGAAACAGTTGCAGCTGGTAATGGTTGCTTGTTTTCATCTACGACCGTTCCCGTAGTTTGTGCAGCAAGAATACCATAGCAGCCAGACATGAGCAACGTGAGAATTTTCTTTTTCATAAACATTATATTATTTATTATATGTATTGTCATATTATAATTCTGGAGTCAACATCATGATATGGCGACAACTTTTCTTGTCTTTCGATGTTGCAAATGTAATTCTTTTTTTTAATTTTCACTACGCAAAAGTGTAATTCTTAGTTGTTTGCTTAAATTTAACATCAAAGTGTGATCATGTTGCTTTATAAATACAATATTCACATAATTTCTTTTGTTTCTTGATTTATATGGCAAAAATACGTCTTTTCCAAAGATCACCTATCACACTTTTGTGTAAATTTGCTCCTCGCTCTTTGTTTTTTACACTTTTGTGTAATTCTCTTGCGATATTCTGCATTAAAAATGTACTTTTGTAGAAAATAAAATAGAGGGACCTTATTAAGTTGAACATATATGACAGATATAAAAGAATTCTTTATAGCATCGAATACTGTAAGCAATGCACCAGATTATGATTCTAATGTACTGTCCACATTGATTCATACAGTAGAGTCCTTTGCACGTGTAACCTATCAGAGCATTTATTTGATAGACTATTATAAGCAGGAGTTTCTTTATGTATCAGATAACCCTTTGTTTCTTTGTGGTCATACAGCAAAGGAGGTGAAGGAATTGGGATATAGTTTTTATTTGAAATATGTACCAGAGGAAGAACAAAAAATGCTTGTTGAGTTGAACAGAAGTGGTTTTAAGTTCTTTGATACTTTCGACAATGTTGATAAATACCAATGCTCCATGTCATATCATTTTCATCTGAAGAGTGGAACAAGAAGCAGACTAATCAACCACCAGATTACTCCTATACTATTAACTGACGATGGCAAGATATGGATAGGTATGTGTGTTGTTTCTCTATCTTCACATAAAACAGTTGGACATGTAGAGTTCCATAAGAATGGACTCCGCAATTATTGGAAGTACTCTTTCGAAAGCCATCGGTGGATGGAATGTGAAGGAGTTTCGCTAAAAGAAGAGGAACTCGAAGTGCTTAGATTGTCAGCAGCGGGACTAACAATGACAGAAGTAGCAGACAGAATGTGCCGCTCATTAGATTCTATTAAAACCTACAAACGTCACGCCTTTGACAAATTAGGCGTGGCGAATATCACCGAAGCTATTTCAAGAGCTATCTTAAACAAACTCTTCTGAAAATAATAATTTACGGCAAAAGCGAAGATACACATTCAATTAGTAAGTGCATATTGAGACTCATTTGGCTTTGAAAAGACGCCTATCGATTAAATGGTCTCTACATGCTCTAACACTGTGTATCCTTTAAAAAGCATTTCCCAGTGAAAACAATTTTGCTGTCACTACTGTCACCCTAATTCATTAGTTAACTTGCTATGTAACAGTAGGATTACATGAAATGTTAAATGTGACAGCAAAACGAAATTAAAATTATTCGTGGAATAGCGTGTATGATTTTCTACCTACATTTAGTTGACTTTATCACGCTAAAATACAAAACCGCCTAAATAATTCCCATCAAGCGGAGAACCGTTGGGGTAAGCAGGGCTGTGAAGATGCCGTTTAGCGTAATACCTAAGCTCGCAAAAGCACCATACTTACTGCTATATGCCATTGCTGTTGATGCACCCACAGCATGAGAGGCAGCACCCATAGAGAGACCTTGTGCGATAGGACTATTTACATGACCATAGGACAACATCTTAAAGCCTACCAAAGCACCAATAATACCAGTGACAACCACCACGGCAGCAGTAAGAGAAGGAATACCACCGAGGCTCTGTGTCACCTCCATAGCGATAGGTGTTGTTACTGATTTGCTTGCCATTGAGAGAACGATAATATCTGGTGCGCCACAAAGCTGTGCTACGAAAACAACACTCACAATACCCACCAAACAGCCAACAAACTGTGACAGAACGATTGGTAGCCACAGACGCTTTATGGCATCAAGCTGTAAATAAAGTGGTACACCTAAGGCTACAACTGCTGGTTTAAGCCAGAAGTCAATTAATTGGGCACCTTGCTTATAGACAGCAAAAGAAACACCAGTTATCTTGAGATAGACAATAATAAGTACGATAGCTATCAAGATAGGGTTGAGTAACATCCAACCAGTACGCTGCTGTAGACGTTTGATGTAAAAGAAGGCAGCAAAAGTTAATGCCAAAATAACATACTGATTGGAAAAGATATCTTTACCATCCTGTATAAGGTCAATAGTCTGACCGATTGTTTCATCCCACGAATTCATTATTTTTCCTCCTTTTTAGTTATCTTATCCTGTCCGAGTAACGCTTTGTCAAGTTCTATTCTTTCAGCCTCTTCCATGGCCTCAACCTCTTCGGTTTCCTCCAGCACCTTCTTCATCTTCTGCGCATGGGCACGATGATGAAGTAAGTCCATAGCCATCAACCGACGTTCAAACTTTATGACAAGCTGATGCATCTGTCCTGTAACAACAAGAACAAGAAGAGTACTGACTACTGTTGCAGTAACAATAGGGAACCATTGAGCCTTAATAAGATCAAGATAGAGAATAAGAGCCACCCCAGGCGGTACAAAGAAGAAGCCAAGGTTTGCTATTAGAAGCTGTGATAATCGCTCCACCCAAGCTAACTTTACCCATCCTAACTTTAGGAAAAGAGTTAGTAAGAGCATACCAATGATACTGGACGGCAGTTTTATTCCTGTAGCCCAAACAATAAACTCTCCCAATGCTAAGCATCCGAAGATAACAAAGAACTGTCTTGCCATGTAAAAAAGTTATTATTCAACACCACCATCAAACATGTTCGTTTGAATAGTTATAGCATTTAATAAGCGAGTGCAAAGTTATAGCTTTTTTAAGTATCAAACGCTAATTTTCCCTTTTTTAATACTTTAAAGAATACCATTCAATGATATTTATCAAGCAGATAACCAATGAAATCGGAAAAAAATGCGTAAGTTTGCAGGTGATAAAAAGCTATACAACGTTCGTAATGACAGAAACAGACAATAATATATCCGATAAAAAACTGCGACTTACTATCAGATTTAGCAGAAACAACATGGCATTTGCCGTGGGTGACCCACAAGAGAATGGTATGCTCGTTTATGAACCCTACGAGATGAATATGGGTATCTCTGTTGCCGCCAATCTACGCGAAGCCTTCAAGGTTTCTGAATTGCTGCAGAGCGGATACAAACGTTTGTTAGCAGAGATTGATACCCCTGTGATGCTTATGCCTATTGATGACTTTGGTACACAGGATATCGAGACACTCTATCATCACACTTATCATAGACAAGGTAATGAGGAGATTCTATCGAGTATCCTACCAGACTTGAATGCAATTGCTGTCTTTGCAATTAACAAAGACCTCAAGCTCGTTATCGACGACCATTTCAAGGATATTCGTATACAACCGCTTATGCAGTCTGTATGGACGCATCTCTATCGTCGTTCTTACGCTGGTCCACGCAGAAAACTTTATGCTTATTTCCATGAGAAGCGTATGGAGGTTTTCAGTTTCCAACAAAACAGATTCCGTTTCAGCAATTCATACGAAGCAACTAATGAGCATGATGCTTTATATTACCTCCTTTATATATGGAAGCTAACTGGAATGGATGTAGAGAAAGATGAGCTATATATTGTTGGTGATATACATTACCAAAACTGGCTCATTGACAAAATAAAACAACATTTGAAGTTCTTTAGGGTTATCGATCAGGAAGTTTACTTCAACAATAGCCAGTTAGCTAAACGTACAGAGATACCTTACGACATGAAAGCAATTTATTTGGAATAAAAGAAAGATTAAGATGTAGAGTGAATTAAATCCACACATCTCCCACAGATACAAATGTCTTAACTCCATTTCACTCCTTAACTCCTTCACTCCTAAAAAAGAAACTATGCGAATTATAACAGGAAAATATAAAGGCAGACATTTTGATATTCCGCGTACCTTTAAGGCACGTCCTACAACAGACTTTGCTAAAGAGAATATCTTTAATGTTATCAATGCTTACGTGGATTGGGAAGAAACAACGGCACTCGACCTCTTTGCTGGTACGGGTAGTATATCCTTAGAACTCTTATCACGTGGTTGCCAACAGGTAATAAGTGTAGAGAAAGACCGTGACCATGCCCGCTTTATCAGTCAATGTATGGAGAAACTCGGTACAAACGAGCATATATTGATAAAAGGAGATGTGTTCCGCTTCTTAAAGAGTTGTCATCAGAAGTTTGACTTGATCTTTGCTGACCCTCCATACGCATTGCCAGAGTTAGAGACTATTCCAGATCTCATCTTCCAATATGACCTATTGAAGGAAGATGGACTATTGGTCTTTGAACATGGTAAGAATAATGATTTCTCCGCTCACCCGCACTTCATCGAACATAGAAGTTATGGTAGCGTGAACTTCACTTTGTTTAGATAACAAAGGCTAAATCTATTTGAGAAAAGCATTAAGATGCCAACGAACAAAAAACTTGCCCCATTACACCAAGAGTGGTGACAGGGGCAAGAAAACGAAAATTAAAAAGTATTGCTATTGATATCACATCAAGGGCATATCTCTAAAACATGAAAAAAAATAATTCAGAATCTTTCAAAACCGAGTTTGTTTTCAAATCTGTTCTTTTCAAGCAGGCACACCAAAAAACTTTCGCATTCAGTGAAGGTTAGACGGTGTCTGGTACAGGTCCATTTTCCTCTTTCTTTTCCTTTTTCTTCTTGTCTTTCCCTGCCTCTTCTGTCTTTCTCACAGATTCGTAAGAGTTTACGGAAAGTTCACGCTTCAATTCTGTTCCGGGCGTGAAGACCACACGAGGCTTAATTGTCTCGGTCTTAAAAGTTTTTTCTGTTTCTGCTCCTTTGCTCGCCAGCGTGACACGCATCGAGCCAAAACTTCCCAACTGAATACTGAAACCATCACGGAGATAATGGGGCAAGCAATCAATAAAGTTATACAGCACGTTCGACACATCACCACGCGTCAAGGACGAACGTCCAGCAATGTCACGTGCAATGTCATCCAGCGACTTATGCCCAAGGTTAACAGGGTTAGCATAAAACTTTACTTCCTCCCGCTTCTGCGGATTTTTCTTTGGTACTAAACGAATTTTCATGATTCTTCGTGTTTAAAGTTATACATTAGATTTTATTTTTCATAGCGTAGGACAGCACGCCTCTGCAGCTTTCTTTGTGCATCCTCATGCTGCCCCATTCTATATTCTTGGTTTATTTCCTCCCTTTCATCGTCTCTTCTATCCTCCTTTCAGCATCCTTCTCCTGCTAAATACGTATTGCCTTACTGAGCAATGCGTATCTGCGTGCCGCTGAATACGGTGAACGCTACCATTAGATACGCATTTAACGGCTGCGCAATGCGTATCTACGAGTTGCTAAATACGCATCCGCCATCACGTAGATACGGTGAGCGCAGCGACGGAATACGCATTCAGCAGAAGCTCTGTCCGTTAGGCACTCCCTCCCCTTTACTACCCTTCGGTCAGTGACCAGTGGTTCGGGGAGGGGCGGGTGAGGCTTCTTAGAGGGCGACACCTGTAAAAGGGCAAGCGCACGGACTACTCAAACCCGCCGACTCTGAACCCGTAGTTGCGGCCGTAGCCGGCGTTCACGATGACGAGGTTACTGTTGAAGTTCAGGTAGTAGGCGTTGTTGCTGTTCCATGGGTAAGCACTTGACGACCAATAGGCGCCGGTCTGACCAACGTAGTACAGCTGACCAGAGTAGTAGTAACCCAAGGCGGGCAGGTAGAAGTAATTACCTGCGTCAGCTGCAGATGGAAGAGTCTGAGATACAGACCAGATATCTCCATTACTTTTTGTTCGCCAATCGATTCCGTCGTAGGCTGTGTTAGCATTGTATCCGCTTATCTGTGACTTCTTCTTAAACCACATACCACCTTTATATAAATGGCCCATGATTGTCCATAATTCGTCTGCGTCCCAACGTGGATCGCCCTTTACTGCGTACCATGTCATCTCGTTCACGTTAGGAAGATCTTTGCATGAGTGGATAGCGGGGTTGCTTACGCCGTAACCTGGGTAACTTTCGTTGTAGTAACGTGGGTCACTGTTGCTCTGGGGGTAGTTTAGATTGGCTGGCTGTGTCGTAAACGTTGGCTGCCATGGATTGGCGCTATTCCATTCGTGACCTGCCCAATAATTTTGCTGAGCATCCCACAAGTAGTACTTTGTTCCATCGTAGTCATGCGGATTAAGATTAGCTGTTATATCATGAATAGAACCTGCTGTACAATTAAGTGTAACAATTTTAGATACAGTTCCTTCTATTGCACCTTGCGGATTGTCCGTTGTATTGCGAAGCCAGTAACGAATACGGAAAGTATGAGTACCAGGAGCAACGACTGCATAAGTAGCATTCTTACTCATATCATCAGCGGCATTGTCTATTGCGAAGCCCGAACCAGTTTTTACTGTAATCGTCTTAGAACCACCTGAAGCAAGTGTAAGTGTGCCGTCTGCAGCCATATTGTAAGTTCCTGCAATCTCATCATCGCTCATAATCTCAACCTTAATCAATGTGCTGCGTCTTACATATTCATTATTGGTACGAGGAATTAAGCAAAGATAAGAGGCCTTGTGATTGAGCGTAAATTTATAACCACTACCAAGTTTGACACCTGTAGCGATTCCGCAATCTCCCGATTCACCTGCATGATCAAAGTTATTTGGTGAAGATTGTGTTTGTTCTGTCTTTATCTCTACTTGTGGTTGTGAGCCTGAAACAGCCTTATTGGTGTAAATAATATCATGTGAAGCACCTGTGTATGTACCTGACAGCGCAAACGTAGCAAAAGATTGGTTTGTTGCCGAAGGAATTGTTGCCGCAGCACTCTGCTGCCAAGTACCAGCATCATCCTTAACCCATATTTTGTCACTGCTACTCCAATTCACAGAAGCACCAGCACCCTTTGTATGGTTAAGGATTGCCGTACGTGTTGTTACCTCTGGCTGAGAAGTACCTGTAAAGACGGTTGAACCTGTAGGAATATCGCTTTTCTTTTGTTTTCCCTCCTGCACCGTATCATCATTGACACAGCTGGCAGTAAGCAATAAAGCAGCAAAACCATAACACATGCTTTGCATTACTAAAGTTATAGTTGATCTTTTCATAAATTTATTCATTTTCTTTTCAAACAGTTATTAGTTCTCTTCCGTATCATTCCAAGAAGCATTATCCAAGTCTTCTTCGTTAAAGATGTTTTGTTTTGCATCTCCTGTTACCGTACCAGGTTGAATCTTTCCAGCATTACCACTGGCATTATTCAACAAGAATTCTGTTTCAGTGCAAACAATTTTGCATTGAGGTTTTTGATAAACCATTCTTTCAGTTGCTATCATTTCGTTTAATTTTTAGAGGATACATTGCAAACGTATATCCTGTTTTATTGATTAAAATAAAGTTATTATTTCGTGCTTAATTTCTTCTTATTTCAGTTTACGTAGGGACACAAAAAAGCGAACAAAGGAAACTCCGAAAAGTCCTTTGTTTACAGGGGTTGCACAGCACACATCGCGCGCGTATGCGAGAAGAAAAAAGTGAGGAGGTTACGCCTGGCCTAAGAGAGAGAGTACAAAATTATTTGGAACTACCAAATAATTTGCGATATTTTTTCTGTCTTTCTTCGTTAAAGAATTTAATGCAGCACAAATAGAGCCTACACCTTTATTTCCTAAGGTGCAAACATTTGCTGAATTAATATTCTTTATGACGCTCATTGTTATTACAAGTTAATTTTATTTTAACTGGGCGCAAAGGTAGTGAGAATATATGAAACAAACAAGAAAATAGAAAAAAATAAAAACATTTGTCTTTCCTTGCTTTACGTATTACCTTATATAATAGTAAACATCTTTGCAGAACTATTTATTTGTAAGAGGTTTCTTACCTTTATAATAAAGGGCTCAAGAGCCTTATTATTGATTCCCACAATCGTTGTAGGAAAGAACGATGTGTAAGGTTTCGCACATCTTCTAAGGCAACACACTCTTCTTGATCTTTTAAGAAGATATCCTTTACTTCTAATGCTATTTTCTTATCATAGAAGAAAGCATTTGCTTCAAAGTCATTCTCAAAGCTACGGAAGTCAACATTAGTAGAACCAATCGTTGCTATGCTATCATCGGCAACAAGAAGTTTCGAATGATTAAAACCAGCCTTATATAAATAAACTTTTACTCCCGCTTTCACTGTATCTAAGACGTATGTGCGTGAAGCCCATTCCACAATCTTTGTGTCTGTCTCGTAAGGAATCATCAGTCTTACATCTACTCCCGACAAAGCTGCAGTACGCATAGCAAAGAGGATTGGGTCGGTAGGAAGGAAGTAAGGTGTTTCCATATAGACATATTGCTTCGCACTGGTAAGTACCCTTACGTAACCTTGCTCTATCTCAGGCCATAAACTTGTTGGACTACTGGTGACAATCTGAATAAGACTATCATTCTCAGTAACCTTACTGACAGGATAATAAACATGATTGGTTATTAGTTCACGACTTACAAAGAACCAATCTACCAAAAAGGCACGTTGCAAACCATATACCGCTGCACCAGTTATCTTAACATGCGTATCACGCCAAGCTAATTTCTTTATCCCTTGCACATAACGATTGGCAATATTCATACCACCGATAAATCCCACCTCACCATCAATCACACATATCTTTCTATGATTACGATAGTTCACCTTACTGGTAAAGACTGGAAAGCGTACAGGCATAAAGGCATATACTTCTATTCCCTCAGCTCGCATACGGTCAAAAAAACGATTCTTTGTTTTCCAAGAACCTACATCATCATAGATGACACGTACCTCTACTCCTTGTCGTGCTTTATCAATCAAAGCATCAGCAACAATCTGCCCCAAGGGGTCACTGGCAATAATAAAAGTATCTAAATGGATATGATGTTCAGCCTTACCAATCTCCATTAACAAAGAAGGAAAAAACTCGTATCCAGAAGTATAAATCTCTGTTTCGTTATTCTTAAATGGTAAGACCCAGTTCTGATTCATGAAGAGTTTGATAAGTTCTCGGTACTCATTAGGCAGATGAAGACGCTTCTGTTCTACAAACTCCAACATGGAATGCTTGGTCAACTGGTCCATACTATACTGCCATATCTTACGCTCCTTACGTGTGGTCTGACCGAAGAAGAAGTAAAGAATGATACCTAACATTGGGATAAACGTCAGCACCAACATCCACGCCATTGTCTTGGCTGGCTGTCGGTTATCCATCAATACGCGTACCATCACCATAATGATGACAACAACGTAGACTGCTAAGAATGCCCAATGAACATAAATCATCTATATTCTCCTTTCCACTAACTATTCGATTCGACTGTTCCGCCAGTCTTATCCTTCTCTCGTAACTGCTGAATATACGCTAACTCGTCTAATGCAAAGTCTCCAGACTCTGGATCATCAATCATCTGACGAAGCATTTCTTCCGCCTCATCAAATCTATGCAACTCTACCAAGACATAAGCCTTTCGTCGGTAAAGAAACTGTAGAAAAGGGTGCACCGATTGTTCGAATTCGCCTTCTTCATCTTCAACAATAGAATTATGTAAGTCTTCCAAGATTCCGTCTATGGTCATCAGCGAACGATAATCACCCAAATAAATCATACAGTTAACATACTCCTCAGCATAAAGAGTGCGATTAACTCCTGTTACAAACGTAAGGTAGTAATAAGCCCTATCATACTGTTGCAACTCGTTATAGCAGAAGCCTAACATATAGCAGACCTCTAAGAAGAGGTTCCGTTCTTCCAGACTCTTTTTTTCTATATTAGAATTCAAAAGGCGGTAAGCGTTCTCCAAACAAGAAATCGCTTCATAGTAACGCTTCTGACGATGAAGAGTCCGACTACGATAAACAAAGCGAGCAGCATCCACACTCTCTACATTGGCAATCAATCGTTGCTCTTCGGTTAGTTGGTTCTCCTCACCATTAGCTACCTTACTCTTAGCCTCCTTCCACATATAAACGAACTCATCCTGCAACTGCTTTGTTGAGCGAAGGTCGTATGCCAACAAGACAGAGTGCGACTGCACCTGTACTTCCTTCGAATGAAGGGGTCTACCAATCCCTGATGGCAATGGTAACAATGTGGCAACTACCTGATAGTAAAGCACATCTTCACAACCATCAGCCTGCTGAATACTGAAAGTCATACGACGACGAGTTGTCGGATGAGCTGGGAGAAAGAATACAAGGTCGAGCATTGCCTTCTGTCGAACAAACGCTCCATCTACTATCAGAGTGTCGGACAGATTATAGGATGCTATAGATTCACGGTCGTTGATAACTGTTACGGTATCTGTTACCACCGTCAACTCAGAGAAGACAACATCCACCAAACCAAAAACCTTATCCATCCACTGCTTCAAAGTTGCAGCTTCCTTATCATTCTGACGCCACTCTGCACCTTTCTTCTGATGTCTTAATTCCTGTTCTCGAAGGAGAAAGAAATCACGCGCAACTTCCTTCTCAGACCATTCCAAATCACTCGTAGCCGAACTTTTTGCTTCCTTCTTCACATCTGTCAGACTCCTAATAAAAGAATTCTGCCATAAAAACATATCGACCATAGCCGAAGAAAGAATATCTTTTGCGCGATCGTCATCTAACAGAAGCGGTGTTAGGATATGCATATCAATGATATTTGTTTCCTCATTGATACTATAGCTAAACCGTGGACCGGTAGAATTAAGATTAAAGTGATTGCACACATGGCGCACAATATTTATATCTTTCATCTCAGCCTCAGCAAAGAAAAGGTATGACAATTCCACCTGTGGACAATTACCGATAATACGAATACCAAAATGTCCACTCTGAAATGTATAACGGACAAGTGCTGCATCACCCTCTTTTCTCCATTCCCCTGTACAGTTGAGTGCCTTCAGTGCCTTTGAGACTATCCTTTTATTCTCACTTAAATCAAGGTCTGAGAGACGAAGTGATGGCTTGAATAAGTTTCTTATCATATTCATCATACCAGAATATTACTACCAGTTTTCTTTGCTAATTCATTACGAAGATTCTGTGTCCTCATTATCTCGCTCATAATCTCTTGCATCTCTTGCGAATCTTTCACCTGCAGAAGTCGTTCATTCAGTTCTTTCAAGTGGAAAGAAACATATTCTAAACGGAAGTCAGCTACAAGATGTATAACACGATCACGCAATGTTTGTTCCGTTTCTTTCACTTGCAGACTCCCTGCGAGTTGGAAACGATCTACGCTCAATCTCACTGCTACAGATGCGATATTAATATCTGCATGCTGTGTGAAATACTCTTCAGCCTTGAACCCTTCTTCACCACAATGCTCTACAGCCTCCTGCAGTATCTTAGTATAAAGTTCATTTGAGAAACCAAGATTATCGCTTCCAAGGTCATAAGCAATATATTGTGCTACGGTCAGGTTATATGTCTGTCCGCTATTCTCATCTTTCACATCACGGAAGATTACCTTCTCACCATCCTTGACGACAGCTTGGATAAGCATTTGCTCTACCTTCGATGTTGTCGGTTTAGAGGCTACAGCCATTGCATCCTCCCGTTGCTCCTCCATTACCGCAGCCCGATGTTGCTGTTGTTCACGTGTCTGTTGTTCTCGATTGGAATAGATATTACGATTCATCTGGTCCATCAAGGTTCGCTCTGACACGCCTGTACGATTCGCACACTCACGGATATAGGTATCACGGAGTATCGGGTCTTTTATAACAGAAATGCTTTGCACTATTGAACCAACTGCCTCTGAACGCTTAATCGGATCAGTAACACCCTTTAATAGTACGTTAATCTTAAAGACGATGAAGTCTGTCTGATTATCTTCAATATATTTTCTGAAATCTTCTGCACTGTAACTACGTGCGAACTCATCTGGGTCTTTTCCGTCAGGAAGTAACAGCACCTTCACATTCATACTCTCAGCCAACAGCATATCCGTACCTCGTAAAGCAGCATGCTGACCAGCCTCATCGCCATCATAAAGTAGAACGATATTAGGAGTAAAGCGGTGCAAAAGACGTATCTGATGTACAGAAAGTGCTGTACCACTATTAGCTACGACATTTTCAATACCACACTGGTGCATAGAGACAACGTCCGTATATCCCTCCACCATATAAACAAGGTCGTGCTTAGCTATAGCTTTCTTTGCTTGGAAGATACCATAGAGTTCTCTCTCTTTATGATAGATAACACTATCTGGAGAATTGACATACTTCTGACTAACGCCCTTCGTACGAGAATCCAGCAGACGACCACCGAAGGCTGTCACCTTACCGCTCACACCCACCCATGGGAACATCACACGTCCATTGAAGCGGTCGATAAGTTCTCCATTCTCACGCTCAAAGCAAAGACCAGTCTTTATAAGAAAATCTCTTTGAAAACCTGCCTTTAAGGCTACATCAGCAAAAGCATGACGACTTGAAAGACAGAAACCTAACTGAAACTTACGAATGATATCATCTCTAAAACCACGGCTGCGAAAATACTGCATACCAATAGCCATACCATCAACATCGTTGTGCAAGATATCATTAAAGTACTTTGCAGCCCACTCATTGACCAAGAACATTGATTCTCGTTCATTCTCCTGCTGCTTTTCCTCATTCGTCAGTTCTCGCTCATGCACCTCAATATGATACTTATTCGCAAGCCACTTCAAGGCTTCAGGATAAGTCATCTGCTCATGCTCCATGATAAACTTCACAGCATTACCCGCCGCACCACATGAAAAGCATTTGTAAACACCTTTCACAGGACTAACGGAAAACGATGGTGTACGGTCATCATGAAAAGGGCACAAACCTTTATAGCTTGTTCCCGTCTTGCGTAAAGAAACGAAATCGCTGACTACCTCAACGATATTCGACGCATTCATAATCCTATCTACAGTCGGTCTATCTATCATTATGCTACAAAGATAACACAAACCAATGAGATAGCAAAGTTAGAACAAGAAAAAGATAGATACAGCTTATAAGAGATTTCACAAAGTATTTTATATTCGATAAATTATGTGCTGACAAAATAGCTATCACACTCTCCTCATGCTGACACTTCCACTTCACCAAATTATCTTCATGAATAAAATAACACCTATTTATTACAAAATAGTTTTGTTTTTAATTGCTGTCACATTTAACATTTCACGTAATTACACTATAAACCAATGAGTTAAGTACCAACACTGAATAACAGATATGACAGGAAATCTAACTTCAAGGTTTTCTTATAGCTCTTCGGAAATTTGGGGTAAATCTATAATGAAGGTATGATTACACCCTATTAGATGGTTTTAGAATGGGGGATAAACTACATGATTAATCTAATTAGGTGCGATGTCTACCTGTCTTATACAAACAACTTTTTCACTTATTAGCTGAGATTTGTAAACTATTTTTCCACGACTCAAAATCAATACATGCACTTTTGGCTTCTTAAAGACGCTCTTTAGGCTTGCAAAAGATGCCCTTTAAGGTCTTTACTAACGCCCTTTTGAAGTCTAATTAAGCACCTTTTCTTGCACGACTTCATAACTAATTGATTTACTGCTGGTTGCAATCTCGCTTTTTACACGTGTTTTTCTGCTTTCTTTTAGGTGTTTTATATGAATTTATGTAATGATTTTTCAACATCCTATCTACAAATTTTTGACGTTTTAAAAAGAAATGGTTATCAGTGTCGGAGAGTGAATAAAATAGACAGCCAAGACTATCTTGGTTGTCTATTTGCTTAATCTATATCTTTGGTTTACCATTAAAGCTATACGAAAAAATGTCTATGCGTTTAACGGAAGACCCCCCAAGAAGTTCGAAATGACATGCTTTACCAGAATTCGTATGTATCTATTTATGTAGCATACTGATAATCAACAATAATTTATACGCCATATTCCTGAATCGTTACATCTTTCTTTTATTGCCCTATGGAACCCTTGATAAATTCTCACACTGGATTCAATAAACGTTATATTCTTTCTTCACATTCTGCAATGACTCCTCTTGTCTTCTTTCCTTTTTGCTCATAATAATCTTCATTGCAAAAGGTTGAGGCAATAAAAGAAATTCTGTTCCTTCACCCACCTCGTTTTTCAGATAAGGTTGTGCCTCATAAATAGAGGTAACATTATAAACTTCAACTCCTTTTTTCTTCTTTCCTTTAAACTCTTCTTGAATATAATTAGAATAGCGACAACTACTTAGGTAAAAGGAGTTATCCAATGAGCGATACTCTGCCTCAACATCAATCTGCCAGTCCTTATATTGATGTCCATATATAGCATTGATTGTTGAGCGCACAAGTGCATTAGTACGGTGCTGCACATTATAAGCCAATCCCGTAGAACGTTTTGCTCTGAGGATGACATTTTGTAGGGTATCTATACATAAATAACCCGAATCTTTCCAATCTTTTTTCGACTTGAATAGGAGTCTTACCACATTGACACCCAAGCTTTCAGACTCATTATCCACATAGAACCGATGTTCCTTCACAAACTTCTCATCCATATCAGAAACAAAGTCATGGTAAAGCGTATTTTTAAGGTTACTATAGTCACAACCAGCTGACTTATCCTTAAAGGTGATAATATTCTCCAAGGGAGAGATTTCAAAGAGTTCCTTCTTTCTTACCAGTCCATTACTTACAAAGCGATATAACACCGTATCGCCTACATTCTGTGTCTGATACTCATATCTTAGAACTCCATTACTTCTATACTTCTTTGCTTTCGTCTTTACAAATTTCATCAACATGGGTTTAATCCATGCTGGCTCGCCCGCAGGACTCACGACAACTTCCGAAAGCAACTGCATACTTTGCTCCATAAACAGTGTATCAGACAATACTTTCACGCTTTCTTTCTGATAGTTTATATGAGAAATCATCAGATTATCAAAAGCAAAATCCACAACAACTCTCCCCTGTTGGTCGCTAAACGTACTCCTCACTTTCCCCATGTAGGTGGTATATACACTTGCTCTACTCACAGGGATATTATTTACTTTATCCCATATCACAAAGCCTTTCTGCGCAAATGAAGTCACAGAAAGACATAAAAAGACAATGCTAACGATAGTACGTTTATTCATTTGCTATATTAAGTTTATTTATCTGCAAAATTCTTTTATCTTCAAGGAACTGCAAGTATCAAAACTTCAAAAGGGTTAGAACTCACCACGCAAAGGTATGAAAAAAGAAAAGTACACACAATATTATCTTCTTATTTTAGGTAAATAATGTACTTATAAACATATTGTATCATAACTATACACGCCCTTCTTCATCATGATACATACAACTTCATGGAATTATTTTCATGAAAAAAAATATTTATCTTCATGAACAAAAATATTTCTTTTCATGAAAATAATTCTTTCTGTTCACGTAAATAATTCTATATAGTACGAATATAACAAGATTGAAAAGGCTATAAAAGAGGATTCTGACAGAGCTTTTCCATTAAAATTAAGGGTTTTTAAATAGTAAAGGAAATATTATCATCCATCAACCTCCGCATCATTTCTATGCTATACACTTAAGTTCAAATCGGTTATTAGAGCTTTACTTCCGCAAAACAAATGAGGGTACAACTCTCTTAAACTACAACACCTCCTCTAACTCCAACAAAACAGCTCATAGGATAGCTCCTAACAAACCTAAACACAGTTAAGTGGTTTTTGTGCAACTTTTTTTGTTTATGTTGCAAAAAAAACGTACTTTTGCCCTCAACCAAAGCAATTGAATATTAAATAACACATTATTATATTTATGAGTTTGAAAATTGTAGTACTTGCTAAGCAGGTACCTGACACAAGAAATGTGGGAAAAGATGCCATGACAGCCGAAGGAACGGTAAACCGTGCCGCACTGCCTGCCATCTTCAACCCTGAAGACCTAAACGCTTTGGAGCAGGCTCTGAGACTGAAGGAACAGAACCCAGGCTCTACTGTAGGAATCTTAACCATGGGTCCTCCACGCGCCGGAGAAATCATCCGACAGGGACTCTATCGTGGTGCTGATACTGGCTGGTTGCTTACCGATCGTAAGTTTGCTGGTGCTGACACACTCGCTACTTCTTATGCTTTAGCGACAGCTGTACAGAAAATCGGTGATGTAGACATTATCATCGGTGGACGACAGGCTATCGATGGTGACACCGCACAGGTAGGACCACAGGTTGCACAGAAGTTAGGACTCAATCAAGTTACTTACGCAGAAGAAATCCTGAAGATTGAGGATGGCAAGGCTACTATCCGTCGCCATATTGATGGTGGTGTAGAGACCGTTGTAGCTCCATTACCAGTACTCATCACTGTGAATGGTACTGCTGCTCCTGCACGTCCTTGCAATGCCAAACTCGTGATGAAGTACAAGTATGCTACTTGTCCTATGGAGCGCAAAGGTGATGAGCCTTGGACACAGCTCTATGAGGAGCGTCCTTACCTCACACTGAATCAGTGGTCAGTTGCCGATGTCAACGGTGATGAGGAGCAGTGCGGTTTGAGTGGTTCACCAACAAAGGTGAAGTCTGTTCAGAACATCGTCTTCCAAGCTAAGGAGAGTAAGACGCTCACTGGCTCAGATGGGGATGTAGAAGGACTCATCAAAGAACTGTTAGGAGAGAAGATTATTGGTTAAAAACGACAGAACAACTAACCAACCGACTAACAAGTCAACCGACTGGCCCCTCCCCCATCCCCTCCCCCAAAGGGAGGGGCATAGAATGTCCTGACGCTTTATACATTGGCTACAGACAAATTATAAAGGGGGAAGCAGCTTTTATTATTTTTAATAAGGTCGCTGTACTACAGCAAGTGACACATTTCACTCCCCTCCCTTTGGGGGAGGGGTAAGGGGGAGGGGCCAGTTGGGGCCAGTTGGGGGCAGTTAGTTGGATTAGTGCTTGGTCGAAGATTTTATTTATGAACAACGTATTTGTATATTGCGAAATAGAGGAAACCACCGTACAGGAGGTTTCACAGGAGCTGTTGACCAAAGGTCGCAAGCTCGCAAATGAGTTAGGTGTGGAACTCCACGCCATCGCTGCAGGTAGTGGCATCAAAGGAAAGGTAGAAGACCAAATCCTGCCATACGGTGTAGACAAACTCTTTGTCTTTGATGGTGAGGGACTCTTCCCTTACACATCAGCACCACACACAGACATTCTTGTAAACCTCTTCACTGAGGAGAAACCACAGATCTGTTTGATGGGTGCTACTGTTATCGGTCGTGACCTCGGTCCACGTGTGTCATCATCCCTGACAAGTGGTCTTACCGCCGATTGTACTCAACTTGAGATTGGTGACTACGAAGATAAGAAAGCAGGTAAGCGTTATGAGAACCTGCTCTATCAGATTCGTCCTGCCTTCGGTGGTAACATCGTAGCAACCATCGTCAATCCTGACCACCGTCCACAGATGGCTACCGTACGCTCTGGCGTTATGCAGAAAGCTATCTATGAGGGTGAGGCAAAGGGCGAGGTTGTCTATCCAGATGTAGCGAAGTATGTCCCAGAGGTTGACTATGTTGTAAAGGTTATCGACCGTCATGTTGAGCCAGCACAGAACAACCTCAAGGAGGCTTCAATCGTTATCGCAGGTGGCTATGGTGTTGGCTCTAAAGAGGGTTTCGACTTACTCTTCAAGTTAGCTAAAGAGCTTCATGGAGAGGTTGGTGCCAGCCGTGCCGCTGTTGATGCAGGTTGGGTAGACCACGATCGTCAAATTGGTCAGACCGGTGTCACCGTCCATCCAAAGGTTTACATCGCTTGTGGTATCTCTGGACAGATTCAGCACATTGCTGGTATGCAGGACAGTGGTATCGTCATCTCTATCAACAACGACCCAGACGCTCCTATCAATTCCATCGCTGACTATATCATCAATGGCACCGTTGAAGAGGTTGTTCCGAAGTTGATAAAGTATTATAAGCAGAATAGTAAGTAACAAAGAAGTGGCCCCTCCCCCTTACCCCTCCCCCGAAGGGAGGGGAGTAAAATGCGAGAAGGGAGTCAAAGGAGGCTAATGCTACAGAATACTTATTATCACAGAAGTCATAACGTGCATATTTTTGATGAACTACTACTGACCTATGACTAAAGAAAATAGAAAGAAATGCACCTACAAGACAGCTTCACCTGATAGATACCATATTCTAAAAGACTTTGCAAAGGAGAATCGAAACGAGATGACTTTGGCAGAAGAGATTCTATGGAAAGAATTAAAAGGTACAAGGGGCGAATGTCATTTCAGAAGACAGCATCCTATAGGTGACTTCATTGTAGACTTTGCTTGTCTTTCACAAAACTTAGTCATAGAAGTAGATGGGGCTTACCATAAGCAACCGCTACAAGAGGTAGACGATGAAACAAGAGCAGAATACCTCAACGAAATGGGCTTTAATGTGCTTAGATTCACCAACGAAGAGATATACACGGACATTGACAATGTGATAGAACAAATAACCGAATTTATAAACAACGAATAAAAAGAGACCCTAACCATAGGAAACAGTACATTCTACTCCCCTCCCTTCGGGGGAGGGGCAAGGGGGAGGGGCCACTCTTACATTTTTTATCATGGCAAATTATTATACTGACCACCCAGAAATAGCGTTTCACTTGGAGCATCCATTGATGAAACGCATCGTAGAACTGAAAGAGCGTAACTACGCTGATGCTTCTACACACGCTGACGCACCGGTAAACTATGAGGATGCTATCGAGAACTACAAACGCATCTTGGATATCACTGGTGACATAACAGCAAATATCATTGCACCTAACTCTGAGGCTGTAGACATCGAAGGTCCACACCTTATCGACAACCGTATGCACTATGCCAGCAAGACCTTGGAGAATATCCAGGCTACACGTCAGGCAGGATTGTGGGGTGTTTCTATGCCTCGCCGTTATGGTGGACTGAACCTTCCAAACGTTGTCTTCTCTATGATGTCTGAGTTGATTGCTGCTGCCGATGCTGGTTTCCAGAATATCTGGTCTTTGCAGTCTTGTATCGACACACTCTATGAGTTTGGTAATGAGGAGCAGCGTCAGAAGTATATTCCTCGTATCTGCGAAGGAGAGATGATGTCAATGGACCTCACCGAGCCTGATGCTGGTTCCGACCTTCAGCGTGTAATGCTCAAAGCTACCTTCGATGAGAAGGAGAACTGCTGGCGTCTGAATGGTGTGAAGCGTTTCATTACCAATGGCGACTCTGACATCCACCTCGTTCTTGCACGTTCAGAAGAGGGTACACGTGATGGTCGTGGCCTTTCTATGTTCATCTATGACAAACGTAATGGCGGTGTTGACGTACGTCATATCGAGCATAAACTCGGTATTCATGGTTCTCCTACCTGCGAGCTTGTTTACAAGAATGCGAAGGCAGAGCTCTGTGGTAACGTCCGCATGGGTCTTATTAAATATGTAATGGCATTGATGAATGGTGCTCGCCTTGGTATCGCAGCACAGTCTGTCGGGCTTGAGCAGGAGGCTTACAACGAGGGATTGGCTTACGCTAAGGATCGTGCACAGTTCGGTAAGAAGATTGTCAACTTCCCAGCTGTCTACGATATGCTCTCTCGTATGAAGGCGAAACTCGATGCTGGTCGTTCTCTCTTGTATCAGACTGCACGCTATGTTGATATCTACAAGGCATTGGAAGATATCGCACGTGACCAGAAGCTCACCCCTGAGGAGCGTCAGGAGATGAAGAAGTACACTCGTCTTGCTGATGCTTTCACACCATTGGCAAAGGGTATCAACTCTGAGTATGCTAACCAGACAGCTTACGATTCTATCTCTATCCACGGTGGTTCTGGTTTCATCATGGAGTATAAGTGTCAGCGTCTGTACCGTGATGCACGTATCTTCTCTATCTATGAGGGTACAACACAGTTGCAGGTTGTTGCTGCTGTACGTTACATCACTAACGGTACCTACCTCTCTATCATGAAGGAGATGCTTGAGGGCGAACTCTCTTGCGACTGCATGAAGGGTCTGCGTGAGCGTGTAGCTAAACTCGTCCAGCTCTACGAAGAGGCTGTTGAGAAGGTTAACGCAAGCGAAAACCAGGATGTTCACGACTTCCTTGCACGCCGTCTTTACAACATGACAGCCGACATCATCGGTTCTCTCCTCCTCATTCAAGATGCTTCTAAGGCACCAGACCTCTTCAAGAAGTCTGCCCATGTCTTTGTTCGCATGGCAGAGGAAGAAGTTATCGGTCACACTGCTTATATCAAAGCCTTCAACCCAGAAGACCTTGAGCAGTTCAAGGCTGTGGAAGAAGAGAATGCTGAAGCATAATCCTTTTTGTTAAGGTTAACACCATACAAAAGCAACCGAGCACAACGCTTGGTTGCTTTTTTCATTGCAAAACAGGCTCTAACAAAGCTGATAAAGAACTATCATCAACCTATATCCCTCCACGCACCAACGGTACCTCTGTGTCTAACGATTGCAACTATATAAAACCTCTGTGTTCTCCTTTGCTCTGTGTGACCTATCTTCAAACTTCTAATCTCAAAAGGTATCACTCCAAATTGCCGAAGACTCTTAAAACTCTGCAAAGGTAGCACAATAAATAAGGAGAAGAAAAACTGAAATAATTATAAATATTAGTAGTTATCTGCTTATTTATAACTATCTTTGTCATCCATATTTAAAGGAGAGAATAAGATGAAGAAATATTTTAAAGCAAGTATGTTGCTGATGGGCTTATTGTTCATCCAGTCAACAACAGCATCTGCACAATGCCCAATCAAGGAGCAGATAATGAATGGTGATGATGGAGGTGAAGGTCTGGAAAAGGCAAAACGTGAAAGAGAGAAGACTCCTGTTAGCCACACGCTGATTATCTTCTTCGACAAGAAGACAGGCAACAAACCTCTACTGAAAGCCATCAAGAAGCAGGGCTGTACCCTACTCTACAAATACAAGGAGTTCAGTGGTGTAGCGGTCAAGGTTGACGAAAAACACGACGTTGATAAGGCCATTGCCGAATTCAGAAAGGTGAAAGGCGTAACGAGCGTGAACAAAGACGGAATAATGCAGTTGCAATAGAAGAGACGTAATTCATAATTCAAAATTATTCGAACGAAGTTCTCATCAGTACGTCATAATTATGATTACTGATATAATTCGCAATGCATAATTCACAATGCATAATTATGATTACTACTATACGCTGTGTTTATTGCTACAAGTAACTTGTTCACTTGTAAACCCGCAAACTCGTTTACTTATGAACTTGTAAGCTTGTTCACTTGCAAAAAACTCTGTGAACTCCCCAGACCACATGGTTACTCTGTGGACTTAAGTGCTATCTAAACCTCAGTGTAACTCTGTGAACTCTGTGAGAGAACCTTTTTAATTCATAATTATGATTACCAGTGTCCACTATGTTTCTTACTGCGAATTAAGACTGGAAAACAAAAAGACAAAAGAATAAAACAGCAAAATACTCTTTTACCGTTTTATTCTTTTGTCTTTTACTTTATAGGTTTCCTCAAAATAGGTAGCAATGAAATCTACTTACGTTAGTAAGAAAAACACCTATTATACGATAATAGTTTTGTTTTTAGTTGCTGTCACATTTAACATTTCATGTAAATACGCTATCAACCAACAAGTTAAACACTAATTTTGTATGACAGATATGACAGGAAAATATATTTTAGGGATTTTCTTATCCTCAAAGAACAATTGAACCAGTAGCTTAAAAGCAACTTCAAGCTGACATCACAGCTAACCATTCCACGATAAAGCTGTAGAAAGTAAGGTAGAGGCACTTGTATAACCAAGCCACCACAACCCAACTCTCCACACTTATTCCTTACCGGCTCATTGTCAGTATAAGTTCCTTCCCTTTCTCTAAGTTTACTGTTCCGCTAAAAATCTGGTTGTCTTTGTTAATCTGTTTGTCAGCGGTAGTATGATATACTTCCAGTTGATAATTACCAGAAACGATATTCTGCATTTTGAAATCAACATCATAGCGACAGATGCAGTTTGTCATCATGTCCTTATCGGGATACAGGATGAGAACAATCTTACCCTCACTGCTGCTTGCTGCTACATGGAACAGGTCGATTGCACAGTTATCCATGACGTTTGCAAAACGTGCCGTGACAGTATTCTCTTTACCGAGCAAAAGGTGCAACACAGACCGCTGCCCTATGAAATGATTATAGTAATCAGGACGAGACTCCATCAGAGAGGCTGAGGCTTTGCAGCCTGACGACTTTACATCACTTACTCCAATACTACCAACAACAGTGTTTTCCGTTGAACAAGATAACATCAACACTGATAGGCAGAATATAGCCAAACAATTAATTGATTTCCAATATTTCATACGTATGTCTATTTATAGGGTTAGTTAACACAAAAGATTCTTCGTAAAGATAGTGTTTTATTTTGTAGAATGAAACTTTCCTCATGTTAAAAAATCTATATCATGTTATTTCAATACCCAAGCAGTTAACCAAAGTCCTTTTCGTTCTATCCCTACACAAACCGTGTTTTATCTTCAACTATACGGAATGTCTGTATATCCGGCAAGACCTCTATCACATAGACTGTACCCGGATGGAAATTGAATTCCATTTCTTTCTTATAGATAACCTTATGAGCAGCGCGGCGTTTCAAAAACCTGTATTCATAGAATTGAAATGTCACCCTGTGCCTTCCAGCAGCGATAAACCCAAATCGGTCATTAGAACCTAAATATATTTTGTTTTATTATCGAGCAGATTGTTTAGCTTTGGGACGCAGGCGTAGCGGCTACGTCAAGTTACAAAGACGGACAAGATACCGATAAGAAAATAAAAGGTGTTAAGAAACAATACCATAGTAATAAGAATGATACATATTGTGATCTAATGACTGATTTAGGTTTAAGGTTTAACCAAGCAACTTAAAGAATAAAACTAAGCCTTCGCACGATATGTGCGGAGCCTCCGCACATGTCGTGTTGATGCTCCGCACATATTGTGTTGAGGGTTTTAATAAAACTCCTCTACCAACTCTTTTACTGCACAGGGGCTTGTGCATAGACCTTCAAGCCGAACTCGTTGGCGTAGGCATAAACGTGTTCGAGGATGTCAGCCATGGCATGCTCGTAAGGAATCCAGTCTTTCTGACGTAGGAAGAAGTAAAGTTCCATAGGTATACCCGCCTGTGTTGCCTCCAATTGACGTACGAGGAGAGGCATCTTCGCATTGACATCCTCACGCTTGGCAAGGTAATGCTCCATATAACGACGGAAGAGAGCAGTCGTCACAACCTCACCCTTTAGGTCGTCCGCCTTAGCAAGTCCCTTATCAATTAGCTGTTGTTTGAGTCCATCGTCAGCAATACGAATGCTGCGAACATCAAAATAAATCATCTTCTTGACCCTTTGTCCCTCTACATCTTCCAACCCCTTCCAGTTCTGGAACATTCCACTAACTAATGTAAGAGGCGGTACGGTGGTAATCGTATTATCTGATTGACGAATCTTTACAGTTGTGAGTGTGATATCAATGACCGTTCCATCCACAAAGCCGCCAGGTAGAGTAATACGGTCACCAATATGTATCATCTCGTTACTCGTCAGACGGACACCAGCAACAAGACCATCAATCGTGTCCTTAAAGACTAACATAAGAACAGCAGAGGTAGCTCCTAAGCCTGCCAACAACGTCATCGGACTACGATTAATAAGGATTCCAACTACCACAATCACAGCAATAAAGATAGCAAGAATCTTCAATACGCCACAGAAAGACTTAAGATAAAGGCTCGTCGAATCACCCGGTTTCGTGTTGAGATAGCGCAGACGGTCGATGAGTTTCGTCACAAGTCGCGTCGTTGCTATGGTAAGATAGACGGCAGTTATTCGTGTCAAAGCCACCTGTACGACATGGTACTGATAGAAGACAAGCGGCATCAACTGCCATATCACCAAGGCAGGGACAATGTGGCAGGCTGTACGCAACACTTGATGGTCAAGGACTACATCGTCCCATCGAGCTTGCGTACGCTTTACCAGACGAAGAACAAGGGGAACGAATAAGTATTTACAGATTCGTTCGGCAATGAAAGCCAACAAGATTGCTACTAATGTCAATAAGACATGACGCAATACAGGAACGGTATGACCATGTACACCGACTGACTCAATAATATTCTCGACGAAGATTCTTATCTCTTCAAGGACATCTTCAAGGAGATTATGGGGAAGTTTTGGTATCATAAATTCTTTTCTTTTTAAAGGGTTATTGGACTTATTGGGCTAATAAGGCTAATTGGGCAAATAGGGCTAATTAGCCTAATAAGCCCTATTGGCACAACGCCACACAAATCTTGTTTTGGAAATTACGCATCGGTCCATTGCTGAGTCCACCATTATTAATAATAGAGAAACAAAGCAGATGACCATTAGAAGTAGTGAGATAACCCGCAAGTGAGCTGACACCCTTCACCGTACCAGTCTTTGCACGTACGTTGCCAGCTGCCGCCGTACCACGCATACGGCTCTTCAAAGTTCCGTCTACGCCAGCTATCGGCTGTGCTTCAAGATAGGCACCATAGATATCTGAACGCTGATAAGCATAGCGCAAGAGCTTTGTTTCAAGTTCGGTACTTACATAGTTATACAGAGACAAGCCAGAACCATCTGCAACATTATAATCACGAGGATTCAGTCCGATACGGCTGAAGAGTGCGTTCTCATACTGGCGTGCGGTCTTTGCACCTGCCCATCGTGTGCCACCATTAGCAGCCAACTGATAGAACATAGACTCAGCATAGAGGTTGTCGCTCACCTTCATCATACGATGGAGAACCTGACGAATAGAATGTGTACGTGTCGTTAGCAACTGTGCATCAGTTGGTAGCTGACGTTCGCCAGTAGAACCATTCAGCGTCACACCCATATCTTCTAACTTACGGGAGAAACGATAGGTGAATTCGTCCTTACCATCAACGAGCAAAGGAGAGAGATTAGGATTCTTATCATCCCAACACCAACCCTCGCCCAAACGGTCACGATCCTTAAAAGAGAGGTCGGCATAGACACCGCCTTCTATCGTCTTGATACCTAAGTCTCGTACGGCACGTGCCATCTCTGTCAAATCCGAAGAAGAGAGCATTGGATCCATACCGCCAACACAATAGAGGTCGCCACGCAATACTTGCGTAGAGTCGTCAATCACACCCGTATAGTAAAGGTTTGTCTTAAAGTCATAATCAGCCCCAAGTTTATCCAATGTTGCAATAGCAGTAACACACTTCATTGTAGAAGCAGGGCGCATGTGAAGACGTTCACGGAACTGATAGACAGGTACATCATCCGTCAAATCCCATACCATCACACTTGTTTGTACGGTCTCTAAAAGCGGACTTCGGAGTATACCATCCAATCGGGCGGTGATATTCTCCTTCCAACTAAGATGGCTATCCGTGGTAAAAGCAGGGATGATACTATCGGTATCTTCCTCTTCCTCACTAACATCATTAGCAGTAGAAGTCACCTTAGGTTGAACAGCTGTAACTGCTTTCGGATGAAGTATATTCGCAACCTCCGTACTATCTAAATATACCTGCGCTTGTACAGGCAAACTCAATACGACACCGAAGATTAGTGCCGATAAGTATTTTAATTTCATACCTCGTTATCTTTCTTTTCTAATCGTTTTTTCAGTGCTGACAAAAAGTTATCAACATTATCAGGCTGTACGCTGACAACACTGCCATTCATCATCTCTAACAATGCATAATAACCGAGACGAAAGGCAAACGGGCGTTTCTCAATAGTCTTCACATCACTGAGTAAAACACGCTTCGTCAGTCCAACTCTTCCTGTCTTCACCAACAGAACACCATCATCGGTCAATACATATTTAGTATGAATGGCACGATCAACGGCTCTTATCGTCACAACAATAAGCAAGAAGCCTAATACGACCATCAGACTATTCGTACGATGCCAAAGACAGAAGAAGGCTGCAAGGGCAAAAACCACGATGGCTCCCATGTCATTTATCGTCACTTTATGTTGGAAAGTTCTCATATTAACTGCAAAAGTACAAAAAAAAGCCTTTGTACGTCAATATATTACATAAAAAGATAATGGCAACCAACGAGTGGTTGCCATTATTAAGGGGAGGGTATTGGGCTAATTAGCCTAATTGGGCTAATAAGGCTAATAAGACTAATAGCCTTAAACCAAAGTTGCAATAATATCCTCGCGGTTACCTGGGAGCATATCAATGACTGGAATCTCAGGCATTGTATAGCAACCCGGAGCAAGGCGCATACTTGCACGTGCCACGTTAACAAGTACCTGTGCTGTGAGCGCAGGGTTATTGATAGACATATCGAAAGAGAAGTGCTGGTTGTGGGTCTTACCACTCACACCCTTACGAGTCATGTGAACACCATGACCAACATCGTTCAAAGCTGCGACGCTTGGTACTGCAAATACGTGTAGCTCGTCGTGTGCAAAGTAGTCGTCAGCCTTAAGTTCCTTTGTTACATCCTCAAGGTTGGCACCCTCTTCTAACTCAACATAAACCATACGGCGATGAATTCCCTCACCGAGAGGAATAGTCATTGACAAAGCTTCCTTAACGCCCTTCTTGCTACGAGCCACAACAGAGTGACCCATTGAGCGACCTGGGCCAAAGTTGGTATAAGAAAGACCTTCTGGTGCGAGGCTCTCTAACAAGATACGAACAACTGAATCAGATCCTGGATCCCAACCAGCAGCAATAACACTAACGGTGTTAGTACGCTTGTTGTTCTCCATTTGCTTAGTACGATAGTCAAGGATTGAACCGTGAATATCAAAAGAATCTACAGTATTGATACCCAATGCAGAAATCTTCTCAGCATATTCTGGACAGCTACGAGTTGGTGCTGCGAGGATAGCCACATCAACATCTTTCAACTTTGTTATATCATCAACAACCTCATATGGGGTCAGTTCCAATGGTTTATCCTTGTCACCCTGACGGCGAACGATACCTGCAATCTCAAAATCCTTTGCTGCTTCAAGTGCCTGAACACTGTAAACACCAATGTTACCATAGCCTACGACGGCTGCTCTAATCTTTTTCATATTCTTTACCTTTAACAGTTTAGTTCTCGTTATCTCCTACAAAAGTAACGTTTTATTTAAAGAAAGTATAACACAAAAAGGGTTTTAACATAATTATGTAATTAAAAAGAACCGACAACCACTCGAGCCTACAACTGGCCACCAACTGGCCCCAACTGGCCACCAACTGGCCCCTCCCCCTTACCCCTCCCCCAAAGGGAGGGGCGTAATTACCGAGATACCCCTTGTGGTTAGTACACGAGTTTACTGGTGGACAAGATTACAGGTAGACGAGGTGACGTGTAAACAAGTTGTTCAGCTTGGGAGTTGACTCTTTTCTTGCAAGCAATCTATAAGCATACGGTACATTTCACGCCCCTCCCTTTGGGGGAGGGGGAAGGGGGAGGGGCCAGTTGGTGGCCAGTTGGTGGTGGCCGCTTGTGCCTTCTTTTTTTTATTTATGCCTTTTGTAATACAATATTTTGTTTTTATATTACGTTATTAATTCTGTATATACAAAACCCCTTGCCACGGTAAGGATTATTTTTATTAGATTATGATTGAATACATCAGGGGCGAATTAGCTGACCTGACACCTGCTTTGGCTGTTGTCGAGGCACATGGTGTGGGTTATGCACTGAACATTTCGCTCAACACTTATAGTGCCATACAGGGTAAGACAGCTGTGAAACTCTATGTGCACGAGGCTATTATGACAGGTGGGCGTGACGACAACTATACACTCTACGGCTTTGCTAACAAGCAGGAACGCTCGCTCTATCGACTGTTGATTACCGTTTCGGGAGTCGGTGCTAATACCGCTCGTATGATTCTCTCATCACTGACACCTGCAGAACTTTGCAATGTCATTGCTAATGGTGACGAGAAGATGTTGAAGACGGTGAAGGGAATCGGACTCCGTACAGCACAACGTATCATCGTTGACTTGAAGGACAAGATTATGCAGAGCGGTATTGCAGACGAGTTACATGTAAGCAGTCAGCCTAATACACCAGCTGTCAACGCTGCTATTAAGGATGAAGCAGTCAGCGCATTGACAATGCTCGGTTTCTCTCCTGCCCCATCTGCTAAGGTTGTTGTGAGTATCCTCACCGAACAGCCTGATTTACCAGTGGAGCAGGTTGTTAAGTTAGCGTTGAAGATGATTAAGTAAAAAGCGAACCAACCAACTGGCCCCACAGCTGGCCCCTCCCCCATCCCCTCCCCCCAAAGGGAGGGGCGTGATTACCGCCTACAACTGCATCTTGCTGTATGTTAAGGCTTACCATTGGTTAGAACTATCCACCTACTCCAACATATCCCCTCCTTTGGAGGGGCTTGGGGAGGTATAGAACCACTTATCTTCTTGAAAAGAAAGTATTACATATCCATCCTTATTATCACACTTCTCGGCAGTATCGGACTGTTGAGCTGGGGACGCTCGGCACTTGGTTTTGCACCAATTGCAAAACTGGTTTATGCGGTAGCGCCACCTGATACGGTTAAGAAAGCGAAGCCTATTGAAGTGGAGATTGATGAGGAGACTATTCCTGACTCTTTGCTACACCCTCGTTGGAAGGTGCAGCGCACAACCCCTATCACTTACGACGACCTCAAGGAGAACTCTACCGACCTTATCCGACCAGAGAATATGCGACAGACTGTGGAGTATAATGACTCGCTCGACCGCTATATCATTGGTTATAAGATTGGTAAGACTTACGTGATGGCTCCAATCATGATGACGCCAGAGGAGTATCGGAAGTGGACGGAGAAGCGTAGCTTTACAGATTACTACCGTTCAAAGAACCAAGAGATACTCAGGGAGAAGGGTAAGGATAAGTTCGACTTTACTGATATGCACTTCTCATTGGGGCCTGCTGAAAAGATATTCGGTCCTGGTGGTGTACGTATTAAGACACAGGGTTCGGCTGAATTGAAGTTCGGTGCAAACATCAAGAACATTGATAACCCATCACTGCCTATCCGTAATCGTAAGACAACGGCAATGGATTTTGATGAGAAAATCAATGTCAACGTGAATGGTAAGGTGGGTGATAAGGTGAACATGAACCTTAACTACAACACCGATGCAACCTTTGACTTTGACACACAGAACTTCAAACTGAGATATGAAGGTAAGGAAGACGAGATTATCAAACTCGTTGAGGGCGGTAATGTTACCTTCCCTTCTAACAACTCTCTCGTACAGGGAGCATCTGCCCTCTTCGGTATTCGTACCGATATGCAGTTTGGTAAACTGAAGTTACAGACCGTATTATCACAAAAGAAGAGTTCTAACAAGAGCGTTAGTTCACGTGGTGGCAAACAGCTTACACCATTTGAGATTGATGCTGCCGACTATGAAGAGAACCACCACTTCTTCCTTTCACAATATTTCCGCGACAACTATGACACAGCAATGAAGTCATTGCCTAACCTCAAGACGGGTGTAACAATTAATCGTGTGGAGGTGTGGGTGACAAATAAGACTGGAACAACCAGTAACACGCGAAACATTGTTGCACTGACCGACCTCGGTGAAAACAAGAAGATTAGCCGTACTGATCTGTGGGGAACTGGTAACGGACCCGTACCAACAAACAATGCCAATACAGAGTACACCACTATTACACAGACCTACCCTGCTGCTCGTAATATAGACCAAGTGACGAGTATTCTTGATGGTGCAGGTCTTGTGGGTGGTAACGACTACGAAAAGTTGGCAAATGCCCGACTGCTCAATAGTTCTGAATACACGATCAACAATGCCTTGGGTTATATCTCACTGAAAAGCGGTCTACAGACTGACCAAGTATTGGCGATTGCTTACGAATATACCTATGGTGGCGTTACCTATCAGGTGGGTGAGTTTGCCAGCGACCGTACCAATATCAACGAGGCTCTCTTCGTCAAGTCATTGAAGAACACCAGCAATAATCCTAAGCAAGGAAACTGGGACTTGATGATGAAAAACGTGTATTATCTCGCTTCAAACATTGAGCGCGATAAGTTCCGCCTTGACGTGAAGTATCAGAGTGATACGACAGGTGTCTATCTGTCATACATTCCAGAACCGCAAGTAAAGAACCAAACGCTCATCAAACTTCTCAATGCTGACCGACTGGATAACAATAACAATCCACATTCCAATGGTTATTTTGATTACGTTGAGGGATATACTATCAGCAACGGACGTGTATTCTTCCCTATGGCTGAACCTTTCGGTAATGGACTTCGGAAAGCATTGACAGATAAGGGTGTTACTACAGCTATTGCGAATAAATACGTTTTCGAACAACTCTACGATTCTACGAAGACCATTGCTAAGCAGATTGCCGAGAAGGATAAGTTCATACTCGTTGGCCAGTATCGTGGCTCAGCAGCAAATGTTATCTCCCTTGGAGCCTATAACGTTCCACAGGGTTCGGTAATAGTAACTGCGGGCGGTGTGACCTTGAATGAGGGTTCTGACTATAGTGTTGATTACAGTGCTGGTGAGGTGACAATCCTTAATCAGAGTATTATCGATGCAGGTACAGCAGTCAATGTATCATTAGAAAGCCAGAGTGCTTATCAACAGGAGCGTAAGACGATGATTGGTGTAAACTGGGAGTACGACTTCTCAAAGGACTTCCAGATTGGTGGTACCTTCATGCACCTCTCTGAACAACCGTTGACAACAAAGGTCAATATGGGTTCAGAACCACTCAACAACACCATTTGGGGACTAAATATCAACTGGAAGAAAGAGAGTCAGTGGCTTACGAATATGCTCAATAAGATTCCATTCCTACACGTTACACAGCCTTCTTATATCACTTTCTCGGCTGAGTTCGCACAGTTGTTAGCAGGCCAGAGCAAGGGAACACAGGACAATGCTTCTTATCTTGATGACTTTGAGGGAGCAAAGACAACTATCGACGTAAGTCAGCCTACCTCTTGGATTATCTCCAGTGTACCATCAGACTTCCCTGAGTATTCAGATAAAACAACCCTTCGTAGTGGCTTCAACCGAAGTCTTTTGGCATGGTACACTATCGACCCGCTCTTCACTCGTCGTAGTAGTTCGCTGACTCCAGGACACATTAAGAGTGACCTTGAACAGCTCTCTAATCACTATGTACGTGAGATTCCAGTTACCGAATTGTTCCCAATTCGGGACCGAAACTACAGTGGTTCTACCTCTACATTGAATATTCTGAACCTCGCTTACTATCCTTCTGAGCGTGGACCGTATAACTTCAATCCGAATATTGACGTTAACGGACACCTCACGAATCCTACTGGAACATGGGGAGGTATGATGCGTAAGTTGGATACTAACGACTTCCAAACTGCTAACATCGAATATATAGAGTTCTGGATGCTCGACCCATTCATCTACTCCAACCGACTACCAAATGCAAACCAGTATGGTGGTGACTTCTATATCAACCTTGGAGAGGTGTCTGAAGACGTACTGAAAGATGGTAAGAAGTTCTACGAGAGTGGTATGCCTGTAGATGGTAGTCACTCATGGACAACTACGCAATGGGGTAAAATACCAACACAAAGTACGATTACTTACGCCTTCGCAACCTCAAAGGGTAGTCGTGCGAAGCAAGATGTCGGCTTTAACGGTTTGACGGATGAAGAAGAACAGCAGTTTGCTTCTTATCAGAACTTCCTTACAGCTGCTCGTGCTAATACCAATCAGGCAGTCTTCGACTCGATATGGGCAGACCCTGCCAATGATGACTACCACTATTTCCGTGGCTCTGATTGGGATGCAAAGCAGGCTTCTATCCTTGAACGATATAAGCGTATCAACAACCCACAGGGTAACTCACCAGACAATGATAACAATAACGAGCGTTATGACACCTCATACAAGACAACACCTGATGTAGAGGACATCAATCAGGACTATACACTGAACGAATACGAGAAATACTACCAGTACCATATTAGTATTCGTCCACAAGACCTTGTCGTAGGTCAGAACTTCATTGTTGACAAGCGTGTAGCCTCAGCCCCACTGCGTAAGGGTGGTTCTGAACCTGTCACATGGTATCAGTTCCGTATTCCTTTAGAGGAGTTCCAAAAGCGTGTGGGTAATATCAGCGACTTTACCAGCATCCGCTTTATGCGTATGTTCCTCACTGGTTTTGCCAAACCTATCGTACTCCGCTTTGGAACCTTCGACCTTGTAAGTGGTAAGTGGCGTCAGTATCAACAGAACCTTACCAACTCTGCAAGTAATTCGGGTACAATGTCAGTGAGTGCTGTGAGCCTTGAAGAGAATAATGACAAGGTTCCTGTGAACTATGTAATACCTCCAGGCATTGAACGTGGAAAGGACCCTAACCAGCCACAGTTGGTCGAGGAGAATGAGCAGGCACTCTCTATGGTTGTCAACAATCTTGGAACAGGCGAGTCAAAGGCTGTCTATAAGAATACAACCCTCGATCTTCGTCAGTACAAGCGTCTGCAGATGTTCGTACATGCAAATGCCTTTGAACAGAATACGACTAATCTTACGGATAACCAGTTGGCTGTGTTCATCCGTTTGGGTTCTGACTATAAGAACAACTACTACGAATATGAAATTCCTTTGAAGCTGTCAGCACCAGGCCATTATGACATGTACACTGGTCAGGATAGACGTATTGTATGGCCAGAGGAGAACATGCTCGACATACCATTGAAGCTCCTCACCTCCGTGAAGAAGCAACGTAATCAGGCACGTGGTTCAGGAACAGCAAGCTATAACCGTGCTTTCTCTATATACGACACCGATCATCCTGCTAACAAAGTAACGGTGATGGGTAACCCAACCCTTGGTGAAGTAAAGACGATGATTATTGGTGTTCGCAACCTTTCCAGCAGTCAGAAGAGTGGAGAGGTATGGGTGAATGAACTACGTCTACGAGAGTTTAACAACGAAGGTGGATGGGCAGCAAGAGGTCAGCTTAACCTACAACTGTCTGACTTCGGTACTGTGGATGTTAATGCCAGCCATAGCACTGATGGCTTTGGTGGTTTGGAGCAGGGTGTTAACGAGCGACAGCAGGAGTCTAAGACGGATGTTTCTGTTACCACAAGCCTTGAGTTAGGAAAGTTCTTCCCTGACAAAGCAAAGGTCTCAGCACCATTATATTACAGCGTAACCAAGAGCGAGAGTCGTCCTAAATACAACCCTCTCGACACAGATATGGAATTGAAGGATGCTCTTGATGGTACTGCTAACCGTCAAGAGCGTGACTCCATCGAGTCTATTGCCGTTACAAAACGACTGACAACGAACTTCTCTTTGTCTAATGTACGTGTTGGTATTCAGACGAAGAACCACCCTATGCCATACGACCCTGCTAACTTCTCATTCTCTTATAGCCATTCTCATTCTCACACGTCGGGTGAGACAACGGTCTATGAGAATGAAGACAACTGGCGTGGAGCATTGAACTATAACTGGACACCAGTATATAAGTCTTGGGAACCTTTCAAGCGTCTTATCAAGAGTAGATCGAAATGGTTTGAAATCCTCAAACGCTTCGGACTAAACTGGCTCCCACAGAACGTAACCTTCAACACTGAAATGGTGCGCAACTACTACGAGTTGCAGGAGCGTGATATGGAATCAACAGAGAACAGTCTGCTACCTCTTACCTTCAGCGAGCAGTTCCTTTGGAATCGTGACTTCGCTCTACGTTGGGACTTGACACGCAATCTCCACATGAACTTCCAGAGTGCGACACATGCTGAGATTGAAGAACCTTACACTCCTATTAATAAAGACCTCTATGCCGACCGTTATCAGGCATGGAAAGACTCGGTATGGACAAGCATTAAACACTTCGGTACTCCACTCGATTACCAACAGAATTTCACGCTTTCTTATCAGCTTCCACTCAATCTGCTACCTATCTTTGACTGGGTAAATGCTGATGCGAATTATACTGCATCTTATACTTGGGTGCGTGGAACAAGTCTTGATAATGGTACTTCGCTCGGTAATACCATCACAAGTAATCGTGCATTGAACATCAATAGTACCTTTAACTTTGAACGCCTCTATAACCATATTCCTTTCTTAAAGAAAACGAACGAACGCTTCAACCGCACCCGCCCTACTCGTCCTAAGCTGACAGCAGAACAGAAGAAGGCTGAGAGAGAAAAGAAAGAAAAAGAAAGGAAGGAGAAAGATAAAGACGACGACAAGAAGAAAGCACTGCCAAAGAACCAGAAGAGCTTTGAAAAGGAAATCGTTATCAATGCCGATTCTGCTATCCTTGTTTCACATGGTAAGAACACAAAACGCCTTATCGTTTCGGCTAAAGACGAAAGAGGAAAGGCTATCAAGATTAAGTATCGTAAGGTAGGTGATACGCAGTTGAAAGTCTTTAATCGTACTGACTCTGCCATCCGCATGAAACTTACCGTAACGCCTAAGGAACCACTCGATAATAAGGGATGGTATAAGACCGCACAATGTGTGGCACGTGCACTGATGATGGTACGTTCGGCAAGTATTTCTTATCGTGACCAATATGCAATGGCACTGCCTGGCTTTATGCCAACGGTGGGTGATGCCTTTGGACAGACACGTGGAACAGGTGCCTTATCACCTGGTCTTGACTTCGCTTTCGGTCTTATTGATGATGATTACATTGGTAAGGCACGTGACAACCATTGGTTGCTTATGAACGACAGTGTGGCTACACCTGCTGTAACGAACCGCACAGAAGACTTGCAGATTCGTATGACACTTGAACCATTCAAGGACTTCAAGATTGACCTTACAGCCAGTCGTATGCAGACTACCTCACGGAGTATCCAGTATATGTATACGGGTACGCCTACTACACAGAGCGGTTCGCTCACGATGACAACCCTATCATTAGGTACTGCATTCGAGAGTCAGGGCAATGCCAACAACGGCTATCATAGTCCAACGTTTAATCGTTTCGTACAGTCACTCGACAGTTATCGCAACCGTGTTGAGGCACAATATAACAATGCAACCTACCCTGCTTCATATGGTGGTGGACACTTCACTCCTGCAGTAGGTTCTGTTAATAAGTATAGTGCAGATGTTATGGTTCCTGCTTTCCTCAATGCGTACACCAGCATGAGTGGAAACGGACTCAACATCTTCCCTTCTCTGCGCAGTTTATTGCCTAACTGGTCTATCCGTTACAGTGGTCTTTCACGCTTGCCATTCTTTGAACAGTTCTTCAAGAGTGTCAACATCAATCATGCTTACCGCAGTATCTTTGCTATCGGTTCTTATCAGAGCTATAGCACATGGCAGGAATACATGAACGGACTCGGTTTCATTACCGATGCAACTACGGGTAACCCAATCCCAAGTTCGATGTATAACATCTCACAGGTGAGTATCAACGAGGCATTCTCGCCTCTGTTAGGTGTTGACGTAACCCTTCAGAACAACCTCACTGCACGCTTGGAATATCGCCAGACACGTGTATTATCACTCTCGATGACCAGTGTACAGTTGAATGAAGCCTCATCAAAAGACTGGGTTATCGGTATTGGTTATAGAATCAACGACTTCAATCTTTTCAACAATGGTACACGACGTGTGGCAAACGGTAAGAAGAAAAAAACATCAGACTCCTCACAGCAAGACAACAGTTCTTCTCGTCAGAACAACGGATTGAACCGTGACCTCAACCTACGTCTTGACATGAGCTATCGCCAGCAGGCATCGCTCACACGTGACATTGCATCGCTGACATCAGCAGCTTCAAGTGGTAATACTGCTTTCAAGTTCTCTTTCTTGAGCGACTACACCCTGAGCCGTCTGGTTACTGCCAGCCTCTACTACGACTTACAGATTAATACTCCACTCCTCTCGTCAGGCAGTTACCCTACAACCACCCACGACTTTGGTGTGAGCCTAAGACTTAGTCTGACAAGGTAAACTAAGAGATTACAATTTTGCAATCACGATTGCAAAATATAACTTGAATATTCGTTTTATTCCAAGAAACATAAAAAGGTGTACTATTTTTCACTTTAAGTACACCTTGTATTAATTTATTTGTTTTCTGTTTTTCTATATAGAACCATCCAAAGAATGTCATTCTAAGACCAATATAAAGCTATTTTATTGCAAACTCTCTTACGCTCCTCTCAGAATCATACCAATCTAAGATGAGTTTAAGAATCCTTGAGGTAGGACGTTCTGCAATTGGCGTATATTGATTTATATGCTTTGTAAATAGAACAAAGGTCCCTTCCAGTTGCGTATCTTTAAATTCTGGGGCTATGCGTCCTTCACACTCTCTTAAGCCAATAATACGACAAAGTTCTCCACATTCCATATCCAGAATATGCTCAAATTCATAACCCATCCATACCCATCCTTTCTCATCAAAGAGTTTCCCAAAATAAGCTTGTGACTCCTTATTCTTCACAACAAGCAATTTAGGTTTTACAACTTCTTCAATAATGTGCATCGTAAGATTTAATTGGTCAACAATGAATTTTATACCATCAGATGTCTTTAATATTTGGGTTTTCAAAATATTCTGCTCCCTCTCCTTAAAATAGAAAATATCAAGATAATCAGACTTATCTCTTAAATCTATATCTTCGTCAAAAAGCATCTTCTTTACTGGACTCCAATAATTATCATATTGTTGCCCATACCAGATTTCTTTTATTGGTCCATGAATAATCCCACTATCTTCATTATTGCGAAACGATGGATTAATTCCTGTTACTAAAATATCACTTTGGACATTGTCTGCATAAGTATAACCTCTGCTAATAATCTCATTGGGAAGTGAAGCAATGTATTCCTCATTCCAAATCTCAGCTAATCTTTTTCCTATATCCATAATTAAAATTCTATAATAGCTTTCTTATTTTATTTATCAATTCACCTCTTTCAACTGTATCAAGAATAGTTATATCATCAGAAAAAAATACAGGAATATTTGTTCCACGTAAAATATAATGATTATCTATTTCTGTGACAGGATCTATCCATCGATCTGCACCGAAAATTAGATATCGGCAATAATCTGTAAAGAATACTATAACCAAAGGGTTGATTTTTCTTATAGTTTCATAAGTCAGTTCTAACTGCTCTCGAATAAAATTTTCATCACTTTTAAGCATCTTGTCTCTATCATTCTCACGCATATACAATAGATTTATCTGTGTATATCCTTTTTCAAAAGATGCAGCAAATTCTTCTAAGCTTTTAAAATACTCTGGAGCATCATCACGCTGATAGAAACTTCCATACATTAATGATTCTTTATCTGTACTCAGGAGCATTAGTTCGTCATCCCTATAGTCGTAAGCAGGATTGATTCCCACGAACAATATACTATCTTTAACTCCATCTGCTGCAAAAAGAGGCTTTCTACGAATAAAGTCATAATCTAAACATTGATACTTATTCCATATAGACGCAAGTCTTGTTTCTATCCGTCCATTCTCATTAAGATCAAAGAAAATAGGAGACTGAATATTTAATTCCTCTTCAGCATTGGAAAAATTGCTTTCCTGTTGGGAAACTCCTTCTATAAGCACAATAGGTTGAGACTTCCTACTTTTATTAGAGTTCATGGGAGCCTGTTTCTTCTTTAACAAATACTTTATATAGAAAATTACACCTATGATAAAGCTAAGAGCAATGACAAATATAAGTGTATAAGATAAAGTAGCAGTAGGAGAATCAGCCAAAGCCATCAGGTAAGCACCGCCTATAATCATTGATAATGCAATTAGACCAGATTGATAAACCTTGAAAAAACGTCTCCGCTTTTGTTTTGAATATATCCGTTTATAGTTTTCCAGATGAGGGTCGTCAGAATCAATTATTTCCAACTCTTGAACAGCCAGTCTATATTTCTCGAGAAGGGCATCAGTATATTTATTTCTTATCTTTGCTTCATCTCCTCCAGATTCCCACTTATTAGCTTTCAATAATACAGAAAGTTTAGAAAGAACTTGAAGTAAAGGCTCTTTCTCAAGTGGGATATCTAAATTATTTAACGCATCTATATTTTCAAGTACTGCTCCGTCCAAAACATATAGTTGATTCTTTCGTTCTATATCAGCATGCACAATAGCCTCCTGACGTCGGCATTCGTTTTCTATTCTTTTTCTTTCAGATGAAGATATTCTGCTTCTATTTGAATTCCTAACACGCCGATAAGGTGTAGAATGTCTATCACCAAAAATTATATTACTGATAAACTTTCCTGTATTTTTACCCAATTCTCTCTTTAATGAGTTCTCAAATGTTCCCATAGATTATTGTTTATAAATTGTTAAGATAATAGTATGATAAGTGTATTATCAAAAGAAATTCTGTCTTCTAATATTGATTCAAATATTTACTCTAAAAAGTACACGCTACAAATTTAACATTTTTATTTTATTCTTAGATAAAAAATAAGAATAAATATATGATAAACATAAAACATTTATCTAACCAACTGTATAAATTCAAAGACTATAGAAATATATCCAACAAACAAGTTTATATATCTTACCAATAGAAACATTTGCAATTAATAAAAAATATTGCAAGTTCATCGAAATACAATCAAAATCACATTCCATCGAGTGAGGTTAAAGCTCAATGGAGAAACCGTTTCGATGTACCCAGCACTCTAAGTGGTACTGATGTATTTCTTTATATGACATAAATCTCTTTTGTTTTCTATGTACTAAACAAGCTACCCTACATTTAACAACACAGTGTGCCATTATCATCCTTTTGGCGTTATGACTCCTGCACGTTAATAAAAGATAGAACGTTCTTATCTTCTTATTGATGACTATGAGATTTGGAAATCGCGATTTCCAAATCTCACTTGGACACATATTTTCAAGGTCATACGTATAGACGACGAGACTGCTACGCGATGGTATCTTGAAGCAGCATCAAAGGAAATGTGGAGCGTCCGAACACTTGACAGACACAAACCTTCCTCTTACAAAAATAATAAAGGAACCTCTTCTCCACTCTCTCCAAAAGGAAAGAATGAAGAAGAAATCAGTCTAAAATGTAATAACTTTTCCACTCCTCGTTTTTAATCAAGCATCTTCTACATTCGAATTAACGCCCTTTTGGCTTGCAAAAGATGCCCTTTTGAGGTGTTACTAACGCCCTTTAAGAAGCCAATTAAGCACCTTTTCTTTTACGAGTTTGCAATCAACTGATAATCTGAAGGTTAGAAAGAGGGAAACTAAAGCATTATTTTACAGTATCAATAGAAGTTAAAGTCTCATTTGTGTAAAACATTTTCAAATATCAAAATAGTATTTATCAAACTATAAAAGCATTATCTTCCTGCCTAAAGACAAAACAGACTGCCGTGTCTTAAAGACAAAAGCAGCCTGTTGGGAAAGTATTTTAGAATTTGAAAACTATTAAAGAGGATACTCGTCAAAGGCGTAAAGCACTGTTGAGAGATAACGCTCACCTGTATCTGGCAGCAAGGTTACGATGGTCTTACCTGCATTCTCTGGACGCTTAGCAATCTCAGTAGCTGCAAAGGCTGCTGCACCAGATGAGATACCAACCAACAAACCTTCTTGTTGTGCCAACTGACGACCAGCAAGGATAGCTTGATCATTCTCTACTTGGAATATCTCATCAACATACTTATTATTATAAGTGTTTGGTACGAAGCCTGCACCAATACCCTGAATCTTATGTGGTCCACTCTCACCACCACTCAAGACAGGCGATGAAGTTGGCTCAACTGCAATAATCTTCACATCAGGATTCTGCTCTTTGAGGTAGCGACCAATACCACTCACTGTACCGCCAGTACCTACACCAGCTACAAACACATCAACCTTACCATCTGTATCGCGCCAAATCTCTGGACCAGTTGTAAGATAGTGGCGTTCTGGATTAGCCTGATTCTCGAACTGCTGAAGGATAATACTACCTGGAATAGAATCTCTCAACTCCTCCGCAGCCTTGATAGCACCCTTCATACCATCCTTTCCACTTGTCAACTTCACCGTAGCACCGTAAGCCTTTACAAGGTTGCGACGCTCCACACTCATAGTCTCTGGCATGGTGAGAATAAGCTTATACCCCTTCACAGCTGACACCAAAGCCAAGCCAACGCCTGTATTTCCACTGGTTGGCTCAATGATTGTAGCTCCTGGCTTTAAGAGTCCTTTAGCCTCAGCATCCTCTATCATAGCCAATGCTATACGATCCTTCACACTACCACCGGGATTGAAATACTCTACCTTTGCAAGAACAGGAGTCTTGAGTCCTCTTTCTGCAGAGAATTTATTAAGTGCTAACAGTGGTGTATTACCGATAAGTTCTGTGAGTTTGTTTACTACCTTTGCCATATTCTTTTGAGTTTTGATTTCTTACTAATTGTTTACGGATGCAAAGGTACGGACATTTACTAACATGTGAAATACTCTCTTTATGTTATTTAGCATACCACAAACGTGGTATTTGTATTAAAATAAAGCATTCTTATTGCCATTAACGCAAAATTCCTTATATTTGCACTACGATTGTCACAATATCTACGAGTATGCAGAAATACGCAGATTACATAGAAGAGATTGAGATTGACTCGCTTTGGAGCGGGAAGAAACATATCCGTTGGACACTGGACCGACAGGTGAATATCCTCAGTGGTATCAATGGTGTCGGGAAGAGTACCATACTTAATAAGGTGGTACGCAGTCTGTCACAAGGTGGTGAGTTCCCCAGCCATTCACTGAAGGGTGTCCGACTAAAGGTAAGTCCTAATGATGCGCGGTGGATACGTTATGACATTATCCGCTCGTTTGACCGTCCACTGATGAACTCGGATAGTATCAGCAAGATCAACGTCGATCTTGTTACAGAACTTGATTGGCAGCTTTTCCAACTTCAACGTAAGTATCTTGACTATCAGGTGAACATCGGTAATCGTATTATCGAGACCTTACAAAGTGGTGAGGCAGATGCTGCAGAGAAGGCACAGCGGATTTCTCAACCTAAGAAACGCTTTCAAGACATCTTAGACGACCTCTTCACCGAAACTGGTAAGAAGATTATCCGTTCTGAGAATGAGATAAAGTTCTCATCACTCGGTGAGGTACTGGCTCCTTATCAGCTGTCAAGTGGTGAGAAGCAGATTTTAGTTATCCTGCTGACCGTATTGGTAGAAGACAATGAACATTACGTTCTCTTTATGGACGAGCCAGAAGTGAGTCTGCATATAGAGTGGCAGAAACGCTTAATCGATCTCATCTTAGAACTGAATCCGAATGTTCAGATTATACTTACGACACACAGTCCAGCTGTCATCATGAACGGATGGATTGACCGTGTGACAGAGGTTACGGACATAACCGATAAATGATTGTCTGAAGGAGGGAGCAATGGGAAAAAGACTGAGCGACAACCTATCATCGGCTTATATTGATGCAGCAAACCGATTGAACGGTAAGCGGGCACGGAGAAAGATTATCGCATACGTAGAAGCGTATGACGATATCTTCTTTTGGCGCACTGTCTTAAGCGGATTTGAGAACGAGGAGCGTTACTTTGAAGTGATGTTGCCATCGCGATTAAACCTTACCAAGGGCAAACGGTCGGTATTGATGAACCTCGTTTCACAGAATATTGGTGAGAACATGATTGCTTGTGTTGATGCTGATTATGACTATCTACTACAAGGAACTACCCCACTATCCGATGAAGTAATCAACAACCCATACGTTTTCCATACGTATGCTTATGCTATTGAAAACCTACAATGCTATGCACCAAGCCTACATGATGTGACTGTAGCAGTAACGCTCAACGACCATTCTATCTTTAATTTCGAAGAGTTCCTAAAGCTATACAGCGAGAGCATACATCCCCTCTTTGTCTGGAGTATCTGGCATTATCGCCAAGGTATTCATCGACGTTTTACGATCTCCGACTTTAATCGAGTTGTGGAGATTGGTAATTTCTCTCTACAAGGGGCAACTGAAAGTATTCAACGGCTACGCCATAAGGTGCAGATGCGTGTACGACAACTGCAAAAGGAGAATCCGAACGCAAAGGATAGCTATCTAAAACTAAAAGACGAACTGCGTTCCTTAGGTGTTACACCTTCAACAACCTACTTATATATTCAAGGTCATCATCTCTTTGATAATATCATCGTACCAGTCTTGAAGTGGGTATGCGACCTTCTTGTGCGTGAACGTGAAGACGAGATTAACCGCAATGCAGTACACGATACGCAACGTCGAAACGAACTATCAAGTTATGGTCATAGTACAGAGGCGATTATCCCTATGCTCCGTCGCAATGTAGGTTATACGAACGCTGAACCATTCCTAAGATTGAAAGAAGATATTTATACATTCTTGAATCCACCGACACAACAACCAATAGACTAAGTCCTTCTGTTTTTTTCATAACATCACCCTACCCCCATGCTTGTATCTACACTTTCTTTACTAAGTGGGGCGTTATCTGCTGTAGTTTTATTATCTTTGTACTCAAAATCTAAACAACAAAATTCTTACATGAAGAAGACTCTACTTTTAATCGCAACACTACTGGCAAGTTATGTCGGTATGGCACAAGAGACTTACCATCCAACGGCTGAGAATCTTAAAGCACGCGAACAGTTCCAAGACGAGAAGTTCGGTATCTTCCTGCACTGGGGACTTTACTCAATGATGGGTACTACCGAATGGATTATGACCAACAGGGATATCAACTATAAGGAATATCCTAAATTGGCAAAGACGTTCTATCCTTCAGAGTTTGATGCGGACGCATGGGTAAAAGCTATCAAGGCTGCTGGTGCAAAGTATATCACGATTACCACACGTCACCATGATGGATTCTCACTCTTTAAGACGGCTACCAGTACTTATAACTCCGTTGATGGTTCACCATTCAAGCGTGACATCATTAAAGAAATGGCTGACGCTTGCCAACGTAATGGTATCAAGTTGCACCTTTACTATTCTCACCTTGACTGGGGACGCGAAGACTATCCAGTGGGAAGAACAGGAACTGGAACGGGTCGACCAAAAGAGAAGGCTAACTGGGCAAGCTACTATAAGTTTATGAACACGCAGCTGACAGAATTGCTCACAAACTATGGAAAGGTGGGTGCAATCTGGTTTGATGGCTGGTGGGATCATGACAGCGACGCAAAACCTTTCGACTGGCAGTTGGAGGAGCAGTATGCTTTGATTCATAAGCTACAACCACAGTGCCTCATCGGTAACAACCACCATCATACTCCTTTCCCTGGCGAGGATATCCAAATCTTCGAACGTGACTTACCGGGTGAGAACAAGGCTGGTCTCTCTGGCCAGAGCATTGGCCGCCTACCCTTAGAATCATGCCAGACTATCAACGAGCATTGGGGATACAATATCACTGACACCCTCTACAAATCACCCAAAGAGCTGATTCAAATGCTCGTTCGTGCTGCAGGAAAGAATGCCAACCTCCTCCTCAATATCGGTCCAGAACCAGGTGGTGCCCTTCCCGAACTTGCCCTCGACCGTCTTCAGGCCATCGGTGAATGGCTGAACAAATATGGTGAAACCATCTACGGCACTCGTGGCGGCATCGTTGGTCCACACGACTGGGGCGTAAGTACACAGCGTGGTAACAAACTCTACATCCACATCCTAAACTGTATGGACTCCAGCCTCTTCATCCCTACTGGCAACCACAAAATCAAGTCTGCCACCGTCTTTGGCACCAACAAGCATGTCAACTTCACAAAAACTGGCAACGGCATCACCCTCAACCTCGACACCATCCCCACTGACATTGATTATATCGTTGAGTTGACGTTGTGATGTAGACTTTTAGCTTATTAACTTCCAAAAACAACCCGCAGCAACCATTTGACTGCTGCGGGTTTTGTTTATATGTAAGTATCGTTTTCTTCCTCAAAAGTATTCGTTATTGATTATCAACAACTTATACTTATATGATACAAATAAGTTCCCTTAATTCGAGTAGTATTGATTAGAAAACATCTTGGATGTTGCCTTTCTAAGGTTGAAGCATTAAATCTTTATTATTTCATTCTATAGTGATGGATAAAGCAAGATAAACTTGATTTTTGGAAAGAAAAACTATTTCTTATTCCATGGTTTAACCTGGCTTATCTGTCTGTTCTCTACTTGGCAACACTTTCTTATTGATATATTTTATTTCTCCAGGATGCATTTTATCGTCATTTGATGCAAGTTTTGTGTAGCATAAAAGAATTAAGTTTTTAGTCCTCTGAATATCAGCATCTGACATGCTACCATTTGCATACATTAATTTCAATGTGTCCAATGTATTCCCGTAGAAGAATGAATGTTTATCTAATGCTGATAAATAATTTCTAACAACTTTATCCCATCCATCAGGTTGTTCATGAATGATGATACAAATAAGAAGATGCTTGATAACAGGATTCTTTTCTGAAGCAATTTGATCAAATACCAGTTGTGCCAATTTAGACGAATAGAAATTATCTTTATACCATCTTACCAAGTTATAAGGAATGGTAGATATAACAGTTATGAGCAACCTATTGGGGTTATTCCTAAATTCGTCAAAACCATCAGTTAACACTAATCCAAAGCCATCATATCTAGCAACGCCATCCTGCGCTAGTGCTGGAGCCATAAGGTATATAACCCTAATAGTATCATACCAAGCATTTGTTATTGCAGTTAAAAGTGCAGTTTTTTTCTCTGGTTCAATATAATCGCTATTACGTAAAGTTTTGGAAGCAATACCTATCATTTCCTGTAAATAGTTTACAGAATAATTCTCAAAAACTTTATAAACAGATTGATGAAATGGAGCCGATGGTATATAGTTTTGATCAACAATAGCATCTTTTATTTCATTTGGCAACTTTGTCTTTTGGAGATTGGTCTCTAATTGTTCGATTGCTTTTGTTACTTGCTCGTCAGTAGTCTCTAACCGTAATTTTGAAAAAGGGTTAATACCTTCTGGCATACCAACCTTTTCGTGTACGGTTTTTGATATACGCATAATATCTTTTGTCACAATATCCGCAGCATCATTTCTAGTTCTATCACTACCTGTGTAAAACTCAAGGACTTCTGGATAGTGAGCATAATTTTCCTTATCTAGTATGAATTTGCTAAATTCTGGACTTTTTGACATGCGCATAGCAGCAAAATAATACACCCAATATGCAAATCTAAATCCGTATAGATTCGGTTCATATTGACAAATTATATGATTCTTTTGCAACAAATCAAAAAGATAACTAACTTCTATAGTCAATTTTTGTTGGTCACAGAAATTATACAGCACCTCACAAAACTGTTTTTCATTGAAGTAAAATTCTTCTTTTCTAATCATTTGCTCACAATAATAGCCGAGAGCAAACTCGCAATCTTTAACATCTGGTAGCGACTTGTAAGTGGGGACTTGTGTATTATCGAAGATAATTCGTAATACTTTTTCTATAACAGCTGTTCGATTTACTGGGTTTTCATCAAATGAATTGCTGAAGACTTCCAACAAGGTAATACAATTCAAAGGGGTACGATGCATATTAAAATTTTGTATATCTGCATCTAACCTCTTTAAAATAATATCGTTTTGTCCGATATGCTTATAACGATTGTATATTTCTACTATTGAACGAATTTGGCTAGTTTGGAGCGGAGCCATATACAGAATAGAAAACTCAAATTCAGAGGTTGCCATATTCTCAATTTCTACTAATGTCTTCTCTAACATTGGACATAATATTAGTATTGGAATTTGAGGATAATCTTGCGTTATTGTTGTCAATATCTGTTTCGCATCTTTATTAGAAAGAGTCCAATTATCTATAATTATACGTTTCACATCTTCTTGCTTGACATTAAATAGAGTTAATTGAGAATTAATACTCTTAGTCACTGCGGCTTTTTTTATTAATCCTCCGTCAAGATATAAACAGAACTCTTTACGTTCTTTCCATAATTTCAAGATAAAGTGCCAAGCAAAAGAGGTTAATCCATATTGAGCCGGGGTAATAATTTTTATATTTTGATTGTAGGTCATTATAGTAGCTTCATCAAGTAAACAATCCTTTCTGAATCGATAAGAATGGTCAAATCTTTGACTACTAAAAAAACGATCTAGCCATACGAGGGGTTGGTCCCCATATACATTCATTGTGTCACGAAAACGTTCTTCCATCATAATTTTGATTGGATCCGTTATAAATGGCTTTGAATTATCAAACTTGATGGTACCATTCTCATCTTCTGTAAAATCTATGCCTTTACGGAAAGAATTTCTGCTTGAAAACCATTCCCTATAGGTTATCTTATCTACAAGTTTTTCCTTTAATTCTATTATACAATATCCTAACTTATCTGACTTGTTTGTATAAAGCTGTGGTGCCATGCACCAAATAAAGCTATCCGTATCATTATTGTTACACAGGATATTTTGTTCATGAGTATGACCTGTCAAGACCAAATCAAAATGTAATTTTACTATTTTTTTTAATTCAGAGGAAGACCACTCTGTTAGGAATTCAAACGGATGGTGTAGCACTAATATCTTTTTCTTTGAATTAATATTTACCCAGTTATACAATCCTCTTGTAGCAATATTTAGATGTCCCTTATCATCTTTTAATATTGGATACTGTGAATCATCTATGCCTGCATACGAAGTCAGAGAAGAATTCATACAATATACGCTCCATTCATCATTCAATTCCATATGGTATCCAATAGAATCATAATTCGCACATCCTAACTTCTGAGATAAAAAAGACCCAAAATTTTCAAATTTGTCAGTTAGAAGAGTTTTATCTTGTTTTTCTAAAAAATCATTAAACTCTCCTTCTTTGATATTTCTACTTAAAAAGGCGGTGTACAAAATTTTCTTTTCTTCAATTTTAGCCCTTTGGACATCATGATTGCCAGGAACACAGATAAAATGCTCTTGTGGAATACCCAAACCTAGTAATGGAACAATTACATCATTCCAAAACAATTCATATGATTCCTTATTGTCAGCTGTTTGAACCAAATCCCCTCCAATAATAACAAATACTTCTTTATGAGGTATCTCATTAAGTTGTTTTTTTATATCTTGAATAAATGCATTAATAACAATTCCTTCATTTTCTGCTTTTCTACCAGTAAAATGAATATCTGATATGTATATAATTAAAGTATTCATGTAACTCCTTTTTTTGTTTTTTTTGCTAAATGCTAATTACAGCTTATACAAACTATTTACAAGCATTTACCTACATTTTATTTATATTATTATTTGAGGATTATTATTTTTTTATATTGATTTCTTCAGAACTTATGGTTCTGCAGCCATCTGTATTTCATCTTCATAAATTTCATACATCTTGGCTGTGTGAGTTGTATAATTATCTTGTCCATTATCCGTCCACTGCTCGCATTGCTTAATGACAGTTTCTAATGCATTGGCAGCTTCCTCTGGTGGGTAATGATATTTTTTCAGAAGATGTTTAATCATTCTGCGCATACCGGCACGGGCTGATTCTTTCTTTTGCCAATCAATAGTGCGGTTCTTACGTAGAGAGTCAGTAAGTTCTTTTGTCATGGCAACCAGTTCTTCATTACTATAGAAGTCGTGGATTGCTTGCGGTTTGGTCAAGGCATCATAGAATGACTTTTCTTCAGGAGTGAGTCCAAGTTCATTAGCTGCTGAATCGGCTGAAGCAATCTCTTTTGCTAACTGCAAAAGTTCTTGGATAACTTCTTCATTGGTGAGTAATCCTTTCAAATAGTTGGATAAAGAACGATTGAGCAGGTCAGAGAATTTCTCTGACTGCACGATATTGGTCTTTTGATAGAGTGCCACTTTCTCTGCTAATAACTTTTTAAGCAGTTCTACAGCTATATTTTTTTCTTTCATCTTAGAAATTTCATCTAAGAAGGCTGTATCAAAGAGGGAGAACTCGGCTTTAACATCAGAGAAAAGATTGATTACACCTTCACTTTTTACACTTTGTTTCAGCAACTCGCTAATACGAGCATTGATTTCTTTCTTCGTAACTTTTCCTTTGCCTGTCATTCGGGAGAGTAAAGTGCGTACAGTCTCAAAGAATGCAGCCAAGAAGCGTTGCTCTTTATTCAACAGGCTTCGGCAAAGAGTTATGGAATTGTGCAGCAATGCTGCTTCTTTCATATAGAGCGGTAACTGTTCTTGTTTATCGGTTGCCAACATGAAGTTTACACCACCTTTGATTAATTTAGCACGGTCAGCATCTGTCCCTGTGTGGAACCTACTATAATTATAACCATGAAATAAGTCTTGGCACACTTCCAACTTCTCTTTGAACTTTGTAAAAGCCATGCCTTTGATATCTGGGTTTCCAAAGTTCTTTCTGTCGCGCCCCGTATAATCACGCATGGCTTCTTTCAAGGCCTTGGCAATACCGATATAGTCAACAACCAATCCACCCACTTTGCCATTGAATACGCGGTTCACTCGCGCAATGGCTTGCATTAGGTTATGTCCGCTCATTGGTTTGTAAACATACATAGTTGCCAATGAGGGAACGTCGAAGCCTGTGAGCCACATATCGACCACAATAGCAATCTTCATCGGGTCATTGTCATCCTTAAATCGTCTGGCAAGTTCTTTCTTATACTGCTTGTTTCCGATAATGTCGTGCCATTCTTCTGGGTCTTGGTTGCTGCCCGTCATGACAACTTTTACTTTATCTGTCCAAGTTGGGCGAAGCTCCAACAGTCGATGATAAATGCTCATGGCTATGGGACGCGAATATGCTACTATCATGGCCTTACCTGTCAATTCATATTGGCGGTTTTCCTCATAGTGTTTGAGAATGTCTTGGCAAAGAGAATCGATGGTAGCTGGTGCACCGAGTATCTCTTCCAAGTGCGACATCTCCTTCTTGCTTTTCTCTATCTGTTCTGTCGTTGCACCTTCTTCAGCCAACAGCTCGTATTCGTCATCAAGGGCTTGCAAGGTTGCATCGTCAAGATTTAGATTAATAACTCTCGATTCATAATATACAGGACAAGTAGCACCGTCATTAACCGCCTGCGTCATGTCATAAATATCAATATAATCACCAAAAACCTCTACGGTATCTCGGTCTTTAGTAGAGATAGGTGTACCAGTAAAGCCAATATATGAAGCATTGGGTAGTGAATTGTGAATGATTCTTGCCGTGCCGATAGAGACCTTACCTGTAGTGGCATCGACTTTTTCCTCAAAGCCATATTGTCCTCTATGTGCCTCATCAGTCATTACGATAATATTTCTTCGCTCTGACAAAGGTTCGTCAGACTCCTCAAATTTCTGCATGGTTGTGAAGATAATGCCATTAGCTTCTCGTCCACTCAATAGCTCTTTTAGATTCTCACGACTATTGGCTTGCACTGGTGTTTGACGCAAGAACTCCTTACATTTAGAGAATTGGGTATAAAGTTGATCGTCCAAATCATTGCGGTCGGTAATCACAACTATTGTGGGCTGTGATAACTCTTGTTGCAGCAAGTGGGCGTAGAAAACCATTGACAATGATTTACCGCTGCCTTGCGTATGCCAGAACACACCGATTTTACCATTACTTACTGTAGCATGTTTGGTACGTTCGATGGCTTTCTTCACTGCAAAATACTGATGATACCCTGCTAATATCTTGGCACTCCCTTTTTCTTCTTTGGCAAAACAGATAAAGTTCTTGATTATGTCTAAGAGTCGTTCCCTTTGAAATATTCCTTCAAAAAAGGTATCATAATCGATAAATTCCGTACTTTCATAATTGCCATCTTTTGTTTTCCATTCCATGTAGCGATCTTCCTTGCTAGTAATTGTTCCAGCTTTGGAAAGAGCCATATCGCTCATTACACAGAACATATTGAAAGCGAACAACGATGGTATATCTTTCATATAATTGCGGAGTTGAAGATATGCTTCTGAAGCATCTGTTTCTTCACGAGAAGGGGATTTTAATTCTACAACCACCAATGGTAAACCATTCACAAATACAATGATATCGGCACGTTTTTCTGCATTTTCAATGAATGTCCATTGGTTGATGACTTGAAAAGTATTTTTTTCCGTATGCTCAAAGTCTATCAAATAGACCATTTCATTGCGCATTTCCTTGCCATTGAAATAAGAAACTTCTATGCCATGCTGCAAATAGTCTGTAAAAGTTTCATTACGCTGCGCCAAACTACCCATATCAATATTGCGTAGTTTGATAATCGCTTCGTGAATGGCTGCATGTGGCTTCTTTGGATTAACAGTTTGCAGACTTTCTTCTAATTGTGCTTCATAATATGGCACATAGTAGTCTCTTTCAATATTTGGACCGTACAAATATTGATAGCCCATTCCCTCAAAGAGGGATATCAGTGCTTTTTCGTAATTATCTTCTGTGAAGGGCATTGTATTTTATTTTTATTGTTTATTCATTTCTAAAAGAAATTCTAAATAATCTATATAGTTAGCTTTATAAGCTTGATAATCTAAGTTGTAAAGAGCCTCTGATGCTGATAAGTGTACGCCTCCTACTTCTAATGGATTTTCTTCATCAAACCAATCATTAAAGCTCTCACAATCTTGGTAAATTAATCTTTGGTTAGCGTGGTGGGCATAACTGAAATAAAAATGTAAAATGAACCCACAGAGTACATCTGTTGTTTTGTATATCAGTAAGGATAGTGATTTGTCTATCTGAGGATGCAAAACATCCAAACCATGTGAAGCAAATCCTGCATTATTTCGTATCTCTGCAATCGATTGAGCGACAGTAGAAATTCTACGGCATAGTTCAGATAGACCAACTATTTTTTTCCCAGTTTGTTTTATAAGATGTTCTAAGGTTTGTTTTACTAAACTATTAAATGAAATATCATCTTTGTATGTTGTATTTTGATTAGTGAGAATTGTTTTGCAAAGTGCTTCAATCAGACTTTTGCTTACTTCAACGCACAAAGAAGGATTAATCTCAACATTGTTTTCTATTGTTGAAATATGCGTTTCAAAAGTCCTAAGACTTGGTTCTTTTGCAATATATTCTCTTGTCCACTGCATAATTAATCTTAATTTAAATTATCATTTATGCGGCGGTTCAGCTCGATTTTGGCATCAAGATTATTCAAGAGAGAAGCTATTTCTTCTTGGGTCTCAGGATCTGGTGCCTTAAAAACATAAGTGCCAATTAATTTAGGAGAAGTATGCTTCACTGTGCTACCAGAACAGCAATTTACTATATACTTTTGATATTCGGGAGTGCGCATCACCCAATAAAGAAAATGCTTACTTATATTTGAAGCAATAGACTCTACTAAGCCAATGCGTTGATTATGTAGAAATGTTATATCTCTAATTTGTGGTATTATAGCAGAATACCCTAAAGTATCTCCATCTTTACTTAGATCCGTCATCGTCACAATCAAATCATCCTTATTTAAAATATAGTCGTTAGGAATCGGGCCATGATAATATTTGGGTTTAGATAATTTGAATCCGCCTTTTATATCAAAGTTGCCAGGAGTTACGCATATATATGGTTGCTTTTCATTTGTGAAATATGCACCTTTGAAAGCAAATCCATGTCTTATTTTACAGACATCACTGATTTTATATTCTTTCCACTCTTCCATAAATGGGAATTTAGTTGTTTATTTTGTTAATTTCTACCTCACCAGACATCAGTTTAGGGAGAAGGGTATCACGTACTAATTCTAAACGTGAAATTTCTTCACGATTCTTCTCTATCTTCGAAAAGATAGGCTTTATAATTCTATCAAATTTAATAAGTATATCTACAGGTGGCATCATAATTTTTATAGATTTAAAATCTGTCTTATTAAACTTTCTTTGAGCAGATCCTCCCGTAATACCATCAATAAGATGCTGTCCAACATTCCCCTTAAATAACATATACAAATAGAACATTGAATAGTTATTCTTAGGTCTTAGAAGTATAATGTTATTTCCTAAAGTCATAGGTTTTTGCAATTTTGGACAGAGGAAAACACTACCAACATCGCCAACATTCGATATAATTATTTCACCACCCTCTAATACAGACTTTGAAAGAAATTCATAGGAATGTTTATCTACATATATTTTATAAGATTCTGCTTTTAAATCTGTATTTCTAATAAAATGTGCATAATTTGGCTTATCATATAGTCGTACATTCTCCTTTAATGAAGCGAAACTACCATTGGCAACATAGTCTGTTATATAAATAGGTAGATCTTTTATTGATACAATGCTCCATCCTACAGGAATGTCCCCAAATAAAGAATCTGATTTACTGAATTCTTTGCTTAAGAATGGCTCAAAATCAACAAACCAGGACTTGAACAACGCTTGTGCCTGCTGCTCTAAATTATCATTTATCCGTTGATTGATTTCTATTTTGGAGTCAAGAGATGAAAGAAATTTTCCGATCTTCTGCTGCAATTGCAAAGGAGGAACTAAGCATAGTAAATTATCGAAAGTCTCTTTTGTGATAGTATCAAATACGCTACCGTGGGCTGACTGTTTGAGTTCATCAATCTTAGTTCGAGTTAGGTAGTACAAGAAGTTCTTATCTACAATACCGTTTCCTCGTAAACCAAAGCATGATTGATTGAAGCACATAGGACATGGAATCATCGCCACAGCTCCAACTGTACCTCTTGCAGAAATAATAATATCGTTTTTTTCTAATAACTTTGTAGAACTATTTAATAATCCTAACTCTGAAATATGTTTTTCAGAACTATAAACATACTTGGCGACAGACACAAAATCTTTCACCGACAACCAAGGAATTTCTCCATTCCAATATTCAGGAACAGACGTTTTGGGTGTTCCGCCGCCTATAATTGTTGCTAGGTCTGTATATTTATATTCTTTCCATTCTTCCATAATGAGAGTCAATCGTTTTATTCGTAATAATATGAATAGTCAATATTCTTCATAAACATTTCTCGGTCATCAATTTTGGTTGTGAGTGCTGGCCTTACTAGAGCCTTGATGTGTGTGTTATCAGAAACATTTTCACGCATGGCTGACAAATACTAGTTCTTGTCAATTTGGCTTCAATCCACACACCGCTTGAGAGAACGCCTCAGCATGAGATCAAACCAAATGCGAGTACTGCGACCACTGCCTTCCATAAAAGGATGGGCAATATTCATTTCGACATACTTGTCCAATATTTCGTCGAAGGTGTTTTCTGGCATTCTTTCAATCGTTTGTAGCGTAGCAGGGAAGTGCATACAGTTAGCAAAGGTAAAGCCACCTTTGGAGATATTCTTCGTGCGGATTTGTCCAGCAAAGTCATACAAACCTCCAAAGAGATAAGCATGAATCTGTTGTAAACATTGTATGCTGCCTGGCTCAAGACTTTTCAGCAAACCACTTTCATATAACTGATATGCTTTCTTTCGACTTTGACCATCTAATGTATTATCACTATATGTAAACCAATCAAGGAACTCATTTGCTCGATTGTTAGGATAGTGCTTTGCTAATAAAGTCACTCCTTCACTATCAAGGACATCTGCAATACGCATTTTGCCATCTGGTGCTTCAAATTTAAAGTTGTGAGTAGTACTCACGGGTTCAATGCCTTCTTGTTTTAACTTACGTTTTAACCAACGCCAATAGTTACCAGCTTTGGTGTAGTCTGGCTCATCGTTAATGGCACGTACAATGTCTGTTGCAGAAAACCACCAACAATTACTTTCTTCATCCCATACGGCACGTACTTCACGGTCGTTGAAGAAACGAATTGATTTCTTGTGTTGTTCTTTCTTCTCTTCCATAAATGGGAATTTAGTTGTTTATTTTGTTAATTTCTACCTCACCAGACATCAGTTTAGGGAGAAGGGTATCACGTAATGCTGTTAAATTCAGACATTCGGTCTGTAAAGCAATTATTTTTGCAAGCAAAGGGCTAATTATTTTATCTATCTCTATCAACTTTTTGTTGCTTGGAATTAATACTTCAGACTTTTCAAGTTCACTCCTTTTTATATGTCCCATTGTTACAGCTTTATCTTGAGCTATATGAATAAACTTCTTTAGATGATGCAATGTCCAAAAATAATAAAACCATTTTGGATATTTCTCGGATGTCACCTTAAATAAATGCTGATTTAATCCACATTCACCTCCACACCATATCTTAACCATAAGTGTGCCTGACCATGAAAAAATAACGTCTCCATTATCCACCTTATATTGACTATCAATATTTTCAGAGCATTGGTCAGAATGTTCATCAACTTTTCCTTGACCTAACTCTTTTATTTTCAATACAGGTATTCCAGCATCATTTGTTGTTGGACGATATTTCTGCATAGCTAATCCATTGAGATAAGAGGCTATATCTGTAAGATTGCCCACTGTACAATCTCCTAAAATTTCAGGAGTATCTACAAAGTAATGGTTGAACAACACTTGTGCTTGCTGCTCTAAATTATCATTTATCCGCCTATTTTTATGAAATAGCGGTTGATATGAGCTATATGTGTGATATGCTGTTTGCATTTTGATTTAACTGATGAATTTGCGATGAGAGAGTTTGACGTTTGTTTGATTGACCATTGCATAGTGCATGGTTGTATCAATTTTAACATGCCCAAGGAGTTTTTGTACTTGCTCCACGGGCATACCTTTATCTATAGCCATAGTCGCAAGTGTTCGACGAAACTTGTGTGGATGGACACGGACAATCTTTGAAAGCCTCCCAATCTTTCTTAGTCTTGTCTCAACTCCTGATATTTGTAATCGATTGTGTGGCTTGGCAAGAGACACAAACAATGCTTTGTTTCTGTCTTTCCGCTCTGCGAGATATTGCTGCAAATGAATCTTTGCACGAGCATTGAAATACACGATACGTTCCTTGTTGCCTTTACCGAAAACGATACACTCACGCTCATTGAAGTTTATATCTTCACGATTGAGCTTTACAAGTTCTCCAACACGCATACCAGTAGAAGCCAATAGGTCTATCATTGCTAAATCTCGTACCCTTGTACAGTTATCGCGAAGTTGTTCCAAATTTTCGTCAGTAAGGACTTCCTTAATCTGTGTTCCTGTCTTAACCTTGTGTATTCTACGTACAGGACTTTTAATGATGTAATCCTCATCCTCTAACCATGAAAAGAAAGATGAAAAGATACGACGGATATTGTCTATTGTAACTTTACTCGATTTGTGTTTCCGTTGAAATACAGCCAAATAAGCACGAATATCCTCTGTTGTATAGTTCGTAACTTTTTTAGGCATTTTCTTGAAAAGCTGATTGATGGTCGAGCCATAGTATTTTATGGTAGGTGTGGTGCAACCTTCTACTTGCTTAGCTGACAAGAATATCTCTAACAGACGTTCGTTAGATACATTGTTCTCCTGCATCAGCTCGTAGTCTGCCGTAATGGAGTAGTTACTAATTACTTGCAGTAATACTCCATTGAGTTGTGCCATTTGTTCTACACTTAATATACCTGCCATTGCATTGCTAATTTCTAAAATCAAATTTTCTTTCATGTTCTTCTATATTAATAAATTGATAATATGGAAGAACATGCAGTCTTTTACTTGATAGTGAAACCTATGCTTGCCAACTGTTTTCGTATCTCATCCTCCAAATCATGAGATTGGGCAAATAAATCGGACAATTCGGTTGTGAGTTTGTCCATCTTCTCTTGGAAAGGAATACCGTCGTCTTCCTGTTCTGCAATGCCGACATAACGTCCAGGGGTAAGAATATAGTCTTGTTTTGCCACATCACCAAGGGCTACAACTGCACAGAAGCCTTTTTCATTCTCAAGTGTACCATCACTATATTTATCAAAAGTGTCCGCAATCTTTCTAATATCTGCTTCTTGGAGCTCACGAAGTTTGCGAGTAACCATTGTTCCCATGTTTCTTGCATCTACAAACAGAATTTTATCTTTCTGTTTCTTCTCTCGATTGAGGAACCATAGAGAAACAGGAATACCTGTGGTATAAAACAACTGTGAGGGTAGGGCAACGATACCTTCTATTAAATCGGCTTTAATGATATTTTCACGAATCGTTCCTTCCCCTCCTGTCTGTGAAGATAAAGAACCATTTGCCAATACCATACCTATTTTCCCTTTGGGAGATAAATGATGAATCATGTGTTGCAACCATGCAAAGTTGGCATTGCCAGATGGTGGAATGCCAAATTTCCAACGCACATCATCTTGCAACTTGTCTGCTCCCCAATCACTGAGATTGAAAGGCGGATTAGCCATGATGAAATCTGCTTTTAATGTGGGGTGTTGATCATCAAAGAATGTATCTGCATTAAACTTACCCAGATCAGCCTCAATACCTCGAATGGCAAGATTCATCTGAGCCATCTTCCATGTCGTAGGATTGCTGTCTTGACCATAGACAGAAATATCTTTGATATTGCCTTGATGCCTTTCTATGAATTTGGCAGACTGTACGAACATTCCACCAGATCCGCAAGCAGGGTCATATACTCGTCCGTGATAAGGTTTCAGAACTTCGACAAGTGTTTGAACAATACAAGCAGGTGTATAAAATTCTCCTGCTAATTTCCCTTCTGCTTCTGCAAATTTAGAAAGACAATATTCATATGTACGTCCCAATATATCTTTGGAATCTCCATGTTCTTTCATTTGAATATTGGTAAATAAATCTACCACATCGCCCAAACGCCTTTTGTCTAATTCTGGTCGGGCGAAATTTTTGGGCAGAATGCCTTTCAAACGGAGATTCTCCTTTTCAATAAGACGCATGGCATTGTCGATTATCGTACCGATTTCTGGTGTATGGGCTGCTTTTGCTACCACACTCCACCGTGCTTCTTGTGGGACAAAGAAAATATTATCCGCCATATATTCATCGCGGTCTTCCTCGAATCCTTCACCATTATTGACTAATTCTTGATATTTGGTCTCAAACTTATCGGAGATGTATTTTAGAAAAATCAATCCCAATACTACCGATTTGTATTCGGAAGCATCAAGATTGCCACGAAGCAAATCTGCTGCTTTCCATATTTCCTTTTCAAATCCAATATCAGCTGTATTTTGTTTTGCCATGATCCTTTTCTATTATGTCTGAACTTTATTCTTGATGTAAATCGAAAAACTTCTTATTAGTCATCTGGGGTGTTAATCAATTCCTTTGGATTAACTTGCAAAATCTCTGCTATCTGAAATAGCAATTCTAGGCTTGGCTGTCGACGATTGCAAACATATGAGTTGACTATAGTGAAACTCTTACCGAGTTTCTCTGCAAGCCATGTTTGCTTAATCCCTTTCTCGATAAGCACCTCTTTAATTCTATTAGTTGGACTTTTCATAAATATTATATGATTGTTTGCAAATATAGTAAATTTTCTTGTATAAAATACTTAATAAGAGGGGAAATTTCCCCTCTTATTAAAGTTTATGTGTTCAACACTATTTGTTTTTCTTATTTTGCAGGTTATTCTGCATCAAACTATCTGCCTTTTGCTTCAATTCCATGTCGTAATCATCTGCTTTTTCCTTGATTAGGTTGATAATCTTTTCATTGCGATGAATGTCAAATACATCGTTAAGCCATAGGATTTCCTTAGGACTACAACCTCTCCATACTCTAATGATACGAAATTTCAAGGCATCGTCTTTGTATTGCTGTTTACTTTGCCACAAGAAGTAATTGCCGACCAAAGAAACAAAATAAAGGACAGATACTGCTACCATATAAGTAAAGACTTTCGAGGACTTGAGGTCAAAACTGTGCCTGTGAATATGTTCCTGCGGTATTGGATGTTCTTTCTTCTCCTGCCATTCGTGCAACATGGTTAAGACGCTTGCTACCAATTTGTCTATGGATTTAGCCTCCTCGTCCTTGATGCGCACTTGCACACCAATATACTTGTTAATCACTTCTTTTGTTCGCTGTTCATACTGATTGAGCATTTCCTGTTCTTTCTGCTCATCACTTTGTGCTAGTGTAGATTGAACAGGGAGGGAAACAGAACCGTTCTCCTTTTCTTTCAACTCTTTTAGTTCCCTGTAAATTGTCTCCAGCTTGTTTTTGATTTCCTCAAAGAGAATAAATGTATTATTATCTGCCATAGTTATAAATGTATTTTACGTTTTTTCTTTTTCTTCTTTTTATCGAGTGTGTTGTAAACTTCCGCTGGGACAGTGCCATGAGTCTGGAACAATCCCAATCCTCCTTCGATGAGGTCGTTGGCTATTTCGCTTGTAACATCTGCAACATTAGATATAAGATTTATCGTTCCTTGCATCTGCTGTCCGTGTTCTCTGTTATTCTGTTGCAGGGCAAAGTCTATCTTGGAATAGCTGAAACTCCTGTCCACCTTTGAACCGTTGAAAAGATAACCGTTCTTTTCAAAGATGATACCCTGCACTGCTTGTGAGTTGCCTTTGTACTTGAAACGGACATCAATATCTTGCTTTTTCAAGTGAGCAAGAAGGTCTTTCCAATTCCTGCACTGAGCAATCTCTACTTTCAACGCCTGATAGATTTCATATTTGGTTTTATCAGGTTCTTTCAGGCGATGCTCCTTGACTTTCTCCTTGCCATCAGCGAAGTACAAACCGTGTTTCACGGTCAGTTCCTTACAAATCTTCTCGCTTCTGAATCTGTCGTTACGGTCAGAAATGGTTTTACCGTTATTGTCTATCCGATTGAAGGCGATATGGATATGCGGATGTTCCTTGTCGAAATGACGACCGATGATGTACTGAGTATCTTTTATTCCCATCTTCTCCATGTATTCACGAGCTATCTGTGCCATCCACTCATTGTTGAGTTTGGGAGAGTCCTGTACGGAGAAACTCAGGGAGATATGTCCGACAACCTTACTTACTCGTGGATTCAATTCCGTCTGGTCGATGAAACTTTGGACAATATGGTTGATACCATCTGTTCGCACACCTAAACTGTCTATAAGCTCCGTTCCTTTCTTCGGGTCAAGGATGTAATTGATGACACTCTTGAAGCCCGAACCTTTCATTATCTTGGCTATCATCTTCGTATCAGATTTAGGATTTCGTCAATCTTTCCTATGATGATTTTGTAAAAAGGAGCAACGGCATGAAACCCTTCCGCGTTGGCACAATGTGCCAACTGGTTGAGATTGTTTGCCATGCCACATAGCTTACGGATGAAGTCTGCTTGTTCTATGGTCAGCCGTTCAATGACATTTCCTTTCTCAAGAACTTTCCTTACAAACTCACTCATGGTTACTCCTGCGCTTTTGGCTTTGCCTTTGAGCGTATAGTAATCCTGCGTATTCAGTTTCACCGTGATACGGTATTTCTTCTTTTCGGTTACGCCCTTGGTTGGACGACCACCTTTTTTATATTCTGTTTTTATCATACTTGTTTCTTTAATTTGATTTGATGGAGACCAGCGGGATAATCCTCTGCAACGACTGTCAGGAGGTGGAGCAAGTGGTTTTGGTATGCCCAAAACATAAACTTGCTCCACGAAAACAGATCATGCGGAGCATATTCCTGTAATCATAGCTTAATCCCTTTGATTTTTTTGTTTTCTGCTTTCTCTGAATGCTTGAATTCAGCACATAAATACTCATTTAGGTCTTTATAATTCTGGAAGACAGAAGAGCAGTCTTGGACAGTAAAACCATCTCTTTTAAGTTGTTCTAAAGTTCGCTTTCCTCCTTCATCATTATCTAAATATGAACAGATGAGCTTGTGCTTTGAAAGGAAAAATCTTGACTTTTTGATATTATTAATCGAGTTAAGTATCAGTGCAGCTTTCTTCTCTTCATCTGGACTCATCGTAAGCAGACTAAGATAATCCATAAAACCTTCAAATAGATTGATTTGTTCTGAAGGATTGGGAACATACGACACATCGGAAGGTGGCAAACACCCTTTGAAGTATGGATTGCGCAACACATACCCATAAGAATTGTTTGAAAAGCCAATTGCGTAATACTTCTTATCACCAACTCTATAATGAATTTCCTTGCAATATTTTTTCGCAATGTTCAGATTGATTCCTCTATGTGTGAAATATTCTATGAGATTCGGATGACATAAGAAGATAGAGCCGATAATCTCTATACGTGATTGGCTTGGAGAATTTGTTTCGCTATTAGCTATGGATAATTTTGGCAGGATATTTTGTTTGCCATTAAACAACTCTATAGCTTGTATTAAACTGAAATTATGTAATTTCATAACTAAATCTATAAGACTCCCACCTTCATCAAGTGCAAAGTCATACCATAGATTTTGGTTATAATCAACTTTGAAACTTGGAGTATGTTCATTTCGGAATGGACTTTTATACATTCCGTAATAGCCATAATTTTTTTTAGGGTATATAGACATACTACCTAAGTAATCTTTAATAGATATTGCTTTAATTTCATCTATTGTCATACTTGTAACTTTTAAGTTTAGTACTTACTACAATGTGATATTCTTGTAAGTCATTGGCAATGAAAGAAAAATATGTAGTACTAACTATCTTTGTAGTAATCATTGCAAATGTATATGGTAGGTTGGTAGTAATGAGGTAGTAATACCTTATATCATTATTTACTACGGTCTAACCTTTTTTCTTTCAATGCTTTATATCTCTTTGTAGTAAAGTAGTATTAATAATTAGTATTGTAACTTTGAATAAAGGGATTGGGAACAATCTTGCGTATATGATAGACATACATTGGATTGCCGCCTATCCTTTTGGATTTCCGCAAGAAACCAGCCTTTTTCAAGGCTTCTCCCATTCTCCTTTCACTTAGGTTAAGCGTCGTATATCCACGCAAATAGTTTAAGATTTCAGAAGTGGTCATATAACTCTCTTCAGTTGCTGCAGGCTTTTCCATGCCTTTAAGAAGCATTTCATACTCAACAGTCTGCACTTGAAACCCTTCGCTCTCTTGATGTAGTTCGGCTATTTCCTCTTCATTGAACCAGTAATGATAATCAACTCTCCACAATTCAACTGCTTCGGAGTACACCTTATTGATATTAACCTCTTTAGCAGCATCAATATCAATGTGCTCAACCTCAAAAGGTAGAAAGCGACGACTGCCTGTCGGATCCGTCAGAAAATCATTACCATTAACAGATGCCATAAAGCTTGCTAAGTGAGGATACTCTTCTATGTAAGTGTCGTATGGTCTACGATATTTTACTCTTGGTGTCGTTATCAGATTCTTCAATTCATTTTCATCTCTCTTATTGAGTGCCTTTAGCTGGTCGTCAATATTGATAAAAAGATATTCTGCGATCAGTGTTTGTACATCTTTTCCTTGTGGGTCAATCTTTCCTGTGAAAAGATAACTCTTCAGTTCTTCTGGACAGAGTAAATCAAGGAAAGTTGTTTTGAATTTTCCTTGTTCACCTGTAAGAACTAAACATGTATGATTACGACACTGTAAATCATCCATAGCATTGGCAACAACAGCAACAAGCCATTTTACAAAGTAGTGTTTCCATTTATCAGGATTTCTCACCACAACACAATTTGCCAACCTTATGATTTCAGATTCATCTTCACCTTTAGGCTTGGGAAGATTCAACAAATACTCACGAATTGGGTTAACTTTATTGCAAAAGTCGCTCTCCAATATTGCTCGAATATTATCTGCTGGAGTATATATTCCCAAAGTCCCATCTACCAGCCGACGCATAGAATTAATATCATACTTAGTAAGAGGACGGAATGAAGTATTAGAATCTTGTTCTCGAAACTCTGTTCTACTTTTAACAGTATTAAAACGAAAAGCATAATGCTCTTTCAAGAATTGCTCTATGCGTTCATTCTTAGATTGCTTGGCTCGCCCTTCAGCTCTTTCCTTTTCCATAATACATATATTTAATTTATAAAAGGGAAGAATCAGAATGTTTCTCAGAGATAAAAGTTTTTGCCTCCTCGTTGATTTCGGCAACAGTCTTTTTCTTACCTCCTTCAATCCATGCCAACAACTCATCTTCAAAAAAATAGAGATGCTTACCATTCTTATAACAAGGTAGTAAGCGTTTTCGTACTAAGGTGTAAACTGTTGGCTTGGCTTTCCCTATTAGTTTACACGCATCATCTATTCCAATAGGAATACGTTTGGGAGGGACAATAGGTTTTTGTCCTTTACATACTAAATTCTTGATTTCAGCAACTTCGCTGACTAAGTGAGCAACTGCCTTTGGCAAGTTCTCAAAAGTGATTTCATTTTGTACCATAATACTTGTTATTAGTTTTTACGGTGCAAATGAAAAAAGTGTTTCCTCTGTGTCCTAAGACACAGAGGAAACACTATAAAAACACAATAGGTTTGTGTGTTATTCTGTTATTTGGTGGTCTGAAAGGCTTTGTACAATAGGTATAGTGCCTTTCTTCTCATCATCACGGAGATGGCTTTTTATACTTCCAACTTCCACATCTTTGAATGTGATGGCAAAAACCTGCTTAAGGAACTGCGAAATTTCATCTTGTTTGCCAACTCTAAAATGGTTCCATATATTCCAACCAAAATGAAACAGGTCTAAGGCAACTAAACCTTTAATATTAATTGGTTCAACGTGTGATAAGGGAAGCTTAGCGGAGTACAACTCTATATATTCACAAAGCTTGAGCAAATCTTTATCTGAAACATAAGGTGCGAATTGCTGTTGAGTATATTTAATAGCTATAGCACGTTTATCTTGTACTTTCTGGTCCATTAACCTTTGTTGCTGTTGCCGAATTGAGTCAAAGTTCATTGATTGTTGGTGTTGTTCGGAAGATGGACCGCCAACACTATCTACTACTTGTTCTGCCTCAATGTCGGATGCATTATCATTTGTTTTATCTTCTTGTTTCTTTGGAAAGAAAAACTTGACTAATGCTGTAAATAGTCCCTCTACCAAAATAGACAATATAGAATAAATGATGATGCCTATGGCAACAACACTCCAAAAGACTATTTGTGCAGTAAATTCATCAACCCCTAAACGTAAGGCAACCACTCTTGCAAACAACGCAATGATGACACAAACAACAAGAACGGACAGATATACTACAATATGTTCAAAATATTTGGTATTCATATTATGTTGTCGAATTAAGTTTTATCATTTTCAATATCTATTTGAATAGCATTGGCTGCTTTATTTTTCTTTTCATCGACAACCTTTGCATATACTTGAGTTGTTTTGACATTTGTATGCCCAAGCATCTTGCTTACAGTATAAATGTCTGTTCCGTTTGCAAGTTGAAGGGTAGCAAATGTGTGCCTAAAGCAATGAAAGCTGAGGTGTTTCTGAATACCAGCTTTTTCAATCCATGCCCTTAATGGACGAGAAATCCAAGAAGGATTTGGTAACCCTTCAAAAACAAGTTGTTCTGGTTGTCTTGGCTCTCCGCAAAGCTTAAACGCCTGTTCCGAGATAGGCATATACTCTACCCCTTTTGTCTTTTTCTGAGTAAAGAGAAGTTTAGCTTGGTTTCCTTCTATGGCTATTTCATCCCATTTTAGTTTTTGAATATCGCAATGTCTTAGTCCTGTCAGAGCTGAGAATAGTGCTGCACGTTTAAGTACATCACGTTCACAAGGGGTATTAGCTAACTTATTCAGTTCATCAAGAGTTAAGTATTCCCTTCGGGATTCTTGTTCCTGTATGCCTTTGATTTTTGCAGATAAATCTATAGTCAAATATCCGTCTATGAATGCTTGTTTGAGTGCAGCCTTAAAAATAGAAAAATACGTGGAAGCTGTATTTCGTGATATTGTCCCTTTTTTACTTCCACCACAAGGAGCGGATAACAAGAAAAACTTGAAATCTTCTGCCAATCTATTATCTATCTGTGAAAAGAGTAGCGTGTCTCCAGCAAACATTTTCAACAAAACATGTACTCGTTCCCAGTTTGTTTGAATTGAAAGGGAACTATTACGGTGTCGCTTGTCTGCCACTTTATCAAAGTATTTGATGAAATTTTGTTGCAATCGTTCTTTCTGTTCTGCTTGTGCTGTTTCTGTGTCACTATACAAACTTGCATTATCATATTCACGCTGCCTTAGTTTTCTAACACTATCTGCATAAATACAGGCCTCTTGATCTATCTCACTTTTGCACAAGATAATTCCATTCAAATCTCGTTTAGGTTTGAAAGTTTGAGTTGCTTCGGTTGTACGAGCAGTTCTGCTTTTATCCCAAATAGGAGTTGTAATAGTGCGGTTTAGATACTCTCGAACTCTTTGTGGAGAATCTTTGCCAGCTACCCTCACAGGATAGCTTTCTATATACAGGTACCATTCTTTTCGATAGGCACTCTTTCGCAATCGTACTGTTGCTTTTGTATTATCAAGTTCCTTTCTCATTGTATGTCGTGGGTTAGTGTTTATACAAATTGTCTATCTCTGATTTTGGCGCATAGACGTAATTACCAATCTGTCTTGTTGGAATAGAATATTTGCGAATATGCAGATATACAGTACTATCATGGATACCAAACTTCTTAGCTATTTCTCCAATTGTATAACAATCTTCAGGCTCAAGCCGATAAGTCTTTACTTCCGATTGTTTTTCTTTTCTTCTTTCATCGTAAGGACGTAGATTGAAGCGTTCTTGTAAATCAGCTTTGCAAATACGTATCATCCTTAGTCCGAGGTTATAATAACGGACTTGTTTATTCCTGATTAAGCGATAAAGGGAATCTCGTCCAATATCAAATAATGCAGTTGCATCAGCTATTGAGAGATAAAGCTGGTTCTTCGGAACTCTCGCTGCCTTTTCTCTTTTCAAAGCATCCAACTGTTCTTCCTTTTTCCTTTGCTTATATGCTGCTTGAGAACAGTTCTTAGAACAGTATTTGGAGGTTAGCGTCTTTGCAATAAAAGATTTACCACAAATTTCGCATTTCCGCTCTATTTGAAATTTTGCACTCGCCATACTATTTGTATCTATTTGATTATCAATTTATCTTTTAAATTAAGTCGCACGTTATCTCCCATTAAGTCGCGGCACAAATATGGTACAAATATAAGCACAAAAACGATTAAAAACGATAAGATTTAATTATTATTAAGAAATAAAAATCCCAGCAACTTATTATGTTACTGGGATTTACTTATTTTTGATTAGCGTTTATTAGCACTTTTACTTCACTTCCTCAAAGTCTGCATCTTGGATGGTGTCATCCTGCTTTGGCTGTTCCTGCTGACCAGCGTCTGCGCCTGGCTGAGGACCACCCTGTGCACCTGCCTGACTATACATCTGCTGTGATGCTGCCTGCATAACGGTGTTGAGGTTGTTGATAGCAGTGTCGATTGCTGCAACGTCAGCTGACTTGTGAGCGTCACGGAGCTGCTGGAGAGCAGACTCGATACCTGACTTCTGGTCGGCTGGAATCTTATCACCGTTGTCCTTCAAGAAGTTTTCGGTGGTGAAGATCATTGAGTCAGCTTGGTTCAGCTTGTCAATCTTCTCACGCTCTGCCTTGTCGGCTGCAGCGTTTTGCTCAGCCTCAGCCTTCATACGGTTGATTTCCTCCTCACTCAAACCACTTGAAGCCTCGATGCGGATGCTCTGCTCCTTACCTGTTGCCTTGTCCTTAGCTGATACGTTAAGGATACCGTTGGCATCGATATCGAATGTTACCTCAATCTGTGGAACACCACGACGAGCTGGAGCAATACCTGTCAAGTTGAACTGACCGATAGACTTGTTCTGTGCTGCCATTGGACGCTCACCCTGCAGAACGTGGATAGTAACCTCTGTCTGGTTATCAGCTGCGGTTGAGAACACCTCGCTCTTCTTGCAAGGGATAGTAGAGTTAGCATCGATGAGCTTTGTCATTACACCACCCATTGTCTCAATACCGAGGGTAAGAGGAGTTACGTCGAGCAATACGATGTCGCCCACACCGCTCTCCTTATTAAGGATAGCACCCTGGATAGCTGCACCAACAGCAACCACCTCATCAGGGTTAACACCCTTTGAAGGCTCCTTGCCGAAGTAGTTCTTAACCAATGTCTGCACTGCAGGAATACGGCTTGAACCACCTACGAGGATAACCTCATCGATATCTGATGTCTGCAACTTAGCGTCACGGATAGCATTCTGGCAAGGAACGAGACAAGCCTGAATAAGGCTGTGTGCCAACTGCTCGAACTGTGAACGAGTTAAGGTCTTAACCAAGTGCTTTGGAACGCCACCCTCAGCTGTGATGTATGGCAAGTTAATCTCTGTAGAAGAAGAGCTTGATAACTCAATCTTAGCCTTCTCAGCAGCCTCCTTCAAACGCTGCATTGCCATTGGGTCCTTTCTCAAGTCGATACCCTCCTCAGACTTAAAGCCGTCAGCGAGCCAATCGATAATTACCTGATCAAAGTCGTCACCACCAAGGTGAGTATCACCATTAGTAGAAAGTACCTCGAACACACCGCCACCGAACTCAAGGATAGAGATATCGAACGTACCACCACCAAGGTCAAATACGGCAATCTTCATATCCTTATTAGCCTTATCAACACCATAAGCAAGTGCTGCGGCAGTAGGCTCATTCACGATACGCTGTACGTTAAGACCAGCAATCTGACCAGCCTCCTTAGTTGCTTGACGCTGTGAGTCAGAGAAGTATGCTGGTACGGTGATAACTGCATCAGTCACCTCCTGACCGAGATAGTCCTCAGCGGTCTTCTTCATCTTCTGCAATATCATTGCAGAAATCTCCTGTGGAGTATATTTACGGTCGTCAATCTGTACACGTGGATAACCACCATCGTTAACAACCTTGAATGGAACACGCTCAGCCTCTTTCTGACACTGCTCGTAAGTCTCACCCATGAAACGCTTAATAGAGTAAACGGTCTTCTCTGGGTTTGTGATAGCCTGACGCTTAGCAGGGTCACCCACCTTACGCTCGCCGCCTTCAACGAAACCTACAACAGAAGGAGTTGTACGCTTACCTTCGCTGTTAGCAATAACCACTGGCTCGTTACCTTCAAATACAGCAACACAAGAGTTTGTTGTTCCTAAGTCAATTCCAATAATCTTTCCCATAATTGTATATCTTTATTTTATTATTATTCGTATTCAGTTATTGACGCTTATCGCTGTAGCTTTATCAGATATAACTATCTGTCGCTATCGCTTTCAGCGTCGTTCGCCTATAATTAGACAAATGATATGCCAATAGAGGAAGACTGACAAAATGGCAGAATCATAAACAACATATATAACTATTCGTTCAAAACTATATCCTTATAGTATGATAAATCCTACTTAATAAAAAACTGCACCAACACTCATTATTAAGAATGATGGCACAGCTACATTACATCTAAAAAAACAACCTTATTTTACACTGAAAGTCGTTATTTTCATATCATTTTTTTCATTTCGTTTGTCAGGGTCGCCTAAAGAGATACCATACTCACCTGGTTTAAGATTTTCAATAACAATATAATAAGAACTCTGTCCATACTTCTTAGCCTGAAAAGATATTTGTCCAAGAGAGTTTGTTTTAGTTGCAGACAACGTTCCAGCTTCAGCCAACTGCGCTCTACGCTCCTTTCCCTTTACCTCAAATGGGAAGATATTGATAAAAGACTCTGGGTCGGTTGAATTATTCGCAGCCTTAATAATAAGGCGAACATCCTTACCAGCAGGTACTGTTACAGATGAAGTAGGACCACTCAAAGTAATACGTGTCTTTATCTTTCCAATACCAACAAGATACAACGAAGCACCCGCTTTTGTCTTGACAACACCAGATTCGCGTGGCAATTTCACATACTCTGTGTTAGAAGTAAGCAAAAATGTTTGGTCAGCAAACTCAGGTTCTGGGATAGAGACCTTCTGTGCAAAAGAAGTTGTCATACTTAACAACGCAAACAAAATAGTAAAAATAGTTTTCTTCTTCATAAAAGTTTTGTTTTTAGTTAAAAATCAGATTTATTTTTCAAAAATATAAAATAAAATTGTACAACAAAGTTACAAACCCTATAAATTATCATTATTTAACATTAAAGATTAAACCATTATAGAAAACAAAAGTCCGAGAATCTCTGAAAAGAAAATCCCGGACTTTTGCTTATACTGTTTTTAAAAACTTATACTCTTGGTTCAGAAGCAAGATAGAAGCTATCTGCACCCTTACTAACAGACTTGTCGAAGACACCATCAACAACCATTCCTGCCTCTAAAAGGCGAGCACCAAGCACCTTACGATCTGCATCATAACCGCCATAGGTATAATCAGCCTTGAAAAGGAAAGCTATAGCTACATCATGAGTTTTACCCCCATAAGTAACCTTACCTAAATCCAAACGATAAGGAGCAATATAAAAGAGGATTGGTTTCACGCTGAACACGCTAATAGCACATTTGATTTCCTGATTTGGCAAAGCCTCAACCGCCTGCTTTAAGTTAGTATCAATGATACTTGCTGTCAACATCTTAGTTGGGATATTTTTGATGATGAGTGTTGTATCATCCTTGATTTCCCAAGTGGTACTGACAGAATCCTGCTTTTCTATCTGTTCCCGTTCGTTTAGACCATATCTGGAAAGTTTACCATGATAAAGACCTTGAATAGTATGGCTTGCAGCCTTCAGTTCAGCCGCAGTTGGGAGGTTTCGTTTTGCCTGCTCTTCATAATCATCATTCAGACAAGCAGTAAGTGATAGTGTTGCCATAAGTGCAACAACTAAAATCAATAATTTGTTCTTTTTCATTATAGTGCGTTTTGGTTATGATATTTAAGTTTATCGGTTACAAATTTACACATTATCAACTTATTCCCAACACAATTACTGTTAAAATACTGATAAGAAGTTTGTATGATAGTTTTTAGAGTCCACATTATACCCAAATCGTGGTATTATAACCTAATTCTTATAGTTCTTATTATCGTTTTGTTTCCTTTTAGCAAATAAAAACAAGGCACTCTTGACATCGTATAACACACTATATAACATCCAAAGGAGAGTAAATAGAGAAAGCATTTACAGTTATCAACAATTTACTTTCACGATCATAAATCTTTTTCTTCATGAAAAGAAATATTTTCTCTCGTGAAAATAAATATTTCTTTTCATGAAAATAATTCACTATCGTTGGTAAGACAGGAGTAATAAAAGCCCATAAAAGTTGTGATTCCCGTACGAGTCAGACAGGAAGATAGCCTTTGTTTACCTTTAGTTTTCCTTCCAGAAAGCAGGAGAGAAAAGTACCAAGACAGTAAATAGTTCCAAACGACCTACAAGCATGAGGAATGAACAAATCCACTTTGCAAAGTCTGGCAACTGTGCCCACGACATTGTAGGACCGATTTCCATACCCAATGTAGGTCCAACATTACCCAAACAACTCAATGTAATTGTGATAGCATTCGTGTTATCAATACCAAAGGCAATCATCGTAAAAGCACAGAAGAGCGTCAGAATAAGATAAAGTCCGATGAAACCTAAAAGTGTTACACGCTTTGACTGTGGTATATTCACTCCATCAACCTTCATTGGTAAGACAGCATTAGGGTGTAGTATCTGACGGAACTCATTGCGCACCACCTTTAATAACATCACACCACGAATACTCTTGATACCACCACTGGTAGAACCAGAACAGCCGCCAAAGAACATACAAGCAGCCAAGACAACCCATGTGACATGAGGCCATTTAGCAGCATCATCACTGAAAAGTCCTGTCGTTGTTATAAAGGAAACAACTTGGAAGAGCGCACTACGGAAGGCATGCTCTATATCATAATGATTACGATAAACAAGCTCAAAAGCAATAAAGATAGCAAACGAGAGTACCATGGTGGTATAGAAACGGAACTCGCTATTCTTTATGAGCTTCTTAATATCTAATCCTGCTGCCGAGGCATATAGCAATGTGAAGTTGACACCAGATAGGAAACAGAATAATGCAGAGACATACTCCTCTGCTGGAGAATGAAAGGTTGTGATAGAACCGCTCTCCGGAGAGAATCCACCCGTCGCAGTACTGGTCATTGAATAGTTGAAAGCATCAAACCATCCCATACCACATACCTTATATGATAGAATGCAGGCAGTAGTCAGAACCAAATAAACTACCCATATCCACTTAGCACTTGTGCTCAGACGTGGGTGTAGTTTACTTTTAATAGGACCAGTCGCTTCAGCCGCAAACACCTTTACTGAACCGCCCACCATAGAAGGGAGAATGGCTATAGTAAAGAATACTATTCCCAATCCACCAATCCATTGTGTCAATGAACGCCAGAAAAGGAGTCCTTTTGGTAGATATTCAGGATAGTCTATAATCGTTGCACCAGTTGTTGTGAAGCCTGACATAGCCTCAAAGAAAGCATCTGTGAAACTCCCAATACCTCCGCTAATCATAAAGGGGAGTGTACCGAATATAGTAAAAAAAATCCAAGATATCGTTACAACAAAATAAGCATCACGACGTCCAAGAAGATTGTCAGCATGACGACCTAACAGTCGGAAGATAAAACCAGCACCTACTGTTATGAGAATACTCCACACGAATGGTATAACGTCACTGCCATTATAAAACAAGGACACGAATAGACAACTGGGCATCAGTACGCCTTCTATCCATAACAAGGATCCAAGAATTTTGGAAATAAGTTTCAGATTAAGCATGGTTAAATAAATAATTTCTCCACCTTTTTCATATCAACATTATAACAGAAGACCACAACAGAGTCGCCTGCTTCAATCTGTGTATTACCAGAAACAAGCATTCCCTCTCCGCTTCTTACGAGTCCACCGATCGTTACCCCCTTCGGAAGATTTAATTCTCTTACTGCCTTTCGAGTGATTTTTGACTCAGGGCTTGGCACAAACTCTGCCACATCAGCATTGATAGACATAAGGAACTTCACATTTGCTACATTTGCATCAAGCATCATCTGATAGATATGACTGGCTGCAAGTGCTTTCTTATTGATAATCGTACCAATGTCAAGTCCATCAGCTGTATTCACGTAATCAAAGTTCTCTACTGATGCAACAGTTTTGCGAACACCAAGTCGTTTAGCCGTAAGACAGGCAAGAATATTCGTTTCTGCATTTGAAGTCAATGCCACGAAAGCTTGTGTATGACGAATTCCCTCCTCCTGCAACAAACCAATATCACGACCATCGCCATTGATAACCAGTCTGTCTTCACTGAAGATATCATTAAGAATCTCGCAACGAGTAGGATTCTGTTCGATAATCTTCGCATTCATATATTCAGGCAGCATCTTTACGGCACGTGCAGCAGTCTTACCACCGCCCATAAAGATAACATTCTGTACATCGACATAATGTTCCTTACCAACAATCTTACGAACATACGGAATATACTGCTTTGTGGTCATGAAATAAACCAAGTCATATAACTGCAAAGTATCATTACCTCCAGGAATAATCGTTTCGTCATTGCGCTTTATAGCGACTACATGATAAGGATCATCAGGACCACTAATATCTTTCAAAGGACGGTTGAGTATCTCACAAGTTTCACGCAATTTGATACCCAACATTACCAATGCTCCATCATGTACATCCCATCGTTGACGAACCCATGACATCTTCAAGCCATTGATAATATCCCTTGCTGCAAGGATTTCTGGATAGATAATATCACTGACACCCATCTGACGGAACAACTCCTTATTCTGTTCTTCAACATACTCTGGATTGTCCACACGTGCAACAGTCTTCTTTGCACCCAACTGATGCGCCATAACACAAGCTGCGATATTACCCGATTCACTTGGAGTAACAGCGATAAAGAGGTCAGCATGTTCAACACCAGCCTCTTTCAATCCCTTGATATTCGTAGGTGAACATTCCATAGTTAGCAAGTCATACTCACTACTGATTTTCTCCAGATTCTCTGGGTTCTCATCCATGAGTACGATATCCTGCATATTACGAGAAAGCAGTTTTGCCAAGTAAGTTCCTATGGCGTATGCTCCTGCTATGATGATTTTCATTTCTTTTTCTTTTTCGTTTAAACGATGATGAGGCGTAAGTGATAAATTATCAGTTAGCCTTAATTAACTCTTTCTTGATACTTTCAAGATCTATTCCACAGATTTCACGTAGCTGTTGTACCGTTCCCTGCTCTACAAAATGGTCAGGCATACCCATACGAGTTATCTGTGGTGTATAGCCATGATCGCTCATCCACTCTGTAACAGCAGAACCCAATCCACCATTGCGTACACCATCTTCTATCGTTATGATGCGTGAGAAACGACTTGCAACCTCTTCAAGAAGTTTATCGTCTAATGGTTTCAAGAAACGCATATCATAGTGTGCGATTGATGGACAATGACCTTCTGTTTTTGGAGATTCAGCACTCTCTATCAGTTTTATAGCCTTTTCAACATCATTACCAATAGGTCCGATACTCAATACAGCAACATCCCAGCCATCATGAAGACGACGTCCTGTTCCTACCTCTATCTCTTTCAGCGGACACTCCCAATCAGTTAAAACACCATTACCACGTGGATAACGAATCACAAAAGTTCCCTTATCAGGCAACTGTGCCGTGTACATCAATCTACGAAGTTCACGTTCGTCCATCGGAGAGGCGATGGTAAGATTAGGAATTGGACGCAAGAAAGCCATATCAAAAGCACCATGATGCGTCGCACCATCTTCACCTACCAATCCAGCACGGTCCAAACAAAGGACTACAGGAAGGTTAAGTATAGCTGCATCGTGGATAATACTATCATATGCACGCTGTGAGAAGGCACTATAGATATTACAGAAAGGCTGTAAACCATCCTTTGCCATACCAGCTGAGAAAGTGACTGCATGTGCCTCCGCAATACCCACATCGAAGGCACGGTCAGGCATAGCCTTCATCATTATGTTCATAGAACAACCCGTCGGCATAGCAGGTGTAACACCAACAATACGAGGATTCTTCTTTGCAAGTTCTAATAGCGTCTTTCCAAATACATCTTGAAACTTAGGTGGTTCATTGCTACAGTCTTGCACAATACGCTCACCTGTCTCTGGGTCAAACTTACCAGGAGCATGCCATACCGTCGCACTCTTCTCAGCAGGTTCATATCCCTTACCCTTCTTGGTGTGTAAATGGAGTAGTTTTGGTCCCTTCATATCTTTCAACTGACGAAGAATACGAACCAACTCTTCAACATTATTCCCATCAAAAGGTCCGAAGTAACGAATATTCATACCTTCGAACATATTCTGCTGATGTGCTAAGGCTGACTTAAGAGCATTATTAAAACGCAGTAAACCCTTTCGACGTTCATCATTCAATAAGCCTTTATCATGCAGCCATTGTGACGCCTTGAAGCGTAAACGATTGTATGTCTCGTTGGTGTCAAGCTTCAACAAGTACTGTTCCATACCACCCACTGCCCTATCAATAGACATATCATTGTCATTTAGAATGATAAGTAAGTCATTAGGTTGGCTGGAAACATTGTTCAGACCCTCGAAAGCCAAACCACCACTCATGGCTCCATCGCCAATAATAGCAACGACATGACGATGCTGCTTCGTAAGGTTAGAAGCAACAGCCATGCCCAAGGCAGCCGAAATAGAGTTAGAGGCATGTCCACAAGTAAAGGTATCATACTCGCTCTCAAAAGGAGAAGGGAATGGCATCAAACCATTTAACTTACGGTTATTACAGAAGTTCTCACGACGACCCGTCAAAATCTTATGGCCGTATGCTTGATGACCGACATCCCATACGATACGATCTTCTGGAGTATTAAAAACATAGTGGCACGCCACCGTTATTTCAGTTGCACCTAAGCTGGAGCCAAGATGACCTGGATTAACGGCAACCTCTTCTATGATATCCTTCCGCAACTGCTGACATAACTTTGGCAAATCATCCAAAGAAAGCTTACGCAAGTCTGCAGGCGATTGTATTTTATTTAAAAGGTCGAATCTATTTTCCTTTGACATTATCAAATAACATGAAATCAATGCAAAGGTACGCTAAATTGATTAAAGGGCAAAATAAAACAGAGAGGTATTCTATTATTTATGGTCTAATTTACAAATGACACCCAGTTTCACAGCTCGATATATTTTTTCTTACACAGATAAATAAAGCATTACAGGTAATAAACGAATAAACAAGACATAAAAAAACAGGGACAAACCTTAAAGATTCATCCCTGTTTATTATTTCAGTCAACCAACCTTATTAAGGTTAGCTAATTGATAGCTTAATTACTTAACGTAAACAACAGCCAAACGGTTAGAAGTTACGCCCTGTACGCCCTGACCCTTAGCCTCGTCAACGATGACACCACGGTTCTGGAGATACTTAGCAACAACGTCTGCACGGTTCTGAGAGAGGCGATCGTTGAGTGCCTTTGGACCCTCTGGAGAAGCTGTACCTACGATCTGTACGTGACGGCCTGCCTTAACATCATCAAGAGCCTTCTTAGCCTCGTTTGTGAGGAAGTACTTACCCTGAGCGAATGTTACGAATACCAAGTTGTCAATGCAGAGAGTCTGAGTTGTCTGTGCAGGAACCTCCTTAATAACTTCCTTAACAACCTCAACCTCCTTAACAACCTCCTTTGGCTTAGCGTTAAGCTGATCACGGAGAGAGTTAATCTCATCGTTCAACTGACCAACATTCCAAACCTTGAAGTTGTGTGTACCGTTAGAAGTCTTGAACTTGTAGTTAAGACCTACGAAGAGACCAAGCTGAGCAGCCTGCTTACCGAACTGTACAGCATCGCCAGGACCATGTGTAAGGTTCCAGAGAACAGCTGGCTCTACATAAAGCTGCCATGCTCTCTTCTCACCGAGGTTGTAAGCGAAAGTAAGACCAGTCTTAGCTGTCAACTCTGTATCATCACCAACATTATTAGTCTGAATGATGTGCTTATCACCATAAGTGATCCAGTAACCGATACCTGCCTCAGCACCTACCTCGAAACGACGATCTGGGTTGTACTCGCAGAAAAGGTTTGTGAAGTTGATAGTACCGTTCAAACCGAGGTTGATGGCACGAACAATTGTGTGACTGTTAGAGAAACCTAAAGAACCTGTCTGCCAACGGTTATCACCGAAGAATGCGAGACCCTCGAGGTTTGCACCATAAACTGGGCTGAACTGCTTACCGAGCTTAAGACCTGCTGCAGGGTTAACTGGAGCAAAATGTTTGAAATTAAGAGGACCAGTAACACCACCCTCTACACCGAGGTAAACGTTGTCAAATGCCTTAGCCTTCTCGTAAGCTACCTGAGCCTGTGTACTTGTGATACCCATAGCGAGCATCGAAAGTGCAATCAAAAACTTTTTCATAAATGCTTAATATTAATTCTGTTAATTTTAGCGACTTAATTATATTCGGTTTGCAAAGATAGCACTTTTTTTGAATAGACTACATTATTTCATAGAAAAAAAACTAATTTTTAGGCAAAAAAGTGGTTTTTCAACATCTTTTTAACTGTTTTGGGCAATAAAATATCCCTAAAGAGGTAAATTTGCGTTTTAACACTTCCCTTTAAAAATAGCATTAAAAACACATATTCTACACCATATTTTATTGCTATTTTGAAATGTCGGTCATAGCTGGATTACTTCACCTTATTATATATATAGGAGAAACTAACATACAACAATCCGCATATTCCACACAAATTAGGGGTAAAATCTGTAGGTTTTTACCAAGAGTTTCTATGAAGTATGGGGTATGCAACCTTTATTTTTACCATGAGAAGTAAATTACAGTCATGAGGAAGAATCGCAAAGCTTCATTTTTCTAAAAAGAAAAAGGCTTTATAAGAAAGACTACTACCCATTTTTATCCCTCACCCTATGATAGTTATGCTCGTCGAAGACGCTTGAAAAGATAGAAGATAAACATCATTCCACGGAGAGAGAGTTCAACAGCCATAGCAAACCAGACACCACGAAGACCGTACTGTGTTGCCAGTGCATAAGCCAAGGTCAGACGGATAAGCCACATACTACCCAAGTTTATTAAGGATGGCTTCAGCGTATCGCCTGCTCCTATACAGACACTATAAGCAACAATAGCTGCAGCAAAGAATGGTTCGGCAAAGGCTTCAATACGAAGAACAGAAGTTCCCAAAATCTGGATGTCAGCCACAGGAGACAATAAGCCAATCATTTCTGGAGCAAAGATATACATCACAATACCCATAAATGCCATGACTACCATACCAAGCGACACAGTCATCCACGCAAAACTACGATGAAGGTCACGCCTATCTGCCCCAACACTCTGCCCCACCAATGTTGTGGCAGCCTCGCTAATACCATATCCTGGCATATAGCAGAGACTCTCTGCGGTAATCGCAAACGAATGAGCAGCAATAGCGATATTACCCAAAGGAGCTACAATCATTGTCGAAACAAGTTGCGCACCATTCATCAGAAGATATTGTAACGCCATCGGTGCACCAATCTTCATTGCATTCCATATATATTGCCAACGCCAAACAAAACGTTCGACATCCTGTTTCCAAGCTAAGATAGGACTGCGAAAGATTGCATAATAAGCCAATGGAAGTGCTACACAAATGAAGGATAAAAGACTTCCAAGAGCTGCACCAGCCACACCTTCACCCAAACCTGGCATCGTCACCTCTACTCCAAAAAGAGAAACTGTGCGTGTAGGAAAAATAAAGAAGTAATTGAAAATCACATCCAACGCACACATTAATATCGCCATAAAACTCGGACGACGCATATCACCCGACACCTTCAGCATAGCTGCTGACATATATTCAATAAGGTGGAAGGGAATAATTAGAGAGAAGATAAGGAAGTAAACAGTTGCATCATGCTGGATATCAGCACCACCACCCAACCATACAGGAAGGCGATAACCGATAAGAAAAGTTATCAGCAATAAAAACAACGCAAAGCATAGTCCGAAAATATAACCATGACGCATCACTGCACGCGCCTTTGCAAAGTCGTTAGCGCCAATAAAGTGAGCTACCTGAACTGAAAAACCCATTGTCACTGCACTCACTAAAGAGAAGAAAAGCCATGTCGCCGGTTCGACAAGTCCAATAGCTGCTGATGGTTCAGCACCCAACGACCCCACCATTCCCGCATCAATATAGAACATTAGAACTGTCGTCACCTGCGCTAAGATAGATGGGATACTGAGTTGGATAATGAGATTAAACTTCTCATTCCTGCTCATCATCTCACCACTACGAATCTTGGCAAGAAGACTTTCAGTAACAGACTTACTAAAGGATATACGCACGGGAAACTATAATTTGGAATAAATGAGAAACTGAATAATAAATAATGAGAGCTTAAAGAGAGATAGTAAACAAAAGCCCCTCGCTAAGAATATCGAATTATTAAAAGTAAAATAGGGACCTTGCTCCCGTCTGTTCACTGCTATTATTGAGTCGAACACACGGGAACTTGTGTCCCTACCTATAAGACTAAAGGTCATTCAGACCTTTCAAAAAGGCTATGACTATACACCTTATATTATGAATCCTTCAACTTTGTACCAGGGTGAGAGAAGTCAACCAATCGCAAGTCAAAGATAAGCGTTGAGTAAGCTGGCACCATACCCGAAGCACTCGCACCATAACCCAACTGATAAGGGATATACACTGTCCAATGATCACCACGATGCATTGACATCAAAGCTGTTGTAAATCCATCGACAAGACTTACCGCCTTACCCTCTGAATTATAGGTCAGACCAAGGTTGCTATGTGCTGGACGTGATGTTGTTGCATTGAAAGTATTATTCGACCATGACTTATCAAAGATAAGCCCTGACGTATAAGTCGTAGATGGAATCAGACGACCCATATAGTGCATAGACACAGAATCAGAATACAACGGACTTGCTGTGCCTGCTCCAGCCTGCTCTACATGTGCAATGATATAATCCTCAGGACTATAAGTCAGTGCAGAACCAGAAGTCTGTTTCTGATTTTGGAAAGTATAATTAAGTATTATCTTCCAAGAAGTGTCCCCACTCTTAATTTTCTGCTGTGTTGCAGTATAAAGCTTATTCCAATAAGTTTCGTTCTTCGACTGCCAATTAGCAAATTCCTCTACAGTGTTATCGTTCTCTGTACAAGAGGTAAAGAGACCTGCAGAAAGCATCATCCCGCCCAAGCAGAAGGCACTTGCAGCACGACGAATAAGCATCTTTATATTCTTTGTCATAGTCTTTTATTTAAATCAGAAAGGGATAGCGGAGTAGGATTATTAGAAACGATAGAGAACCTTGATACTCTATTAGATTCTAAAAAGCCGACTCTGCTATCCTTCTTTTAATTAGTCAATATCAATCTTCTTCAGCAGAGAAGTGATAGATACGCGGTCTTCAATAATCTCACGCAATTTCTCAACTGGTACACGCTCCTGCTTCATAGAGTCACGATAACGCAATGTAACAGTATTATCTGTCAAAGTATCGCCATCTACTGTCACACAGAAAGGAGTACCGATAGCATCCTGACGACGGTAACGCTTACCAATAGAATCCTTAGCCTCCATGTGTGTATTAAAATGGAACTTCAGACTGTTCACAATCTCCTGCGCCTTCTCTGGCAGACCATCCTTGTTAACCAAAGGAAGAACTGCACACTTAACAGGTGCCAATGGCTCTGGCAACTTCAAGACAACACGACTTGAACCGTTCTCCAATGCCTCCTCTGTATAGCTGTGACACATAACAGAAAGGAACATACGGTCAACACCAATAGATGTTTCTACTACGTATGGAGTGTAGTTCTCATTGCGTTCTGGGTCGAAGTACTTTACCTGACGGCCAGAGTACTTCTCATGCTGAGAGAGGTCAAAGTTAGTACGTGAGTGAATACCCTCAACCTCCTTGAAGCCGAATGGCATATGGAACTCAATATCTGTTGCTGCATTAGCATAGTGAGCCAACTTCTCGTGATCGTGGAAACGATAGTTGTCATCACCCATACCAAGACCCTCATGCCATGCCAAACGATGCTTCTTCCAATATTCAAACCACTTCATCTCGGTTCCTGGCTGGCAGAAGAACTGCATCTCCATCTGTTCGAACTCACGCATACGGAAGACAAACTGACGTGCAACAATCTCGTTACGGAAGGCCTTACCAATCTGACAGATACCGAAAGGCAACTTCATACGACCAGTCTTCTGTACGTTGAGGAAGTTTACGAAGATACCCTGTGCTGTCTCTGGACGCAGATAAATCTTGTTAGTAGCATCGGCAGATGCACCCATCTCAGTAGAGAACATAAGGTTGAACTGACGAACGTCTGTCCAGTTAGTTGTACCACTGATTGGGTCTACTATACCCTCGTCAAGAATAATCTGCTTCAAAGCCTCCAAGTCTGGTCCTTGCATAGCCTCGGTATAGCGTGCATGAAGGTCGTCACGCTTCTTCTGATTTTCAAGAACGCGTGGGTTAGTCTCACGGAACTTAGCCTCATCGAAAGACTCACCGAACTTCCTTGCAGCCTTAGCTACTTCCTTCTCTATCTTCTCCTCGTATTTACCAATCTGATCCTCGATAAGGTTATCAGCACGATAACGCTTCTTTGAATCGCGGTTGTCAATCAATGGATCGTTGAAAGCATCAACGTGGCCACTTGCTTTCCATACTGTAGGGTGCATAAAGATAGAGGCATCGATACCAACAATATTGCTATGTAGCAATACCATTGACTGCCACCAATATTGCTTGATATTATTTTTCAGCTCAACACCATTCTGACCGTAGTCATAAACAGCTGCTAAACCATCATAAATATCACTACTTGGGAAGACGAAACCATACTCTTTACAGTGGCTTACAATCTTCTTGAAAACATCCTCTTGTGCCATAATTATCTATTTATACCTTAATTTTTACCGCAAAGTTACGCTTTTTTAGCCGAATAAGAACAGGTTTACCACGAAACTTTATCCTAAATCGATTATTCATGAGTCTGTCCTTTGATTTACTTGAGGTTATGCTATCTCGTAAATAACACTTCACGATATAGTAATGTGCCGACAATCATGAACTTTTCTTACATTTTTAACAGGCATATTGATGCTCAAAACGAATAGTGTTAAGCCTCCGCACCACTTGTGTTGACGCCCCGCACCATTGGTGCGGAGGCTCAGTCCAATCATTGAGAGGGGTTCTCTATCCGTATGTTAACAACCCATTTGGCTTGAAAAAGGGCTATAAGACGAGTGAAACAAGAGCAGGCTACAAACAGAAAACCAAATCCAACACTTGAATAAGCTATAATTTGCCTATTTACTTTTTTTTTCGTACATTTGCAGTCTTATGAAGCTTGCTTCTTTAAGTGATAAAACAAGAACTATATGGATGACGAAATAAAAGACTTGGATGGACAGACTCCTGAGGAAGAGACTCAGGAACAGGATTCCCATTCCGATTATAAACCTGCCGATAGGTTTGATGCCTCTGCCGTACATCATCTCTCTGGCATGTACAAAAACTGGTTCTTAGATTACGCCAGCTACGTAATCTTGGAACGTGCCGTACCTCATATCGAGGACGGCTTGAAGCCTGTACAACGCCGTATTCTCCATTCTATGAAACGAATGGATGATGGACGATACAATAAGGTAGCAAACATCGTAGGTCATACGATGCAGTTTCACCCACATGGTGATGCCTCTATTGGTGACGCCTTGGTGCAGTTAGGACAGAAAGACCTACTCATCGACATGCAGGGTAACTGGGGAAACATTCTCACTGGTGACCGTGCTGCTGCGCCACGATACATTGAGGCGCGCCTATCAAAGTTTGCCTTAGAGACTGTATTCAATCCGAAGACAACCGAATGGCAACTTTCTTATGACGGAAGAAACAAAGAGCCGATTACGCTTCCTGTAAAGTTCCCACTGCTTTTAGCACAGGGTGCTGAAGGTATCGCTGTAGGCTTGTCATCCAAGATTCTTCCACATAACCTCAACGACATCTGCGATGCAGCTATCAGCTATCTGCGTGGTGAGGAGTTTAACCTCTATCCAGACTTCCCAACAGGTGGTAGCATTGATGTATCGAAGTATAATGATGGTCAGCGGGGTGGTGTTCTGAAGGTGCGCGCAAAGGTTGAGAAGCTCGATAATAAAACCCTCGTCATCCGTGAGGTTCCTTTTACAAAGACCGCTAACACGCTTCAAGAGTCTATTACGAAGGCTGTTGAGAAAGGCAAACTAAAGATTCGAAGAGTAGAGGACATGACTGCTTCGGAAGTGGAGATTCAACTTCATCTTACACCGGGTACGTCAAGCGACAAGACTATTGATGCCCTCTATGCTTTCACTGATTGCGAGATAAACATTTCACCAAACTGCTGTGTCATCCGAGATAACAAGCCAGAGTTCCTCACGGTGTCTGATGTATTGCGCAATTCTGCCGAACATACGAAGGCTTTATTGAAGTTAGAGTTAGAGATTCGCAAGCATGAATTAGAAGAACAGTTGTTCTACAACTCGCTTGAACGTATCTTCATCGAGGACCGTATCTATAAGGAGCGTAAGTTCGAAACAGCTAAGGATATTGATGAAGTTGTGAGCTTCGTTGACTCAAAACTCGAGCCATATAAGAAGACGTTTATCCGTGAGGTGACACGTGACGACATCATCCGCCTTTTGGAAATCAAGATGCAACGTATTCTGAAGTTCAATAAGGATAAGGCTGACGAACTGATTCAGAAGATTAAGGCAGAGATTGCCGAGATTGACAAGGACCTTAGTGAGATGGTTCGCGTCACTATCGAGTGGTTCACACACTTGAAAGAGAAGTACGGAAGCGACCATCCACGTCGTACAGAGATTAAGAGTTTCGATACGATTGTTGCTGCTAAGGTGGTAGATGCCAACGAGAAATTATATATTGATCGTCAGGAAGGTTTCATTGGTACAGGTCTTAAGAAGGCAGAGTTCGTTCAGAACTGCTCTGACCTCGATGACGTGATTATCTTCTACCGTGATGGTAAGTATAAGGTTATCCGAATTGCCGACAAAGTGTTTGTGGGTAAGGGAGTTCTTCACGTACAAGTGTTTAAGAAGAACGACAAGCGTACGATTTATAACGTTGTTTATCGTGACGGAAAGACAGGACCTTACTATATCAAACGCTTCAACGTGACTTCTATCACACGTGATAAGGAATACGACGTAACCCTCGGTACGCCTGGTTCAAAGATTAACTACTTCACAGCCAACCCTAATGGTGAGGCTGAGTTGATAAAGATTACACTCGATCCGAACCCAGATAAGAAGAAGCAAAACATCTTCATGGAGCGTGACTTTGCAAGTATTCTCATTAAGGGACGTGCTGCAAAGGGTAATCTGCTGACCAAAGAGAGTATTCATCGCATCTCACTCAAGAGCCACGGACACTCTACATTGGGTGGACGAAAGGTGTGGTTCGACCCAGATGTCAACCGTATCAACTACGAAGACCATGGTCGTTACCTTGGAGAGTTCTCTGATCAAGACAGCATCCTTGTGATACTTAAGAACGGAGAGTTCTATATTACCAACTTTGACGCATCCAACCACTACGAAGATAACATTCTCCGTATAGAGAAGTTTGATGCTGATAAGCCTTGGACTGCTGTCATCTTCGATGCCGACAATCAGGGCTATCCATACCTGAAGCGATTCCAGATGGAAGCAAGTAAGCGTCATCAGAACTTTATTGGTGACAATCCTGATTCGCAGATGGTACTGCTGACTGATGTTGCCTTCCCTCGCATACAGATTACTTATGGTGGTGCTGATGCGGCACGTGGCACTGAGGAGATTGATGCAGAGCAGTTTGTTGGCGTGAAGGGATTCAAGGCAAAGGGTAAACGATTGACAACTTGGACAGTTGACAAGATTGAAGAGCTGGAGCCAACACGCTTACCTGAAGAGGAAAAAACTGATGACGAGAGCAATGAAGATGATGTACAAGAAGAGAATTCTGCAGCTACTGAAAAGGAAGAGAACCTCGATCCGGATGCAGGTAAGTCTCAACAGCAGGTCATCGATGAGATTACTGGTCAGCTAAACCTCTTCGACAATGAATAAACAACACGATAAATAACGAATTGAAAAAGGGGACATACCTCCCGTATGTCCCCTCCTTCAAAGACTATTTATAAACGCTTGGGACCTTATCACCCAAAAGTTAACACCAAACATCTATTTGACTTACACTTTTATTGACACTTTTCCATTACGCCTATGAACCTAAAAAAGTCCTTATTTCGCTGTTTCTCCCTTTCAGCAATAATTCTTTTCGCTTTATCATCACCAACACTTGCACAGGACACACTGCGTAGTAACAAGGTAATTACCAATACACAGATGTTGGGAATAGGTGCTGTAAACACTCTCGACACCTATCTTTCACCCGAAGAATATACAGGAACAGAGTTTCGTTATATCTCTCATTCTGTGCGTGAGAACGGAACCAAGCTATCAAGAGAACTCGTACATCAGGCACAAATACTATCAGTACGTAATCGAAGGGAGAATAACAACGAGTTGGGTGGCTTCTACAACTTCCAATACAACTGGCAATATGCCTTAGGACAATGGAACGTTGGAGAGGGAGAACTACGCTTAAAAGTGGGTGGAGGAGTTGATACACGACTCGGTTTCCTTTACAATATGCGTAATTCTAACAATCCTGCACAGGCTTACGGACAAGTGAATATCGCTCCGAATGCTGTTGCTGCCTACCATTTCCGTCTTCGAAATCTTCCTTTCCAACTGCGATATGAAGTGCAAGTACCGCTTCTTGGACTGGCCTTCTCGCCCAATTACGGACAGAGTTATTACGAGATTTTCACTCGTGACAACTATGATCATAACCTTGTTGTCACATCTCCTATATCTGCTCCATCGCTCCGCCAGCAGCTTACTCTTGATTTCACGGTTCGTCATACAACCTTCCGTGTTGGCTATCTTGGCGATTATCAGCAGGCAAAGATTAACCAACTGCGCCAGCATGTATGGAGTAATCTCCTTGTATTAGGTATTGTTCGTAAGTTTTCTATCAATAAGTTCATCCCATGAGAAAGCTATATCACTTCTTCCTATACTTACTTATTCCGGCACTGACCCTACTCAGTACTGTGACAAGTTGCGTCACCAACGACCAGCAATCAGATAGTCCTCAAGGCAACTTTGAAGCTTTGTGGCGAATTATCGACGAGCATTACTGTTTCTTCTCACAGAAAGGGATAGACTGGCAGGAGGTACACAGCCGTTATGCACGCCAGTTTGACAACTCTATGACGGCCAAACAACAGTTCGAAGTAATGACCAATATGCTCTCAGAACTAAAGGACGGACACGTCAATTTATATACCTCTTTCAACGTAGGTCGCTATTGGTCATGGCATGAAGACTATCCCAAGAACTACTCTGATTCGCTTCAACGTCTTTATCTCAAGACTGATTACCTCATTGCAAGCGGCTTAGACTATACTGTCCTTGATGATAACATCGGCTATGTACGCTGTGAAACCTTCCAAAATGCGATTGGTGCTGGTAACCTTGACGATATATTCATTCATCTTCAACCTTGTAACGGATTGATTATCGACGTGCGCAACAACGGAGGTGGTAATCTAACAAATGCCGAAGCATTTGCTGCACGCTTCACAAACAAGGAACTACTCGTTGGCTACATACAGCATAAAACGGGAAAAGGTCATAACGACTTCTCTGCGTTACAAACTGAATATCTCAAGCCTGGAAAGGGTATCCGATGGCAGAAACCAGTTATCGTATTGACCAATCGTAGCGTCTTCTCGGCAGCAAATGAGTTTGTTAAATATATGAAGTGCTGCCCAAATGTTATTGTAGTAGGCGACCGTACGGGTGGCGGAGCTGGTATGCCCTTCTCTTCCGAGCTACCTAATGGATGGTCAGTCCGCTTCTCTGCTTGCCCAATGTACGACCGTGACAAACAAATGACGGAGTTCGGTATTGACCCAGACTATAAAGTTTCCCTCACTTCCGACGACTTCGCACGAGGCAAAGATACTATTATTGAGTTTGCAAGGAAGTTGATAAAGACCTTTCCCAAGCCCCAATCCCTCTAAAAGGAGGGACTGGGAAGTTCTGAAGAAACTCTAAGTTTTATATTTTACCTTGTTTAATCTCGTCAAATAACAGTTTGTTACCAACCTTGATAACCTTTACCTTATTGGTACATTTTATGCCCATATCCAAGAAAGTATACTGATACCAGTTGTTACCAAGGCTCACAACACGCAGAACCTTATGTGCATTAGATGGTCCATCTTGAGCACCAGAGCGGAACAACCAGCCTGCATAAGCATTTGGTTGTGGATCATATTCATAATCATACGCAGCCTTCAACACCTTCAGTAACTTCTTTGTACAGTGCCTCTTCAGGTATGCAGTATTATCAAAGCCTTTTGTGTTATACATAGACGTAATAAGTGAGATAGCTGCACGCTCATCTTTACTCAAAGCATTCTTGGTAGGAGTAGCCTTAACAGAGACTGCATTCTGATTCATCATTACGCCAGTCTCACCAGTACCATTGTAAACCATAGAAGCTGACGCATACAAAGTTCCCAGGCATAAAACAGTTAATAATGTCTTTCTCATTGTCAATCGTTAGTTAGTTAAAGAAATAATATTGTTAAACGCATAGTCGGTTATTCGCAAAACCAGCCCTTTCATGCTCATAAGGTATCGTGATAACATTAGAACTCAAGGAGATATTTTACTCAGCAACCAAACCTTCTTCGCAAAGATATATATTTATTTTCACTCATAAACAAATAGTATAAGATTATTTACTAACAAAAATCATATAGGCAGAAAAGGTGTATAAGAGAAAAGAAATTCCCAAACATTTGGCTATATCCAAAACATTGCGTATCTTTGCAGTCGTTATGCGCCTGTGGCGGAATTGGTAGACGCGCTAGACTTAGGATCTAGTAACTTACGTTGTGCAGGTTCGAGTCCTGTTAGGCGCACTGAAATAAGAACCGGATAATTAGTAATCAATTATCCGGTTTTTTCTTTTATAAAACCTTATTCAACCCGAGATGGTATATAAGCAAAGCCTTCAGGAGTGGATAGACAGTTTTCAGACAGCTGATGTTCACACTACCGACCGCCACATTACAGACTTCTCAAAACAGGAGATATCCAAGAAAGAATGGATAAAGAAGAGCTTTCTTATAGCAGAAAGCTGTATTGAATATATCAAGAATACGGACTATCGCATATTCGTTTACATTGGTTTTGATCTGAAAAACAGACGTAAGCCTTTTATTCCAGACACATTAAGTTTAGGAACAATGGACAAATGGACACCTCCTTTCATCATCCTTTCCAAGACGAGAATGGAAAATGAAGAAAGCTATACTACCTCCGACATACTCAGCAAAAGTCTACAAAGAAAAGTATTCTATTGGCAATATAAAGAAAAAGGACTGTATCTTTCAAATGTCTATATTGCGATAGAAGAACCAAAAGCATAAAAACTTACCCCTCTATGAGTAAGAAAAACCACCACCGTAGTTTATCTTAAACAAAACAAACAGGTCCTAAAAGCCCATCCGTTGACCTTAGCCAAGAGGCTATAGCCTAACACGGAGCTTTTAGGACCTGCCTTATATCTTTAGAACTTGTAAGCTACACCTACACCAAGTAGCAACTGGTTGTAGTTGCTAATAATCTGATACTTCAACTCAGCGTTTACGCTCAAGTCCTTAGTAAGCTCATACTCTGCACCACCACCGAGGTTTACAGCGATACGACCATCTGAACCCTCACTTACAGCAACATTTGGAATTTCATACTTGTATGACCAGTTTGTATAGCCAAGACCAGCAACTGGATATACCTTAAATTTGTCTGCTACATCAAAGAGGTAGTGAACATTTGCATTGATATCCCACATTGAGATACCCTGATTCTTGAAGAAGTAGTCAAAAGAAGCCTCACCTCTAATCTGATCTGTGAAGTAGTACTGACCCTTAACACCAAGACCGATGCTGTTTGTCTTTGAACCAAATACGAGCTGTGCACCTACTGCCTTATCGCCTGCCTGCGCTGAAGCTGAAAGACTCATAACTGCAGCACATACTAAAAGTAAAAGTTTTTTCATTTCTAATTATTGTTATGTTAAAAAAATAAGTTTATTTAGAGTGAGGACATCTTACAAAAAGAATGGTTATAAAAACCTATCAGCTTATTATTTCTGATTAACAGAATAACTAAAATTGAAAAAATGTCCTTTTATAAAACGATTTTTAGAGTATTATCCCTAATAGTTTTAAATTTCTTATTATATCCGCGATAAACGAATTCTAACCTCATACACAATCTATTCAATCTGTATATATAGAGGAAGTACTTTATTTCCGAGTGCAAATATATACAAAATACTTTTAACACCAAAGAAAAATAGCACAAATCTTACGAAAACAAGAACAATAAAGAGGAAATGTTAAATATTTTGGAGACTAAATGATAGATATCATCTTTCAGTTTGCTTATTATCTACATAAACGAAAGACGAATATCCAAAAGTATAACAAGCTTCTGCCTAATTCCTTTATCACTGGAGAAAACAAAAACTCTTGACTTTATACATAAAGCCAAGAGTAATCTTATAAAAATGCGAGTTAACCCCAACACATTTTATAGAAGGGGATTAATCATCGTCTTCATCATCATACTCAGGCTCTGCCCACTCCACACGTGCACCATAAGCAAGGGTCTGATTTTTCTTTCCTGTACGAGCATTTCGTGTACTGGTAGGAACGAAGCGACACTTTACATTCTTAATATGTTTCTTGATATCGAAGTCGTCAGGATTGTCAACGGGGTCACTCTCTACTGTCAGATGAAACCTCCCTAACCCCTCAAGTGCTACCGTTTCGCCCTGACGAAGACGATAAGAGATTTCGTCAATCAAAGCTATAACAAGTCCTCGCACGTCACCACGTGAGAACGAGGTATTCTCCTGAATAGAATCAGCAAGGTCATCGGTCGTTACAACTCCAGTGCTAACAGTACGAGCATACCATTTACCAGCTCCTTTCTTATCCTTGAACTTACTCTGTTCCAGTCTTATTTCTACTGACATAATCTTCTACTTTTCATTCCTTATTATATAACACAATGCAAATATAATCAAAATAAACAATTCACGCAAAACAAAATAAACTATTTTACGAAAACTATCCATGCCTTCTACCAACAAAGCAAACAATTATATTATAAGTAGAAATAGGTTCTTCCGTTAAATGTGTGGATGACTTTCGTGGTTTCTTAACAAAAAAATCGGAGTTACTCATTAATAAAAGTCATAGCTAAGACTATCAAATTACTTATTTTATTAATCGCCTTCTGACATAGAAAACCCTTTCTATTTAACACCTCAATTACGTAGACATGACTTTGAAAAATCATTACATAACATCAAATAAAACATCTATAAATAAGGATAAAAACGCATATAAAAAGCAAGTCTGCAACCAAAAGGAAATCAATTAGTTATAAAGCAACAAAGCTAAAGATGCTCAATTGGACTTCAAAAGGGCGTTAGTAAGACTTCAAAAGGGCACCTTTTGCAAGTCTAATAGGCGTCTTTAAGAAGCCAAAAGAGCATGTATAGATTTTGAATTGTATGAAAAGAGTTTACAAATAGCAAACAATAAGGGAATAAGCTGTTCGTAGAAGACGAATAAAATAGTATCAATTTGTATTTATCGCCAACTTTATCCTCCTTTGAAAGCCTGTATAATTTGGTATAGTAATACCATACAAGTGTATAAGTCTTTATCCACCTAACACGCTAGCTATATATTTAAAGGAAGAACCGAAAAAGCAATCAAGAGTCTACCCATTCATAAGAGAATCTACCAATTTATAAAGTACATTACCGACACAACAAGCCATCACCCTCATATTATTTTCGAGAAAATAATTCATTAGATATAAATGAATTGAAGAAGAAAGTCTCTTAACAGCAAGCTAAAATGAGATTTTCAACTAAATTATTTGCCATTTGTTTGCGAGAATAAAAAACTTTCCTTACCTTTGCACCCGCCTTACAAAAGTAAGGGGCGTTTAGCTCAGCTGGTTTAGAGCATCTGCCTTACAAGCAGAGGGTCGGCGGTTCGAATCCGTCAACGCCCACCAAGGGGTGTATCCCTGTAATCTCTTGGGGTTGCAGGGTATTTTAAAGGGCGTTTAGCTCAGCTGGTTTAGAGCATCTGCCTTACAAGCAGAGGGTCGGCGGTTCGAATCCGTCAACGCCCACCTTTAAAACTTAAAATTGATGACTTTGCAACATTGTTGTAAAGTCTTTTTTGTTTTATTCAGCTTTAATCTGCCACCTTTTTGATATTATTATTATTATTATTTGCGCTATTACTGAATTTATTGTTAAATTTGCACCATATTAATAAATAAAATTATGACCCTTGACGCATTAACAGCCGTATCGCCTATTGACGGACGCTATAGAAGTAAAACGGAAAGTCTTGCTGACTATTTCTCAGAGTACGCACTTATCCGTTATCGTGTTCGCGTAGAAATTGAGTATTTCATCACGCTTTGCGAGTTACCATTACCACAATTGGAAAGCTTTAACAGCGCCCTCTTTGAACAGTTGCGCGACATCTATCGCAACTTTGATGAGGCTTCGGCAGCACGTGTAAAGGAAATTGAGAGCATCACCAATCACGATGTAAAGGCGGTTGAATATTTCATCAAAGAGGAGTTTGACAAGATTGGCGGACTCGATGACTACAAGGAGTTCATCCACTTCGGACTGACTTCACAGGACATCAACAATACAAGTGTGCCATTGTCTGTAAAGGAAGCTCTCGAAGAAGTATTCTATCCACAGGTTGAGGAGCTGATTGCGCAACTGAAGGAATACGCTGAAGCATGGGAAGACGTACCAATGTTGGCAAAGACACATGGTCAGCCAGCCTCTCCTACTCGATTGGGCAAGGAAGTTGAGGTTTATGTTTATCGTCTCAGTGAACAGCTCGCAACCTTACGCAACTGCAAGATGACAGCTAAGTTTGGTGGTGCTACAGGTAACTTTAATGCGCATCACGTAGCTTATCCACAGCATGATTGGCGTGCCTTTGGCAATCGCTTTGTCAGTGAGAAATTAGGATTAGAACGTGAGCAGTGGACTACACAGATTAGCAACTACGACCACTTAGGTAGCGTGTTTGATGCCATTCGTCGAATCAATACCATCATCATCGACCTTGACCGCGACTTCTGGATGTACATCTCAATGGAGTATTTCAAGCAGAAGATTAAGGCAGGAGAAGTTGGTTCAAGTGCAATGCCACACAAGGTAAACCCAATCGACTTCGAGAATAGTGAGGGTAACCTCGGTGTAGCAAATGCAATCTTACAGTTCTTGGCACAGAAGTTGCCAGTAAGTCGTCTGCAGCGTGACCTTACAGACTCAACAGTCTTGCGTAATGTTGGCGTTCCTGTTGGACATAGCGTTATTGCAATACAGAGCACATTGAAGGGTCTTCGCAAACTCATCCTCAACGAAGAGAAGTTGAGAGAGGACCTTGAAAACACATGGGCAGTTGTGGCAGAAGCCATTCAGACCATCTTACGCCGTGAAGCCTATCCACATCCTTACGAGGCATTGAAGGCACTCACTCGCACAAACGAGAAGATGACAGAGGAGACAATACACGCATTCGTGCAGACACTCAACGTCAGCGACAGCGTGAAAGCCGAACTAATGGCAATCACTCCATATAACTATACAGGAATTTAACAATTCCTATAGAGTCAAAGAAGAAGAAATTAAACTGAGTATCTCCTTTAAACGGAGTTCGATATTTTAATAAAACAACAAAAAAGTAATAACAAATTGGCCGTGAGGCCAGTAGTATCAAATTAAAAGTAAAACAATTATGGCAGAAGAATTCGAGAACAAAGAAGTTCAGTCTGAGCAGAATGAGAACAGCCGCGACGGCTATTCAGCAGCCGAACAAGGCGGCTATCAAAGAGAGTACCGTGGCACAGGACGTACACAACGTCCACGTATTCACAGCCAACGCGCTTACAGCAGCGACAAGGCTAATAGCAGTAATGACGAAGGCGGATTCCGTCCAGAGGGCTTCGGCTCTGGCTTACAGAGTGCAGGTCGTCCACAGCAGGGTGGCTATCGTCCACGTCAGAACAGCTATGGTGGCGGATATAACAACAACCGTGGTGGTTATCAGAGCCGTCCACAGCAGGGTGGCTATCGTCCACGTTACAACAGTAATGGTGAGGAAGGCGGTTACCAGCCACGCCAGCAGGGTGGATACAACCGTGGTGGATACCAAAGTCGTCCACAGCAGGGTGGCTATCGTCCACGTTACAACAATGATGAGAATGGCTATCAGCCACAGGCTTATCGTCCACGTTACAACGCCAACAATGGTGCTGAGGGCGAGGAGAACAACAACTATCAGGCAAATCAGGGCGGTTACCAGCCACGTCAGGGTGGATACCAGCCTCGTCAGCAGGGTGGTTATCAGAGTCGTGGCGGATACAACAATAACCGTGGTGGTTATAACAACAATCGTGGTGGATACCAGAGCCGTGGTGGATACAACAATAACCGCGGTGGTTATAACAACCGTGGCGGATACAACCAGGGTGGTTACCGTCAGCATAGTACTGATTATGATCCAAATGCAAAGTATTCACTCAAGAAGCGTATTGAATACAAGGAGGAGAACTACGATCCAAATGAGCCAATCCGCTTGAACAAGTACCTTGCTAATGCTGGTGTTTGCTCACGTCGTGAGGCTGATGAATTCATCCTTTCAGGTGCAGTAACCGTAAATGGCGAGGTTGTAAAAGAGCTCGGTAGCAAGGTTATGCGTACTGATGAGGTGTACTTCCAGGACAAGTTGGTTTCATTGGAGAAGAAGGTTTACGTTCTTTTGAACAAACCAAAGGATTATGTTACTACAAGCGACGACCCACAGCAGCGTAAGACTGTTATGGACCTCGTGAAGGGTGCTTGTCCAGAGCGTATCTATCCAGTTGGTCGTCTTGACCGTAACACAACTGGTGTACTGCTCCTTACTAACGATGGCGACCTTGCTTCAAAGCTTACTCACCCTAAGTTCTTGAAGAAGAAGGTATATCACGTATTCCTCGACAAGGCTATTACAGCTAATGACTTGCAGAAGATTTCTGACGGTATTGAGTTGGAAGATGGCGAGATCAAGGCTGACGCAATCGAATATGCTGACCCACAGGATCAGACTCAGGTTGGTATTGAGATTCATAGCGGTAAGAACCGTATCGTACGTCGTATCTTCGAGAGCCTCGGCTATCGCGTCGTAAAACTCGACCGTGTACAGTTTGCTGGTTTGACAAAGAAGAACGTACGTCGTGGTGATTGGCGCTTCCTCACTGAGAAGGAAGTTGACATGCTGCGTATGGGTGCTTTTGAATAAAATAGAAATCTCCCCAAACCTCTCAAAAGAAGTGGATGTGAGAGCCCAAGCAATGCTATTATTGAGGCATTAAACTGATTGGTAAACAACATTCCTCTCCTTTTGAGAGACTTGGGGAGTACCTAATTATAATATAGCAAATGAAAAGAACAAAAATCGTCGATGCACTTGCTTGCACCGATTTTGGTAAGGATATCAACGTAAAGGGTTGGGTTCGTTCTCATAGAAGCAGCAAGGCTGTTGACTTCATCGCCTTGAATGATGGTTCTACGATTAAGAACATCCAGGTTGTAGTTGACCCTTCGACTATCGACGAAGACAAGCTGAAGAGCATCACAACGGGTGCTTGTATCAGCGTTATTGGTACGCTCGTAGAGAGTCAGGGTGCTGGTCAGACCTCAGAGATTCAGTGCAAGGAGATTGAAATCTACGGTCTCTGCCCAAGCGACTACCCTATGCAGAAGAAGGGACAGAGTTTTGAGTACATGCGCAAGTATGGTCACATGCGTCTTCGTACCAACACCTTCGGTGCTGTGTTCCGTATTCGTCACAACATGGCAATCGCTATCCATCAGTATTTCCATGAGCATGGTTTCTATTATTTCCATACTCCACTGATTACAGGTAGTGATGCTGAGGGTGCTGGTAATATGTTCCAGGTGACTACACTCGACCTTGACCGCGTTGCAAAGGGTGGCGAGGTTGATTATAGTGCTGACTTCTTCGGTAAGCGTACTAACCTTACTGTGTCAGGACAGTTAGAAGGTGAGTTAGGTGCTACTGCACTCGGTGCTATCTACACCTTCGGTCCTACCTTCCGTGCTGAGAATTCAAATACTCCACGCCACTTGGCTGAGTTCTGGATGGTTGAGCCTGAAGTTGCCTTCATCGACAAGGACGAACTGATGGATCTTGAGGAAGACTTCATCAAGTACTGTGTTCGTTGGGCTTTGGAGAACTGTAAGGACGACCTTGAGTTCCTCAATAAGATGATTGATAAGGAGCTTATCGCTCGCTTGGAGGGTGTATTGAAGGAAGACTTCGCTCGTCTTACTTACACAGAAGGTTTCGAGATTCTTCAGAAAGCTGCTGCTGACGGTGTGAAGTTTGAGTTCCCTATCACTCACTGGGGTATGGACCTCAGCAGTGAGCACGAGCGTTACCTCGTTGAGGAACACTTCAAGCGTCCTGTAATCATGACCGATTATCCAAGTGAAATCAAGTCATTCTATATGAAGAAGAATGAGGACGGCAAGACAATGCAGGGAACTGACGTACTCTTCCCACGTATCGGTGAGATTATCGGTGGTTCAGTTCGTGAGGAAAGCTACGAGAAGCTGGTTGAAGAGATTGAAAGCCGCGGTATGAAGCGTGACATTTACGACTGGTACCTTGATACCCGTAAGTACGGAACCTGCCCACATGGTGGTTTCGGTCTCGGTTTCGAGCGTCTCATCCTCTTCGTTACTGGTATGCAAAACATCCGTGACGTAATCCCATTCGCACGTACTCCTAAGAACGCAGAGTTCTAACATAAAACACAAAAGGCGACTATCCCCCAAAAGATAGTCGCTTTTTTATTTACCAATAAGAACACTCTCGACGAAACTTAAAACATAACACATACATAAAAGTAAATTATCATGAAACTTAATAAAATCCTATCAAACCTCATCTTATTACTCCTTATTCTCTTAGTCAGCTGCTCTACAGACTCCTTCCAAGATGAGGACATATCGTTACGTAACTTGCACGAAGGCGACCTCATGTTCGTTGTGAAGGAGACAAGCAACCCTATCACAGATGCGACGCAAGGTATTAATGGACTAAAGATTGACCACGTGGCAATCTTCCATCATACAGATAGTGCCGATTATGCTTTAGAAGCTTACGGCAAAGCGGTGTCACTTACGCCTCTTACCAACTTCCTCAATCGTACCAAAGGAAAAGAAGGAAAGCCACTCATTGCAGTAGGTAGAGTCATCGTCGACTGTGACATGAATACTTCTATGAAGCGAGCATTAAGCTACCTCGGTCGACCATACGATCGTTTCTACATGCCTGATGACAAAGAAATCTATTGTAGCGAATTGATTCAGAAATCATTTGTCGACCACCATGGTCTTCCTATTTTTTCAACAATCCCAATGTCTTTCCACGATAACAACGGAAAAATCTTAGATGCGTGGACTCAATTCTATGCCTTCTATCATCATGAAGTACCAGAAGGAGAACCCGGAACCAACCCAGGACAACTGTCTCGTGACAAAGCCGTAAAGGTTAATTACAAATTAGAAAAATAAAATAGAGATTTTACCGTTAAAAAGTATTTATTTCGTTTTTTTTTGTTATTTTTGCAATTGGGTGGGATAAAAATTCTAAACACGTTGCAGAAAAGAGGCGTTATGCTTATATCTCTTCAGTCCAAAATCTGAGAAATTCCGACAACGGACGAAAACTTGTATGATAGTTCTCACGTATAGCATGAGTTATTTTGTATATATCTGTTCGATTTGTCTTTTTCAGGACTATGGATGGGGAGATATTAACATACTCAGTTCTGCGCTTCTACCTTTATTTATAAATATGTTTCCAGCGAAACTGGGAGAAAAAAACAACTTTCCTATGATACAAAACGTCTTTGATGAACTAACCAAACAGCTTAGAAAGAATATAGAAGCTCAAGACTATTACAAATCTATTGTCACCGAGATAAGAATAGGATATAATGCAAATGCAAATGTGATACAACTCATGCATCCTTCTCAAGTTTTAGACTTAAGAACCGAAGACCTAATTTTCCCCGACCGAGAATGGGATATAGACAAAGAGTTTGAAGAAGCAATTGCAATCTATTTCACATTCTCGATGAAAGCAGATAAGAAAGAACTTCAACTATTTCAAGAGCTAGATATAAGAAAATATTTCAAAGAAATAAAAGACTTTGGAATAAGAGCATATGCTATTGACTGTGGGAAAGACTATAACAAGGCTGCCACCTACGTTAATATAATTCTTGAAAAAGTTTATAATGTATCCGAGGGAAGTACAATTACAATAGAAACAAGTGATTTTAATAATATAGAAAGTGCTAAAATCTGTAAAGAGTCTTTAACCGTTCCATACAAAATCACGGGTATTGCTACAAGAGTGAAAGAACAAAAAGAGGATACTCTCAGCAATGAAACACCTCTTCCAGAAATAAGTGATAAGACTTATAATAGACTTTTATTTGGTGCAATTTCTATAATTATCTTGATTCTTATAGTATTCATTGTAAACATGACTCAGAAAGAAACCCCAACAACAGATGACATTAGAGCGGCAACACAAGATACAACCCTATACGTAGATTCTGCAAGCACAGCCCCATTTGGAGTAGTAAGTTCTAATAGCGAAACTTCTATTTCGACTCAAGAAACTGCTTCAGAACCTGAACAAAACCAAGTTATAGGGAAATGGATAGAAACAAGTTATGGTAATAATGGAGCAACATGGCTTTTAGAAAAAGAGGCTAGTACAGGTAGACTCTTGTTAACTTCAAGACTTGGTGACATTATACAATCATACAACTGTACAAAAAGAAGAATTAAAGGCAATAATAGTTATATTTTTCATGACCCTAACGTCAGTGGAAATAATGGATTATTTAGCATGAGAAAAGGAACTACAATCTACTATATTTCAGGCTTCGACAATAATTCAGATGCCATTCTTGTCCCAACACAAGACGGATCTGCCAAGATATATTCAAATGACATCGATAATCGCTATTATGAGCTTTTTAGCGATCTTAGTTCAGTAAATTAAATTAAGCATATGAATCATATAAGATGCCCCCACTGTAAATCAATGTTATCTATCCCAGATGAATATCGGAAAGACAAACAATTGCAATGTAGCCATTGTGGCGAGATTTTTAATAACTACATGATTAAAAAGAAAAAACAGCAGTCAAAAGTTGATAAGTTTTTAATTACTTTTGCTATTTTCCTAACTTTATGGGGGGTAAAAGCCTGTATAGACAGCCAACCTAGGAGTTCAAAAAACAGCGTAGACAACCAATATGAAAGTTCTATTAGCATTGGTGATAATGTAGAAGTAATAAAAACAACCATAGGTCTCATTGATGAAGCAAGTGTGGATGAGTTTGGAAATGCTGCTGTTGCTGGTGACGCAACAGGAGTAGACCAATTAATAATAACAGGAAAAGGTAGACAAATTCCCGCAGGCGAACAAGGGAAGGTAATAAAGCGCACTGTGTCAGCAGATAGAATTAGACTTAATGATGGTACAGCATGGTGGATTCCGATATCAGCAGATTTAAAGAAAATCAATGAATAAAAAGCCACTATCACAGAACGATCAACTTGTGACTTTCGAACTTAGTTAAAATTAATAAACTTTCAAGTAATGTCACCTAAAAGACTTGACATGAGACACTACAATTTCTATATTTGTAACGAATATTAAATATTTAATTAAATCCAGTTACAATGAGAAAACTATCTTACGTAGACTTCCTTGTTTCGAAAGCGAAACAAAGACTTGTCCTTCTTTTCCTATTACTAATTCCAATAGCAGCATTCTCACAGAAAGGGACATTTAGGACCTTAATGCAGATTCAAGGAACAGGACTTTCTAAAGAATTTAAGCCTTACGAACTCTGTTGCGACTTAGGTTACAATATTACCGATAACCTATATGCAGACCTTAGATATGAGAACGCTATCGCTCTCTTTAAAGAAAATGGAGTTAAAGACTATGCTCATAGTCATATTGTTGGCTTAAATCTTGGCTACATAGTCTATCACACAGAGAATTGTAATATTGGTGCACAAATCGGATATGGCAGTAATATGAAACGAAAAAATAGTGATTGGAAATATGACTACTATGAGGCAATGGCATTCACCGACTTAGGAACTTGTAAAATCAAGCCAAGATTCGGATTGGGCATCCGCCATTACAACTCACGAACAAATCTCTACAAAGACCGAACTGTCGTCTTTGTAAGTATAGGATTTGGAATTAACTGGTAATAATATCCCTTATAACTTCCCTGCAGTTTCACTGAAAACACAGGTTATTCTATAAGTTACTCCCTATCACAAAGAGCCATGTGCATAGGGAGTTTACCCTCCGCACCATTGGTGCTAAGCATCCGCACAATATGTGCTAAGCATTAACACCACAAGTGCTGAGCATTAACACGTAACTTATAACTTCGTATTATAGCTCTCTGTCATTGGCATACAGCGTTTTTATTAACATTGTACTGTTCTACAAATTAGAGATATGAAAGTGGGGGTTAACAAGACAACATTATAAAATAAAAGTTTGCTGTCATTCCTATCACTCTATTATTAGATATAAAGTACTGATAATAAACACAGTACCAAGAGTGTTAAAAATGACAGCAAACTAAAACAAAAAGATAATTGGGGATTAGCTCAATTATAAATACAAACGTGATGGACAAATATTAGGCAGACAATTCTAACCTACTAAATATCCACCACGCCAAAGATTTTGATGATTCACCTATATCAAAAACTTACTTCATGCTTCTCGACTTTAATCTGCAGGAAGAATACATGACCTATAATCGCGTCTTAGCGAATAAGGCATTTTCTTTCCATAGCCTAACCTTATAAGAATAGTCGGGTATTCGTTAGAGATTTGAAGTTGCTTTACCATTTCTTTTGTAATATCATTTTCCTCATTAGGCTGATTGAGATAAGCATTTGCAATACCCATCTGCGTTGAACGCAGTAATATCCGTTCCAAGGTTCTGCCAAGTGCAACCCACTGTTCAACTGTATTATCTTTTGTTGTAAAAAGTACAAAATGAGATGCTGAAGCTATCTTTTTCCGATCACCTTTATTCTGCGTTTTCGCGTTGATAGCCTTTGACATGATAAATTTTGCCAAGAATAGAGGAACATTTGGTGCACCAAAAGTAGCATAACTCAATCCATCTCTTGTATTATTCTGATATTTCTTATTATAACGCATCCACTTTGTCAGCTCTGATTTAAAAGCTTCATTATTCATTTGTAAGCTATTACCAGCATAAACCATATTAGCAACCTTTTCATAATCAACAGTTCCCCTTTTGTAAAAATAAATAGAAATAGAGGGGTCATTAGAAGTGGCTTTAAGTAGATTAATGCTATCTTTAGGAATTTCTTTTCCATCATAAACACTTCTATTTGTTTGTCTTACTGCGATTTGAGAGAACAATGAAGATTCAAATTGCTTTTTCTTATCTTTTGTAAGTAGAACTCGAATAAAGGAGTCCTTAATAACTTTAACTTCGGTCTGATATTCCTTTTCCTGAGCAGCAATACAAAGATTCTCTGTCGCGCAGCCTAAGCTAACAAATAACTCTCGATGACTTGGGTCGACGACAGGTAACTCTTTTGACAAATCAGGGTATATATCAATTTCTGACTCTCTGATTTTAAACAACCAAGGCTGTGTGTTATGCCCAGAAGGAGCCTTGCAAGCATTCTCAATCATAAACAGATAGTCTGGATTCTGTGCCATTATATTATCCATAAATCCCATAAAAATAACAAATACAATAATTACTTTTCTCATTCTTGAATACTTTTTATCCATAAGTCAACTATCATTCCTACCCCTTTCATTATCTCATTCCAGCCCTTATCAGTTTGCAAAGAAATACCGTTATATGACAAACATTGGTCTTCAATCAAAGCTAAATAGCTGATAGCAGCCGAGAGTATACTGGCTAAAGAGGCAACCTCTGTATTAGAACAACCTGTTAATGTACTTACCAGTTTGATTAGACTACATCCATTTTCTTCACGTTTATCTCTAAGCTGCTCAATGCTTGTGTTGTTACAGGACAGTTCCCACCTACACAAACGTCGTAGAGTTACATCGTTTCGTAATTGCTCGATCTGCTTACGGAACATATTCTTTATACTGTCTCCTACAGATTGAGGATTGATAATAACAGTACCTGTATTAGCCCAATAATCCTTCTGCATTATAAACTGTGCAATTAACTCTTCAAGTCCACCAAAATACCTATATATCAGCATCTTCGAAACATTAGCTTTTGAAGCTATTGTATTGATACCAAGCTTCTCGAATCCTTCGCTTTCTACGATACTTGCGACAGCTTCGAGTATTCTACTTTCTGTTTGTTCTCGATTCTTCATTCTATTATTTGTTTATGTTACCAATTGGTAACCGCAAAGATAAGTTACCCAACGGTAACATTGTAATAATCTTCAAGTTATCATTGCTTTTTTCATGTTATTTAACAACAAGATTGATAAAATAACAATTTTATAGACAACACTATTATCAATTTAGGTGGTAAAACAAAGTTGTGAGTTTACAAAACAGGTTCTTGAATTCAAATCAGTTCTTAACTACTAAAATAGCAAACTTATAAAACATAACGATAACTCTCACTCATAGGTGTTCAGGAGTTCATTAACATAGCATGATTATAAATGAAGTTAGATTTTAAAAAGACAACATTATAAAATAAAAGTTTGCTGTCATTTCTATCACTCTATTATTAGATATAAAGTACTGATAATAAACACAGTACCAAGAGTGTTAAAAATGACAGCAAACTAAATTAAAAAAACTCTAACTTATGGAGCTATTTTCTACGCCAATTTCATAAAACATTACTTATCTGCTGCAGCCTTCTCAGCCTTAAGGCGTTTATGCTCTTCCAGCATCTTTGCAGCACGCTCATGGGCGATACGAGCAGGCTCGCTTGTAGCCTCATCTTCAGGACGGATACGCATAGTGTTGGCAAGATTAACAAGATCTTTCACAGCTTCTCCACCTGCAATAAGTCCAGCCGCAGCTGGTACCCACGCATTAGAACTTGGAATAGTATGACGGTCAGTACACTTACGCATATCCTTATCGGGACAGATACAATGAAAACGACAAGATATTTCTGGTTGTTCGATACTCTCAAGCGGTTCTTCAGGACTGTATACTACCTTAAGATGCTTTATCTTCGTCTTACGAAGTTTCTTACGAATCACCTTTGCCAATGGATCGTTGATAGTCTTGAAGATGTCAGTCACACGGAACTGTGTGGCATCAAGTTTATAAGCAGCACCCATACAAGAAAGCAATGGGATATTCATTTCATGACAACGATAGATAAGATCAAGCTTAGCTGTTACAGTATCAATACAATCAATGACATAATCATAATGAGAGAAGTCGAACTGATCAGCATTATCAGGCAAATAGAATGTCTGATATTTCCGCACGATACATCGTGGATTGATTGAGTGAATGCGCTCTTCAGCGACATCTACTTTATGCTTTCCCACTGTTCGAGTGGTAGCAAGGAGTTGTCGATTGACATTCGTTAGACAGACACGGTCGTCATCAATAACATCAATAGCTCCCACGCCACTACGTGCCAATACTTCTACTGCATATCCACCAACACCTCCAACACCGAAGACAGCGACACGACTACCATTAAGCGTGTCGATAGCGGGCTTACCAAGAAGAAGTTGGGTTCTTGAAAATTGATTCTGCATTGTTTTATTATTATCCTTTATTTAGAGTGCAAAGATAGTGCAAATGAGAACAAAAGAAAGCTTACATTCACTTTGTTGAGTGCAGCCTATCTTATGCAAAGATAGTGCAAATGAAAACAAAAGAGAGCTTGTTCTCATTTTGTTGAGTGCAGCCTATCTTCTACAAAAGTACGAAAAAAATTGAGAAAAAGAGTCAATTCTACTTTACTAAACGTATTGACAGGGGGTCAACCGTAATCAAATGGCGTTTATAGAGGTCTCCAACAGCTCGTTTATACACCTTCTTTGATACCTGAAAACGGCGTTTAATATCCTCTGCTTCACTCTTATCACCAAGATCACATACTCCATCGTTATCTTTCAGATATTGAAGCAGGACCTCTGCAAAGCCTTCCGCATGCTGTTGACCTGTTGGTTGAAGTGTACAATCAATCTTACCATCACGACGAACCGTTGAGATATAACCCTTTAAGCGATCACCAGTATGAACATATTGGAACACCTGATCCTCATAGATAAGGCCTGGATACTTATTATCGACAATAACTTTGAAGCCAAGGTCGGTCTTCTGCCATATCAACAAGTCAACTTCCTGTCCATGCTTATAACCTCGCGGCTGTTCATCAAGATAATGCTCAACCTTTGCAGATGCCACAAGGCGATAGCTCTCTTCATCAAGATGAATATAAACAATATAGCTATTGCCAATAGTCATACGCTTCTTCTGTTCACGGAAAGGACAGAAGAGGTCTTTCATCACACCCCAAGAGAGGAATGCACCATACTCATTTACCCATGAACACTCCAAGTAAGCGAAGTCGCCTACCTGCGCCAAAGGTTCTTCAGTAGTAGCAATCGGGCGTTCATCCTGATCAAGATAAACGAATACTTCCAGTTCATCCCCAATCTCAGTTCCCTCTGGCACATATTTTTGAGGCATGAGTATCTCACCAGCCGGTCCACCATCAAGGTAGATTCCGAATGGATCACCATTGCCTTCACGTAAGGCAATCTTCAGTACTGTGAGCGTATTGTATGCTCCAAGCTTTATTTTAGACATAATAACCCTTTATAGTTGAAGACAAGATAATTTCTTATAAGACAAAGTAACATAAGAACAACATTCTTTAAGTAACTGACTTATCATTCTAAGAATCTACTCATTCTCTATCTTGATAGTAGCACTCCCCTCCTTTCGGAGGGGCTGGGGGAGGCTTTCTATCAAGCCATCTTTAAGATGTATCGTTCTATCTGTTATCTGTGCAAGACCCTCATCGTGTGTAACGATAACGAAAGTCTGACCGAACTTATCACGGAGATCGAAGAAGAGCTGATGTAACTCCTGCTTGTTTTTCGAATCCAAACTACCCGAAGGCTCATCAGCAAGGATGACAGCAGGGTTGTTCACCAACGCACGAGCTACTGCCACACGCTGCTTCTCACCACCAGAAAGTTCGTTAGGCTTATGATTAGCACGATCGCTCAAGCCCATAAATTCCAACAGTTCTTCGGCACGCTGACGTGCATCCTTATTCTTCTTGCCAGCAATATAAGCAGGAATCATAATATTCTCAAGAGCTGTAAACTCAGGAAGAAGCTGATGAAATTGGAAGACAAAGCCTAAGTGCTGGTTGCGGAAATCACTCAACTTACCGGCTGACAGGCTGCCCACGTCAATACCATCCACAACAACAGAGCCACTATCTGGCTTGTCCAGCGTTCCAAGTATCTGTAACAAGGTGGTTTTACCAGCTCCAGATGGACCAACAATACTGACAACCTCTCCCTTTTCAATACGAAGGTCAATACCCTTCAACACTTGAAGCGAGCCAAAGCTTTTAGTTATGTTCTTAATATCTATCATATTCTATTCTTTTATTGGGGCTATTAGGCTTATTGCCCTAATTAGCCTAATTAGCCTAATTAGCCTAATTAGCCTAATATCCTCTTACACCTTATTATGAATCCACTCTCTTACAGCCTCATAAGCACTGCGTTCCTCCGTGTGTTGTGGCTGAGCAAAGGTCATGTCATCCATCTCACTACCATACTGATCTGGGAAGATAATCATGATTGTCTTACCTTTAATAAACTTATTCAGTTCTTCAGGAAGTCTTTCCATTGCCGTCTTATAAGATATCGTACCCTTACGTGCTGTCACTATGACAAAGAGGTGGTCCTCTCGAACCTGCGAACCAAGCGTTGGCAATTCCTTCCAATGCGCCATCTCTTCATATTCAGCCCTAACACTTGGGAAGCGATTACGAATAAATTCATTGACAAGTTGCAACGTTTCGTTACGTCCATGGAATGCTATACGACACTCCAAGTTGCCTGCCATACGTGCCAATCGTTCCAACCAACGATAAAAACCCGGTTCAAACTCAGCCCGAGAAGGGATTGCCACCTGTATTCTGCGAATTGTATTCAGTGGTTGTAAGATACGTGTCACGATAATCTGACGGCTCAAACCATTGTATAGACTTCGCGTAAATTCTCCCCAAAAGCTACGATTAATCTCCTTATGGAAGTGTAATCCCATCAGAATCTCTGACGCTTGAAACTCTTTAAAAGCATGTTTTATACCATTGGCAATATTTGCTGCAACACGTACCTGCGTCACCATCGGTACATCTGACGCACTCGCCAAATGGCAAAGATGGTCCAACAAACGCTGTCCCTCCGCCTGATTATGGCGCATATTCACATCATCATATACCACATTCAATGCCACCAACTCTCGTTTCAAACGTGGATTACGCATCAATGTAGCCATGGTTATGAGGTTATCAGAATACTCTGGATACTTCACTGGAATAAGAATCTTCTCATCATCGAGGTTCTTCATCATATTCTGATCTTCCTTTTCCTGCAAACGGAGGCGTTGTGCAGCACGTTCTGTAATTACAGTTGAGATGACACAGGTAAAGAGTATCATGATTACTATTCCATTCAGCACCTCGTCACCAAAGAGATATTGACCTGGTGCCACCTCTAATCTACGCCCTACCATCACCATCGCAATAGCACCAGCTGCATGGGCGCTGGTCAAACCAAACATCATGTGACCAGCCAACCAAGACATACGGAAGATACGAGCTGCCACATAAGCTGCTACAGCCTTACCCAAAGTACCGAAGAAGACGATACAGAATACAACCCAAAGTATCTTACTTCCTGCAAAAAGCAAGCGTACATTAATCAGCATACCAACTCCGATAAGGAAGTAAGGAATGAAGAGTGCATTACCTGTAAACTCTATACGGTTCATCAATGGAGATACCTTTGGCACAAATCTGTTCAATATCAAACCTGACATGAACGCTCCAAAGATTCCTTCTAACCCCACTGCATCCGACAATGCTGCCGAGAGAAACACCACTGCAAGGATAAAGATAAACTGCATCACAGCGTCTGAATATCGACGAAGGAACCAACGTGTCACACGTGGTATCACCATAATCAAGCCCACACAATAAGCCACAAATTTCAGAATGAATAGTAGCCAAAAGAGTATACCACCATTGCCATGAAACGAATTGACGATGGAAGCCATGACTATCAAAGCCATAAAGAGCGCCATCATAGACGAACCCACGCTCAGCGTCGAACTCGTATGTCGTGTCAATCCGTATCGTCCCACTATCGGATAGGCTATCAACGTATTAGAAGCCATGATTGCCGCAAGCAGAAGCGATGCCAGAGGGATATAGCCCAAAAGACTGACACCCATAAAATAGGTCATTGCAAAGGGGATAAGGAAGGTCAACATACCGAAAATCATCACCCTATTACGGTTTTTCTTCAGTCCCTCCATATCCATTTCCAGACCTGCAAGGAACATGATATAGTACAGTCCTACACGTCCAAAAAGTTCAAACGAGGCATCACGCCCAAGAATATTCAGTCCATATTTTCCAACAAGGACACCTGCCAACACCATACCAATGATATGTGGAATACGCAGTCGTCCCATGATGATAGGCGAGAGCAATATCATCAGCAAAACAACAAAGAAAATCAATGTCGGGTCGGTTATCGGGAAATATTGAGATAAATTCAGCATGCGTATCTATAAATTACTGTCTGCAAAGTTACGAAAAAACTTTGGCAACCGACTAATAATACCTCTCTAATAAGGGTTCTTCCGTTAAATGTACAGATGCTTTTCCTATAGTTTCAACGAAAGAACCGAGGTTACTCATTTAACAAGAACATAGCTAAGACTCTCAACTTCCTTCTATATTATCGTCCTCCGTCACAGAAAACCTTTTCATCTAAATCCGTCAAAAACACAGAAAAGACTCTGAAAAATCATTACATTAACTCAATTAGACTTCCTTCAAAATCAAGTAAAAAGCCACATAGAAAGCGACTTTACAACCAACAGAGAATCAAATAGTTATAAAGCAGCAAAGTAAAAGGTGCTTAATTGGACTTCAAAAGGACGTTAGTAAGGGTCTTAAAGGGCACCTCTTGCAAGTCAATTAGGCGTCTTTAAGAAGCCAAAAGAGCATGTATTGGTTTTAAGTTACGCGAAAATAGTTTACAAACACCAAAGATGTGAAAACAAGTGGTATTGTCTTTAAAAAGTGTATAAACCTTTATCCTATTCCTATCTATGCCTTTAATGGAAGAATCCTAATAAACCTATATAATCCTCACAAAATGACAGAAAACAACGATACACAACAGATTATATCTATCGAAACAGAAAAAAGACTAACATACCGTTGTTTGTCTTAGGGAAAAATAGTATATTTGCAACTACGAATAGGTTCGTAAACAATTAAAGATAAAAGATATGAAAGTAGCAATTGTTGGTGCCAGTGGTGCCGTAGGTCAGGAGTTCCTGCGCATCTTAGCTGAGAGAAATTTCCCAATGGACGACCTCGTTCTCTTTGGTTCAGAGCGTTCAGCGGGTAAGAAATACACATTCAAGGGTAAGGAATACGAAGTAAAACTGCTCCAGCATAACGATGATTTCAAGGATGTAGACATCGCCTTCACAAGTGCGGGTGGTGGTACATCAGCCGAGTTTGCCGAGACCATCACAAAATATGGTGCTGTGATGATTGACAACTCAAGCCAGTTCCGTCAGGATAATGACGTGCCATTGGTTGTTCCAGAAATCAATGCTGAGGATGCTTTGAACCGTCCACGTGGCATCATTGCCAACCCTAACTGTACTACCATTATGATGGTTGTCGTATTAAATCCTATCGATAAGCTCAGCCATATCAAGAAAATACATGTCAGCAGTTATCAGAGTGCTTCTGGTGCAGGTGCTGCTGCTATGGCAGAGTTGCAACAACAGTACAAGGAACTTGTTGAGACTGGCGAAGTGAAGACCATCGAGAAGTTCCCACATCAGTTGGCATACAATGTCATTCCACAGATTGATAAGATGACAGAGAACGACTATACAAAGGAAGAGGTGAAGATGTTTAACGAGACACGTAAGATTATGCACTCTGATGTTCGCACTTCTGCTACCTGCGTTCGTGTGTCTTCTCTCCGTAGTCATTCAGAGGCAGTATGGTTCGAGACCGAGCGTCCACTCTCTGTTGAGGAGATTCGTGAGGCTTTGAAGGCTGCTCCTGGTGTTACGGTTGTTGATGATCCACAGAACTATGTCTACCCTATGCCACTCGAGAGTGCTGGTCACGATGACATCTATGTGGGTCGTATCCGTAAGGACCTTGCCGATGACAATGGTAATACACTCTGGCTCACTGGCGACCAAATCCGTAAGGGTGCTGCATTGAATGCAGTACAGATTGCGGAGTATTTGATTAAGGTTGGGGATGTAAAGTAAGGGCTGGCCCCTCCCCCAACCCCTCCCCCATAGGGAGGGGAGTGATTACCGAAAAAGGATAAGGGTTTGCTAAACATAAAGAAAGAGCGTATCAAGAAGATTAAAGACTCCTTGATACGCTCTTTTAATTTAGTTTCTTTACCCCACTCTTCGACTAAATAGTCAACGACTAAAGAATAATGAAGAGAGAAGATTATTTGTGATTAGCGCTCAAACTGCTCAATGCTTAAGCCACCATCTGTCAACTTTTCTAATTCAGGAACAATACGAGTGAAATGTTCTGAACGAGCATGACGAGTCAAACAAGCCTTGTCCGCCCATGTTTCACAGAAAAGGAAGACACCTGGTTGGGTTGTGCTCTCAAACAAATCGTAACCCTTATTTCCTTCATCTTTACGTGAAAGTTCTACTAATTCATCTGTAAGAGCTTTCACTTGGGCAGTTGTTACACCAGCCTTTACCTTGAAAAAAGCATTTAATCTAATCATATCTTCTATGTTAATAGTTAACTAACTCTTACTTATTCTTCTTATAGTAAGCTACAGCAGCAGCTATATTCTCCTTCACAGCACGTGATGTATAGGTAGCTCCGGTCACACCATCAAGACTCTCAGCCTTAGCTGCTTTTGACAGTTTCATGCCATTAAACTTTGGAAATAACCCCTGCTTCACCTTATCATAAAACTTAGGACCTTCACGATTAGGCAAAGCCTCAACCTTGATAACCTTATTATTCTTAATATAAACCTCTACTGGTGTTGCACCCTTAAATCCCTTTACATTTGAACAGAGGCTGGTCGTATTGACAACGTAGGTGCCATCTGCCTGCTTATACATTACCTTATCCTGCTGCACTGCAGCAAAAGCAACTCCTGTAGTTAGTACTGCTACGGCTGCTACTGATACGAATTGTTTTTTTAACATAACCTATTACCTTTATTTTAACTGATAAATTCGACTACAAATGTACGAAAAAGTATAAGAGCGATGATTGCTTTTTGCATTTTTTAAGAGTTGCTTATTAGCCTTATTGGGTCAATAAGGCTAATAAGACTAATAGTGCCCTCCTCACTATTTTCCCAACTTTCTTCTCTCTTTAATTATTTTATTTGTACATTTGTTCCCATAAACAATCAATACCAACGATGAAATATATACTACTACCTAAACCAGATACTATTCATCAACTCCCCTTCTACTTTGCAGTAGAAGAATATGTAGCACGGCATTATACCGATGACGACTACTTTATGGGCTGGCGTGTGAACCCTACAGTTATGTTAGGACGCAATCAGTTGATTGACAATGAGGTTAATACCGACTACTGCAAAGAACACAAGATTGATATTTTCAGACGGAAAAGTGGTGGCGGATGTATCTATGCCGACAAGGGTTGCATACAATTTTCTTATATTTCATGTGCCGTCAATGCCAACGAAGCCTTTGCTGATTATATGCAACGAATGGCAGACTTACTAAAAGGACTGAAGATTGACGCACAGTTATCGGGTCGAAATGATATTCTCATTAACGGTACAAAAGTATCGGGATGTGCTTTCTATCAACTGTCTAACCGTAGTGTTCTGCACAACTCCCTACTCTTTGACACCCAACTTGACCATCTGTCTAATGCACTCACACCTGCAAAAGAGAAACTACAAAGCAAAGGTGTAGCGTCTGTCAGACAACGAGTGACGAATGTTGCGACCTATATACAGTTAGATATCTTGGCTTTTATGGACTATGTACGACAGGAAATGTGCGGTACTGAGGTCCTCGAACTAACGGAAGAAGACATGAAAGGAGTTGCAGAGATAGAGAAAGAACTATCTTCTGACGACTTTGTTTATGGTAAAAATCCAAAATACTCCCTCGTTCGAAAGCATCGTTTTGAAGGTGTCGGAACACTTGAAGCCCATATTGAACTAAAGAATAACATCATTGGAAGTATCAATATGGTGGGTGATTACTTCCTTCTTGGCGATATCGATCATGATTTCCTCAGCCTACTTAAAGGTTGTGAGTTCACGAGAGAGGCGGTAGAAGAGAGATTGGAAAACATAGATCTATCCACTATTATCCGTGGTTTGAAGCTGCGACAGTTCCTCCGTCTGCTCTTTGGACGTGAGCCACACGTGATGAAACCAAAGTGGCTTAAGATTGACCTCACATCGAAGAAGTCGACTGGTGAGACGGCTGGTATCCTTGCCAAGCATCATATGAACACTATCTGTACGAGTGGACTCTGCCCAAATCGCTCGGAATGTTGGATGGCACGTACGGCAACTTTGATGATTGGCGGTGATATCTGTACACGAAAGTGCCGTTTCTGTAACACGTTAAGTGGCAGACCCAGACTGCTCAACCCTGACGAGCCACGTCGTGTGGCTGAGTCAGTGAAAGCTCTTAAGCTACGTTATGCCGTTATCACCTCTGTTGACCGTGACGACCTACCCGATTATGGTGCAGCCCATTGGATAAAGACCATCGAAGAGATACGCCGATTAAACCCTGACACAAAGATTGAACTGCTCATTCCTGATTTCATGGGAAAGGCTGACCTCATACGACAAGTCATGGCAACACACCCCCACGTAGCAGGACACAACATGGAGACAGTGCGTCGCCTCACGCCATCCGTACGCTCAGTGGCACGCTATGAACGCAGTTTAGAAGTGCTGAGAGAGATAGCCAACTGTGGTATCACTGCCAAGACTGGCTTCATGCTCGGCTTAGGTGAAACCCACGACGAAATCTTAGAGACAATGGACGATATTCTTTCAACAGGTTGTCAACGCCTCACACTCGGACAATATCTCCAGCCTACTGCCGAACACCTGCCCGTCAAAGCCTATATCACACCCGAAATGTTTGCTGAATATAAACGGATAGCCTTAGAGAAAGGTTTTAAGCACGTGGTTAGTGGTCCGCTTGTTCGTTCGTCTTATCACGCTGCAGAAGGGGTTTAAGCCATTGCTTTCACGATGAGGGACACAAAGGGACATCGATAAAAGAACTGGTATTGGGCTTATTAGTCCCATAAGCCTAATAAGCCCAATTACTCCTATCATCATAACAAAAAGTAGGGATACACGCTCGTGTATCCCTACTTGCATTTAAGAAATATCTTGATTGAACTTATTTTATTCCGTAATCTGAACCGTTGCACGACGGTTGAAAGAGATAGGAGACAAGGTCTCTACTCCACCCTTACCAACAGTCGTAATCTTATTATTCTCAATACCCATCTTAACAAGTTCGTTGGCAACTACTGTTGCACGACGCTCAGACAGTTTTTGGTTGTAATCAGCAGAACCCGTTGCGCTGTCAGCATAACCAGTCACAAGGAGATTGTTATTATTATCCTTAGCATACTTCGCCAATGCCTGTACGTTTACGAGATCTTTCTGAGAAGCAATCGTAGACTGGTTGATTTCGAAGAAGACTGAAACAGGAGTTGTTACCAACTGTTTCACAGACTCTGAAACAGTCTCAACAGGCTTCTGATTTGCCAATTCATTACGAAGACGTGTATTCTCTTCCTCTGCATCCTGAAGGCGTGCATTCAGTGCATCGAGAGCTGCCTGATGCTGTGTATTGATAGCTTCCATATCTGGACTCTTCTTCCAAGTACCCTTACCAATATTGAAATTCAAACCAATTTCTGCATAAAGGTTATTGTCATGTGACTCCCATCCACGACGCTCATTATTAGCATATGCAGCACCATCAAGGTCGCTTTCATAACGGTTCCAACCAGCTTCAAGATAGACACGCATTCCCTTGCTCACCCTCCAAGAAGATTGAAGACCTGCGCTCAGTCCCATTGCATAACGGTTAGCCGACATAGAACGACCAACACCTGCACCAGCAAAAGGAATCAGATTCCAAACACGGTTCTCATTGTAACCGCAAAGGAGGTTGCTCAGATTGAACATTACCTGCTCCTGCGCAATCCAATACTTGTTGCTGTTATCAAGCTGAGAAGCAGGATTACTGTCAGCACCGACACGCTTGCCCCAGATACCTTGTATCTTTGTACGAAGACCGATACCCGGTGTGAACCACTTACCAATGGCGAAAGCTGCACCCGGCTTTGAACGGAAATCCTTCAACGGACTGATTGCTGCATCACGCCCATGCTCTTGGTTAGAATACCATGCGTTCCAGTCTGCACCAAGTTGTACGAACCAGTTGCTCCAAAACGAGTTGGTAGCAACGCTATACTTCTCAGTGAGCACCTCATCTTGGGCAAAACCGGTCATAGACACACCAGCCAATGCCAAAACTATCAATAACTTTTTCATAATCTTATTATTTAACGATCTTAACCTATTCTGCTCCTTTATTGCTGACAATGATTCCCAGCAATACTAAGTCTGTTCACAAAGATAGTAATTAAAATCTATCAGGGTCGGTTTTTTCTAAAAAATACTATTTATTTAACGTTGAACATTAATGTAAGTTACTGCTGCATTATAAAGATAAGGTAGCACATTCTTCTTACTCAGTCGTTTTTTAAAAAGAAAGAATATCGTATTGACTTATAAAAACTACCAACAAATTGACTCCTTTTCAGCTACATTTTGAAAAGTAATTATCAACAACACCATTGGTGTTTACCAACAACACGACATGTGCTAAGCACCAGCACGACATGTGCGGGGCATCAACAAGCAGGCTAAAGATAGGAAGAAAGGGGTATTATACTCATCATGATGAAGAGAGTAAAATACTAATATCTAAATTGTTTAGCTATTAACACAAACAATAAGCCCTATTAAGCTGATTGGGCTAATAGGGCTTTATAAGACAAACAGTCATAAAAAAGACTATCAACTATCAAAAAGATGTTCAATATCCTGCTGCTTCATTATCGCAATTACTGGTTCGCCAGAAGGAGTGTAATTGACATTACTACAAGCAAAGAGTTCGTTGACAATATTATCCATCTCCATACTACTTAGTACCTGACCTTGCGGTATGGCTGCATTACGTGCAAGACTCAATGCCAGTGCTTGGTCGATTTCTTCCTTCGCACTCGTTCCGCTCTCCATTGCCGAAGCTACCATGTCATTGATAAGCGCAACGACATTCAGTCCTTCTATACCTGCAGGAACTCCATTAACAGCATAACTACCACCACCAAGACTATCAAGTTGGAAACCCATCTCAGCCATTTCAGGCAGAATCTGATCGAGAACCACTTGGTCAGAGACGGAGAACTGAACCATCTCTGGGAAGAGTACTTTCTGAGAATGTACTTTATGTTCAGACAACTGGTGCAAATACTCCTCATAGAGAATACGAATATGCGCACGATGCTGGTCAATAATCATAAGTCCAGACTTCACAGCTGTCATGATATAACAGCCCTTATACTGATAATGAGAGGGTGCCTTGTCTTCTATCAACGACTCTGCTGCGGACTGTGTAGCTGCCGAAGGGATAATTGTTCCTTCCTCAACAGTATCGCTTACAGTACCCAAACTACTGCTTATCATCTCATCCTCACGCTGTTTAAAAAGTTTTGACTGACGGATTTCACCACCAGACCCTAAGTCAGCATAGAGTTCTTCCCATCCATCTGGAACTGAAGACTTAGCAGGTTGAGATGTCTGTTTGAAAGGGTTATAGGCAGGATTGAAGTCTACCTTTGGTGCGGACATTCCGACATTGGGATTGAACACAGGAATATCAGGTTTCCCCTCCGTATCAAAGTCAATAGCAGGAATATCATTAAAGCGTCCTACAGCCTCCTTTACAGCTGCAAGTAGAATCTGCCAAATAGCCTGTTCGTTCTCAAACTTTATCTCAGTCTTTGTCGGATGAATATTCACATCGATATTCTCTGCTGGTACATCGAAATAAAGAAAGTAAGGAACTTGCTCTCCTTGTGGGATAAGTCGGTCAAAAGCCGTGATGACTGCCTTATGAAAATAAGGATGTTTCATATAGCGATCGTTGACAAAGAAATACTGATGAGGTGCTTTCTTACGTGCAGACTCTGGCTTACCAACAAAGCCATGGATATGACAAAGACTCGTGTCGACATCTATCGGCAGAAGATCCTGATTGAGACGCTTACCAAAAACCTCCACAATTCGCTGACGATAGCTACAAGCACGCAAATTGAAAAGTTCTGTACCATTGCTGTGCAGTGTGAAGGATATCTGTGGATAGACCAACACGATGCGCTCAAAAGCAGTAATGATATTATTGAGTTCGGTAGTATTCGACTTTAAAAACTTGCGGCGAGCAGGTACATTGAAGAAAAGATTCTCTACCAAGAAATTACTTCCCACAGGACAAGAGCAAGGCTCCTGACCCGTAAAACGACTGCCAGCAATAGACAGGTGTGTACCCAAATCCTCGCTCTCCATACGAGTCTTTAACTCTATCTGAGCCACCGCAGCAATAGAAGCCAGTGCCTCTCCACGGAAACCCATCGTACGAAGAGAGAAGAGGTCGTCAGCCTTACGAATCTTAGAAGTGGCATGACGTTCGAATGAAAGGCGTGCATCCGTCTCTGACATACCCTTTCCATCATCGATTACCTGAATAGAAGTGCGACCGGCATCTACCACCAACACATCAATATGCGTTGCTCCAGCATCAATGGCATTCTCCACCAACTCCTTAATAACAGAGGCAGGACGTTGAATAACCTCACCAGCTGCAATCTGGTTGGCTACACTATCTGGTAAAAGTTGTATGATATCACTCATGAATGATTCTATAAAGCAAAAAATAAAAATAAGGTAAGAAGGGCTATGACACCTGCTGAAAGAATCAGCGACACCCACATTGCCGTAAAACGATTACCTCTATGGCGCAGCACCTCAGGCTTCAGCGAACCACTGATTTTGCGCTGTAGTTCCTCCCGATACTTACCCTCAGGCACCTCTTCACCATTCAATTCACGCCGAGCACGCTGCTCTATATCATTGAGCAGTTCCTTGCGTTCGTCCACATACATATATTCATGATGGAAACGACGGGGGCGTGATGATTGGAAGAATAGCATTATTTATTGTGGAGTATTACTTAATAAAACGTCAAATGGGTCTGTATATAAGACCCAAAGACGTCATTCTATTTGCTGACGAGGTGGTAAAGACACTCGTGAATTACGTACGGTTGCAATCGTCTTACGTGGTGCAAGGCGGAATATATCATTCTTATCCTTAGGTCTTACCTCATCGAAAAGCTCAAAGCGAGGCAGTGTCAACTTGTCTGGTGGTATCTGTGTCATCGGACTGATAACGCCATTCGACTTTGACATCCATATCTTCTGTAGCTTTCGAACAGGTGAGATAAACATCCGAAGCGTATCTGTTTCTGTATAATTATGCCCAATGAGCGTACTATCCTTATCGGTATGATAGAAGACTACTTCCACATTTCCCCACGCATCAACACGACGAACAGCACCATTGACAAAGTCAGCACGCATGTCATTAGAGGATATCTGGTTGTAGTATTTGGGTTCAGGAAGCTTTTCAATAGAGAAAGCATTGCCATACACAAACGCCTGACGGATGGTTGAGTCGTTCATATATGCCTTAATAGAATCGCCCACCAACTGACGCGTACCACTCCATACGATTGGATAATCATACATCGTTAGACAAGAATCCTTGGTGTTAGCTACCATAAAACCACATACCGCCTGCACGTCTGTACGATAGGCACGAACATTATTTACACCATATATCTCACGATACATCTGTGGAGTATTCATATGAAATCCCTTCATACTAATAGTATCAGCATGAACAAAGAGCGTATCACCTTGTGAAAAATCCTTTGCCACAGGACCAGGATTACCACCAAAGGCTATCGCTGCGGAATCAGTATAATGAAGATAATCGCCATAGAAAGCGTGCTTACCCTTATAATCAATGTAGTAAACGTTGCCTTCACCAGTTCCCTCGTGTGTATTACTGTTGTAAGTGAGATCACGACCAGTAATGGTGCGCTGCTTTAACTTGTCGACAATCTTCACATTTCCACGTCCAGCACTATAACCACTCTTAGCATTATAGGTTACTTCATCACCTGTAATAACACGCTGTGCCTTACGGTCATCTATCTTAACATTACCACGTGCGTTACTATGACCAGTCTTCTCGTTATAGAACACATCCTGACCGATGATAGTGCGGTTGTTTGCCTTATCGACAATCTTCACATTACCATGACCTTCTGCTTCTCCTGTTGAACTGTTATAGACAATATTATCGCCTTCAACATCCTGCTTTGGGGAAGTGATAGTAGAGCGTCCATTAAGCTCCATCTGGTCGGTCTTGCTATTATAAGTACCATCATTGGTATGTACAACTTCACCCTTAGCAGTCTTGATAACCGACTTACCAACAACATGAACAAGACCCGTTTCAGTGTTACCATGCGCCTCTGGCGTTGTAATGCGATACTTCGGCGTAAACATCACAACGTTACCAAAGAAGTTGGCATCATGCGTTTCCGTATTGTAATCACCCTGATCGGCAACAACTGTGTTACCATTGTAAACCAATGTACCACGTCCTCCGAAGTAGTTAGCCACCTTAGAGGCTGTGTTATAGTCCAAGCTATCACAACGGAGAGAGCGACCAGGTTCTCTTACTACCACCTTACCGCGTGCATGAACCATTTGTCCAAAGCCATCATAATGTAAGCGTTGGCAGTCAAGGTTCACTCCGCCAGGGCGAGTGATATGCACACGGCTGAAAGCTTTGAACCAATTAGACTTCTCATTGAAATAAGCACTATCGCACTTAAGTGTCATACCCTTATATCGGAAACGAACATCACCTTTAGCAATCATCACATCAGGCATTTCCAATTGATTATGACGTAGATTGTCGGCATGGTCAATATAGAACTTATCTCCTTTCTTCTCCGTTGCATTCTGTGCTCGGAGCGACTGGGATTGCCATAGCCCAAACAGGCATAGAATCATAGTAATCAAGATTCTATGCCCGCAAAATATGTTTTTATACTTGTTGTTTATTGTCATTTAAGCCAACCTTCGTATTGGAAATTACAACTTCTATAACGAGGATTAATTCTCACATAGGTCTCCTTTACCTTCTTTACAACCCAATCATGCAGTACTTCCTTTCTGCGCTTAGCTGTAACAATATCGCGCATCGTCTGGAAGTCTTCTGTTATCGTTGCTCGGTGTTCTGGTACACGTGCCTTCAACTTTACGATAGCACAAACAACCTTACCACGAGCATTAACCATTTGGAATGGCATAGAGACCTCGTCAACCTTCATCGTATCAACAACACGAGCCACCTCTGTTGGCAGTTCCTTCATCTTAAAGCGTGAAGTGCGAGTGTTCTCTACAGAGTTAACCATCAATCCATGGTTGTTCTTCGTATCTTTATCATCAGAAAGATAAGCCGTTGCATCCTCGAATGTAAACTTACCACTCTTGATATCCTTACCAATAGAATCCAAACGCTCCTTAGCTGCATCGATAGAAGCTATTGATACATTTGGCTTCAAGAGGATATGACGGACATTAACCTTATCACCACGACGGTCAATAAGTTGGATAATATGGTAGCCAAACTCACTCTCAACAACCTTTGAAATCTTCTTTGGGTCAGTAAGATTAAAGGCTGCAGCAGCAAATGCAGGGTCGAGTACACCACGTCCCATATAACCTAACTCGCCACCTTGACGAGCAGAACCTGGGTCTTCTGAGTAGAGACGTGCCAATGTAGCAAAAGAAGTCTCGCCCTTCGTCACACGGTCAGTATAGTCACGCAGTTGGTTCTTAATACGATTTATCTCCTCTGTCTCAATCTTTGGAGTCTGCGTAAGTATCTCTACTTCAACCGTTGTTGGAATCATTGGAATACTATCCACTGGCAACTTCTTAAAGTATTCGCGTACCTCAGCAGGGGAAACAGCCACGTCATTAACCAGATTCTGCTGTACCTTCTGTACAAGCAAACGATTCTTATAATCGTCATGCAGGTCTTGGCGAATCTGAGTCATACTCTTATTCTGGAACGCCTCGAGCTTCTCCTTTGAGCCAATCTGTGGAAGAGAAATCCAGTAATTAATCTGATCATCTATACCACGTGCTATCTCCGACTCGCTCACCTCAACACTGTCGAGGGCTGCCTGATGGAGGAAAAGCTTTTGAACAGCTATCTGTTCAGGTAGAATACATTCAGGGTCGCCATTCCATTTCATACCTTCAGCCTCACTTTGCAGTCTCATTATCTCAACTTCAGACTTCAAGATAGGTTCATCACCAACTACCCAAATAACCTCATCAACAACACTATTTGGCTTATCTACGGCAGCTATCTCAGTCTTTACAGAGTCTGACAGAGCAACAGGACCGCTTGCACGGAATGCACCAGCATGCAAACCCATTGCTGTAAGAACTGTTCCTGCAAGCAGGACTATTGTCTTTCCTTTATTTATTTTCATTGAAATGCTGTATTATCTTAATGCTTATTGACTGTTGAAAGAACCTTCTTATCAACAACTACTTTATACTTTTTGCGCAATGCTTCTACCCATGCCTTCTCAAGTTCCTCCTGATAGTTGGAAACAACAAGGTCGCGTACATCTTCCATCCCCTCAGGAGCCTTTATCTTCTTACCGAATACGGCATCAATAGGATATCCATTAACTGGTTTCACAGTCGTCTTCGCACCGAAAACATCACGGTCTACCAGCGCATTATCACCCTTTCGGAAGATACCTTTCTCCACACGAATACGGATAGTATTGTCAGCATTGAACTTATCACGCAGTTTCTCTGCCCACTGATTGAAAGGAACATGCCTCACACATGCCTTCACAGCCTCAACATCTTCCTTTGTTTTCACGTGATAGGCAATACCCTTAAAACGTGGTTCAGTCCACTTATATTGTTTTTTATGCTTACGGAAATAGGCTTCAAGTGCCTTTTCATCCTTAGCTGCCTTATCCCAGACCTCACGGTTACTCATTTCAATCATCAGCAAACCATCATGATACTCACGGATAAGATTCTTCATGCTTGCATCTTTCTCCTCCAAAGAAGCGAGTTTTCTGTCGAGCAGTTGATCCTGTGTGACCGTCTTGCCCTCACTCTCTACAATAGAATCGAGTTTCTGATCAATAATCTGCTCACGCAACCCTTGCATCTCGATATACTGCATAATCTCTGGACGAAGAGTTTCATAAGTAGGGAAACTCTCACGGCCACCCATCTTAATGATATGATAACCAAAAGGAGAAAGTACAGGAGCACTTATCTCGCCTGGCTTCAAAGCAAACAGAGCCTTCTCAAACTCAGGCACTGTCTGTCCTTTCTGAAGATGTAACAACTGCCCACCATTCATGGCAGAGTTAACATCTGTAGAATATTTCTTAGCAAGTTCAGCAAAGTCTGCACCACCACGAAGAGCGTTATAGAGAGAGTCTGCCAACTGCTTTGCTGCTTCTGCAGCTTCCTTATCAGCATTCTGATACAAACCGATGAGGATATGTGCACAGTTCCACATACCACCATTAGCCTCTACCTGTTGCTGTGCTTCACGATAAAGTTTACGTCCTTCCGCCTCAACGTCAGCATCTGTGATGAAAGTTGGGCGCACCTGCTGGTTGCGATAACTAAGAAACTCCTTTTTGAAAGAGCTGAGCGTATCAAGATGCGCATCAAGTGCAGCCTGTACCTTCAGTTTATAATTGATAAAGAGGTCAACATACTCATCCACACTCTTCTTATCAATCACACCTTCAGCGTTATTCTTATTATACGAATACTCAAATTCCGAACGGCTCACCGGCTGTCCGTTAATAGTCATTATTGTTGGGTCAGTCTGCCCATATGCCATTGTCGTTGAAAGCAAGAGGGCTGACAGAATTACTTTGAATTTCATTGTTATTCTTTTAACGCAGGGACCCTCTCCCCTGAAAAACAGGAAAGAGGGCGAATGATTTATCGTCTTTTATATTATTCTGGACGCGAATAGTTTGGTGCCTCACTGGTAATTGAAATATCATGTGGATGACTCTCCAATACACCAGCATTGGTGATACGAGTAAACTTAGCATTATGCAAGTCTTCGATAGAAGCTGCACCACAATATCCCATACCTGAGCGAAGACCACCAACAAGCTGATAGATAACTTCCTGAACAGTTCCCTTGTAAGGAACACGACCAGCGATACCCTCTGGAACAAGCTTCTTAACATCGCCTACATCATTCTGGAAGTAACGGTCACGTGAACCATTCTTCTGCTCCATAGCCTCCAATGAGCCCATACCACGATAGCTCTTGAACTTACGTCCGTTGAAGATAATTGTGTCACCAGGTGACTCTTCTGTACCAGCAACCAATGAGCCTACCATCACGCTGCTGCCACCTGCTGCCAATGCCTTAACAACATCGCCTGAGTAACGTAAACCACCATCAGCAATCAATGGCACACCAGTACCTTCCAATGCCTTGCAAACATCATAGATAGCACTCAACTGTGGTACGCCAACACCTGCAACAACACGTGTTGTACAGATAGAACCAGGACCGATACCAACCTTAACTGCATCAGCACCATTGTCGACCAAGAACTTAGCAGCCTCACCAGTTGCAATGTTACCCACAACAACATCAAGGTTAGGGAAGGCTGTCTTCACATCATGAAGCTTTCCAATCACACCGGCAGAGTGTCCGTGAGCAGTATCAATAACGATAGCATCAACACCAGCAGCAACAAGTGCCTGTGCGCGCTCCATTGTATCAGCAGTCACACCAACACCAGCAGCAACACGAAGACGACCCTTCTCGTCCTTACATGCCATAGGCTTATCCTTGGCTTTGGTAATATCTTTATAAGTAATCAAACCAACGAGACGATTCTCACGGTCGACTACTGGTAATTTCTCAATCTTATTCTCTTGCAAAATATGCGCAGCTGCAGTAAGATCAGTTTGCTGATGAGTTGTCACAAGGTTATCCTTGGTCATCACATCATCAATAAGTTTATCCAAATGACGCTCGAAACGAAGGTCACGATTGGTAACAATACCCACGAGATGATTCTCCTCATCTACTACAGGAATACCACCGATATGGTAGTCTGCCATCATCTCAAGTGCATCCTTCACTGTACGCCCCTTAAGGATAGTAACAGGATCGTAAATCATACCATTCTCAGCTCGCTTCACAATAGCCACCTGACGTGCCTGGTCTTCGATGCTCATGTTCTTATGAATCACACCGATACCACCTTCACGCGCAATCGCAATCGCCATAGAACTCTCTGTAACGGTGTCCATAGCTGCCGTAACGAAAGGCACATTAAGATCAATGTTACGTGAAAACTTGGTTTTCAAGACTACCTCTTTAGGCAGTACTTCTGAATAAGCCGGAATTAAAAGGACGTCATCGTAGGTTAAGCCGTCCATCGTGATTTTGTCTGCAACAAATGATGACATAATTGTATTTTAGAAATTTATTGCATGCAAATTTAGCAATTTAAAATCAAACAGACAGGCTTTTTCCAGTTTTTCTCACACCTTATTAAAAGTATTTAATATTTATTCCTTAACATACTCCCTGCTTTTCGCCAGTAACTATAAAACATCAAGTACAAATCCATACTCGCCAAAAGTCTATACATCGACAATAATATCCTCATTATCAATCAATAATAAGCAAACATAGATTATATCAATTAGTACATAGATTTTATCTGTTGTGGTAGATTGAAAAACCCACTAACTTTGCACTCGTAAACAAGAAACAACAACTTAAAAACATATTCAAGATGAAAAGATTAGAAGTATTAGGGTTAAACGAAAAGAAAGTAGAGAACGTAGTAAATGAACTTTCAGTTTTGCTGGCAGATTTTCAGGTGTTCTACAGCAACCTCCGTAATTTCCACTGGAACGTAAAAGGACATGGTTTCTTTGTATTGCATAGCAAGTATGAGGAACTTTACAACGATGCTACAGAGAAGGTTGATGAGGTAGCAGAGCGTATCCTTCAGTTGGGTAGTACCCCAGAGAGCCGTTTCAGTGTATATCTGCAAACTGCTGAAATCAAAGAGGCTGACGTTGTTAGTTGCAGCAAAGAGGCTCTCGACTTGCTTCTCGATTACTACAAGACACTGATTGCTCGTGAGCGTAGAATTATCGAAGTTGCTTCTGAGGCACACGATGACACAACAGTTTCATTGGTAAGCGACTTCCTCAAGGAGCAGGAAAAGACTGTTTGGATGCTCGTTGCTGTTAGCTCACAGAACTGCGCAGAATAATACAAAAACATTGAATAAATAGCCAAGAGGCTGAATCAGAAGTAGAAATGCACACCATAGGCATTTGTCAGAAGGCTTAATCGAAGAATTGACTAAACTCGTACCACTCTTCATTAACCACTGACCACTTTCTGATTCAGCCTCTTTATTGATTTAGCTACATGGAAAACAAAAAGATATTTTAAAAACTTTCTGGTAAACACTTCCCATGTTAGTTTGCCATCATCGTCTTAAAATATTCGTTATACTGACCATTAGCACTCTATATTCCCATCTTCAGATAACATATTATTGCTCCGCACATATCGTGCTGACGCCCCGCACACATCGTGCTGTTGGTAAACACCATTAGTGCTGAGTGCTAAACACCTTGCAATATATTGCCGAAACGAACTCAACTTGCTACTTTTCACCAGCGTAACTACCCTATCACCAAGGCAAAACGAAGTCCTAAAGCATTCGCAATCTGCATAAAAGTAGAAAGCTGCATATCACTGTTTCCACGCTCAATATTTGAGATATACTCTCGCTTCTTACCTATCTTATCCGCCAACTGTTGCTGGGTCATCTTCTGCTGCTTGCGCTGTTCCTTTAGCAGTTCTGCATAATAGTAAGCCTTGGCACGTGCCTCAAACTCGGTACGCTCCGGAGAATCCTCACATCCAACTTCTTCATTAAGAATATCTTCGAATGATTTTAAACGCTTCCACTTTTCTTCATTAATCTTCTTCATACTCAGTTCTCCATTCTTCTAACAGCTTTACAGCTTTGTTGATTTCACTTCTATATTGCTTCGTATCTTTCTTTAGAAAAGAATTCAACAGAAGCACCTTAGTCGCAGAGATTATATTTACTGCATCAATTGAAAATACAATGGTTCTATACTCATTTGATGAAAGAGAAACTCTCATCTCATATAAGTTCGTATTCTCTAAATGCTTGATAAACTTTTCACTAACAACAGATTCTGTTTTAAGAACCTGTATCACATATAGATACTTTTTTCTAACTTTCGGCTCTAAGGCTTTTAGAAACTCAGTAAAAGTCTCCGTCATCCTTATATCACGATTAACTTCCATAAGCAAAGGTAACAAATAGATTACATATATCCAAATAAATGGAACGAATTAATTACATTATTAAGATTTACAACAGAATTACGGTTAACAATAAGTAGATTAAGGCTCAGAGGTTTGTATTCAGGTCATAGATTAAGAAGATTTCTATTATATGCCATAGGGACACACGAGCTGTGTATCCCTACAGATAAAGAGTTATACACCCATTAATAATGATGTATTGTATTAGTTAGCCATCTCTGACAAGAACTTAATGCGTACAAGCCGAATTTCTTCTTCGCTATAGTCGCTATCTAATTCTTCCATTGCGGCATCGAGACTATCTGTCTCGCTATCCATAAAGTAGTCGTAGATATCATCTATCTGATCCTCATCATACACATCCTCAAGGAAGTAGTCTATATTAAGCTTTGTTCCACTATAGACAATCTCTTCGATCTTTGTCAGTAGGTCATCAAAATCAAGTCCCTCTGCTGTGGCAATATCATCAAGCGGTAACTTTCGATCGATACTCTGAATTATCTTTACCTTCTGCATAGACTTCTTTGCAACTGTTCTAACGCGTAGTTCTTCGGGTCGCTCAATGTTATTCTCTTCGCAATGTTGCTTTATCAACTCACAAAACTCTTTACCATAACGCTTTGCCTTACCTGCACCAACGCCTTGGATATTTTGTAATTCTTGTTCATTGATAGGATACATCATTGCCATCTGCTCCAAAGAAACATCTTGGAAAATAACATAAGGAGGAATCTCTAACTTGTGTGCTATCTTCTTACGAAGGTTCTTCAGCATGGAGAAGAGTTCTGGATCGAGGACCGCTGTACCCATCATTGGCTCATCATCCTCGTCCTCCTCCTTAAATTCGGTATCCATGACTATCATGAATGACTCTGGCGACTTCAAGAATCGCTTACCAGCAGCGGTCAGCTTTAACAAACCGTAGTTCTCTACATCCTTCTTAAGATAACCTGCCAAGAGTGCCTGACGCACAACTGGATTCCAAATCTTTGGATTCTCGTCTTCACCCTCTCCGAAATCGTCTAACTCATCATGCTTATGATCTTTCTGGTCATCGGTAGCTCTGCCACGTACGAAGTCGATAACATACTCTTGGCGGAAATTCTCCTTCAATGTTTTCACTGCTTGGAGAATAATAAGAAGTTGCTTCTGTGCTTCAATCTTCGTCTTTGGATGAAGACAGTTATCGCACATAGCACAGTTACACTTTGGATAATCCTCACCAAAGTAATGTAGCAACATCTTTCTACGGCAGACAGATGACTCTGCGTAAGCTTCTGTCTCTTGTAACAACTGACGACCGATATCTTGTTCTGCAACAGGCTTCCCCTCCATAAACTTCTCCAGTTTATTAAGGTCTTTCTTAGAATAGAACACAACACAGATACCTTCCTCGCCATCGCGCCCTGCTCGTCCTGTTTCTTGATAATAGCCTTCAAGACTCTTCGGGATATCATAATGTATTACAAAACGTACGTCTGGTTTGTCAATACCCATACCAAAAGCTATGGTTGCCACAATAATATCCAACTCTTCCATGAGGAAGTCGTCCTGTGTCTTAGAGCGTGTCTCAGAATCGAGTCCTGCATGATAAGGAGCTGCCTTGATATCATTAGCTTGCAAGATAGCCGCCAACTCCTCCACCTTCTTACGCGAAAGACAATAGATAATACCACTCTTACCGGTATGCTGTTTGATAAACTTGATAATCTGCTTATTCGTATCGTCATCACTCTTCTTTGGACGTACCTCATAATAAAGGTTCGGACGATTGAAAGAGCTTTTGAACTCGGCACAATCCTCAATACCTAAGCTACGTACAATGTCCGTACGCACCTTATCGGTAGCCGTTGCTGTGAGTGCAATAACAGGAGCAGTGCCAATCGTTTCGATAGCACAACGAATCTTACGATACTCTGGTCGGAAATCATGTCCCCACTCCGAGATACAATGTGCCTCATCAATGGCATAGAAACTAATCTTCACTGACTTCAAGAACTCCATATTCTCTTCCTTGTTCAAGGACTCTGGAGCAACATAGAGCAGTTTTGTACGACCAGAAACGATGTCTGCACGTACCTGATCGATTTCAGCTTTCTTCAAAGAAGAGTTGAGATAATGTGCTACACCATCCTCCTCGCTGATTCCATTGATGACGTCCACTTGGTTCTTCATCAATGCAATGAGCGGAGAAACAACAATCGCCGTTCCCTCCATAATCAATGAAGGAAGTTGATAGCAAAGACTCTTTCCACCACCGGTAGGCATCAGTACGAAAGTATCGTGTCCGTCAAGAAGATTACGGATAATAGCCTCCTGGTCGCCTTTGAATTTATCAAAGCCAAAATAGTGTTTTAGTTTTTCGGTAAGATTGACTTCTTGTGTCATGTTAATAGCTGGGTATTTTCCGATTCTTTACGGTTTCTGTAGAAATTACACAGCCTACTGACGCGAAGGATTCCTCACATCAGTAGGCTGTATATATAGGTTTTATGAGACTGTATTCGATTCCTGAATATGAGCCTTGTCAAGTTGTTGACGAACGTATTCTTCCGTCACCTCAAATGACTTTATCCGTCGTGAAGGTACATCGAACATAGCATCCATCATCACAGCCTCAACGATTGAACGCAATCCACGGGCTCCAAGCTTATACTCTACACCCTTGTCTACGATGTAATCAAGTGCTGCTTCGGTGAAAGTCAACTCAATGCCATCCATCTTGAACAACTTTATATACTGCTTCACGATAGAGTTCTTCGGCTCAACAAGAATCTTACGCAATGCCTCGCGGTCAAGCGGATTAAGATAGGTAAGCACTGGCAAACGTCCAATAATCTCAGGAATAAGACCAAATGACTTCAAGTCTTGAGGAAGGACATACTTCATCAAGTCATTCTTATCTATCTTCGCAACGTTCTGCACAGAGTTGTAACCAACCGTGTGCGTATTCATTCGCTGTGCTATCTTACGCTCAATACCATCGAATGCACCACCACAAATGAAGAGGATATTACGAGTATCAACGTGAATGTAATCTTGATCAGGATGCTTACGACCACCCTTTGGCGGTACGTTAACCATTGTTCCCTCCAAGAGTTTCAGTAAACCCTGCTGTACACCCTCACCGCTTACATCACGAGTAATGCTTGGATTATCACTCTTACGCGCAATCTTATCAATCTCGTCGATAAAGACAATACCACGCTCAGCTGCTGCAACGTCATAATTAGCCACCTGCAAGAGACGTGAGAGAATACTCTCCACATCCTCTCCTACGTATCCAGCTTCTGTGAATACGGTTGCATCAACAATCGTGAAAGGCACATCAAGGAGTTTTGCTATGGTGCGAGCAAGCAATGTCTTACCCGTACCTGTAGAACCAACCATGATGATATTGCTCTTCTCAATCTCTACACCATCATCATCCTTTGGCTGTTGTAAACGCTTATAATGGTTATAAACAGCCACAGCAAGATAGCGTTTCGCCTCATCCTGACCAATGATATATTCGTCAAGATACTGTTTGATTTCCTTTGGTTTAGGAACCTTCTTGAGTTTGAAAGCCTCACCATCGCCACTCTGATCCTGCGCCAATGCACCAGTTTGCATGACGATATTATAAGCCTGCTGTGCACATTCCTCACAGATATAGCCGTTCAAGCCTGTGATAAGGAGTTTTACTTCCTTCTCACCCCGACCACAAAAACTACATTTCTTTTGGGGCATTATTATCCTTTACTTTACTTCTTCTGAAGCGTTATTTACTGGTTTTCTCATCAAAACCTCATCAATCATACCGTACTCCTTAGCCTCTTCTGAAGTCATCCAGTAGTTACGGTCACTATCATTCCAAACCTTATCGAATGGTTGATGAGAATGTTCGCTAATGATGTTATAGAGTTCTTTCTTGAACTTCTGAATCTCGCGTGCCTCAATCTCAATGTCAGATGCCTGACCTTGTACACCACCCAATGGCTGGTGAATCATCACACGACTATGTTTCAAGGCAGAACGCTTGCCCTCCTTACCCGCAACGAGCAATACGGCAGCCATAGATGCAGCCATACCTGTACAGAGTGTAGCAACGTCACTGGAGATAAATTGCATGGTATCATAAATACCTAAACCCGCAGTAACGCTTCCACCAGGAGAGTTAATATAAATAGATATATCCTTACCTGGGTCAACAGAGTCCAAGTAAAGCAGCTGTGCCTGAATTGTATTGGCTGAATAGTCATCTACCTGAGTCCCGAGGAAGATGATTCTCTCCATCATCAGACGTGAGAAGACATCCATCTGAGTCACATTCAACTGACGCTCCTCAAGGATATATGGGTTAAGATACTGCGCCTGTGCTCTCATCACGTCATCAAGCACCATACCATTCATCCCAAGATGCCCTGTAGCATACCTTCTAAAATCGTTCATTATTTTCCTTTCTTATAATTTATATATGACAAAAAATAGAGGTTATCGACCTCCCTTATCATTGTCATCTATACAAACACCATGCCACTCAGTGCGACACTTGCCTGCATATCTAAAGCAAAGATAAGCAAAAAAATCGATAACCTCTATATATAAAGGAAGATTTTTCTAAAAATATTACTCGCTTACAAGTTTGTTGAATTCCTCAAGACTTACTGTCTTAACGTTCAATTTAACAACCTCCTTGATAGCCTCAGCAAGCTTACGATCGAGAGCTGCCTCAACGAATGAATCTACATTCTCACGCTTCTTCAGCATCTCATCAGCATAACCATTCAAGTAATCCTCTGGTACGTTGGTCATACCATACTGAGCAAACTGTGCACGTGCCATCTGGCGAGCGCTCTCACGAACATCATTGTCATCAACTTTGATGTTGTGATCCTTAGCCAACTGCTCCTTAATCAAGTGCCATGTCAACTCCTTGATGCTCTGTGCATAGTTCTTCTCTACGAACTCCTCACCCTTATCTTGGTTGTTTGCCAACATGATGCGCTTTAAGATAGCGTCTGGATAAGTCAAATCGCCTACCTTCTTCTCGCAGTAAGCGCGGAGATCCTGAATGAACTTGTAGTTAGAATCGCCCTTCAACTGCTCTGTCAAACCGTCAGCGATAGCCTTACGGAAAGCTGCCTCATCCTTGATATCAGCATCCTCACCATAAACACTCTTCCAAAGCTCAGCGTTGTTCTCAGCCTTAACGAAGCGTGAAATCTCTGTAATCTGATAAGAGAAGTCACCCTTGTGCTCAGCAACCTCCTCCTTCTTAATCTTCAAGAGTGAAGAAACCTCGATATCATTATCAGGATAAGCTGCTGTTGGATTAAAGGTAATGATATCACCAAGCTTAGCACCATCGAAAAGCTTCTTCTGATCCTCAACCTTGATATACTGTGGCATCAATGATGCACCCTCAACGGTGATACCACCCTCGAGTGTATTTCCATTCTCATCCAACTCACGGAGGTCACCCTTCAACAAGTCACGCTGCTCTGGATCGAATGTTTCAGCCTGCTCATAGTGACCAGAACGGCTCTGGAACATCTCAACCTGCTGATCAATCAACTTATCATCAACAGCAATCTCGTAGTAGTCAATCTTGTTCTTGCCATTCAGTTCAATCTTGAATTCTGGAGCAACAGCAATATCAAACTTGAACTCGTAAGGAGCTGGTTTCTCCAAGTCTACTGCCTCTTGAGACTCAGAACCCATTGGCTGACCCAACATCTGAATCTTGTTATCAGCGATATATTTCTGGAGGCTCTCACCAAGAATCTTATTAATAGCATCCATCTTTACCTGTGGACCATACTGACGCTTAATCAGACCTACAGGCACCTGACCCTGACGGAAACCAGGAACGTTGGCACGCTTGCGATAATCCTTGAGAGTTTTCTCTACCTCATCCTTGTAATCAGCTTCCTCAACAGTGATGGTCATCAAGCCATTCACTTTGTCGGGATTCTCAAATGAAATTTTCATCTTTGATGTTATATATTTATGTTTATTATTATTTATCAAAAGTATAAGTTCACAAGAGGGCGCAATTACCCCTTATAGACTTTGAAGTGCAAAGATACTTAAAAAATCGCATAACCTTATAATATATAAGTGGAAATTTGTTTTTTTAACCAAGATAATTGGCTAAGGAAGGCTATAATTGGGGTTATTTTTCAATCAACAAAGCTGCTTACAGCCAACTCTTTTATAGTGTTTTACCGTAAGCAGCTTTTTATTTTGCACTTACCCTTTATATCTGAAAGGCTCCTTACTCGAATTATTTTCATGAAAATAAATATTTATGGTCGTGAAGAAAAATATTTCTTTTCATGAAAAAAAATATTTTTCTTCATGAAAATAATTCGCAACTTACTTACTCTTGCATAAACAAAGGCGCAAAGAATACTTTATCTTTGCGCCTTTCTGACGGCTAATATAGCCTATCTAAAAGAGAGGATATATTCCTCTTATAAACCATTCGCCTCTTCCTGCGCACGTTTACGCTGATCGAGCAACTGGAAGTCTTTCTTCTGAAGAACGAAATCTGTACCGAGATATTTCTCCTTCACAATCTTATTGGCTGCCAACTCTTCTGGAGTACCCTTGAAGAGGATGCGTCCCTCAAAAAGAAGATAGGCGCGATCGGTAATATTCAACGTCTCATGTACATTGTGATCGGTAATAAGAATACCAATATTACGGAACTTCAAACGCCAAACAATGTGCTGAATATCCTCTACAGCAATAGGGTCTACGCCCGCAAAAGGCTCATCAAGCATGATAAACTTTGGGTCAATAGCCAAACAACGAGCAATCTCACAACGACGACGCTCACCACCAGAAAGTCGGTCTCCAAGATTCTTACGTACCTTCTCCAATCGGAATTCACGAATCAGACTCTCCATCTTATCAATGCGCTCCTGCTTTGACAGCTTTGTCATCTCCAAGACACTCATAATATTATCTTCCACACTCATCTTACGGAAGACACTCGCCTCCTGTGGAAGATAGCCAATACCTGCACGAGCACGCTTATAAACAGGGAAGTTGGTAATTTCCTGATCGTCAATATATACATGTCCCTCATTAGGAACAACCAATCCCGTTGTCATATAAAATGACGTAGTTTTTCCCGCACCATTTGGTCCGAGCAATCCCACAATCTCACCCTGCTTCACATTGATGCTCACACCATTGGCAACAGTACGCTTTCCGTATCGCTTCACCAGTTTATCTGTACGAAGAATACTTCCCTCGCCTTCTGGGCGCACAACAATATTATCTGATTCTGACATAGTTTTCTCTTTTAAGCTATCGCTGCAAAATTACGAAATAAAAAGCAGATAGCAATCATAAAGACGTGAAAAGAAACAAAAGAACAATACAGATAAATGTATAGCTACGTGTGTACGCTTCTATTAAAAGACATTCTCACGAAGGTTCTCTGCCCTGTTTACTTGGTGGCTATTCCCTATTCTTCGCCAGAAGTATATCTTAACAGTTCCTGCTCGAATGCCGTCGTCCACACTTCATTACTAAGTGCTGCCGATATTGAATTAAGGGCTTGACACTGCTCTCGCGAGATAGTCCTGCGTTCGTGATGATATGCCCATGGAGCCAACATAAGGAGTCGCCCTTCACAACAAGCATCAAAGTACTTCCCTGGCGGTTTATAGAGAGGCGGAAAACCGTTTTCCAGCAAGACTATAAGCGGGAGTTTCTCCTCCAATGCAGCACGTGCTATTTCTTTTTCTCCAGCCGATATACAGGGGCTAACAAGTACTCCTCCCTCTCGTCCTCGTGCAAAGAAGTATTCCTTTTGCAAGGCTATAAGGCGCAGATTCTCTGGTGTCTTATTATTATGACAACGCACCTGCAGTCTTATTGGGTGCTCCAGTAACCACTGATTTCCTATAGCAGAGAAAGTTCTTTCACCCACCTTCAAACTATTCACGACACGAAAGAGTTGCGGATTATCCCGCTTCATCGCCAGCCGTCGTGGGTTATCAGCAATATATCTGAACATATTCTCCAGCTGTCCCTTCCCCCTTAGCACGCTGTCATGATAGCCCGGCGCAAAGAGCATGCCATGCTCTGGGTGCTTACAGCCTCGCTGTTTCGCCCCTTCTCCGCAGCCAGCCAGCCTCTGCCTTCCTATTCTGTCCTCCTGTTCCTGCTTCTGAGGCATTGCCTCAGAACTCCCCAACACCAACCGCCGATACGCCCGATTACAGCCTACCTTGAACCCATTAATAACCTTCCCCAGGTGTACAGCCATCTCATGCGTTACAAAGAGGATGCCGTGTATATGATCCGGCATAACCTGAAAGGCAAGCACACTCACCTCTGGATAATGCTTAGGAATCTCTCTCCAACAACGCTCAACCTCACTCCCCAGCTCTGTTGGCTCAACATAGGCAGATGCTACAGCTGCTGTCCTTCGCATAAGCCTCCCCAACAATGGCTGCCTTCCTTCCGTACAGAGCGTTATCATATAGATACACCGCCCTTGATAGTCATGCCCTTTAAGCCTCCGTAGCAGCGACGCCACACGCTCACGACGCCAACCTACCCCTTCCACATATATTGCAGGATTACTTTTCATAGCTTTCAACTCATAGTTTGTCACGCACAAAGATACAAATATAATCCTAAAAGAACTACACAACAGTGCCAAAGATACTATATACAAAAAGCGAAAGTAGCCTTCATGACTATTAAATAATGTCTTTCTTTTCTCTTTCTGTGATATTTTGGTTAAATTTGCATTTTGAACATCAAATAGAAAGAACATGCTTTTATTCAAATGGCTGACAACATTCGGTAATTATCTTATATTGATGGGACGCTCATTCAGTCGTCCTGAACGAATGAGAATGTTCCTTAAGCGATATGTTAAAGAGATGTCCCAGTTGGGTGTAGACTCAATCGGTATCGTATTACTCATCTCTTTCTTCATTGGAGCAGTTATATGTATACAGATTAAACTTAACGTGCAGAGCCCTTGGATGCCACATTGGGTGTCGGGTTATGTGACGAGAGAAATTATGCTTTTGGAGTTCTCCAGCAGTATCATGTGTCTGATCCTATCAGGTAAGGTTGGGTCAAACATTGCTTCAGAGTTAGGAACCATGCGTGTGACGCAGCAGATAGATGCCTTAGAGATTATGGGTATCAACTCTGCCAGCTACCTCATCTTACCAAAGATTATGGGACTCATCACAATCATGCCATTCCTTGTTATCTTCTCTGCAGCAACAGGTATCATTGGAGCATACGCCACAGCCTACCTTGCACATATCATCACACCAGTAGATTTGACTGCTGGTTTGCAACATGATTTCAATCCGTGGTTTATGTGGATGAGTATCATCAAGGGATTCTTCTTTGCCTTTATCATTTCAAGTGTATCGTCTTATATGGGCTACACGGTGAAGGGCGGAAGTGTTGAGGTCGGTAAGGCATCTACAGATGCTGTAGTCTGCTCAAGCGTACTGATTCTCTTCAGTGACGTTTTCCTCACACAGATGTTGAGTTAAACCTCCCCCAACCCCTCCAAAGGAGGGGAGATTAGAGAGAACAAATCAACTCCTGAAAGTTAATACTAACTAATTAATAAGCCCATCTTCCCCCACAAGTAAGCAGATTGGGCTCCCCTCCCTTCGGAGGGGTCGGGGGAGGCTCTATGATTGAAGTAAAACATCTATTCAAATCTTTCGGCGACAAGGAAGTGCTGAAGGATATAAACATCGTTTTTGAAGACGGAAAAACAAACCTCATCATCGGACAAAGTGGTGCAGGTAAGACCGTTCTCATGCGTTCGCTCACCGGACTGCTTGACCCAACCAAGGGTGAAGTACTTTATGACGGACGTAACTTTGTCAACATGACAAAGAAAGACCAGATTCTCATGCGTCGTGAGATGGGTATGATTTTCCAAGGTGCTGCCCTCTTTGACTCGCTCACTGTACTGGAGAATGTTCGTTTCCCATTGGACATGTTTTCAGACATGACTGCTCAGGAACGTGACAAAAGAGCTATGGAATGTCTTGATCGTGTGAACCTGACAGGAGCTGAACAGAAGTTTCCTGGTGAGATTTCGGGTGGTATGCAAAAGCGTGTAGCTATTGCTCGCGCCATCGTTATGAACCCGAAGTATCTTTTCTGCGATGAGCCAAATTCTGGTCTTGACCCTAAGACATCACTGGTCATAGACGAACTTTTGACGAGTATCACGCGTGAGTTCAACATGACTACCATCATCAACACTCATGATATGAACTCCGTCTTGGGTATTGGTGAGAATATCGTTTTCATTGCAGATGGTAGAAAAGAATGGCAAGGCGACAAAGATACTGTCATCAAATCACAGAACCAGAAACTTAACGACCTCGTCTTTGCTTCTGACCTCTTTAAGAAGGTGAAGGATATAGAGAATAAGGGTACGCTGTAAATAGCTACCTCTCACTATAAGTTGTGCGAAAAAGCCGCTAATAGGATTTCCCAAACACTACCTTACTTAATAGAAAAGTCCTCCCGCTTATTGGTTTTATCCTTTTTTTAAGACAAAACTAATAAGCGGGAGGACTTTTTTCAAGTGCATATTGTAATGTTATCAGTACTTAGCACCATTGGTGCTAAGCATCAGCACCACACGTGCGGAGCAACAACACGACAATTGAAGAGGGTAAATAGAGAAATAATGGGTAACGATGTCTTATCGCATCATCCACACTCCGTGCTTCTTTAGCATTGGTACAACAACCTGCTCCATTGTCTTGTCGCCATAATGAAACAACAGAAAGGCACTGGCTGTACTATCCTTTTCAGAGAAAACAGATGAAGCCAATGACACAGAATCAATCCCTTCATGCTCTTTCTTCTGCTGCTCGATAAACTGACGGAGGTTTGTTAAGAGTTGCTTTCGATAACTATCAGGCAACTTCTCAGAACGATTCTCACCTCCTAAAAAAGCTTCATACTGACCTTTCAACAGTTGTTCGTAGTAGAGTTTGGCTGCACGACCAGCCAACTCTCCTTGGTCTACCTCTTTTTTCTTGCTGCAAGCCATCAATAAAAATGGCAAAGCAAAAAGAAAAGGAAACATTATTCTCTTCATAGGCAACACCTCCTACGACTACTTCTGACGAATGAATATATTAATTGGACAGCCATGCAGGTTCCAGTTCTCACGTATCTTGTTCTCCAAGAAACGACGATACTGCTCCTTAACATACTGTGGCAGGTTCGCATAGAACACGAAAGAAGGAATCTGTGTGTTTGGAAGTTGTGAGCAATACTTAATCTTGATATACTTACCCTTCACTGACTGTGGTGGCGTTGCCTCTATAATAGGAAGCATAACCTCATTTAACTTCGTTGTACCAATATGCATTGTGCGGTTCTGATATACCTCTTTCGCTGTTTCTAAAACCTTAAAAATACGCTGCTTCGTTAGTGCTGAAGCAAAGATGATTGGGAAGTCAACGAACGGAGCCATACGCTTACGAATAGCATTCTCGAAGGTATCAATAACCTTTTGGTTCTTATCTTCAACCAAATCCCACTTGTTCACAACGACAACAAGACTCTTATTATTACGCTGTATGAGCTGGAAGATATTCATATCCTGCGCCTCGATACCACGTGTTGCATCCAACATCAGAATACAAACATCAGAGTTCTCAATGCTTCGGATAGAACGCATAACGCTATAGAACTCCAAGTCTTCACTCACCTTGTTCTTACGACGGATACCAGCAGTATCAACAAGATAGAAATCAAAACCAAACTTCGTATAGCGTGTATAGATACTATCACGCGTTGTACCAGCAATCTCGGTCACAATATTACGATCCTCACCAATGAAGGCATTGATAATACTTGACTTACCAGCATTAGGACGACCTACGACAGCAAAACGAGGGATATCCTGATCAACTGCTTCCTCTGGTACATCCTTTAAGTTCTCAAGCAGAATATCAAGCAAGTCACCTGTTCCACCACCAGTGGCAGCACTAATACAGATAGGCTCTCCCAAACCGAGTTTATAGAACTCTGCTGCCTGATAATACTCACCGCTGTTGTCAACCTTATTCGCAACAAGGAGTACAGGGAGCTTAGTGCGACGAAGAATCAATGCTACATCCTCATCCCAGTCGGTAATACCCGTTTCAGTATCAACAACAAAGAGAACGAGGTCAGCTTCTTCCGTTGCCACAAGCACCTGCTTGCGGATTGCATCTTCAAAAATATCGTCTGATTTAACAACCCATCCACCAGTGTCAACAATAGAAAATTCGCGTCCGTTCCACTGACACTTACCATACTGACGGTCGCGTGTTGTACCAGCAGTATCGCTCACAATCGCATGACGTGTCTGAGTTAATCGATTGAAAAGTGTGGACTTACCTACGTTTGGGCGTCCCACAATAGCTACTAAATTTGCCATTAATATTGGTCTTTTCCCTCCTCATAATTCAGTGCTAACACTGTTGAAAGATTATGAAAAGGCGCCGGATGTGGTCAGGCATCCGATGAATATTTGCCGAGGATGACCATTCCCCAGCCCTCGCATTGTGCGAGAGTGTGCCCTACTAAGCAGTCAGGGCGATTTATTTTCTTATTATCAAGGAAGCTATTAGCTTTGTATTAGCCCTATGAGCCTTATTAACCTTATTAGCCCAATAAGGCTAATAAAATCTCTCCCCAGCCTATCCCGTTAGGCTCTCCCCTCCTTCGGAGGGGCTGGGGGAGGTCCCCCTTACTCTGGACTATAGCCAAAGTGTTTCAATTCTTTCTGTGAGTTGCGCCAGTCCTTATCCACTTTCACGAAAGTTTCAAGGAATATCTTCTTATCAAAGAAACGTTCCAAGCTCTTACGTGCTTCGGTAGACACCTTCTTAAGTGCCATACCCTGATGGCCAATAATAATTCCTTTCTGGCTGCTACGTTCCACATAAATGATAGCACTGATGTGAATCTGGCGGTCATCTTCCTTGAAACGTTCAATAACAACCTCAACAGAATAAGGGATTTCCTTATCATAATAGCGCAGAATCTTCTCACGAATAATCTCTGATACGAAGAACTTAGCTGGCTTATCTGTCAACTGGTCTTTATCAAAGAATGCCGGACTCTCTGGTAACAGTTCGTGAACACGCTTCAAAAGAATATCTACGCCAAACTTATTCTTAGCAGAAATAGGGAGTATCTCTGCATTAGGCAACAATCCATGCCACTTTGTTACGAGATTACCAAGTGTCTTCTGGTCGCTCTCATCAATCTTATTAATAAGAAGGATGACAGGAATTGACATCTTAGAAACCTTCTCCAAGAAGTCCATATTCTTCTCTGGATCTTCAACAACGTCTGTTACATAAAGTAAGATATCGGCATCTGCCAAAGCTGACTCAGAGAACTGGAGCATCATCTCCTGCATCTTATAGTTTGGTTTCAGCACACCTGGTGTGTCTGAAAATACTATCTGAGTGTCCTCTGTGTTGACAATTCCCATAATACGATGGCGCGTTGTCTGTGCCTTAAACGTGGCAATACTGAGCTTCTCACCGACGAGTTGATTCATCAGCGTACTCTTTCCGACATTCGGATTACCAACGATATTTACAAATCCAGCTTTATGCATATAATCTATTCACCCACTATTTCCTTCCACAGGAAGGAATGTTTGAAAAGTTCTGTTATAATTATAAGAGGAGAAAGGGGAGGTAGAAAAGTCCTACCATGCCACTCTCCTAATCCCTTAACGAAAAAACGCACCTATCTTATAAGAAAAGAAAGATGCGCTTTTTTATATGATAACTTAAAGTCTTTATTTCTTAACCGCAGCAGCGTCACCGTCATAAGCCCACTTAAAGTAAGATGCGCCATTAACGAAACCTGCACCAAAGCCAGTGAAAATGATATTATCACCCTTCTTCAGCTGTGACTCAAAATCCCAAAGAACAAGTGGCATACAAGCAGCACTGGTATTACCATAACGCTGAATGTTAACCAATACCTTCTCCATTGGAACTCCAATGCGTTTTGCAACAGCCTCGATGATACGAAGATTTGCCTGATGACAAACTACGTAATCAACATCATCTTGGGTCAAGCCATTGCGCTCCAAAAGTGTAGCACAGTCGTCACCCATCGCTGTAACAGCGTAACGGAAGACGGTGCGTCCCTCTTGGTAAGTGTAATGCAAACGATGATCAATTGTAAAGCTTGAAGAAGGACATACAGAACCACCTGCCTTGATATGGAGGAATGGAAGTCCCTTACCGTCTGTGCGATGATAAGAATCAATCATACCAACGCCTTCCTCGGTTGTACCCTCTAACATCACAGCACCTGCACCATCACCGAAAAGTGGACAAGTTGCGCGATCACGATAATCAGTAATAGCTGACATCTTATCAGCACCAATAACAATGATACGCTTGTGACGACCACTTTGGATCATATTGCAGGCAACATCGAGTGCATACATGAAGCCACAACATGCAGCAGCTAAGTCAAATGCGAAGGCATTCTTCAACCCCAGCTTTCCTAATACGATAGAAGCTGTTGAAGGATGCGGATAGTCAGGAGTCGATGTAGCAACAACAACAGCATCAATACTGTCTGGATCAGCACCTGTCTTTGTCATCAGGAGCTTTGCTGCCTTGCGGGCCATATAGGATGTACCGAGTCCCTCTTCGGTGAGGATTCGGCGTTCCTTGATACCTGTACGAGTGGTAATCCACTCATCATTAGTATCAACCATGCGAGACAATTCCTCATTGTTGAGGACATAGTCTGGCACGTAACCAGCGACACCTGTTATAATCGCATTAATCTTACTCATGCTTACTCAGCTGTTTCCTTTACGACAGCAACCTTACCACGATAGTTACCACAAGTTGGGCAAACTGTGTGATAAACATAATAAGAACCACAGTTAGGGCATAAAGCCAATGTAGGAGCTACTGCCTTATCATGAGTTCTTCTCTTGAGTGTACGAGTCTTTGACTGTCTTCTTTTTGGATGTGCCATAATTCTTTAAACGTTTAATATTTTATTTTTTCAATTTTAATAGAGCTTCCCAGCGCGGATCCATCGCCTGCTCGTCTTCCTCACCGCTTCGGGCGGCAGAATACTCCTCAAGAGCTCGTACCATAGCAGGGTTGCATTTTCCAGGTGCATGCACATGCTTGATAGGGATTGCGAGAGCTATGAATTCGTAGAGGTACCATGCAACATCGAGTATTCCTTCGTCCTCGGCCACCGTCACAAGGTCGTCCTCTTCTGAGTTTTCTTTTCCTAACTTAACTTCGAGACGTTGTGTTGTCTCTATTGGCTGCTCTACTGGGTCGAGACATATATCGCACGGAACCATTACCGTACCTGCCTCATGGAAATCAAGGGTAAAGAAATCATCTCCTGTGCGCACAATATCAAGAGATACATGCACACGTCCTTGACTCACTTCAGGAGCGTCAACTGCCTTAAAGTAAGCGTCATCCAGGTCGAACTCAAGGTGATTTACACCTTCTTCCAGACCCTTCAAATCTATTTTAAGGGTTTCTAAGTCCATAATTGGGTTGCAAAGTTACGAATATTTTTCTGATTATAAGCAAATTATAAGTAAAAAAAGTAAGGACACCCTTTGTTAGATGATTTAGGCTCTATTTCTTCTACATAATATGAAATGGGGTCTTACATTGCACTATCATTAGAAAATTAAGGCATTTTCTTAATATATCGAGTATATAAACAACTTTGTATTCTCAGCTCATCTAATGCTCTATTAGTAATAAAATTAGAAATATGTAATTGTAAAAGTCTAATTATTTGCACGTAAATAAATATTTTTTTCATGAAAGGAAATATTTATTTTCATGAAGAAAAATAATTATTATCATGAAAAGAAATTCTTCATATTATCCTTCACGCTTTGCGAAGTTCTATGCGAAAAGTTGTCCCCTTCCCTACTTCCGAGCTTTTCACATATATCTTACCATGATGATATTCCTCAACAATACGCTTAGCAAGACTCAAACCTAATCCCCAGCCTCGCTCCTTAGTAGTAAAACCTGGACGAAATACGTTTCTTATGTCTTTCTTCTTAATACCCTTTCCTGTATCGCTGACCTCAACAATAGCACGCTTGTCAGTTTCTTCTATACGAAGTGTAATACTACCTATCTTTCCTCCCATCGCATCAACAGCATTCTTACAGAGGTTCTCAATCACCCACTCAAAGAGCGAGGCATTCATATTAATGATTATATCATCTGTTGGCAACTCCGTCTTCATCTCTATCTTCTTTGATGTACGACGGTCCATATAATCGACAACATGATTGAGAACATCATTAAGACTGGATGGGACTGGCTCTGGAACGGAACCAATCTTTGAGAAGCGATCAGCAATAAGCTGTAAACGTTTCACATCTTTATCCATTTCTGGTAGAAGTTCATCGTCGGGATATGTTTCCTTCAAAATTGTTGTCCATGCCATAAGCGAGGAGATAGGAGTACCTAACTGGTGTGCCGTTTCCTTACTTAATCCAACCCATACTTTGTTTTGTTCTGCACGCTTTGATGTCAATAAGGCAAAAATAGCTACAATAACAAATAGCATAACAACACCTAATTGTACATAGGGATAAAGCGCAATACGCTTTAACATCAATGAATCATCATAGCATACATCTATATAATCATTATGATTCTTACTCAAAGAGATACGTATAACCTGACCTGAGGCTTTCAGCTGTTGACCCAAAGAAGTAACGTAATTAACGCTATCCTTTGCATTACGTGCTTTAATAACGATATTACGGTATTCTGTTACAACCCCATCATTATCCAAAACAACAACAGGTATAGTGTGATTTTCATCTAACACCTTCAACACAAGACTAAGATCCGTGTTCTCATCCGCAGCACTAAGCGATTTCATTGCTTCCGCCCAAACTTGCATCTTACTCCTTTCCTGATCTGACAAATCATGAGTCAAAGAGCGAGAAACAAGTAAAGAAGCCACAGCAATAAGAATTGCTGCAACCACTAAAAATATCTTTACCTGACGAATTCTATCAGTCCACTGCATATAAAGATATAACGAAACTATAAAAAAGATATTGTAAAGTATCAGCCCATATTACTTAATTAGCCAAATAAAACCTATTTGCCCAATAAAATACTATTAGCCTTATTAGCCTTTGAGCGTTATTAGCCCTATTCGCCCAATAAGTCTTATTAGCCCAATATAATATTGCAGCTTCTGTCCTACCAACACTTCATCAACACCTAACATCCAACACCCATCACCCAACAAAAAAAAGAGCCTTGAAGATTTCTCTTCAAGGCTCTCGTAAAAGGAGGCGGCCACCTACTCTCCCGCATTGCATTGCAGTACCATCGGCGCAAACGGGCTTAACTTCTCTGTTCGGAATGGGAAGAGGTGGGACCCCGCCGCAATAACCACCTGATATTTCTTTCGGATGACTTTACTTAATGTTACATATACTTAGTGTATATCTCTTAAGTTCTCTTATCTCAAGTAGACAATATTTAAATTCTCTACTGATAGTTGTCAGCCGTATAAGGTGACGTATTTCCACAAGCAAAACATATAGAACTTTTCTTCTTCCATTAGAAGAATACACAGCTCAAAGTCTGAGTCACTGGTCCCCGCACTCCAAACTTTGGAGGCGGGAGACCCGAAGAAAGTTTCGGGCAATTAGTAGTGCTCGGCTTTGACGTCACCGTCTTTACACCTACACCCTATCAACGTCATCGTCTATGACGACCCTTATGAGGAGTTCTCATCTTGCGGCTGGCTTCGCACTTAGATGCTTTCAGCGCTTATCCAATCCAGACTCAGATACCCAGCGGTGCACCTGGCGGCACAACTGGTAAACCGGAGGTCTGTCCAACACGGTCCTCTCGTACTAGTGTCAGCACCACTCAAAACTCCAACGCCCACGATAGATAGAGACCGAACTGTCTCACGACGTTCTGAACCCAGCTCGCGTGCCACTTTAATGGGCGAACAGCCCAACCCTTGGGACCTTCTCCAGCCCCAGGATGTGACGAGCCGACATCGAGGTGCCAAACCACCCCGTCGATATGAGCTCTTGGGGGGGATCAGCCTGTTATCCCCGGAGTACCTTTTATCCTTTGAGCGACGGAGTTTCCATACACGTCCGCCGGATCACTATGCCCCAGTTTCCTGCCTGCTCGGCATGTCTGCCTCCCAGTCAAGCGCCCTTATGCCATTGCACTCTATAAGGCCGGTTACCAATCGGCCCGAGGGCACCTTTGGAAGCCTCCGTTACGCTTTTGGAGGCGACCACCCCAGTCAAACTACCCACCAAGCAGTGTCCGCGCCACAGGCGCGTTAGACCTCAGACAGCCAAAGGGCCGTATTTCAAGGATGGCTCCACGAATGCTGGCGCACCCGCTTCGAAGCCTCCGGCCTATCCTACACATCGGATGACCAAGGTCAATGCTAAGCTGTAGTAAAGGTTCACGGGGTCTTTTCGTCCCATCGCGGGTAATCGGCATCTTCACCGATACTACAATTTCACTGAGCTCATGGTTGAGACAGCGTCCAGATCATTACACCATTCGTGCAGGTCGGAACTTACCCGACAAGGAATTTCGCTACCTTAGGACCGTTATAGTTACGGCCGCCGTTTACCGGGGCTTCAATTCAATGCTTCCCATTACTGGTGACATCTCCTCTTAACCTTCCGGCACCGGGCAGGTGTCAGGCTGTATACTTCATCTTTCGAGTTTGCACAGCCCTGTGTTTTTGTTAAACAGTTGCCTGGACCGATTCTCTGCGCCTCATATTGCTATGAGGACCCCTTATCCCGAAGTTACGGGGTCAATTTGCCTAGTTCCTTAACCATGAATCTCTCAACGCCTTAGTATATTCTACCCGACCACGTGTGTCCGTTTGCGGTACGGGTCGCATATACATTAAGTTTAGCGGATTTTCTCGGAAGTATGATTACCTGCACTCAAGTTATCCCGAAGGATTACCTGTACTTTCATGGTTCAGCTCGGAAGGTGGATTTGCCTGCCTTCCTCATAGCCTACGCACTTAAACGCCCTATTCCGTCAGGGCGCAGCAGTGTCACTGCTCCGTCTCCACATCACTGTATATGCGAGTTGCGGAATATTAACCGCATCTGCCATCGCCTTCGCCGTTCGGCTGAGACTTAGGACCCGACTAACCCCGGGCTGATTGGCATCGCCCGGGAAACCTCGGTCTTTCGGCGAAAGGGAATCTCACCCTTTTTATCGTTACTTATACCTACATTTGCTTTTCCATAAGCTCCAGGATCGGTTACCCTCACCATTCAACGCCGATGGAATGCTCCCCTACCGATACTTTTAATATACATTACTATCCCGCGCCTTCGGTATCTGACTTATACCCGATTATTATCCATGCCCGGACCCTCGACTAGTGAGCTGTTACGCACTCTTTGAATGAATGGCTGCTTCCAAGCCAACATCCTAGCTGTCACGGGGACCAGACTTCGTTAGACTAACTTAGACAGAATTTCGGGACCTTAGACGGCGGTCTGGATTCTTCTCCTCTCGGGGACGGACCTTAGCACCCGCCCCCTTACTGCACGACTGCAGTCCATAAGCATTCGGAGTTCGTCAGGTCTCGATAGGCGGTGAAGCCCTCTTGACCTATCGGTCGCTCTACCTCTTATGGAAATCGTCGCACGCGGCACCTAAATGCCTTTCGGGGAGTACGAGCTATCTCCAAGTTTGATTGGCCTTTCACTCCTACACTCACCTCATCGGGAAGCTTTTCAACGCTTATCCGTGCGGTCCTCCATCCGGTGTTACCCGGACTTCAACCTGGGCAAGTGTAGATCACTTGGTTTCGCGTCTACCCCATCTGACTCGACGCCCTATTCAGGCTCGCTTTCACTGCGGATGCGCGTCTCATGACGCTTATCCTTGCCAGACATGGTAACTCGTAGGTTCATTATGCAAAAGGCACGCCGTCACCGCTTACGCGGCTCCGACCGCTTGTAGGCGCATGGTTTCAGGAACTATTTCACTCTCCTCATCGGAGTGCTTTTCACCTTTCCTTCACAGTACTCGTTCACTATCGGTCTCACGGGAGTATTTAGCCTTACCGGATGGTCCCGGCAGATTCGCGCAGAATTTCACGTGTTCCGCGTTACTCAGGATACCACTACGTCTCGTCATGCTTCGAATACGGGATTATCACCCTCTATGATTGTTCTTTCCAGAACATTCTTCTCACAATCTAAGTACGACAGCGTGGTCCTACAACCCCTGCTAAGCGTTGCCACAAAGCAGGTTTGGGCTATTCCCCGTTCGCTCGCCACTACTAGGGGAATCATTATTTATTTTCTCTTCCTAAAGGTACTAAGATGTTTCAGTTCCCTTCGTTCGCCTCACTACTACTGTAGTGATAACAGGTCTTCAACCTGTTAGGTTGTCCCATTCGGAAATCCTTGGATCAAAGGTTATTTGCACCTACCCAAGGCTTATCGCAGCTTATCACGTCCTTCATCGCCTCCGTGAGCCAAGGCATCCGCCATGCGCCCTTTCTTACTTTCTTCGCCTTCTTTGTAATTGCTTACAAAGAATGTAGCTCATACTTTCAGCTGTTGTGTGATTCTAAAGAATTTGAAGTTTTTTCTTCAATAATTAGAATTCTAATTCTTCCCATTATAGAAAGAATAGTTCTACATTACAGTCTTGCTTGTGTCAATATGTCAAAGATCTTGTGCTGTTACTCTCTGTGTTCTGAGGCAGTGCCTCAGAAACATAGAACAGCAAAGTGGAGAATAACGGATTCGAACCGTTGACCCCCTGCGTGCAAAGCAGGTGCTCTAGCCAACTGAGCTAATCCCCCAAGGGATAGAGAAAGTATCAAAGGACTTTAAGTCTGTCACACATGGCTTAGCGCCAATGTGTAGTCCCAAAAGACTTGTGCCTGATACACATTGGCTTAACGCCGATGTGTAGTCCCAGGCAGACTTGAACTGCCGACCTCCACATTATCAGTGTGGCGCTCTAACCAACTGAGCTATAGGACTGAGTTGGAAGAAAGCACTGCGGCTTCTCATGCCAGACTTCCTTTCTCTTATTCTTAAAACAGAGTGCAGTGAGTACAAGAAGAAAAACGAACCAAAGGTTCTTTTATTTCCTTGATTACCGTTAACTTCTTGACATGTATACTTAAATACTTATCAACTAAATCAACTAATAAGCATCCTCTCCAGAAAGGAGGTGTTCCAGCCGCACCTTCCGGTACGGCTACCTTGTTACGACTTAGCCCCAATCACCAGTTTTGCCCTAGGCCGATCCTTGCGGTCACGGACTTCAGGCACCCCCGGCTTTCATGGCTTGACGGGCGGTGTGTACAAGGCCCGGGAACGTATTCACCGCGCCATGGCTGATGCGCGATTACTAGCGAATCCAGCTTCGTGGGGTCGGGTTGCAGACCCCAGTCCGAACTGGGACCGGCTTTCAAGATTGGATGCAATTTGCATTACACCGTCCCTCTGTACCGGCCATTGTAACACGTGTGTAGCCCCGGACGTAAGGGCCGTGCTGATTTGACGTCATCCCCACCTTCCTCACACCTTACGGTGGCAGTGTCTCCAGAGTGCCCAGCTTAACCTGATGGCAACTGAAGAGAGGGGTTGCGCTCGTTATGGCACTTAAGCCGACACCTCACGGCACGAGCTGACGACAACCATGCAGCACCTTCACAGAGACCCCGAAGGGCGTCATTATCTCTAAATCCTTCCTCTGCAATTCAAGCCCGGGTAAGGTTCCTCGCGTATCATCGAATTAAACCACATGTTCCTCCGCTTGTGCGGGCCCCCGTCAATTCCTTTGAGTTTCACCGTTGCCGGCGTACTCCCCAGGTGGGATGCTTAATGCTTTCGCTTAGCCGCTGATACCAGGTACCAACAGCGGGCATCCATCGTTTACTGTGCGGACTACCAGGGTATCTAATCCTGTTTGATACCCGCACCTTCGAGCTTAAGCGTCAGTTGCGCTCCCGTCAGCTGCCTTCGCAATCGGAGTTCTTCGTCATATCTAAGCATTTCACCGCTACACGACGAATTCCGCCAACGTTGTGCGTACTCAAGGAAACCAGTATGCGCTGCAATTCAGACGTTGAGCGTCTACATTTCACAACACACTTAATCTCCAGCCTACGCTCCCTTTAAACCCAATAAATCCGGATAACGCCTGGACCTTCCGTATTACCGCGGCTGCTGGCACGGAATTAGCCGGTCCTTATTCGTATGGTACCTGCAAATAGGGACACGTCCCTAACTTTATCCCCATACAAAAGCAGTTTACAACCCATAGGGCCGTCATCCTGCACGCTACTTGGCTGGTTCAGACTTCCGTCCATTGACCAATATTCCTCACTGCTGCCTCCCGTAGGAGTTTGGACCGTGTCTCAGTTCCAATGTGGGGGACCTTCCTCTCAGAACCCCTACTGATCGTTGCCTTGGTGGGCCGTTACCCCGCCAACAAGCTAATCAGACGCATCCCCATCCATTACCGATAAATCTTTACTTCAAATCTGATGCCGTCATCGAAGACTATGCGGTATTAGTCTGCCTTTCGGCAGGTTATCCCACAGTAATGGGAAGGTTGGATACGCGTTACTCACCCGTGCGCCGGTCGACGTCCAAAGAGTGCAAGCACTCAATGCCGTTTCCCCTCAACTTGCATGTGTTAAGCCTGTAGCTAGCGTTCATCCTGAGCCAGGATCAAACTCTCCATTGTAAAATATGTTTTGGTGATAAGTGATGGGTGATAAATGATAATGGATACCATGTTAACCCAAACGCTTCACCGAGTAATCTCTGTTTCAGAACGCTTATCCTAAAAGTATCAAGTAAAAAGCACCTTTTCTTTTGTTCCTTTAGTTTTGAGGCGGTGCCTCAAAAGTAGGAACAACGAATTGATCGGTTCGTTTCTTTTACCCATCCATTTGATATAAAATCAAACAGACGCTTCTTGTACTACTTCTCTGTTTATGTAAATCTTTTCAAAGAACTCTTTCTTTATATGCTTTAAGCAACTTGCCAGGTGGCTTGTTTTGTAAAGCGAGTGCAAAGGTATACAGAATTTCCGTTCCCACCAAATGTTTTGAAAAAAAACTTTCAAAAAATTGCATTTTTCTTCTTTATACCACATTTTAAAGCCCCAAATTATGCACTACACATTATATAATATAAAGACATGCTTAAAAAGAAAACAAATCTATCTACTGCTTATCACGTTCACGAATTTCCACACGTCGAATCTTTCCAGAGATTGTTTTCGGTAACGCATCAACAAATTCTATGATACGTGGATACTTGTAGGGAGCTGTCACACGCTTCACATGATTTTGCAATTCCTTCACAAATGCATCATCAGCCTTACCCTTCCAATCATTAGCAAGGACAACAGTTGCCTTTACAATCATACCACGTATCTCATCTGGCACACCCGTTACTGCACACTCAACAACTGCAGGATGAGTCATCAGTGCACTCTCTACCTCAAACGGCCCAATACGATAACCCGAACTCTTTATAACATCATCAGCACGACCTACAAACCAATAATATCCTTCTTCATCACGCCATGCCAAATCACCAGTATGATAAAGATTATCATGCCAAACTTTCTCAGTCAATTCAGGGTCACGATAATATCCCTTAAAGAGTCCTATCGCCTTCCCAGCACTGGTATCTATACAGATTTCACCCTTTTCACCATCTTCACACGGAGAGCCGTCCGACTTCAATAACTTAACATCATACTGTGGATTCGGTTTACCCATACTGCCTGGCTTAGGTTTAACCCAAGGGAAAGTGCCCAAAGTCATTGTCGTTTCCGTTTGTCCAAAACCTTCCATCATCTTGACTCCCACAAGCTCATAAAACTTCTGGAAGACAACTGGTTCAAGAGCTTCTCCAGCCGTAGTGCAATACTTCAGCGCAGAAAGATCATACTGCGAGAAATCCTCTTGCAACATAAAACGGTAGATAGTTGGAGGTGCGCAGAACGAAGTAATACGATATTTCTCCATCATACGCATAATCTTCTCTGCCGAAAATTTCTCATGATCATATACGAAGACCGTTGCACCCGCAAACCATTGTCCGTAAAGTTTACCCCACACAGCCTTTCCCCATCCCGTGTCAGCCACAGTTAGATGGATACTATCCTCATCAAGGTTATGCCAGAAAACACCTGTTACTAAATGTCCTAACGCATAGAGATGATCATGCGCCACCATCTTCGGTTCACCGCTGGTACCACTTGTGAAATACATCAACATCGTATCTTCATTTACATTCACTTCCTCTGGACGTACAAAGGCTGGCGCTTTCTCCCATTCAGCAAACCAATCATGAAATCCCTCTGCTACAGGGCAACCTTTCTGTGCCAATGAGTTAACAGCAACAAGTACCTCTACCGTTGGACTCTCAGACATAGCCTCTCGAACCTGCGTAGTCACATATTCATCATTGACACATATTATAGCTTTTACAGACGCACGCTGATTTCGATAAACGATATCACTTGCCGTCAACATATGGGTTGCAGGAATTGCCACAGCACCTATCTTGCACAGCGCCATCATCGAAATCCACCATTGATAATGGCGTTTCAATATCAGCATAACCTTGTCTCCACGTCGAATACCAAGACTAAGGAAGTAAGCTGCTGCCTGGTCGGTTTGCTCTTTAAACTCGGCATACGTTGCCCTCAACTCCTCTCCACGTTCACTGGTCCACAGCAAAGCTAACTTATCTGGTGCAACCTTCGCCCACTCATCCATAACATCGTAAGCAAAGTTAAACGTTTCAGGAACTACGAAATGTAGGTTGTCACGAAAATCTTCCTCTGAAGTAAAATGTGTTTGTGTTAAATATCTTTCTATCATTTTATTCTTTTGAATTAACATTATGCTTTATAGGTTTTCCTATATCACACAAAATAAACATATTAAAAGACTATACCCCTCTCTAAAGTACACGATATACCATCGTCTCTATTCCTTTAGAGGTTATGAATAAACTAAACCTAAAATATAATAGCCAAAAAGCGCATTGGTACGTTATCCAAAGCACGCATACAATGAGGTTGATTAGCATCAAAATAAATGCAATCACCTGGTTCTAAAACAAATCGTTTATCCCCTAACCTAAGATCCATACGCCCTTCCCAAACCATATTAAACTCTTGTCCAGGGTGTATATCCATATTTACAGGGGCATCTTCAGGCTTTGGCTCTACCGTCACAAGAAAGGGATCCGCCCTACGACCACTGAATCCGCTTGCTAAACTCTGATATTTATAGGCATACTTACGCTCTACGCTCATACCCTTCCCCCTACGTGTAAGGAAATAAGAACACATGTGTGGCTCCTCACCAAACATCAAAGCATCCAACGCAATACCATACTTTTGAGACAACTTATATAGTCTACTAACCGACAAGTCACTCTCTCCTGCTTCCATTTTTAGATATTTCTCATCCGTGACACCACAGGTTTCTGCCATTTCTTCTACTGAGATATCCAAAGACTCACGTAAGCCTTTTAATCTTTCGCCTATTAACTTTATCGCTTCTTCCATAATCCTATATACAACTTTATTCTTCGCAAAAGTAAGAAATAAAATCAAATACACATCGAAAAGTGATAACTTTTCAGTAATTTGCATATTAAATAAACAAAATTATACACACCTATAGGTGAGTTGTGCATATAAATATCAAATTTAGATGGCAATAATTACAAATAACTTATCCTACAAAGAAAAGGAAACATTGGGAATAAAACACACAAAAAACTCGTTTCATAAATCCATTTCTATAGAATTTATAAAACGAGTTTTTAAAAGACTTACACCTTATATATTAATATCAAAAGTCGATACTTGATGTAAGTACGCACGATTCCTATCCAATCTCAGGAATTACATACGACAATGCCTCTAACACTTGACCACGCGAAGCACCCTCACGAAGCGCAATGAAGATAGTATCATCGCCCGCAATTGAACCTAATATATAATGTGAATCAGAGTTATCAATGTCGTATGCAAGCGCACTGGCATAACCTGGACGTGTCTTAACAATAGCCAACTGCCCCGAGATATTTACCGAGATATACCCACTTCGCTGCATCATCTCCGTTGCTTTACGAGGAGTCGTCACACGACGATACATTGTCTCATTTGGCAGAACATATACATACTTTCCGTTCATAGAAGCAGCCTTTGCCACTTTCAACTGCTTGAGATCACGACTCAATGTTGCTTGAGTCAGTTTGAATCCTTCTTTCTCTAATTCCTTTAATACTTCTTCCTGGGAACTAAGTTCCATACTTGAAATTAACATCTTCAATGCTTCAAGTCTACTATTTTTCACCTTCATAATCGTATATTTATCCTGGTTTGTCTGCAAATTTATGCAACCTTTTGTAAATCTGCAAATAAAAATGCAATAAAAAGTATTATTATGCCTCAATATTTGCATAAAGCAATAAAAAATCGTGCCATATCAATTATAACCTTTATTCTGCAGCGTAAATGGGTGAGAATAGGAAGGCAGAACGTTCTGAACCTATATACAAAAAAGCATACTACTCTGAGATATTTCTTGAATATAATAGCATTTCTTTGTGGTTTTCATATTCACCACTGGTTTGGGTGGAAGATTTCATGCTTAGATAAAGCTCCAAAAGACCCCAGAAAGCCTCATATCAATGTATAAAGCTTCAAAAAGACATCTCAATATATAAAGTTTCTCACAAGAAATAATGCTGCGGAATTAAGAAATGACTACTTATGGCGAGTCTTAAGACTCCCTATCACCTCACCGTCTCCTGACAATGTATAAACCCCACTAATAACTGGCCACGAAGGGAAATTTGCAGGGAAGTTATAAAACCCAATTATGTTTTTTTCACCTAGCACATACCACATGATATGCTTATGATTATTGTTCAGATAGGAAAGTAGTGTATCCTTACGAATAAGTAAATACTTCTTTGATTGCTCAACTTCACTAGTGTCAAAACAAACCACTTTACCGTTGTCATCAGAGAATATGCCTTGTTTATCTGTAAACTTCATATCCACCCCATCGAATAATTGTTTTGAAGGTAAAAGGCATGAGAAAGCTGTTTCCTTGGAATAATCTTCTTCTGCTTCCCATAGATAATAAATAGCTGTGATCTCTATATTCCCCATAAACTCTTCAGAGTTTCTATCGTAGAGTTCCTTTTTAGTTATACCTTCAGAGTCATAGATATGATAAGCTGGAGACCAATAGTATTCACGATAAAACATTTCATACCTTTCGCTGTTTTCTGGCATCCATCTTCCACCAAAATCCTGTTTGCTAGCCCATTCGTAAATACGATTGAAGTCTGTTTCGTCAACGATGCAGCTCCTTACCTGATACCATAGCCTCTTATAGACACCATTATCATAATGTGGTTCTTCCCATGAAGGGTAGCATTCCAAAGCAAGCCATTCACATCCATCTGAATCTTTAGTTTCGATGATGGGCTCAACCGATGGTAGATCATTATCTGCATTAAGCCAGTCTACCATATCCATATCCCAGTTGGCATATTTTTCATCACTCCACCAGAAGTTATCTTTCAACTCATCTTCTGGGGATAATTCGTTAATATGGATTAATGTTGTTGGGTCTATATCACGTACAAATGGATCCCATGGTCCTTCATATTTCACCACATTATTGCTCCATGCGCCTTCTATTTTGAGGAAATTATCCGAGACACGTGCTAACAATTCATGAAACGCAAGCCACTGATACTTCTTGCCAATTCGCTCATTGGGTGTCGTTGTTCGTCCTCTTCCTGAACCAATTACCTTATCAAAAACACCATGTTTGTCTTCACTATATCCATATTTATTGATAATGAGTTTAATGGCTACATAGTTTAAGCTTTCTGCATCTATCTTCCAATTGCTCAATGCACTTTGGAAGGTGTATCTACCGAAATCTCCATAAGAGAGACTGCTATGCTCAGGAAGCATAGACATTACCATACCGCACATACCGGGCGAATCTTTATAATTACCACATTTATCCAATATAGACATAATATCTTCTTCTGTAACAACATCGAACTCAAACTTACTGTTGTAAGGAGGTCTTATTTTGTCAAGGGCAATATCTAATTCTACTCCAATTGATATTGCATATTCTATAATCTCTCGGGCATAATCACGTAGTAATATGTGTGGATAGATTTCGCCCTTTACGTCAAATATCGAGCTATATACATATAGACTTATTTCTTTAAGACTTTCTTTTGACGTGGTGCGAACTGCACAGCCGAAAGCGATGCAGTAAAGCCTTTCTTGAATGTAAGGATCATCAACCGTCTTGAATTTCTCAAATAGAGATATCAATATATTCATTCGGCTATGCAATAGCTGAATTAGAGCCTTGGTAGCTGTGTCGCGTAGCTTTCTATTTGTACTAGCTAACAACCAAGCAAGTAAGGTGACACCTAATTCAACAGATTTATCGGAAATATGAATCTTATCACTTTCATCCCATGCCCAGTTTATGATCTCCTCCATAATATTATCTTGACCACTATAAATTTGATACAGTATGGGAATCCACACTGCATCTCTATCAGCTAACTTCATTGGCGCAAGAATATGATGAAGATAGTTGGCATTAAAGTAATTCCCATGATTAAAGCTTATCTCTATAATTGTTATAACAAATCGGTACATAAATCGACTATTACCATAAAACTGTTTGAAGTAGCTATCAAGACGAGAATCTATTGTCTTTTCGTCCCGCCATAACAAACTTGAAAGCACAGCATTAAATACATATCCTTTTTCCTTAAATTGTGGTAGAACATCGAACAATTCTTGTCCTCTACGTTCTGGCAGTAAGATGGCTAGAGCTTCAAACAACCCATTAACCTTATCTAATCTTTTGATATCTTTCAAATAACTTATAAGGCTCACCGAATCAAGCTTCAAATTATTAATAATATATTCTGCCTGCAATATATTCTCAAAACGCTCGTATGAAAGATAGATACCTTCAACGTCTCCACCATCTTCGTCATAGAAGATGTTCTTACTAAAAACACCTTCTGAAATCAATAAATCGACAAGTTCCCCCTCTTTGAAAGTTCGCGGACTTATTTCCGATAATATTTCGCTTGCTTCATCTACTGATAATTCATGACAACCATTCTCTGTCAAGTATTCAATATACCTGTGAACAGCTTTCTCGACCACACTTATAGATGATGAATTTCGGATATGAGACCTGATAGACTTCTCAACACCATCAAAAAATAATTTAATTACTGAAGAGATACCCCTTATACCATCAGGTATTTTATGGTAACCATTCTTCTGCATGCCTTCACAAAACAAATGCAAGAACAAAGGATTCCGAAACTCAGGGTTTAGTAGAGGAACCGACGGATACAAAATATTGTACTCCTTAAAATATGTCAAGACAGCCTTTCGGGTATTCGCACCAAAACCTCTATGAATTGCCCTTACACAATAATCATATCCGAATTCATCCCGAGGAATAATTGCTGGTACATATGATGTACGTATACTTAAGACTAATCCTAACCATGGATGCGCACGGAAAGACTCAATAAAACTTCGTATACAGTTTGGCCATATATTCAGTCCATGTCCCTCATTAATAGCATCTATGAATACAACTAACCTATGCCCAGATATCTCTGCCTTAGCTTCAAGCGTTTCTAACAATTCTTCAGAAGATCCGTCAAAATTAAGCATTCTCATTATCTGAGTAAAAGGTTCTTCGTCTGTTGTAAACTTTTGTCCTAACAATAACAAACTATCCAATTTATCATTCTTACGCTTCTCTACAATATCAGCTAGCAAATGAGATTTACCAACACCTGCATCACCTTCTAGAATCAGTACTGGATCATTAACCAATTTCATGACTTCTTGATGAAGACCGTTGTAGACATTCAAAAGATCTACACTTAATTCATAGATTTTTTGGATTTCCCTATTAATATTTTGGCTAATATCCTTTTCTATAAGATTATAATAAATGTCCTGTATGGTATTCGCTAAGGACATCAACGATAACAAAAAATCATCTATAGGAATTTTTTCAATTCCTAAAATATCAACTTCTTTAATTCGCTCGACACTTTCCCTGACGTCTATAACCCTCTCTGTGGCTTCTTGACATTTTTCATTCTTTTCTATCTTTTGACAAGCTGATTCGGCTTTTTTCAGTTCAGTGTTAAGGAATTCTTTAAAGGATTTACCTCGTGAGAGGACTGCAAAATATTGGGCTGAACTTACCTCTATATTTAACTTGGGTGTATAGCGATTGCCAAGGTCTAGGATGGACGCCTTGTTAAATAATAAAAAATTGTCATCTGTGAATTCATTATTACCAAACCAAAAACGAAGTAGTCCTTGATTGGAAGGGATTTGAAGTCTTGCTATAAGATCTGATGACCACCAAAACTCGAAAGTAACATTGGCATTTACCTTCTGCCATCTATCAATATAACCATTGATACGCTCTTTCATACTCTTCCTACCAGAAATATGAGCATCAGAAGGATCTATAGGGACAGCAATAATGTATTTCTTCAGATTGGGATACGCACTTAAAGCCTCCTTCACAGAATTATCTATCTGCTGATACTGAGAATTATCAAAAGCATTACAAAAATATTTAGCCTGCCAGGCTATTAGGCTACCATCTTCTAGAATCCAATAACACTCTACACCTCCATCCGGCTTACCATTCCGCACAAATTTCTTTATGTCTGTAATGTCCTCTTTGCGTGCCAATTGGCACACAAATTCCTCAAACCCATCGTTTAATGATCCATTAACAAGTCGAATATTATTGAAATCTATATTTTTCATAATGCAGCTTTTAAAATAATAATTTCCTAATGATTTTATATCTCAACATCAACTAATTAGTCACAACGGTCATATTACCTCATACGTTAGTGTAGGATTGACTATTCTCAAGTTTACCATTTTCATACCACATGTGACTTTAACTTAACGTGAATTCGATAAAATTAAATTTGTCTAAGTTTAAAGAATAGAGTGCTACTGTAACTCTTAATGTATTTAATACTGAAAGATTACAAATAAATTAGTGCAATATTCACAGTGGACAAAGTTACAGAAATATTTTTTTTTGCAGATGAATTCGGCAAAGTATTTGATTAAATAATGAAAAATAGACTATACGTTGAAAAATTTATCGTAATTCGACTATGAAACACTTTGATATGTCAGAAATTTCACCTAATCTTAGTGCTAAGAAAATAATAGGCTCTTTTGGAATTTGGAGTGATAAGGTTTACCTTTTTAGTTTAGAACTTTGAAGAATTATCACACAGAGGAGCGGAGGTTTTCAAATACCAGAAATCGTTAGACACGGAGGCACTGTCAGTGCGTGGAGCAACGGAGAGTATTTGCGAGGTTTATCAGATTTTGTTTGCAAGGTCTACGAATAGCGTTTATTCTAGCAACCTACATGCTACGTCTCTGTCGCTCATTGTGCCATCGGAACCTCCGTGTTATAGTTTCATCTCCGTTCATTCCATTTTTCTGTGTCCCTTACATGTCGTAGGCTTACGTTATGATTTCATATTTCGGGAGAAACTTATTTATGACACACTTACAAAAAACCAACTACATATTTGTCAGTGTCCAATTTTTCCTTTATATTTGCAACTGAATGGCATAGCATTTGCATAACAAACAAATATAAAACAGTTATGCCACAGCGCCAAAAGTATGGTGGCAATAGAGAACAGATAACAAACAAAGAAAGATTATGAATATGAATTTTGACAATTTCACAAACGTGACAAGTAGCCAAGAGCGCGACTTAGAAATGTCACGTGTATTTCCATCACTCATGCGTAAGGTATATGTATGGATGGCTATGGCACTTGCTATCACTGGCGTTATTGCCTATGGTGCTGGCAATTCTCCTGCCCTCATCCAACTCCTCTATATGGGACGCGGTCCATTACTTGTGGCAGGTTTGGTTGAAGTAGGTATTGTATGGTACCTTTCTTCACGCATCGATAGACTGTCACTCGTTGCTGCAACAGTATGGTTCATTGCCTTTGCTGCCCTCAACGGACTGACATTAGGTTGGATTTTCGCTGCCTTTTCTTCAGCAGCCATCGCTAAAACCTTCTTTATTACAGCAGGAACTTTCGGAGCTATGGCTTTGATAGGTTCTACAACAAAGAAGGATTTAACCAAGATGGGCGGTATACTCTTTATGGCACTGATTGGTCTTATCATCGCAGGATTGGTAAACATCTTCTTAAAGAGTACAATGTTCGACTTGATCGTTAGTGGTATCGGTGTGCTTGTCTTCACAGGTCTTACAGCTTGGGATGCACAGAAGATTAAACAAAACTTGCGAATGGCACCAGATGCCGGCGAGGGAGCACAGAAGGTTGCACTTCTTGGTTCATTGAGTCTTTATCTTGACTTTATCAACCTCTTCCTTTATCTCCTCCGTTTCCTCGGAAACAACCGAAACTAATAAAGGAAGATTCAAACATACAAGGACAATCCAATCGGGTTGTCCTTTTTTATTGATAAATATTTCTACATTCATTGATGAAGATTTCTACCGAGTAAGATTTATGAGAATAGTATTACCTCATAGAAGTTAACATTGCTTTTAACCCAAATAATAGCCTTTCTAAGTATCTATAGCATAGTATTGAGTACTTCGCACCATTGGTGCTAAGCGCCAACACAATCTGTGTTAAGCCTCAACACAACAACCAAAGATGGTATATCAGATTACTTATTGCCGTTATTATTAATAGTAAGAGGGGACATTAAAATACTAATTACTAATAATAGAAAAGCGTAATTAGTCTTGAAAATTTAAAAAATTATATATAAATTTGCAAGTGAAAGTTATCATTAATAAAACAATTTCTTATGAGAAAAAGTATCTACGGCGTATGTATGAGCGCCTTCCTCCTCTTAGGAACCTTACCAATGAAGGCTCAGTTCAATATTGGTAAAGCTGCAGGAGGTGCCACAAAAGTTCTTAAAGCAGCCACATTAACAGATGCCGACATGGCAAAATACGTAAAAGAGTATATTGCGTGGATGGATGAGCACAACCATGTTTGTGATGCAAAAAGTCCTTACACAAAACGTCTGAACAGACTCACCCAGGGACTGACATCGGTTGAAGGTATTCCTTTGAACTTTAAAGTATATTATGTTACTGACGTAAACGCCTTCGCTTGCCCAGATGGTAGCGTACGTGTGTTCTCTTCTTTGATGGATGCAATGACTGATGAAGAGCTATTAGGTGTTATCGGACATGAACTTGGACACGTTGCACATAAGGACTCTAAGAAAGGTTTCCGTACCGCATTGCTAACCTCTGCTTTGAAAGATGGAATCGCATCAACCAATGGAGCTGCTGCTGCACTAAGCGAGTCACAGCTCGGTAGCCTTGGAGAGTCACTCCTCAACGCCACCTACTCACAGAAGCAGGAGAGCAAGGCTGATGGCTATGGTTATGAGTTCCTCAAGAAGAATGGTAAGAACCCTTGGGCTATGGCACTTGCATTCGAGCGTCTCAAGAAGTTAGAAGAGGATGCTGGTGTCCAAAAAGATAGCAAGTGGCAGCGTATGTTCTCATCACACCCTGACCTCGACAAGCGTATCAAGACTATGAGTAAGCGTGCTGAGAAGGATGGTTTTGCTCGTCCAGAGAATAAGATGCCTGAAAGAATTGTACACGAAGAGCCTGTTACAACCAAGCAGACCTCTAACGCTCAGTCTTCTAATAAGAGAACAGTTGGTAGTCGCCCAGCAGCAAAGAAGAATGTTGGTAAGAAGCCTGTTGGCAAACGTCCAGTTGGTAAGCGTCCAGCAACTACTCGCAGAAGATAATAACAATAGTTCGCAACTAATCAGCGAACAAACATAAAAAGAGAGGGTATCAGAAGCCTGTCATAAAGACAATGGCAATTCTGATACCCTCTTTTACTTTTCCGAAAGACTTATTCTGTCAGTTTACTTAAATTGATTCTCAACAATATCACTCAGAACGTTCTTAATATCTAAGCCTGCTGCACGTACCTGCTGTGGAATAAAGCTGGTGACGGTCATACCTGGTGTGGTATTGATTTCAAGCATATTGATAACATCCTTACCATCCTTATCCTTTGAGATAATATAGTCGATACGAATGATACCATTAGCATGCAGAATATCATAGATACAACTTGTCTCAGCTGCAACACGCTTAGCGGTCTCATCTGACATACGAGCAGGTGTAATCTCCTCTACCTGACCATTGTACTTAGCGTTATAGTCAAAGAACTCATTGCTTGTAACAACCTCGGTAGCTGGGAAGACAACCGCCTTATCCTTTGTCTTATAAACACCCTGAGAGATTTCCATACCGTCCATGAAAGCCTCAATCATAACCTCATCGCTCTGCATAAAAGCAACACGAAGAGCTGGTGCAAGCTGATCAATATTCTTCACCTTTGATACACCAAAGCTACTACCATCAGCCGCTGGCTTCACAAAGCAAGGCATGCCAAGTCGTTTCTCAATCTCAGCCTCATCATATTCTTCACCACGACGAAGCAGAATACTATCGGCAACCTTGATTCCAAAGCCACGCAGATAGTTATTAAGAACATACTTATCAAAGGTCAATGCCTCAACCAACACGCCGCCTGTTGAGTATGGTATTTGGATAAGATCAAAGTAACCTTGCATCACGCCGTTCTCACCAGGCTGACCATGGATTGTAATATAAGCATAATCGAATTCTACACGCTCACCGTTCATGACAAATGAGAAGTCATTCTTATCAATTGGTGCCAAACTACCATCAGGCAATTCTACATTCCAATCGATACCCTTTACATCAACTATATATATATTGTAACGCTCCTTGTCAAAGAAAGAGTATAATCCCTGTCCTGAACGCATAGAAACATCATGTTCTGAAGAATCGCCACCACAGACGATAGCGATTGTACGCTTTGAATCTTTCATTGTGTCTTTTTTATGTTTTATTCCCTCATTTCCCTCACTAAGAGCTATCTTTTAAATGTCTTCGGAGGCTTATGCGGGATATTATTTATTTCTTTTTATTTGAATGTACTACTTTTCCAACAAACCTTAGCACCAATAATCAAGTGCCTTGTCAGCTCATTCCCTTGCCAACTTATTAGCTGACAACCTCATCAGCTCGTCCATTTACAAAACCTCTCCACTTTTCAATCAGTGCAGAAAGATCGGCAGGCAGTTCACTGGTAAAGTCCATCTGCTCACCTGTAACGGGATGAACAAAGCCTAAGGTTCGTGCATGAAGTGCTTGACGGTTGCAGAGTGCAAGACAATTACGGATAAAAGCCTTGTAAGTACTTGACCGCTGACCACGCAGAATCTCTGTTCCACCATAACGCTCATCACCAAACAAAGGGTGTCCAATGTGTTTCATGTGTGCACGAATCTGATGAGTACGCCCTGTCTCAAGGATACATTCGATGAGTGTTGTATAACCGAAACGTTCAATGACACGATAGTGTGTAACTGCAGGCTTACCAACCTCTGAGTCTGGAGGGAATACCGTCATGCGCAATCTGTCTTTCGGATCACGTGCAATGTTCCCTTCGATGCGCCCTTCATCTTCTGTCATGTTCCCCCAAACGATAGCATTATAGCTGCGATGGGTTGTCTTATTGAAGAATTGCTTACCCAATGCCGTTTTAGCATCAGGTGTTTTTGCAATCACCAAGAGCCCACTCGTATCCTTATCTATTCTATGTACCAACCCAACCTCTGGGTCATTAGGGTCAAAGGAAGGCATATCTTTCAAGTGCCAAGCAATAGCATTAATCAGTGTACCATGAAAATTACCTGCTCCTGGATGTACAACAAGACCCGCGGGCTTATTGACAACCATCAGAACGTCGTCTTCATAGACAACATCTAAAGGTATATCCTCAGCTTCTATCGTATTGTCATGCTTCGGGCGGTCGAGCATCAAGGTAATAACATCCTCTGGACGCACCTTATAATTACTCTTCACTGGCGCATTATTCACATGGATATAGCCCGCATCGGCAGCCTTCTGAATACGATTACGACTGGAGTGCTGCATTCGTTCAAAGAGGAACTTATCAATACGAGCAGGCTCCTGCCCTTTATCAACAATGACACGGAAGTGCTCATATAACTCCCCCTCTCCCCCCTCGTTAGACGCAGTGGGAAGGAAGTCGTCGTTAAGGTCATCGTCAAATATCGTCTCTTCTTCTGTCATCATTGCACTTTATTCTTTTGGTCTAACCGAAGATGGATCAGCAGGCAAACCCGACTGTGAAGAAGAACCCGAACTACCAGCATTCGTCTTTCCATGTCCATCTTTTATCTCGTTGCCATTCTCGTCAACTGGTACTTCCACATATTCCTCAACCTCATCATACTTAGGAACCTTCTCTACGACTTCTACTTCTTCATATTCAGGCTCCTTCAAACCTGATGTATCAGAAATCTGACGCGTACCATCACCCACCTGCAACACAATCACAGCATCTGATGGAACACGGTCACCTGCTTGAACATGCTTACCCTTGACTAAGATACCATAAATCCAGTCTTTCTCTCCTGGTATATATTCAGGCTCACCCACCTTGAATCCCATAGAGAGCAACTGTGCTTGTGCCTCTCGAAGTGAGTTATTGTCAATAATATCAGGGATTACAAGTGATGGAGCACTTGCCGCATTGATGGTTACATAAACCACGTGAGTAGATTTAATACGCTTACCACCAACTGGTGACTGCTCAAGAATACAATCTGGAGGAAGCTCCTTCACATATCCTGTATCCGTCACCTCAATCGTCAGTCCGACCTTACCCATAATATCCACTGCCTCATCATACTGCTTATGAATCACATTTGGCACAACGATAGACTCACCATGGAGCGTGTAGTAGTCAAGTCCAAACCTAACTCCTATACACAGCATCGACACAAGAATAACAATAGCCAGGATATTACCCCAGATATATGTGCTATTAAATTTATGGAAGAATTCTCTTGCTGTCATTCAACTTGTTTACTTTTCTTCTAACTTGTCAACTTGTTAACCTGTTAACCTGTCAACTCCTAATATTAGCATATAACTTGTCAACCAGTCAACCAGTCAACTCGTCAACTAAACATTATACTTGGCAAAGGTAGATAAAAAAACGGAAAGAAGCAAAGAATAGTCTCTACTTCTTTCCGTTTTCGCACTAATTCCCTCTAAGGGAAACAGCGTACTTTTTACTTTCCGTGATGTTCGTCAGAAACAGTTAACTTCTTACGACCCTTGGCACGACGAGCAGCCAATACACGACGGCCGTTTTTTGTTGCCATTCTCTCGCGGAAACCGTGCTTGTTTACACGACGACGGTTGTGCGGCTGAAATGTTCTTTTCATTTTCTTATCCTATTTTATTGTTATTATGCAAATTATAAGAGCAACAGGATAAAACCTGCCATTATGGGCTGCAAAATTACTTAATCTTTTTGAATTAACCAAGAAAACAATGATTTTTACGCCCTTTATTTATGTTTTTTTCCATATTTTCTGTAACTTTGCACCGCATTAGTGAGATATCAACGTATAAAAATAATAAATTAGATATTAACAGATTATGATTAATTCACAGGAAATCAAGATTGGAACATGTATTCGTCTTGATGGTAAAATTTGGACTTGCATCGACTTCCAGCACCGTAAGCCAGGCAAGGGTAACACCGTTATGATCACAAAGTTGAAGAATGTTGCTGACGGGCGTGTGCTTGAGCGTACCTTCCAGGTTGGTTTCAAGCTTGAGGATGTTCGTGTTGAGCGTCGTCCTTATCAGTACCTTTATGAGGATTCAACTGGTTACATCTTCATGAATCAGGAGACTTTCGAGCAGATTCCTATCTCTAAGCACCAAATCACAGGTTCTGACTACATGAAGGAAGGTGACGTTGTAGAAGTTGTTACAGATACTTCTGACGGTACAATCCTCCTCGCTGAGATGCCTGTTAAGACTACTTTGACAATTACACACAGCGAGCCAGGTGTGAAGGGTAACACTGCAACAAACGCAACAAAGCCTGCTACGCTTGAGACTGGTGCTGTTGTTCGCGTTCCTCTCTTCATCAATGAGGGTGAGGTTATCCAGATTGACACTCGCGATGGTAGCTACTTGGGTCGTGTAAACGCCTAAGTCCTGCCTGTCAACAGACAGACTATCATTAAACATTATATAATATAGGATGTGTCAGGTGACTGGCATATCCTATTTTTTATTCTTCCTATATATAGAGTGCTAAAGACTTTCTAAAGAGAGAAAAGCAATTAAGTATCTTACAAGAATAGTTTTGTTTTAATTTGCTGTCACTTTTAACATTTCACTCAACCCTACTGTAAACTAATGAGTTAAATGATAATTTCATGTGATAGCAGTGACAGCAAGATTAGATTTAGCAAAATATCTTACCAAAGAACTTTTCAAAAGGAGGTCTTCTGAAATATAGCATGATAAACTAAACTTATTACATAACAAGGCACACAAAATATGAGGGATAAATGATAATCTCCAATCAAAAACAGCAGAATGAATAAGATAAGCAAAATTCAACACCTTGCATTAGATTGCAATGGAAAACTTCTAAGAATAGAAGAAACCATAGAAAGAAAAGACGAAACTTTTCTCTGTCCACATTGTAAACAAGAGGTCATTGGCAAATATGGTAAAGAAAGACGTTGGCATTTTGCCCACAAGAAGAAAGAATGTGATTATGATAAATATCTACATTCTATAGCTGAAATACAAATAGCAGAATGGTTCAATAAAGAGAAAGAAATCATCCTGGATATGATACAATATGATACTTGTATAAAAAACAAAGAATGTCCTTTATACAACGAATATGATTGTAAAAAAGAGAAACGTACAGCAATAAACCTCAAAGACTATTACTCAGAGTGCCTTCTTGAACGCAAGTATGGGAATTTCATTGCAGACCTTCTTTGTAAAAGAAACCATCAAAAAGAAGATAATCCTATATTTATAGAAATCTATGTTTCACATAAATGCACAGAAGAAAAAATAAACTCAGGTATACGGATAATAGAAATATCCATAGAGAAAGAAGAAGATATTACAAAGATCATAAATAACACAAAACTCAAAGAGGGGGATGGGATAAAATTATATAACTTCAAAACGGATAGCAAGTACTCAAGCACCTTTAGTGTCCCCGTTCAAAAATATATACTTTTCAAATCAAGAAAAAGTTATGTACAAAAAGATAACTGCAATTGTCAAAATTACAAAGATAGTAGAAAAGGGGTATATGAAATAACTATTAACTACAACGACTGTGTACCCTACTTTATAAATTCTGGAGGTTTGTATAATATTGGCATTACGAAAGCATACCAAGCAGGCTTAATAAAAAAAGACTGCCACATTTGCAAATGGCAAAAGGAAGACACTTTTGGAAAAGCTTTATGCGTACTATATAAAAAATATAATACTCCAAAATACTGTGAAGATAATGATGCACACAAATGCATAAACTTTAAAGAAAACAAGGAATTTATACAATCCGCAGCTAAAGATTTTGAACTTTATAGCCAATCAAATGGTTATGACATATGGGTAAATAAAGATTTAACAGAGAGAATATAACAAAACACCCTTCAAATAAAATGTATAGAAAATAGTTCTTTTACCAACTCTCTTTTATTCAAGACATCTTTACAAATTGAACAAAGAACTGTGCAAATCTCTATCAAGGGTTAATTCACATTATTAACATGGTATCCTAACTACCTAACAACTGTTTCCTCAATAACAGGAGAGCAACGAACACGTATTATTTTCATGAACAAAAAGAATTATTTTCACGACAAGAAATATTTTTCTTCATGAAAAGAAATATTTTTTTTCATGAAAATAATTCGTATCTTACCTGTTAATCATATCGAAATACCCACTAAGCTGCAACACAATAAGGCTAAATTTTCTATACAAATAACGTCCCATTCCATGTTATTACTAATCTTTTGTTCTTCTGTTACTATGTTTCAACACATCCCCTACTCCCCTGTTACCCTGTCTTAAGATTACCCTGTCTCCCCCCACCATATCAAATTTCTTAATTCAAAATTCACGTATATGCTACTTTTGCATTACCTTTGCGGATATGGAAAATATGAACCTTGGGGCAGACGTGAAGCCCGTTAACTATACTATCAACGTAAGGGGACAACTCCTCGACTTGAGTCATCCGCTCGTTATGGGTATCATGAACGTGACACCAGACTCTTTCTTTGCCAGCAGTCGGGTACAGACAGAGGAGGCTATTTGCCAACGTGCGCATGAGATTGTGGCTGAAGGGGCAAAGATTATTGACGTTGGAGCTTGCTCTACTCGTCCCGACAGTGACCCTGTCAGTGCCGAAGAGGAGATGAATCGATTAGCTTTTGCCCTCCCTATCATCCGAGAAGCAGAACCAGAAGCCATCATCTCTATTGATACCTTTCATGCTTCAATAGCTCGCCGCACCGTTGAAGAGTTTGGAGCTGACATCATTAACGATGTTGAAGAAGGTAAAGACCCAGAGATGTTCCCTACTGTCGCCGAATTAGGTACACCTTATATATTAATGTCTACGGCAGCCAATCTACACGATATGCTCATCAATTTCTCACGTGAAGTACAAGAGTTGCGTGCCTTAGGACAGAAAGATATTATCCTCGACCCAGGCTTTGGCTTTGGCAAAGGAGCAGTAGACGGAAATTACACTTTGTTGAGTGTGATGGAACGACTGCAAGTAATGGAACTTCCCCTGCTCGTTGGCATCAGCCGCAAGCGTATGATTCATCAGCTTTTGGGCATAACAGCAAATGAAAGTCTTAATGGTACAACGGTCCTGAACACTATCGCCCTCATGAAAGGAGCCAACATCCTCCGTGTTCACGACGTTCGTCCAGCTGTTGAAGCGGTGAAAATCGTTGAAGCAATGCGCCAAAATGCTGAGCAATAAGCGTTATTTAACACATTATTTATCAACCAATAGATAACCCACACTTCACCCAATATTAGCATACCGACTCAACATACTATCAGAAGTCGCGATTGTGAAACAGGGAGTTGCTTTACTATTATGTTTTTCCCATTTGGAATAAAAGATGTAATCGACATCGTGCTGGTAGCACTGATGCTCTACTATATTTACCGATTGATGAAGGAGTCACGCTCACTGAACATCTTTATCGGTATTATGGTATTCGTTATCGTGTGGCTCATTGTGAGTCAAGTGTTGGAGATGCGCCTCTTAGGTAGTATCATGGACAAACTCGTTTCGGTGGGAGTCATCGGTCTGATTATCCTCTTCCAAGAAGACATACGCCACTTCCTTTATAGTCTTGGTGCACACAGAAAGATAAACAACCTTATGAAGTTGTTCACCAAGAGGGGGGGTAAAGAAGAAGTTGACAAGGAAACCATCATGCCTATCGTTATGGCTTGTATGAGCATGAGTCGTGGAAAGGTAGGTGCACTGATTGTTATTGAGCGTGGTGTGAAGTTAGAAGACATTGTGGAGACAGGCGACTTGATTGATGCTCGTATTGATCAACGTCTCATTGAAAACATCTTCTTTAAGAATTCTCCACTCCATGACGGTGCGATGGTTATCTCTAAACGTCGTATCAAGGCTGCTGGTTGTATTCTTCCAGTGAGCCACAAGCAAGATATTCCAAAGGAACTTGGTTTGCGACACCGTGCTGCAATGGGTATCTCTCAAGACTCTGACGCATTGGCTATCATCGTGTCAGAGGAAACAGGCCGTATCAGCGTTGCCCTACGTGGCGAGTTCCAACTCCGCCTTTCTGCCGAACAATTGGAAAGTATCTTGACGAAAGAGATTGTAACAGCGTAAGGGGTGATGGGTGTTGGGTGTTAGATGTTGATGAATACCTATAAAGGGTGATAAGTGTTGGGGGTTAGGTGTTGAGTGTTGATGAATACCACTAAGGGGTATAAAATTTGGGTGTTAATGTATAGTCATAAGCTTGCTATTCATTAACACCCAATTTATTTACCAACATGTTCCCTCAGATGCGCCAAACTTTAACACATCATCAACACCTAACACTTAACACCCAACACCTAATATAGTATTCATCAACACCCAACACTTAACAACCAACAACCATCACCCAACACCCATTTAACCAACATGTTCCCCCAGATGCGCCAAACTTTAACATATCATCAACACCCAACACTTAACACCCAACACCTTAGTTAAGCATTAAATTCATCTCAAGGTTATCATTCTTAAAGATGTAATCAGCTAATTCAGTGATTGTTAATGAATGGGTATCAGGCAAAGGATGATTAGTTCTGACTACGTGTCCATGCTTGATTTCGAAGTAGATATTATTCATTGGGATATCCGAATCATTATACACACGAATGTTTTCCGTATGCTCTGGATGGCGATTTGCAAAGAGTTGCAAAGCCTTTTCAGCATTGATAATACGAATCATTCCAGGTATATCCTTCGTTTCTACGCAAGCATCTGGCTCAATAGACTGTGATATTCGACAATCTTCCTTGATAATATCAAAACCTTCTTCGTCATGTAAAAGTACACAATCCTTTGTACGTTGCCAGTTATCGAAGGTTGAGAAGTCCATATTTTCAACATCAGCAGGAGGCGGTGTACAAGTAATGTTACGTGTATAACCACAACGACTATACCAATCGTAAAGCCATTCCTCAGCAGGTATCAACGATGCAAAGACAACATCCTTATGGTAAAGACGGAAGTGAGCCTGCGACATGAGATTGTTACCCATATTCTGCTTACGGTATTCTTCTCGTACACTCACACCACTAATATAAGCCGTATGCACCTCTTCATTATAATATTTCATTGTATAAGGGAGGGCCTGAAGGGCAGCTACTGTATGTTGATCGACCTGACAGATAATATTATATTCAGGTTTAAAGACACGTGAGAAATAGAGTTGAATAAAGGGTTCTGCGTCATGGAAGGTATCACGCCACAAAGCAATAGTCTCCTCTTTAATCTGTTCTTGTGTTTCCTCCTGCGCCAAAGGATATTTCTCCATGACAACACTCTTTTCTAAAAGAATGTCTGGTTTATAGGAAAGCTTCGCATAACGGAGTCCTTCTATTCCAAGATCTTCCTCACGATTCATATATTCATACTGCTCTGGAAGATGCTGTGCAAACTCCTGATTGATAATAGAAAAGGCCCCTTCATAGGCAGTATCAGCCTTTTCCACACAAACATCGAACACCTTATCCGTGATAGGACAGCCGAAAGTAAAAGCTATCAACTTCCCATCAACCCATATCGTACCACCAATAGCACCAATCTCATCCCACAAATCGAAGACACGTGTCATAGAACGAAGTTCTTCAGAGAGTTCTTCCGTATCTTCGTTATCCTCCTTTGTGACAGCCCTCCAGTTCTCTTCTACAGCGATACACTCGGGTATCATCTCCTTTGTAAGCGGACGATACTCATAGTTAGGATAGCTCTTACGGAACTTATTACAATGATTTCGTTTGCCTTGAAGTTTCTTACCAGACAATGTTGCCAACTTTTCACGGGTGTAGATGTAATCAAAATGGTCGCGATCGGGCTTTATAAAGAAAGTGTCTGGGAAAGTTTCCTCCAAAACACTAACCATATAAGAACAAACACCCAACATTAAGAAGGGATGACCCAAGGTGATTGCATCATCTCGCATCTGTTTGATAACAGCTGCAAAACGCTCACGCATAGCCTCATCCCACTTACATTTCCACACTGGAGCCATATAGGCAAGATGATGTCCCGTATAAAAACGGAACACTAAAAAGCCGTCAACCTCAGCTATTTGCGTATTATATAAGAAACGCCATGAAATTATATTCGCAAAGCTTAAATCGCAATTCATGCGATCACCACATAGCGTATAGCTTTGTATTAATTTACGGTCGGTTGTCTTTACATCATGAAATTTTATCATAACATTATCTGCTTTGTTTATAATACAAAGATATACAGAAAACTCAAGACTCCCAAAGAGTAGGCTGTTTTTGTTGCTATCCAATAGCACTTCATTTGCATATTTGGGTAGTACAAGCCTTTCCTAACAACAAATTGCCCTCAAACTAATGATATATTACAAACCATTAAGTCCTCAGCACGATTGGTGTTTACCCTCAGCACCACATGTGCGGAGCATCAGCACCATATGTGTGGAACGTCAATACATCGCTAAAAAACAGGAAGAAAGAGGCAACTTTTCCCCTATAATATATAGAAGACACTCACGACGAAAGTAGATGGAAAATGATTACCAACCTATATAAACCTGTTTTATAGGAGAAAACGATAATTATGTTTGGAATTACAACTTTCTTTTGCTATCTTTGCATAGCAAAAACAGAATTTATAATAATTACATTTTAAAAGACATATATGGACTTATTAGAGCAAATCGTTGCACGTGCTAAAGCCGATAAGCAGCGTATCGTGCTCCCCGAGGCAGAAGAGGAGCGTACCCTTAGGGCAGCTGACAGAGTGTTAGCTGATGACATCGCCAATCTGATCCTCATTGGAAACCCAGCCAACATCCATAAGCTTGCCGAAGAATGGGGGCTTAAGAACATTGACAAGGCTACCATTGTTGACCCAGAGAATAACCCACAGAGCGAAGAATATGCCGCGAAATTGGCTGAATTACGCCAGAAGAAAGGTATGACCTTAGAGCAAGCTCGCGAACTGGTTACCAAGAACAATCTTTACCTTGGTTGCATGATTATTAAGACAGGAGGTGCTGACGGACAGATTTCTGGTGCCCTCTCTACAACTGGTGACACGCTTCGTCCTGCTTTGCAGATTATTAAGTGTGCACCAGGTATCAGCTGTGTGAGTGGTGCTATGCTGATTCTTACACATGAAGAGCAGTATGGTGAGAACGGTATTGTCGTTATGGGCGACGTTGCTGTTACTCCAAACCCAACTGCTGACCAATTGGCACAGATTGCATATACCACTGCAGAGACAGCAAAGAGTGTTGCAGGCTTCCAGAATCCATACGTAGCTATGCTGAGTTTCTCAACAAAGGGCTCTGCACAGGATGCTAAGGACCGTGAGACTGGTAAGAGTGTTTATATCATTGATAAGGTAGTTGAGGCTACAAAGATTGCCAAGGAGAAGTTCCCTGAACTGAAGGTTGATGGCGAGTTGCAAGCTGATGCAGCATTGGTTCCAGCCGTTGCAGCTAAGAAGGCACCAAGTTCTAACATCGCAGGTAAGGCAAACGTACTTGTTGTTCCTAACCTTGAAGTTGGTAACATCGGCTACAAACTGATTGAACGCCTTGGTGGTGCGAAGGCTATTGGCCCAATCCTCCAGGGTATTGCACGTCCTGTAAACGATCTTTCTCGTGGTTGTTGTGTTGATGATATCTATTATATGGTAGCTATCACAGCCTGCCAAGCACAGGATTCTAAGAAATAAAAGTAGAAATGGAAATGATGATTTAGGGGTTTTGAGAGCGTTTTAGGAATCTGCAAAGAGGAATAAGACGCTTATAAAACAACCCCTATAGCATCCTTCTAAAATAATAATTCTTTATATGAAGATATTAGTTTTAAACTGCGGTAGTAGTTCCATTAAGTACAAACTGTACGATATGGCAGATGAGTCTGTATTGGCTCAGGGTGGTGTTGAGCGTATCGGACTCGATGAGGCATTCATCAAGGTGAAACTTGATAATGGTGAGAAGAAGCAGATTATGGCTGACCTTCCAACCCACAAGGAGGGTGTAGCACTCGTATTCAAGGTGCTTCTCGACCCAGAGTTTGGTGCACTTAAGAGCCTTGATGAGATTGATGCTGTTGGTCATCGTGTCGTACAGGGTGGCGACCTCTTTGAGAAGAGCTGCATCGTAACCAAGGAAGTAGAGGCAGGTATTGAGAGTCTTATCGACCTTGCACCTGTTCACAACGCTGGTCACTTGCGCGGTTTACGTGCTGTTGATGCTTTAATGCCTCACACTCCACAGGTAGTTGTATTCGACAATGCTTTCCACAGCACAATGCCAGACTACGCTTACCTCTACGCAGTACCTTACGATCTCTACAAGAAGTACCATGTTCGCCGCTATGGTTTCCACGGTACGAGTCATCGCTACGTATCACATCGTGTTTGCGAGATGCTTGGTGCTGACATTAAGACACAGAAGATTATCACTTGTCACATTGGTAATGGTGCCTCTATCGCAGCTATCAAGGGTGGTAAGGTTATCGACACTTCAATGGGCTTGACTCCATTGGCAGGTTTGATGATGGGTTCTCGTTCTGGTGATATCGACCCTTCAGCAGTTACCTATCTGATGGAGAAGCTCGGAAAGAAGCCACAGGAGATGGCAGACTTCCTTAACAAGGAGTCTGGTGTACTTGGTATTACAGGTATCAGCTCTGATATGCGCGACATTGAGAACGCTGACAACGCAGGTGATAAGATGGCTCATTTAGCATTGCAGATGTACACTTATCGTATTAAGAAGTACATTGGTGCTTATGCTGCAGCAATGAATGGTGTTGATATCATCGTTTGGACAGCTGGCGTTGGTGAGAATCAGACTGGTCTTCGTTGGGATGCTTGCCAGGACATGGAGTATCTTGGTATTAAACTTGACAAAGAACGCAACATGTGTCGTGGTGAGGAAAAGATTCTCTCTACCGATGACTCAAAGGTTAAGGTGGTACTTGTTCCTACCGATGAGGAGATTGTCATTGCACGTGACACGCAGGAACTCGTTAAAGACTTGAAGAAGTAACAAAGATAATTATAGGCGTTATAGGTGATGTTATGTTCTCATAAAAAACCTATTAACGCCTATAATTGTATTCTGACACGAATAAACAACGATAAAACTCCATAAAAAGCGAAAGGTAGTTGTCTCACGACAACTACCTTTCTTTTGACTAAACTTAATCTACAAACCTGAGTTTTAATTTTATATTATGAATGTCTTAAATCAAATTTTAGGGCTAAAGCCAATATCATCTTATCTCGGTAATGAATCATTATCCATTCCTCTTAAAGACAATGCAAAGTTACACTTTTGTTTCGTAACCTCCAAATTCTTTTGCGTAATTTTGCTTTTTATACTCAAAAAATCCCGTTTTGTCCTTACAAATAGGATATTTTTACTTTTCTTAAGGCTTGCTTTCACCTTCAACATACTCTTCGAGGAACATGTGTTCACCATCGAAAACAGCGTAAGTAAACTGCCATATCCAATCACCAAGAATCAATAGACGAGCTTTCCGCGACAAGGTGAGATCGAGTTCAATATGTCGATGTCCGTAAATATAATAGTCTATATCTTTATGTGTGGACATATACTCCTTCGTGTATTGCACAAGATACTCCTTATCTTCTCCCAAATAGGGGACTTCCTTCCCATCCTTACGCTTCAATCTACTCCTTTTAGCCCAATTCAAGCCTAACTGCATTCCCCACCAAGGGTGAAAGAAGTTGAGTAATCGTTGGCAGAAACGATTATGAAAAACCTTACGCAGAAAACGAAACATTGGGTCGGGATCACCTAATCCATCCCCATGTGCAAGATAAAACACCTTATCGTATATCTCAGTTGTTATCGGTTTACGGTGAAGGATAACGCCACACTCCTTTTCTAAATAGCCATAAGTCCAGAGGTCATGGTTACCAGTAAAGAAATGAACTTCCACCCCCATATCCGTTAATTCAGATATCTTACCAAGGAAACGAGTAAAACCTTTAGGAACAACATACTTATATTCATTCCAAAAGTCGAACATATCGCCCAGCAAATAGACTGCCGCAGCCTTATGCTTAATGCTATCCAAGAAGCGTACAAGGCGGCGTTCATGTGTGCGACGGTGCTCTATAGCGAGTGAACCGAGATGTGCATCGGAAAGGAAATAGATATTCTTCATGTCACTGGGTAAGGGGTGAAGGGTGGTAAGGGGTGATGATTACTCCCTATATTCTGAGGCAATGCCTCAGAAGCTGGGACAGAATGGCAGAGACAAGGCTGCTAATTAGACAGAGGCTTAGCTGCCTTATTGAACAAGAAGGGCGGAAACAGTCTTACTCGAAGCCTAATTCAACGCGTGCCTCTTCAGTCATCATGCTCTGATCCCATACTGGCTCAAAGACAAGGTTGATGTTAGCTGTCTTGACACCTTCTACACTTTCCACCTTTGTACGTACGTCTTCAAGGATGAAATCTGCAGCAGGGCATGATGGAGAGGTAAAGGTCATATCCATATCAAGATTGCCCTCGTCATCTACATCAATCTTGTAAATCATACCAAGATCATAGATATTCACAGGTATCTCTGGGTCGTAAACGGTCTTCAACACGTCAACGATTCTTTCTTCTATCTTTGTTTTCTCTTCTATTGTCATAATTAGTGATTCTTTTAATGAATTATTCTTTTATCAAAGACAGGCACAGCAAACACTATAAAAACTTGCTTTCGAATAGTCAAGCGTAACCTATCATTTGCAAAGATAGTAATTAAAAACTATAATTACAATAATTCATTGCAGAAAGGTTACGTTCTTTTGTGGGATTGCATACAGAAAGTAGTATATTTGCAGTGTATAAATTAATAAAAGGAAGATGAACAGTCTCGAGGAAGAAGTGCGCCAATTGCTGCACGAAGGTAAGAATGTTGAAGCAGTGCTATTGGTTCATAAAAGCAAAGGATGTACGTTGGCAGAAGCAAAGAAGTATATTGACAAACTCAAGGATGATGACTGTAATTGGAAAAATCCCCACAACAACCGCGGTTGGAATATCGAATATAAAGATGGAAGGGTTGAACATATTACCTACAAAGATGACACAGGGACACATACAGCTACACCTGGCAGTCCCGAATGGACAGCTATCCTAATGGAGGCTACACAGACAGGCAATAGAAAGTCCAGCCATACAGAGTCTGGCAATAAGAAAAACCTGTTGCAAAGAATCTTTAATAACAAAGTGTCGGGGGTTTTCATTTGCCTTGAATTAGTATGTATTTTATTGTTAGCCATCCTTTATATTTACCCCAGCTATTTTGGACTTCATACCAGAGAAGGCTATTGGGGCTTATTCTTGCATATCATCTTGCTTCTAAGTCTTGTATGGATAATATGCATTTTCTATCGTGACATGCGTAAGAAAGAACAACGATGGTATTACCGTTTATTCTCTTTTGTAATAGCAACAGGTACTACTTTTGTGGTTGTTATATTGGTACATGATCTGACATTAGACCTTATAGAACATGATGTGAGAAGTTACGAAGGGACATTCTCACTGAGAGTATATACGCATTATAAGAGGTCTAATGACTATACCATCACATGGGAAGGTGACACTCTGTCTTCTGATAGACAACATAATATTAGCTATGCTCATTTTAAAGAGCTGGAACAATACCGTACAGTACGTGTTACTTATTGGCGGCACACGGGTCTTGTGTGGAGCATAGAGCCTTTAGAAAAGAAGTGAAAGGCTGATTTAATTCCCTCTTATGATACAGAAGATGCTATTTAGTACTCAACACCATTGGTGCGGAGCATCAACACAACACGTGCGGAGCATCAGCACCATATGTGCGGAGTAACAAAACAGAGCCTTTTCAGAGCCTTTTCGGCTATAACTTTCCCTCCTCACGATATGAGAAATAGCCTCCATCGGTGAGTATTACATGGTCTGCAAAATGAATATGCAACAATTCGCAGGCTTTATGAATATGTGATGTCAGTATATCATCATCCCTACTTGGGTTCGTACTACCACTGGGGTGATTATGACAAAACGCCAAAACAGTAGTGTTCTTTAGCAGCACTTCCTTCATCATCAGACGAAGATCGACAGGTGCCATAGTAAGTCCACCCACTGAAATGCGCTTGGCTTCGATGAGTCGGAAGTTCTGTTTCATCATTAAAACCCAGCCTTCTTCGATATCAAGGTCTTGTATCGTCGTGTGCATAAACTGGTAAATATTCTCAGCACTATTGAGTATTGGTGCCTCTTCCACTGTCGCCTTCTGCCGTCTTTTACCTAATTCACAAGCTGCAAGAATAGTGATTGCCTTTGCCGAACCGATGCCCTTGTATTGCTCTAAGTCACGAATAGAAAGTTTCCCAAGTGTATTCAGATTATTATTACAGTCATTGAGAATACGCTTCATTAGGTCTACCGCACTCTCTTTTGGTGTGCCAGAACCAATCAGAATAGCCAGTAATTCAGCATCACTGAGTGCGGCAGCCCCCAGTCTTTCAAGTTTTTCGCGTGGGCGGTCAGCCTCAGCCCAGTGAGAAATAGATAGTTTATCCATAGTAAAGAAGTGGCCCCTCCCCCAGCCCCTCCCCCAAAGGGAGGGGAGTGATTACCACTATTGTTTGTTATTTAGAATGTAGATTTGGTTTTGTAGATAGCTTTTAAATTATGAATTCTGAATTACTTATAGAAGTTTTTCTCATATGCGGCGAACTCATCCATGCCACATACGCAGCGTTTCCACCATGCACTGATGAAGCCACAACCGTAGCCGGTAAGTTGAATGAAGGCTGCTTCAATACTGAGAAGACCAATGTTAAGGCTATTGTTTTGCATAGTTGAATCCACACAGATAATGACACTGTATAGCACCAGCGGCATCAAACCCATCATGATAAAAACACTTCCAAAGACATTGATTATTGGGAATAACTGCAAGAAGAGTCCAAAGAGAATCATCAGAATCAATAAAGCCGTTCCAACAGTGAATACCATCGGTAAGAGATGGACAAGTTTCAGCGACTCAGGGTACTTCTTATAGAGGTTGATTCGGGCGATACCAGAATTGTAAACCTGCTTCCAGAACTTGCGGAAGTCCGTACGACGCTTGTGCCAAACCCATGCCTCAGGGAACAGTCGGCAACGCTTTCCTGCCTTAAAGATACGAATCGAGAAGTCGATATCCTCTCCAAAACGCATCTTTGAGAAACCTCCCAACTCCTGATAGACATCACGACGGATACCCATATTAAATGAACGAGGATAGAACTTGTCAAGTTTCTTTTTACCACCACGTATTCCTCCCGTCGTAAAGAACGAAGTCATTGAATAAGAAATAGCCTTCTGTGTATCGGTGAAAGACTCATGTGCACAGTCAGGTCCACCAAAAGCGTCGGCTGGCTCACGTTTTAGCTCTTCACTCACAGCACGAATATAACCCTTCGGAAGTACAACATCGGAGTCGAGAATGAGCAGATACTCACCCTTTGCACGCTCAGCACCATAGTTACGGCTCTGCCCAGGACCCGAATTTTCTTTGCTATAATAATGCAGGTCGAGCTTGTCAGCGTACTTATCGCACACCTCCTTACACGGAATCTGTGAGCCGTCTTCAACGATAACGACCTCAAAATCCTTCTCCTCCTGGCTAAGCAGGCTCTCCAATAGTTCTTCAACCTCATCTGGACGATTGAAAACAGGAACAATGATGCTGTACTTCATAATGTTGCAAAGATAACACTTTGTTCGTGAATGACAAGTAATTTGATAAATTATTCTCTCAAAATAACATTCTTTCTCTCTGCCCTTTTGCATGTACGAAATAGCAAAGCACATCTAAACACACCAATAGATCCGGGTCTTCCGTTAAATACGTAGATTGTTAATAGAATGAGATTAATCCACATACATGGTATGATTAGCTCCCATTAAATGGTTTTAGAACGGGGGGATAAACTACGTGACAAATATGATAAGATACCATCTTTACCTGCCTTCTACAACAACTTACTCCTTCATTAGCTGAGGTTTGTAAATTATTTTCCTACGGTTCAAAACCTATACATGCTCTTTTGGCTTCTTAAAGACGCCCTTTTGGCTTGCAAAAGGTGCCCTTTAAGACCCTTACTAACGCCCTTTTGAAGTCCTATTAAGCACCTTTTAATTTACTACTTTATAACTAATTGATATACTGTTGATTACAAACCTACTTTTTACATGCCGTTTTGCCGTTATTTATTGATATCTTATTCGAAATTATGTAATGATTTTTCAAACTCTTGTCTGCAGATTTTCGAAGTCTTAAATGAAATGGTTTTCAATGAAAGAGGATGATGAGAGGATAGATATTCGACTGTCTTAGTTATGTTTTTGTTTAATAAGTAACCTCGGTTCTTCCTTTAAAGCAAATACGAAAAGCGTCCATACATTTAACGGAAGAACCAATATATCTACCGCAGACAGTCATAAATAATTGTTAATCTTCTGTTAAACGAGGGCTTCACCTTTAGCCATTGATTTATTTTAACTATATTTGTACTAAACTATTCTCATACGGTAAAGCGTGATAGACACGCTGCAATTAGTGGACTTGAGGATGTTGACATCATCATTACCGATGCTAAAATACCACAGTTTGTAGCCAACAAGATTGAAGAAATGGGCATAGAACTAATCATTGCAGGTTCTTAGGGCATGCAATAAGACATAAAATAGAAACAAATTAATTTTTACGATTATGAAAATACCATCAGAGTTTGACCCTATCCGTCCGTTTGAGCCGGAAGAATTACCGGCAGTCTATGATAGGATTCTTGCTGATAAGCAGTTTCAAAAGGTGCTGGCATATCTCTACCCTGATGTTCCAGCAGAGGCGATAGCAAAGAAGATGCACGCTTGTAAGACGAATCTTGAATTCCAAAAAACATTCTGCTATCCTTTCCTCCAGCGTCTTGTCACGGAGTTGAGCTTAGGTTGTAGCATGGATGCAGTCAATATCGATACACGCAAACGTTATACCTTCGTCAGCAACCATCGCGACATTGTGCTCGATTCTGCTTTCCTCGACAAGCTTCTCATGGATGTTGGCTTTACCACTACTTGTGAGATTGCTATCGGTGACAACCTCCTTTCGCAGGATTGGGTGCGTGATTTGGTGCGTATCAACAAGTCATTTACTGTAGAGCGTGCCCTCCATTCGGTTGAGATGCTCCGTGCAAGCAAGCGTATGTCAGAGTATATTCACTTCGCTATTGCTGAGAAGAATGACAATGTATGGATTGCTCAACGACAGGGAAGAGCGAAGAATTCAAACGACCTTACCCAACCTGCGATTCTGAAGATGATGGCTATGGGCGGCGAAGGCACTATCATCGAACGTCTGAAGCAGCTCCACATCGTGCCGTTAGCTATCTCTTATGAGTACGATCCATGCGATTATCTCAAGGCACGTGAGTATCAATTGCGTCGTGATTTACCTTATTGGAAGAAGACTGCAGAGGACGATCTCGAGAGTATGTTAGTAGGAATCAAAGGCTACAAGGGACATATCTTCTACAAATGTGCACCATGTATTGACGAATGGCTTGACACAGTAGATGAGGAACTGCCAAAGAACAAGCTCTTCGATACGATTGCAGCACATATCGATCACCAAATCCACAGTAACTACAAACTCTATCCTATCAACTACGTAGCATTAGATATGATTCAGGATACACGTGTTTACGAAGAGTATTATACAGTGGAAGACTATCAGAACTTCAATACTTACCTCGATGGTCAGATTGAGAAAATCGATATTGAGAACCGTGATGATAAGTTCTTACGCACTTGTCTGTTGACACAGTATGCTTATCCTGCAAAGAATTACATTGCTGCGTCATCTGAAAGTGGCAGATTTAAGTCACTTTTGAATCGTCTCACCTTTAAGAAATAACACAACGTGGACTGGTTCGGAAAGACTTTCTACAGACTATTGACTATGGTAACGGCAGTCATGTCGTTACTCATAGTCAGTGCCTGTGAGCATGACTTCTATGAGACAGGCGACAGCGAACTGTCTTATCTACATACCGACTTTGTTGAAGCAAGGACCAACGAGCTATCAGCTTTCGCTTCAGCAACTACTGATGACGGAATACAACTGACCTTAAAACCTGCAGTAAAAGAACAATGGGCAAAAAGACCCGACACTACTTACCGTGCCTTACTATATTATAATAAGGTAGAAAATGGCATAACATCGTCTTTTGCCATTAGTCCTGTTGCTGTCTTACGCCCTCGTTTGGCACTTGACTTACCCATTGTGTACACCGACCCGGTTGGTTTTGAAAGCGTTTGGATAAGCAAGAATCATAAGTATTTGAATCTTACACTTAACTTAAAGACTGGAAAGACAGAAGACAAAAAGGCTGTTCAGACCTTAGCTATTGTCTGTGATTCCGTAAAAAACCTACCTAATGGCGGTCGAGTGTTTTATCTTCGACTACATCATCACCAAAATGGAGTACCCGAATACTATAGCAGACGTGTCTTTACAAGTATTCCTTTGAATGGTTTTAAGCAGAAGGATTCCATCTATTTAAGTATCAACACGTATAAAGGAAAGATCAATAAGCAGATTACTTTCTAACGCTATCAACTGAATTCGATTTACATTTATGTTTTACTGCGTTTTCATCTGCAATAAAACATAAACAAATAGTCTATATAAAGATATAGGCAAGACCATTAACTATATAGTCTTTTCTCATCCTCCGACACAGAAACCGTTTCTTTTTAACACTCGAAAATCCACCGACAGCACTTTGAAAAATCATTACATAATTTCGAACAAGACAGCTATAAACAAGGACAAAAGCACGTATAAAAGACAGGTTTGTAACCTAAAGGAAATCAATCAGTTATAAAGCAGCAAAATAAAAGATGCTTAATTGGACTTCAAAAGGGCGTTAGTAAGGGGCTTAAAGGGCACCTTTTGCAAGCCTATCGGGCGTCTTTTAGAAGCCAAAAAAGCATGTATTTAAAATCATGATGTGAAAAATTATGACAAAACAACAAACTATTAGTGCAATTAGCCCTATTGGACCTATTAGCCTAATTAGGCTAATAGGAATAAGCTATTTGTAGATTACGGATTTGCCATAGTATCAATTTAGGAGAGAGTTACCATGCAAATATATAAGTCTTAACCCCTGATTACACATTAATTTTGACCCTTTATCGATATATTAAGCCCAAATCCGTTCCTAATATATATAGAGAAATCAAAAAAATAGTGTACCTTTGTAGTCTATAATTCATTGGTATAAACCTGATATGACATATTCAATATTTCAAATTAATAGCAAAAAAACTGTCTTTTCAGCACAGAATATCCTATTGAGAAGAAGTTTTCTCATTCTTTCCCTCCTACTTTCTGTAACAGCAAACTATGCTGACAATGTTGATTTCAACACTGCTTTACGCATAGCAAGAACGTATGTAAATGTCAGCAAGACGGCTGATCAAAACATAAAAACACGTGCTGCAGCAACGGCAACACAGCAACCTTACTACGTCTTCAACGATGACGAAGGCAAAGGTTTTGTAGTTATTGCAGGCGATGACAAGATGGGTAAGGTGTTAGCTTATAGCAAAGAGGCTTCGATTGATATGGCTAACCTCAATCCCGAAGCACGTTATCTCTTTGATTCCTATCGACAGGTGTATGAGGAGTTGGGCAAGAATAAGACACTTACCACACGTGCAGGAGCAGCAACAAAAGCTGCTGATGCTGTGCAGCCTTTGCTAAAAAGCAAGTGGGGACAGGACTATCCCTACAGCAAGCTGACCCAATATGTAACGGGGTGTGTGGCTACTGCGGTTGCACAGGTAATGTATTACCATAAATGGCCAGCACAAGGTAAGGGACAAGAAAGCTACACGGTGACGTTTGATAACACTGTTCGCTCAGCCGATTTTACAAAGTCACACTACGACTGGGACAATATGTTGCCTGATTATAACCGCAGAAACATTACTACAAAGCAGGAAGATGCTGTGGCTTTGTTGATGAATGATGTGGGTATTGCAACCAATATGCAATACACAGATAGGGCAAGTGGTACACAGAGCTATATGGCTGAGCGTGCATTGCGCAATTACTTCGACTATGATGCCTCAATGGTAACCAGATTATATGAGGGTATTGACAACTTTATCGAGATTGTAAAGAAAGAGCTCCGCAATGGTTTTCCACTCTACATATCTGGTGATTCGAAGACTGGAGGTGGTCATGCGTGGGTTTGCGATGGCTTTGATGAGGAGGATAGGTTCCACATGAACTTTGGATGGAATGGTCAAGCAAATGGCTATTACTCACTTGTTACCTTGAGTGTAACGTCTACAGGTAGTGAGTTTAATGGTGCACAGCATAGCTTCAACAGACGTCTTCATGTCATTGCGATACATCCTAACAAACCTAATATACCTAAGATTGATGCTGACATTGCCTATCAGTCGCCTAATATCAACTTTGATTACGGAAGTGATATGGCATTTGTAGGAGATGCTCCAACAACCTTATCTGCTACAGCTAAGGTGATGTATTCAAGATTTATCAATCAAAGTCAAAGTGAACTTGTAGGCGATATCGGTTTGGGAATCTATGACCAAGAGGGCAAACTGGTAAAGGTAACACCTTATGGACAGGATGGAAGGAAGATATTTACTAAGGAACGATTTGTCTTTAACGAAGGGAAGTGGGTTTCTGGAGGTGTGATAGATGACAAGATAACCTTCACACTCGACTTCTCTACCCTTACAAACGGCACCTATTCACTCTATCCTATTGCTGCACAGATGCTGGAAGATGGTACATTAGGTGCTTGGGCGCGTATGAAGAAAGCCCCACGTATCGTAATGAAGGTGGAGAACGGCAAGATAACTTACTTAGAGTTGCCAACAGAAAAGCCGACCTTCCAGCTCACAACCGAGCCTAATTTAGACAACAAAGTGATGCCGGGTGAGCCGAATGTTCTCCGTCTAAACATCCGAAAATTAGATGCTAATTTCTTCAACGGAAGCGTAAAAGTAGAACTCCTAAATGGTGAGAATAAGGTGGTATATACCACACAGACGGATGAAGTGGTTGACTTTGATGTCTACACAACCAAGCGTGTTAGACTGCCATTCAACCTTCCTTACGACATTGCTTCGGGTACTTATCACTTGCGCACGACTATCACCAATGCCGACAACGTAAGCTGTCAGGTACGTGAAAGTGCTTCACAAGAACCTTATACACTGACGATTGAGGAAAAGAGTCAGACTGGTATCTTCTCAAAAGCGACTGTTTATGCGCAAGATAACGAGGAAGGAAGTGTGCAAATGGAGAACTTTGATGTATCAAAAAGTCCAACATTCAGAGTCGCATGTATTGCATCTCTTGCAAAGAACGTACAATACAAGGGTGATCTGACTCTCTATCTTATCGACACTGTGACAGGTATGTCTATCCAAGTGACAAAGAAGCCACTGCAGGTAGACCTCACACAGGCTGATGATATGACAATAATAACCAGCGACTGGATTAACCCAAAGACCGAAAAACTCATCAATAACCGACGTTATCGAGTGGCATTGTTTGGTGTAGTGGATGGTAGGAACGTTGACTTATTACCAAATTCGACAACGTCACCTTACCTTTCCCTTATCAATGGACCATATGACAAATATCCTGAGGGAGAAACAAATGGTGTGGAAGAAGTGAGCATCAAACCTACACTGCAGTTCGTTGACGGATGCTTACACATACAGCAGCAGGGCTTGAAGCGTGTGGAGGTATATGGTATGAATGGTATGTTGGTAGCAAGTAGTGCTGCGAGTGGCACCGACAACCTTAGCCTCTCCATTCCAAAGGGAACCTACGTGGTACGCATCATCACACAAAGTGGTCGTTACACAAGCGTTATCCGATAAACAACTATCCAATAACAAAGAGCGAGTACCTATCCTGGCACTCGCTCTTTTTCTATCTTTTAATAATCTATTCGTACTCCGCACATATGGTGCTTACCAACAGCACCACACGTGCTGACGCTGAGCACCAATGGTGCTGACTACTAATCAGTGTCTACAAGTAGACTATTTCAACACACCAAGTTCCTTACCAATCTTGATGAAAGCGTTGATACACTTGTCAAGTTGCTCACGATTATGACCAGCTGAGAGCTGAACACGAATACGAGCCTCGCCCTTTGGTACCACAGGATAATAGAAACCAGTTACATAGATACCCTCTTCAAGGAGCTTAGCTGCATATACCTGAGACAACTTAGCATCGTAAAGCATTACCGCACAGATAGCACTCTGGGTTGGTTTAATATCAAAACCAGCAGCCATCATCTTATCGCGGAAGTAGTTAACGTTCTCAACCAACTTGTCATGAAGTTCATTACTCTCCTTCAACATCTTGAACACTTCAAGGCTGGCACCGATAATACAAGGTGCAAGTGAGTTAGAGAAGAGGTATGGACGACTGCGCTGACGAAGCATGTCAATGATTTCCTTGCGGCCAGTAGTAAATCCTCCGAGTGCACCACCAAATGCCTTACCGAGTGTACCAGTGTAGATATCCACACGATCATAGGTCTTGCAGAGTTCGCTTACACCATGACCAGTAGCACCAACAACACCGGCAGAGTGAGACTCATCAACCATCACGAGAGCGTTATACTTCTCAGCGAGGTCGCAAATCTTGTCAACTGGAGCAACATTACCGTCCATAGAGAACACACCATCAGTAACGATGATACGGAAACGCTGTTCCTGTGACTCTTGTAGACAACGCTCAAGGTCTGCCATGTCAGCATTTGCATAGCGATAACGCTTCGCTTTACAAAGGCGTACACCATCAATAATAGAGGCGTGGTTGAGTGCGTCAGAGATAATAGCATCCTGATCAGTGAGCAATGGCTCAAAGACTCCACCATTAGCGTCAAAGCAAGCAGCATAGAGAATAGTGTCTTCAGTCTTGAAGTAATCAGAGATGGCAGCTTCAAGTTCCTTGTGGCTGTCTTGTGTTCCACAGATAAAACGAACAGAGGACATACCGAATCCTCGCTTGTCCATCATCTTCTTAGCACCTTCTATCAAACGTGGATGATTAGAAAGACCAAGATAATTGTTTGCACAGAAGTTCAAAACTTCCTTACCTTTTACTTCGATTGCTGCACTTTGAGGACTCTCAATGATTCTTTCTTCTTTGTAAAGTCCTGCTTCTTTAATCTCAGCAAGTGCATTACTGAGATGTTCTTTCATCTTACCGTACATAACATTAGATTTTATTTATTAGTAGGCAAAGTAACTTATAAAAAACGAGAAAAAGGACGTTAAGGAGTTTTTTTTTACGTGATGACTTAATTTTTTAATAATTTTAATACCTAATAGTGCGTTATCAACAAAAAATATGCTTACTTTGCAACCAGTTATATTTAAGCTTAACAATATTTATGAAAAATGTATTGGTCATAGGCTCTACAGGTCAAATCGGCTCAGAGCTTACCCGAGAACTTAGAAAACGTTATGGAAACGACAGCATTGTTGCTGGTTACATTAAAGGAGCAGAACCTAAAGGTGAACTGAAAGAAAGCGGTCCATCAGCAGAGGCCGACGTTACTAACCCAGAGATGATTGCCGATGTTGTTAAGAAATACAACATTGACACCATCTACAACCTTGCTGCATTACTCTCTGTAGTTGCTGAAAAGAAGCCTCAACTGGCTTGGAAAATCGGTATTGACGGTCTGTGGAATATCTTGGAAGTAGCACGTGAGAACAATTGTGCGGTCTTTACTCCAAGTTCTATCGGTTCATTCGGTTTGAGTACACCTCACACACAGACACCACAGGACACTGTTCAACGCCCTGGTACAATCTATGGTGTGTCAAAGGTTACCACAGAGTTGCTCAGCGACTACTACTTTAAGAAGTATGGTGTTGATACCCGTTCAGTACGTTTCCCAGGTTTGATTTCCTATGTAACACCTCCGGGTGGTGGTACTACTGACTATGCTGTTGACATCTATTACGCTGCTGTTCGTGGTGAGAAGTTCGTGTGTCCTATCAAGAAGGGAACACTGATGGACATGATGTACATGCCAGATGGTTTGCACGCAGCTATCTCATTGATGGAAGCTGATCCAACTCGTTTGGTTCATCGCAATGGTTTCAACATTGCTTCAATGAGCTTCGACCCTGAAGAAATCTTCAATGCTATCAAGCGTTACAAGCCTGACTTTGAGATGGAATACGACGTAGACCCACTCAAGCAGGGTATTGCTGACAGTTGGCCAGACAGTCTTGACGACAGTTGCGCACGCGCTGAATGGGATTGGAAACCTCAGTATGACCTCGACGATATGACTGTTGACATGCTGAAGAATCTTGAAGCTAAGTTGAAATAAGTCTACAAAACAAGAGATAGATTAGCATAAGCTTGAATATAGTACGTATTAAACTACTCTATCAGGCTATCATCTAAATAGTATAAAGAAACAAAGAGGTGGTTACCAACATGGCAATCACCTCTTTTTATTTATTAAACATGTTCCCTCAAATGCGCACTTATTCATCATCACCGAACAATCAACACCCAACACCCAGACAAAACATGTTCCCCCAGATGCGCACTTTACACCATCACCTAACAATCAACACCCAACATCCAAGCCAAACATGTTCCTTCAGATGCGCACTTTACATCATCACCGAACAATCAACACCCAACACCCAAGCCAAACATGTTCCCCCAGATGCGCACTTTACATCATCACCCAACAATCAACACCCAACAGCCATGACCGTGATTCAATAGATTTCTCCATCAAACTCGCTTGCTAATAGTTCTTCTCGAAGCCGTTGGAGTTCTCGCATTGGAGAGATCCCACCGATGAAGAGCGTAACACGTTTCCCATCCTTTGTTTCCACAACAACTGGAAATCTACCATTGAAAGATATGCTCTGATTAAGCTTTATCCTAACAATATCTTTTATACAGATAGGCCGAGGCGGCTTAATCAGTGCGATATGTCCCTGTTGACAACGGGCATAAAGATTGCCATCAACTATAATAAAACTCTTTATAATGTTCTTTGGAGGATTGAGTACAACTCGAACAACAAAGAAGATAACTACCAATATAAAAAGTTGGATGGAAAGGACCACAAGATAGATTTCACCTTTTGTCATAGGTCTAAGCGTTCTTACTTTATTTACAATCGGTGAAGACGTAGTCTATCTACGGATATTCCACATCGGTGTTTCGCCTCCTCCAAAGAGAACATCTATGTTAGCACCATTCTTCTTCTCGATAACATCCCATGCACGCAACTGTATGAACTGTGCTGGAGAGAGGTTTAGTTCGGTCATATAAGCCTTATCAGCCACCGCCTTATTACGCTCAGCCTTAGCACGTGCAAGTTCCATTTCGGCACGCTTCTCTTGTGTTTGCTTTGCCTGAATACTTGCAGCAGTCTTGTTCATCTCCTCCAACTGCTCCTTGTTAGGCATCACACGGTCGGTAATTACCTGTTGAATATCAATAGGGAAGTTTGCCTTTCGTGACAAAGAGGCTACATACTGGCGCATAGACTGCTTAATACGGTCATCGAACTTTGCAAGAACCTCACGATTACTCATCAAGTCGAATGGCGAACAAGAGGATACATACTCACGCACTTTATTGCGGAAATAAGGTTCAATGAAGTTCTCAAACCAGTTTTCTCCATAGTTCCTCAGCAAGTCAGGGGTCTGTCCTTTCTTCACTTGGATAATCATATACATATTAACATCAAGTGGAGTATTGTCGTTTGAAAGCAAATCATCAAACTGGAACTGCATCTTCTGTGGCAGAATATTAAAGTAGACAGCGGTCGTTGTTGGTGCAATCAGTGTAATTGAATTTACTGGTTCATCAGCAACACGCGTACTACCAAAGAAGATAGGCTTCATCTTTAATGCCGCTTCTTGGTCGTAAGAAGGATTTACAAACGAGAAGAAAACAAGACCAATAGCACAAAAAGTGACTACAAGAGCTACTGGAAGCAATATTTTTTTAGGATTATTCATACCAAAGAAATCTTTAAGATTAAAACTTGAATACTGTTGGTTAGCTTGTCTTGAATTGAATTTCATATCATATGAGGTTATAATTGTATATGCTAAAATAGGTATCTTATCATTGCAAAGATAATAAAAAATATAATATGTGACAAACAAAACATTGTATAAGTAGTAGCTATAGAATGTTTTAAAAGAGCTTACAATACATTTGTACGCTATACAAGAAATGCAAATAGATACTATATTGATATTATCCTCTACAAACAACTTATTCTTATTAGCCTAATTAGGCTAATTAAGCTAATAGGTCCAATTGGGCTAATTGCTTTTTATTTTGTCCTATTTTTTCACATCATGATTTTAAATACATGCTCTTTTGGCTTCTTAAAGACGCCTAATTGGCTTGCTAAAGATACCCTTTTGAAGTCCAACTAACGCCCTTTTGAAGTCTTATTAAGCGCCTTTTCTTTTACTACTTTATAACTGACTGATTCCCTGTTGGTTACAAACCCACTTTTTACAAGCGTTTTTATCCTTACTTATAGATGTTTTGCTCAAGTTTATGTAATGATTTTTCAAAACATTATCAGTGGATTTTCGAGTATTAAAAAGAAAAAGGTTTCTGTGACGGAGGATGAAAAAAGAATAGATAATTGATGTCCTTGACTATGCTTTTCTTTAATGAGTAAGTTCTGTTCTTCCGCTAACGCTATACGAAAAGTATCCACACGTTTAACGGAAGAACCTTTTTATTCTTATTACCTCCTATAGGAAAACTGCCAAGATTTAACTTTGGAAATCATCAGGTAAGGACTCTTTTATCCTTTCTGCAAGCATATGGAGCAATGTATGACGAATGAAGTTAGGCGATGTCATCAGTATTATCTCACGAGAAGGCACTGGATGGGCGAAAGGACGCACTAAACGATGCTGTTCCTTTGTGAGCTGCGAGAGGGCAAGTTGAGGGATAAAGGTAACTCCTTTGCCATGCTCTACTACACGCATAAAGGTTTCTATACTTCCTAAGTTATAACTCTTCTTGCTTAAAGCAGCCGACTTTAGCTGGCAGAACTTCACCAACTGGTCACGGAAACAATGTCCTTCGTCCAACAACCACAGGTACTCTCCCGACAAGTCAGCAGGACGAATAAACTCCTTTTCAAACAATGGGTCGCCTTCTGCTACATAACCGAAGAACTGTTCACGATAAAGCGGTGTACACGACATTTCCTCCAGTCCGTCGACACGTGCCAAGATACCAGCATCTATATCGCCCCTACGAAGTGCCCTGCGCATATCCTCGGTTTTCATCTCCGTAATCCTCACATCCATCTCAGGATGTTCATTCATTAACTGTGGGAAGAATCGCGGAATAAGATAAGGTGCAATTGTCGGTAGCACACCCACCTCAAAGGTACCGGTCAGCACCTGCCGTTCCTCATCGATTATCTGCTTGAGTTTCTTTGCACGATTAAGCACCTTCCAAGCCTCCTCAATCACCTTCATACCCGCTTGTGTAGGCTGTATTGGCTGACGCTTACGGTCAAAGATTTTCACACCTAATTCGTCTTCTAACTTTTGAATCATCGAACTAAGTGTAGGCTGTGTAACATTGCAGTCATCGGCTGCCTTTGCAAAATGCTTGAGCCGATAAACTGCCATTACATATTCTAATTGTTGTAGTGTCATTCTTCTAATACCATGTATAGACTATGACAAAAATAGATAAAAAAAGCCAAATAGCCGTCTTATCATCCTGTTTTTATGCTTTATACCTATCTTTTTCATCCTTTATAGTGAGTGTATACACCTCCAATCACTATAAATAAGTATTATTCTTCACCACCTTATAAGTTTTCTATCAGTGTTCTTCAACACCTAACAACTATCACCCAACAATCAACAAGCCACCACACACTAAGTGTGCTAACGCTCCGCACATGTGGTGCGGAGGCTGAACACAAAACGTGCGGAGGCTGAGCACAAAGCATATTAAAGGTTGACAACCTTATTATATATGATTCTATTGACTACAACTTGTTATGAAGTAAGAGTTGTTCTTAGCTTATTCAGCTTGCTTTTCAAAGACAACACGAGTGTTTCCGATTCTACTTTGGAATACATAAGTACTTTTTTGATATATTTTTTATCTGAAGGTAATCTTTTAATCTACCAAATATAGGAATATAACTTATTGACAATCAGCACCATAATACATCTTGATAGATTTTATTAATCAGCACATAGATTTTATCTATTGTCTGTAATGATTACAAATACTAACTTTGCATTGCAAAACAAAAAGATTTAATCACATAAATAGTTTTAAGTAAGATATGGAACCAATTATTAATGCACACGCACCAGAGTTTACCGTTCAGGCTTTCCAGGACGGACAGTTTAAGACCGTTTCAAGCAAGGATATCGAGGGCAAATGGGCACTCTTCTTCTTCTATCCAGCTGACTTCACTTTCGTATGTCCTACAGAGTTGGAGGATTTGGCTGACAAGTACGAGCAGCTCAAGGGTCTTGGTGTAGAGGTATTCTCAGTAAGTACTGATACTCACTTCGTACACAAGGCATGGCACGATGCTTCTGATAGAATCAAGAAGATTAAGTACACAATGCTTGCTGACCCAACTGGCGTATTGAGCCGTGGCTTCGGTGTATACAAAGAGGACGAGGGTTTGGCTTACCGTGGTACATTCCTCGTAAACCCAGAGGGTCTCGTTAAGATTGCTGAAATCCAGGACAACAGCATCGGTCGTAATGCTGATGAGTTGGTACGTAAGGTTGAGGCTGCGTTGTTCGTTGCTTCTCACGAGGGTGAGGTTTGCCCAGCTAAGTGGAAGCAGGGTGACGAAACATTGAAGCCAAGCATCGACCTTGTTGGTAAGCTCTAAGACTTAGTTTCTGTAATAACAGACATAAAAGTGTCATAGAAGTTATGGTGGAGAGATAAGTCTTCGGACTTTGTCTCTCCATTTTTTTATAATATATAGAGAAATTTACAAGCCCCATGTTAGATTCAAGCATACTCGAACAGGTGAAGGGCGTCTTTGGTTCGCTCTCATCTGATATAACCCTTAGCGTTACTCGCAATAGTAATGATGAGAACTCTGCAGAGTTTTCGTCTTTCGTAGAGGATATTGCCTCTACTTCTGACAAGATAAAGACGGTTTATCAGGAAGGAGAACACTTCTCATTCAGTATTCTTCGCAATGGTGAAGAGACTGGTATCAGCTTCCGTGGTATACCAAATGGTCACGAGTTTACCTCGTTGCTCCTTGCTATCCTTAACTCTGACGGACAGGGTAAGAACCTTCCTGACGAGGCGATAGCTACACGTATCAAGTCGTTGAAGGGTGAAATCCGCCTTCAGACCTACGTATCACTCACCTGTACAAACTGTCCTGACGTTGTTCAGGCACTCAACGTAATGGCGCTTATCAACCCAAATATTAGCAATGAGATGGTTGATGGTGGTCTTTATCAGGATGAAATACAACGTTTGAACATACAAGGCGTACCTTCTGTGTACGTTAATGGGGAACCATTGCACACCGGTCGTGGTGATCTTGGTATCCTTCTGCAAGAGTTGGAGGACAAAGTTGGTACCGACCATGATGAGAATGCGGTGCAAACAGTACGTGAATATGATGTTATCGTACTCGGTGGTGGTCCTGCTGGAGCATCTTCTGCTATCTATTCTGCTCGCAAAGGCTTGCGCGTAGCTATCGTTGCGGAGCGTATTGGAGGACAGGTAAACGACACAACAGGTATCGAGAATCTTATCTCTGTTACCAAAACGACAGGTACACAGCTTGCTGCCGACCTTCGCACACATATCAATGATTATTCGATTGATGTATTCGACAACCGCAAGGTGGTATCAACCAACTTGAAAGAGGCTATTAAGACTGTTTCAGTACGTGGTGGAGAAACCTTCACCGCACCAGCTGTTGTGATTGCAACAGGTGCAAGTTGGCGCCTTCTTGGTCTGCCAGATGAGGATAAATACATCGGTCATGGTGAGCATTTCTGTCCTCATTGCGATGGTCCTTTCTACAAAGGTAAGGACGTAGCAGTCATCGGTGGTGGTAACTCTGGTATCGAAGCAGCCATTGACTTGGCTGGTATCTGCCGCCACGTGACCGTACTTGAGTTCGCTGATGCTATGCGTGCTGATGAAGTTTTACAGCAGAAAGTAGCCAGCCTGCCTAATGTTGAGGTGTTCCTTTCTACCCAAACAACAGCTCTCTTGGGTGATGGTCAGAAGCTATCGGGTATCAGAGTGAAGGACCGCACCAATGATGAGGAACGTGATATAGCCTTAGATGGTGTCTTTGTTCAGATTGGTTTGTCGCCAAACAGCGATGCTTTCAAGGATCAAGTAGAGGTTACTCCTCGCAATGAGATTGTCATTGACGCAACCAATCGCACTAATCTAAGTGGCGTATATGCTGCTGGTGACGTTACGACGGTGCCTTACAAACAGATTACAATTGCTATGGGAGAAGGTGCAAAGGCTGCCCTTTCAGCCTTTGATGACCGTATCCGTGGCGTGATTTAAGAATAATATCTTCTCTGACTTGAGTATATGTTGAGCCCGATGAGGCAAGTGTGATATTTCTTCGCCTTGTCCATCGGGCTTTTTTCGTTTACCTATACTCACACTAAAAGCTATTTCTTCAGTTCTTTTTGCTCATTCTTTTTCTGAATAGAATCAGCTTTTAATTCCTGCTGTGTTTGTCGATAAGCCTTGAGGATAGGATCTTCCTTATCCTCTAAACCGTCCATTTTCTTGAAAATTTCACGCAACTCTCTGACATGCCTACGGTCTCTACGGTATCGTTTGTCAAGTATAAGACCTAAATCGAAACCACCAAGTCCACCAGACGGGCGTTTTTCTAAGATGTCTCGTTTCGGCATCTTTTTCAACAGTTCACGCCCATCAACAACCTGTTTACCTATCACCACCACCTCATCCAAATAATGTTCTGCAGGGAAAAGGAAGACGGTATCACGCAAAACTTCACTCCGAAATAACTTCTCTGGTGCATAACCTTTCTTTTTAAAGGTAGCTGTTTGGAATGAATCAGGTAGGTTAATGATTCCTTGCCATGTAGTAAGTCCCACATTCTTCCCATCCACACTGACCAACACATCACGTATCGGAAAGCGCGTTGCCCCATCACAAACCAGCACTTTCTGTGCTTGAAGTGATGAGAGGGGTAGCAAAAGCCACAAGAAAAATAGAAATAATCGTATCTGCATAGCAATCAACTCTCTACTGCAAACTTACATAAAAGTTTTCTTATTCGGCTTTTTTCGTAATTATTTTTATCGTAAAAGCAGAAGGTTGTAACATTGTTTAAGAGTGAAAGAGTTCATCTCTTCTCAACGTGCGAAGGCTCAGCACCAATGGTGCGGACGCTGAACACCAATAGTGTGGACAGCGATGTCACACCGAATCACTAAGCAATAAAAACCTTATTAATAACGTAATAACTCAAAGGGAATCATAGGCTTGCATCACAAAGACCAATAGTAGTATCACTCGAAATGCCAGATAAGCCGAAAGAGAACAGTCTATTGCTTTATCAAATTATGCTTTTCAAACTATTAAAAAAGGCATCTGCGTAGCTACTTTACGACAGATGCCAAATTACTTTCATGTAAAAAAGAAATTATTTTCACGAAAATAAATATTTACATTCATGAAGAAAAATATTTATTTTCATGAAAATAAATTGAGAAGAATACCTTTCTATCTTGCTCTCATCGCATTAAGAACGGCAAGAACCATCACACCAACATCAGCAAAGACGGCTAATCCCATGCTTGCCATTCCAAAGGTGGCAAGAAGAAGGACTGCAACTTTAATACCGATGGCGAACCATGCGTTCTCCTTTGCTATGAAAATAGTACGGCATGAGAGTTCTATGGCAAGTGCTATCTTCGAAGGTTTATCGTCCATCAGTACAACATCGGCTGCCTCAATAGCTGCATCACTTCCCAAAGCACCCATAGCAATGCCCACATCAGCACGTGCCAATACTGGTGCATCATTGATTCCATCACCGACAAAGGCGATTGTTTCACCAGCATTTTTCTCTGCAATGAGCCGCTCAACATGCTTTACTTTGTCAGTAGGGAGCAGTTCTGCATAATATTCCGTCACCTTTGTCTGCTCAGCAACTTGCTCAACAACTTCCCTCTTGTCGCCGCTCAGCATCACTGTCTTACTAACCCCCAACTGCTTCAGAGACTCTATAGCCTTCACTGCATCAGCCTTCAACTGGTCAGAGATAACGATATGACCTGCATATTCACCATCAATCGCAACGTGAACAATCGTACCCGCATGGCTCGTACAACGTTTGCAGGTAGGGATTGTAATACCTAATGTTGCCATTAAACGGCTGTTACCAACACTTACTTTCTGATTATTAACAGTGGCAGTAATACCCTGTCCCGCTGTTTCTTGTATATCTTCAACAATGCAATTATCCTTTTCATTCGCATATGCCATACGGAGAGCAAGGGCGATTGGATGGGTAGAATAACGTTCAACATGGGCTGCTAAATGAAGCAACTCATGCTCAGAGAGTTTCTCTGGGTGGATAGCCTCAACATCAAAAGTACCACGTGTCAATGTTCCTGTCTTATCGAATACTACCGTAGAGAGTTTTGACAAAGCATCCATATAGTTACCACCCTTAATGAGGATTCCCTTATGAGAAGCCCCACCGATGCCCGCAAAGAAGGTAAGAGGAATAGAAATAACCAAAGCACATGGGCAACTTACAACCAAGAAGGTCAATGCACGATAGAGCCAAACACCAAAGGCTGGTGCGTAACTATCATAGAAGAACGGAGGAATAACAGCCAAAGCAAGGGCAGCAATCACCACAATAGGTGTATAGACACGTGCAAAACGACGAATGAACGACTCACTGCGTGACTTGTTATCACCTGCCTCTTCAACGAGTTGGATAATCTTTGCAGCGGTAGACTCGCTATATGCCTTTTCAACTTGTACTTTCAACACACCCGAAAGATTAACACAACCAGAGATAACTTCCATACCCGCACTTACATCACGTGGCATACTCTCACCCGTAAGGGCTACGGTATTAAGGCTGGAACTGCCCTCAAGCACCCTTCCATCTAACGGTATCTTCTCTCCTGGTTTAACAATCACTGTCTCACCTATCTTCACTTCCTCTGGACTTACGCTCGCTACCACTCCGTTTCGCTCTACATTGGCTACATCTGGACGGATATCCATTAGTTCAGAGATGGAGTCGCGCGCCTTATCTTCCGCATAATGCTCAAAGAGTTCGCCTAATTGGAAGAACAACATCACGAAGACTCCTTCGATAAACTGTGGTTCGGCACCGGGAAGGAAACCGATGAGCAATGCTCCGATAGTCGCAATACTCATAAGGAAATTCTCGTCAAAAGGATCGCCTTCCATGATTCCCTCAACCGCTTCACCTAATACATCATAACTGATAACCAGATAAGGAACCAAATAAACAAGCAACACCTGCCACATTGGAAGTGCTGTGAAATGCTCTACTAACCATGCTCCAGCGAGGAGTACAGCCGTAAGAATGATTCTTATAAGTTTCTTTTTCATAATCTAAAACCTGTTACTGCATTAATATTCTGCTGCAAAGATAAAGATTATGTTTTGCAACTCGGTTGCAAAGATGGCTGTAAATTAAATTTAGATAATCGTTTTAATAAAGATTAGTTGACTTGTGGCAACTGTCCAGTCTTATACTCTTTCTTGAGCAAATGATACACATAGCCTGGACTCTGGTAATAAAGTCCAGTCCGCTTGTTCTGCAGAAGTTCAAGTGTCTTTGAAGAATAAACAATATCCAAAGCTTCTGCAGTATCCAAATGAAAGTCTTTTATAAGATAAGTTGTCAGCTCATCAATAGTGAAATTGACAAGGTGTTTAAATCTTTCTTGTTGTGTCATTACTTTATTCTTCTTAATTGTTTTACAGCCTTTTCAGTTCCAAAGAAATACTGATTACTGAGCTTCTTAAACTTAAGCATCCTTGTAAACTGTGCCAAAGTGACTGCTCCCGTAGTGTACAGGTTGATAAGAAAGGCTACTCCATCATCTGCTATAGGTCCGACAACGATATCATAATCATGCTGATAGTTTTTGTTTCTTGACCTATTATTAAAGATAAATGTTGCCCATTCAGGGGTAGTTCCTTCAAAAATCAGCACTTTCAAATCACCTTTATGTAAGGAACTCTCATCGAATTCATACTCTTGTACAATGGCTTTGCCCCCCAACGCCTCGTATTTTCGTTTCGCCATTCGTTCTGCCTGCTCACGTATTGTCGTCAAGTAAAAGCCTTGTCCGAAGTCTTTTAGCGGGAAAGACTTTGCAAGATCAATCTCTGAAAAATCAGTATTAGTACCATGATAGAGTCTCATGCTAATTCTCCTCCATTCTTTTGACAAACTTTGATAAGGTCATCTACCGTATCATCTATAGACAATGTATGTTCCACGTCATAATACTCTAAAAGAAATTGTATTCCCTTAAAGTTATAAAGATAGCGGAAAGATTGCTGTACCGTCAAGTTAAAGCGATCACCAAACGTTCTGATAACAGCGTTCAAATAGGGGATTTTATACTGATCATCCATAATACGTGAACTTTATATTGCAAAAATACTACATATTTTGTGTAGTACAAAATAATTAAGATTGAAAAACAACTTTCCCTTTTTCTTCCCTTTCCTTTTCATTTCCTTACCCTATTAGCTTTTAAAAACAGTTCTTCCATTAAATGCGTAGATTGTTAATAGAATGAGATTCATCCGCATACATGGTATGATTACCTCTAATTAGATGGTTTTACAAAGGGGGGATAAACTACATAATAAATGTAATTAGCTGCAATGTCTATCTGTCTTCTACTATCAACGTATTCCCTTATTAACTAAATTTTGTAAATTATTTTCGTACAACTCAAAACCAACACATGCTCTTTTGGCTTCTAAAAGACGCCCAATTGGCTTGCAAAAGGTGCCCTTTAAGCCCCTTACTAACGCCCTTTTGAAGTCCAATTAAGCACCTTTTATTTTATTACTTGATAACTTCCTGATTCTCTGTTAATTGCAAACCTGCTTTTTGTATGTGGTTTTGCCGTTATTTATAGATATTTTCTTTGGAATTATGTAATGATTTTTCAAATCACTGTCTGCCTTTTTTCGAAGTCCAAAAAGAAATGATTTTCAATATCAGAGGATGATAATAGGATAGAATGCTGACTGTCTTAGCCAAGTTTTTGTTTAATGAGCAACCTCGGCTCTTACGTTAAAGCAATACGAAAAGCGTCCATACATTTAACGGAAGGATATTAAAACTTTCCCTCCTTTTACTTTTTTGCCTTCTTACTCCTTTACTATTCAAAGCCTTTTCGTTACCTTTGCACCTATGAAAATAGGAACAATAGATTTGGGGGAACGCCCACTATTCTTGGCTCCAATGGAAGATGTGACAGATATTGGCTTCCGCAAGATGTGTAAACGCTTCGGTGCAGCCATGGTATATACGGAGTTTGTGTCGGCTGATGCCGTCATCCGTAGTATCAAGTCGACACTTTCAAAATTAGTCATTGACGATAGTGAGCGTCCTGTAGGAATACAGATATATGGCAGGGATGTAGCTTCAATGGTTGAAGCAGCTAAGATTGTAGAACAGGTAAAGCCCGATGTGATTGACATTAACTTTGGTTGTCCAGTGAAGAAGGTGGCAAACAAGGGTGCTGGCTCTGGTATGTTGAAGAACATCCCACTGCTACTTGACATCACAAGAGAGGTAGTGAAGGCTGTCAACACACCAGTCACTGTAAAGACTCGATTAGGTTGGGACAACGACAACCTCATTATCACCGATCTTGCTGAGCAACTACAAGACTGTGGTATACAGGCATTAACCATTCATGGACGCACTCGCGCACAGATGTATACAGGCGAGGCAGACTGGACATTGATTGGTGAGGTGAAGAACAATCCACGCATTCATATCCCCATCATTGGCAATGGTGATGTTACAAGTATTGAAGAAGCGCACGAGAAGTTCGACCGTTATGGTGTTGATGCGGTGATGATTGGCCGTGCAACCTTCGGTTGTCCGTGGCTCTTTAATCAAGGTGAGAAGCAGCTGACTATCGATGACAAGATCGATATACTTGAAGAAATGCTACGCATTAATGTGGAACGTATCGACGAACATCGTGGTATTCTACATACCCGCCGACACTTAGCAGCATCGCCAATCTTCAAAGGAATCCCCGATTTTAAGAAGACACGCATCGCTATGTTGCGCACAACAAAGATAGATGAGTTGATGGCAATCCTTGAAGATTGCAGAGAAAAACTAAGAGAATGATAATTAATAAGGCTTATAGGCCTAATTAGGCTAATAAGGCTAAGTAGCCCAATAAAACCAAAAAGGGAAGAAACCAAACGGCTTCTTCCCTTTTTCTGTCGGGATGACCAGAGTCGAACTGGCGACCCCTACGTCCCGAACGTAGTGCGCTACCAACTGCGCTACATCCCGATAGCTTAAAAGCAAGTGCAAAGTTAACTATTTTCTCGGAACTAACACAAACTTTCTCGCCGTTTTTCTTTCTTGTTATAGCAAGGCTGGAAGCTCAAAAAGCTTGATGCCATTACTACCTTTTATCAAGATATAATGATCCTCTGGACGATGAAGAGCTATCTCCTTTTTCACCTCATCAATGTCGCGGAACTTGCGGAAATCGGTTTGTGTCTTTCCAAACTCCTCTCCAACAAGCCATACATTACGAATGTCTGTAGCCTTAAGCAATTCCACAACCTTCTGATGTTCTTCTGCAGACGCATCTCCAAGTTCACGCATATCACCGAGGATAGCCATCTTATTCTCTACCTCCATCAGTTGGAAGTTCTCTATCGCAGCAGCCATACTGGATGGATTAGCATTGTAAGCATCCACAATAAGCTTGTTATGTGCTGTCTCAGTCAACTGAGAACGATTGTTATGAGGCACATAGTTCTCCAGAGCATAGTTGATTTGCTGTGGCGTAACACCAAAGTGAAGACCAATAGCTATGGCTGCCAACATATTATCTAAGTTGTAAGAACCAATGAGATGGGTCTGTACTTCGTAGATAGTAGGTGATGGGTGATGGGTGTTAAGGCTTGATGACTGCCACTCAAACTTCAAACACGGAGCGCAGCTAACAACATAACCTTGCACATCAGCGGTCTCATCTTGTCCGTAAGTTATGATACGATCAAACGCTCGCTGTTCTGCCATTTCCGTCAAATCGGGATTGCTCTCGTTGAGGAACAGTAAACAACCATGAGCTTTAAGGAAATCATAAAGTTCACCCTTGGTCTTCTTTACGCCCTCAAAACTACCAAAACCCTGAAGATGTGCACGACCGACATTAGTAATCAAACCACAAGTTGGCTCTACGTATGTAACCAATTTCTCAATGTCACCGGGATGAGAAGCACCCATCTCGATAACTGCAATCTCATGTTCTGGACGAATACCTAACAACGTACGAGGCACACCTACATCGTTGTTATAGTTCGCCTCCGTATGATGTACATTAAACTTCTCAGCCAATACGGCAGAGATAAGTTCTTTACTTGTCGTCTTTCCGTTTGTTCCTGTAATACCAATCACAGGGATTGAGAACTGACGACGATGTTCGCGTGCCAATTCTTTATAAGTTACAAGGGCGTCATCAACGAGGATATAACGCTCGTCGCCTGCCTTTGCATATTCTTTTTCGTCAATGATCGCATAGCTACAGCCCTTTTCTAAAGCAGCTTCTGCAAACTTATTACCATCGAATGATGCTCCCTTCAATGCCACGAAAATACTTCCTTCAGGACAGTTACGGCTGTCTGTGGTCACAACAGGGTGCGCTTGGTAAATCTTGTAAATCTCCTGTATATCCATTGCGTTTACTTTATTCTTTGTGCAAAGGTAAGCTAAATGAAAGACAATGCAAAGCAATGAATGTCTTTTTTTATTATCAGAAATCATCTTCAAGCTGTTGGAGTGATTGCTATTAGATTCCACACAACGATAGATAGCAAGGGAATTAACGCCCCGCACCATTGGTGCGAATGGTGAGCACCATTGGTGCGGAGCATCAACACAACGAAAAAAGATAGTAAAGAGTTTCTATCAGAACCCTATAATCGCTTATAAAACATGACTACCTAAAACGCGACATACGGCCGCAGACGTTCGATTGCTTCGGGCGTAAAGTCTTTTAATAAGTGGAGTTGTGAGAGACTGGTTAGTTTTCCTTTCAGCCGTCTATAGTCGCAAATAGCCTTAGCCTGATAGAAATTCACATAAGGATGCTTACGAAGTTGTGCGAGAGTTGCAGTATTTAGGTTTATCTTCTCTGTCTGTGGGTTAGCAATAGAGAAGTAAGGTAGGCTTTCTTCTGGGAACCCTTCAATCTCTTGCAGTTGTCCCACAGCAACATATCCGCCTAATCGTTTACCATAGTTAAGGATGGCACGCGCCCACCCAGAGCCAATACCGGGGACCTTCTTTAGCTGGGTTGTGTCAGCCGTAACGAGATTGATATGTTCACCAACTTTTAGCTTCAATGGGTAGCGGAGGGTGTCACGGTCATACCCTCTGTTAGGTTTATACGTGTTTTGCGCCTTATAGGCCTCATAAGCTGCATGAGCAGCCTGCTTATCAGCTTCTTTTTGAGCAATATAAGCTTGTACAGAGGCGAGTGTGGAGGCTGGTTCGTAATCATCACCAATCGTTATATAGGGTTCTAACGCTCGATACTGTTTGCGTGTAAGACCATAGAGGCGGGCAAAGTCCATCGGTGAATGATAGACTCCTCCTTTAGAACGATACTTGATAATATTACGTACTTGGAAAGGAGCCAAGCCTAACTGCTGCAACTCTTCGGCTGTAGCTGTATTTGGATCGAAAGGAAATAGGTGTTTTCCTTCTGCCGTTTCAACTATAGGAAGTTGCTCTTTACGGGAGAAAGAAGTGGGTTTGTTCTTACTTATACTATCGCTTTTCACAGCAGAAGTTTCCGTTGTTTGATTGCCAACAAAGATAATCAAACCAATGCTACCAACGATAAACAGCAATAGTAGCAACAGCACTTTTCGATCGGAACGATGGAGATAGAAAATTGATTTTAGGTTCATAGTATACAGTGTTTAAACTCTGATGAATCCTTCAAAAGAAGAAATCATTATAGATATAAGGGAGGGGTTAGAGGATTATTAAGTATTAGTTGGTGATAATAGGTTGTAAATTAATGTTGGAAGTTAATACTTCTTTTTTTCTTACCCATCCCCTCTCCTATTGGAGAAGGGTTGGTATAGGATTTCTTCTCATACTTTTCAAGGATAGAGAAGATAGAGGAAAATTGCGTACCTAATGGCTTAGAACACACCTAACTGATGTAGGAAGATTGCGAGAATAGCCAATGGACAAACAAAACGGATGAGGAAGTAATAGGCACCAAAGAAGATACCACGTGTGGTTCCCCAGTTGGTAAATTCGTCCTTCACTAATTTCTTTGGTACATACCAGCCTATGAATAGGCAGGTGAGAAGTCCTCCTATAGGTAGGAAGATTTGTCCTGTCACAAAGTCGAAGACATCGAAGAGGTCGACACCTGCCACCTTGAGGAAACTCCAATCGCCCAATGACAGCGAGCAGACTGCACCAATAAGCGAACATCCAGCCGTAACAATCATTGCAGCACGTGGACGGCTGATGTGTAACTCCTCTTGGAAGAAGGCTGTACTCACTTCGTGTAGGGATATCAATGAGGTCAACGCTGCCATTGAAAGCAACAGATAGAATGCCATTGAAATGATATAGCCAACTATAGGCATACTTGCAAAGGCCTGCTCAAAGACATTTGGAAGGGTGATGAAGATAAGAGATGGTCCACTATCAGGACTTACTCCCACAGAGAATGCAGCTGGGAAAATCATCAAACCTGCAAGAATAGCAACGCAGGTGTCAATGATACCAATCTGTACTGCTGAGTTCAACAACTTTGTATGACGACTATAATAAGAGGCGTATGTACAGATACACCCCATCGCAATGCTCATCGAATAGAATGATTGCCCTAAAGCGCCCAAGAATACATCGCCTGTTACCTTACTGAAGTCGGGCTTCAGAAGGAATTCTACGCCCTTACTTGCGCCTGGAAGAAGGCAAGATGCAACGACAATAGCCACCAAAAGCACAAAGAGGGCTGGCATCAGAATCTTTGAAGCACGCTCGATACCATTCCTAACACCATGAATGATAACGTAATGCGTGAAAAGTAGAATCATTACTGTCCATAGAACTGGCTTCCATGGATTGGTAGAGAAGTCTGTAAAATAAGACTTGAAATAATCTGGTGTACCATGCAGATGATTCATTACGGAGGCTACTCCATATTGCAAACACCAACCCGAAACGACAGCGTAATAGCCCGTAATGAGGAAACCAGTGAGCACTCCTAAGTAACCTACCCACTTCCAAACACTCCCATTAGACAACTTTGTATAGGCTCGTGCCGTATTTGAGGCTGCATGACGACCGATAATGAACTCGCTAATCATACAAGGCAAGCCCAATAACAAGATGCAACCAATATAAATAAGAATGAAAGCAGCACCACCATTCTGACCTGTCATATAAGGGAAACGCCATACATTACCCAAACCAACAGCACCGCCTGCAGTGGCAAGAATCATACCTAACTTGCTTCCAAACTTCGCTCTTTTTTGTTCACTCATATAAATTTGATTTGAATATATGCGCAAATTTACGAAAAAATATCTACTTTTGTGTCAAATTAGAAGTAAAATATGAGTATAACAAAACACATCTTAACTAAATACCCATTTAGTTGTATTATTGTAATTGGAACTTGGATATTGTGTTTTATGACTATTCCAGAAACGCCACTGAGTTCTGTTCGGTTTATTGATAAGTGGACACATAGTCTTATTTACTTAGTTTTAGGCCTAAGTATAAGCCTCGAATACTTACGCAATACAAAGCAGCCCAGCCCCAAATTCATCATTGTATGGGTCTGGTTTCTACCTATTATCATGGGAGGACTCATTGAAGTTCTTCAATCCTACTGTACGAATGGGAATCGAAGTGGTGAATGGCTCGACTTCTTCGCAGATGCTATTGGCTCGACAATAGCCGTGCTTATCGGTATTCTTCTGGTACGATATCGCGCCAAAGCTTAAATGGATTGCGACGCATCTGGGAATTATAGAAGTGGCGATTACCCGTAACTTCTAAGCCAATAAAGTCTGGTTTATCAAACGATTCATCCTCACTTCCTAACTCCACTTCAGCCAAGACGAGTCCATCATTATCACCATGAAACTCATCTATCTCAAAGGTATGACCTTCAAAAGGTACAAGATAGCGATGCTTATCAATCACACCTGGCTCGCATAAAAGCATTAATTGCTGTGCTTCTTCCAGTGTAATCTCTTTTTCAAACTCATAACGTGATAGCCCACCTGTACGTGATGGACCTTTGATTGTCAGATATCCCTTATCATCCCTGATACGAACACGAACAGTATTAACAGCTGCAAAATATCCTTGTTGCATGTGACTACAACTACTTGCATGCTTTTTCCAGTCCATATTCTTATGAACTAAGAACTTTCTTTCAATCTCTAATCCACTCATGAGACCCCTATTGTTAATATAATAAGCGACTGTCACGATCTAAGAGATAACAGTCGCGTATCATTTGTGTCCTGTTTACTATTAGCTATTTGATGCTATAATGATTGTAAGAACGCCCAAAGCGACTAAAATCACAGCCAACCAAGCAACGACACGATTAGCCTGCTTTTCTTGTTTAAGTTCTCTTTCCTTACGATTTATTTTACTTCTTTCACTCATAGTTATATTATTTTAAAAGGTTGTATATCATTATTAATAGGGGAAGAAACCTCCCTAAGTTCCGCAAAAGGAGGAGAAATATTGGATTACAGTAGGATAATTGCAGATTTTTCCTTTGATAACCTTTATCCAAATCATTCCCCATTAGGCTCTTTCCTCCCCTCAGAGAAGACGGAAGAAGCTTTCTATTCCTCCGTTGGAAACTCCATCAGATAAGCTTTGATGAAGTCATCAATCTTACCATCCATCACACCATCCACATCAGAAGTCTGATAATTAGTGCGGTGATCCTTCACACGACGGTCATCAAAGACGTAACTTCGAATCTGACTTCCCCACTCAATCTTCTTCTTACCAGCCTCAATCTTAGCCTGTTCTTCCATGCGTTTCTTCATTGCACGGTCATACAACTGCGACTTCAAGAGCTGCATAGCCTTAGCACGGTTCTTCGGTTGGTCGCGAGTTTCCGTATTTTCAATGAGGATTTCCTCCTGTTCTCCAGTGTCAGGATCTTCATATTGATAGCGCAAACGTACACCTGACTCCACCTTGTTGACGTTCTGTCCACCCGCACCACTCGAACGGAAGGTATCCCAACTGACACGAGCAGGGTCAACATATACCTCTATCGTATCATCAACCAATGGCGTAACAAAGACGCTGGCAAAGCTTGTCATACGCTTACCTTGGGCATTGAACGGACTAACACGTACTAAACGATGCACACCATTCTCACTCTTCAAGTAGCCATAAGCATATTCTCCACCCTCGAACTTCATTGTCACACTCTTAATACCAGCCTCATCGCCTTCCTGTATATCAGAGATAGTAACTCTATATCCCTGTGCTTCGCCCCAACGCATATACATACGCATCAGCATAGAAGCCCAGTCTTGACTCTCCGTACCGCCCGCTCCTGAGTTAATTTTCATCACACACTCCATCGGATCCTCCTCCTGACGTAGCATATTCTTAAGCTCTAATCCTTCGATTACCTTAAGAACCTTAGCGTATGCGGTATCAACTTCCTCCTCAGTGACAAGTTCATCTTTATAGAAATCGAACGCCAACTGTACTTCATCAGCCAACGCACGTGCCTTATCATAGTCTTTAACCCATTTCTCGATATCCTTAACTTTCTTCATCTGCTCCTGTGCACGAGCTGGGTCATCCCAAAAATCTGGGGCTTGTGTACGGAGTTGTTCCTCCTCAAACTCTATTCGTTTCTTGTCAATATCAAGGTAACGGTGCAACGCTTCAGTGCGTTCTTGGATATCTTTTAGCTGATCTGCTGTTATCATCTTTATTCTTTTATCGTTGGAATGGGGTTAGGAGAACTGGTAGAACGAGTAAGACTATCAAAAATAGCAAGCCGAGTGAAACTATTAAAGCTGATAAAACACAGCCTAATTCTTCTTAACAACTAACCTGTCTACACGTCAACACGTCTACTCGTCAACTCATTTACTTCCCTACTCCTCGTACATCTTTTCTATCACATCATGATAGCGGCGGTTTACAACCGAACGCTTTAGCTTCAACGTATTCGTTAGCTCTCCGTTTTCCATTGAGAAATGGTGAGCGAGAAGGGTGAAACGTTTAATCTTCTCGTATGATGCCAAACGCTGCTGTAAGGTTTCGATACGCTCACGCATCATCTCGTTTACACGCTTATCTTGGCATAACTCCTCACGATCTTTGAACTCTATGTGATTCTCTCTTGCCCACTCTTCCAATACAGAATACTCTGGAACAATCAGAGCAGAAACAAACTTACGCTGGTCAGCAATCACTGAAACCTGCTCAATAAACTTATCTACTAACAGCATCGCCTCCACCATCTGTGGTGCAATATACTTACCATTAGAAGTCTTGAAGAGGTCTTTAATACGCTCTTTTAAGAATAACTCACCGTCCTTCATATAACCGGCATCACCAGTATGGAAGTAACCATCCTTATCAAATGCCTCTGCATTAGTAGTATCACGACGGAAGTAACCTGGCATAATCGTTGGACCTTTCAGCATTACTTCACCCTCATCGCTAATCTTTATATCAATACCCTCAAGCGGTCTACCCACTGAACCAACGGTATAAGGCTGTCCTACATGGTCACAGGTAACGGTTGCCAAGCTCTCAGTCAAGCCATAACCAACAATCATGTTAATACCGATGCTATGTACAAACTCCTCTACCTCTGGAGAAACATAGGCTCCAGCTGTTGGGAAGAGATGTGGATTTTCCAAGCCTAACTGTTTGCGAACAAGACTCAAAACAGTCTTATTAACAAACTTATACTCCATCTCCAACGTCAAAGGAACACGCTTTCCACGTGCAAGATACTGTATATTGCGCTTTCTTCCAACATTCAAAGCATGATAGAAAAGCTTACGCTGAACGATGCTTGACTTATCCATGCGTTCCTTTACAGCCACATAAACCTTCTCCCAGAAACGAGGTACGGAAGCCATACTTGTTGGATGCGTCTCACGCATACTCTGCTGAATCTCCTTTGGATAAGTGTTTACAATCAATTCTGCACCCGCAGCGAGAGACAAACAAGCCCAACCACGCTCGAAGACATGACTGAACGGCAGGAAGTTGATAACACGGTCTTTTTCATTTACAGGCACACTCTTTCTATTGGCATCCATAGCAGCCTGATACATCTTATAAGTCAAGATAACTCCCTTGCTCTCACCTGTAGTACCACTTGTGTAAAGAATATTACAAATATCATCATAGTTAGCTTGCGCCAAACGCTCTTCTACCTCTGCTTCACGTGGGAAACCTTCACCTAACTTTAAGAAGTCTGCGAAATAAATAGAGTTTGGATCATGCTGACTAAGGCGTACACTTGAGTCGAAGACAATTATACGTTCCAATGTAGGGCAAAGGGATTGAATACGACGCGCCTTGTCATATTGCTCCTGTTCGCCAACGAAAAGAAACTTTACATTGGCATCTTGAATCATATACTGTATCTGTTGTTCAGAACTTGTCGCATAGAACGGAATGCTAATCACACGTACTCCGTATGCACCATAATCTGTATAGAGATGATGGATACAGTTTTGTGAAAACACAGCAATAGTCTCTTGTGGCTTCATTCCGAGGTTCAAGAGCGCATTTGACACTTCCTTTACGCGCATTGAGAACTGGTTCCATGACACTGTCTTCCAGTCCAGACTGCCAAAGTTACGGAAAGTGATTGCTGGTTTTGCTCCGTATTTTTTTGCTTGTTCGTGAATAAGAACAGAGAGATGTCCGATTGTCTGCATTGTTTACTAATTTATCTTCGCCAAATCAGCACATATAAAAAAGCCTGAAAGTCTTTTATTCAAATAACTGATTGTACTTTATTTTCTGCAAATATAAACATTTATCCGCAAAGCAAAAAATAAATTAGATATTAAATTGCAATTTTACCCTTTTGCTTTTCCTCTACCAAACAGAGAAAAACAGGACAATTATTTTCTTTTATAGAACAAAACGAATTCAACATGAGTACCTATTAGAAAGCTAAAAGTCTACGATAAGAATCCACAATAATATCTTCTATGCAATTTTCATCAACAAATTGAGTCCATTTACATAGCATATTTCAATGTGTTTAGCGCTCCGCACCATTGGTGTTTACCATCCGCACGATATGTGCGAAGCCTTAGCACGATATGTGCGAAGCATCAACACATCAGCTAAAGATGAGAAGAAAGGGGCATTAAACCCATTATAACAAGGGGAATAAGAGGCAAATAGCTAACTAATAGAAGGAAAAGATTTACCTGACAGCTGCCGAAGAAGGTTTTTCTTCATGATAAAAAAACTTCTTCTTCATGATAAAAAAGAATTATCTTCATGAAAAGAAATATTCCTTCTCATGAAGATAATTTAGTTGTAACGTACTTATTAAACTTGGAAAGACGCTAAAACACGAAGCGAATTATCGTCACTTTCAACTCAATAAGCCCACATTATTAATATATAAGATAGGATGCTTATTAACGCAACCACTGCTCTGGATTCAACTTAGCTGTCTCCTTACGCAACTGGAACTGAAGAATACCCGTCTTACCAACAGTTCCGATGGTCTGTCCCGTACCAACCTTCTGTCCCTTGCTGACACCGACAGAACCCAAATTAGCATAAACAGAGATATAAATACCATGACGAATCATCACGACACTCATACCGCCTGCCATGAAGACACCGCTCACCTCGCCCATAAAGACACTACGAACAGCACTGCCAGGAGCACCCTTGATATTGATACCATCATTGTTCAAGCGAATATTTGACATACCAGCCACATTGTACTGACCAAAGTGGCTAACTATCTGACCCGACAATGGCATTGGCAATCTACCACGATTATTGGCAAAGTTACCTGTTATCGCACGGTCGGCAGAACTGAGCATATCATTGTTTTCAGCAGCAGAAGCTCTTGCAGCTTCAGCCTCACGAGCAGCACGTTCACGGTCGGCATCAGCCTTGCGTTCGGCAGCCACACGATTTGCTTCAGCCTCACGCGCCATCTGGTCGGCACGAGCCTTCTCAGCAGCAGCACGAGCCTCAGCCTTTTCTTGTGCAGCCTTAGCTGCAGCTTCCTGCTCTTCTACCTTACGAATAGCACGCTCACGAGCAGCAGCACGTTCCTTCTGCAAAGCCTCTTGACGTGCCTTTTCTGCAGCAGCTCTGGCTGCAGCAGCACGAGCAGCGGCTTCCTGACGAGCCTTCTCAGCAGCCTCAGCGGCAGCACGAGCGGCAGCCTTTGCCTTTGCTTCACGCTCTTTCGCCTCTGCAATACGGCGCGCATTCTCTCGAGCGGCAGCCTCTGCAGCGGCTTTCTTACGTGCCAATTCTTCTGCTCGCTTCTTAGCAGCAGCGGCACGAGCGGCAGCCTGCGCCTTTGCTTCTGCAATAGCACGTTCACGTGCCTTCTGTATTTCAATCTGAATAAGTCGGTCAATCTGTGCATTCAGAGCCTGCTGCTGTTGACGACGCTGTGCAATAACACCCTGCAACACCTTTTGATCGTTTTGCAAAGAACTTACAACCGTCTGCTGTTCAACACGCTTACGCTCCATCTGAGCATGTACTTGACGGTCTTTATAGAGAAGATTACTCTTATTGACACGTACCTGTTTCAGCTGTGTATGCTTCTCATCTACCTGCATCTGCTTTGCCTTGAGCTGTTCACCCTGTGCACGCTGGTAGGCAGCATACTCACGTACGAAACGAAGACGACGATACATCTGGGTCAGGTTCTTTGCCGAGAAGACGAACATCAACTTGTCTTGAATACTACGATGACGTGCCATGTAACGCATAGAGCGGATGAAACGAGCACGACGCTCGCCCAACTGTGCCTCAAGAGAAGCTAACTGACCTTTCAGAATACCGATATTCGAATCCAATCCTTTGATATCTGTGGCGATTGTATCAATCGTTCTTTGGTGCTGACCGATTTCAGTATCAAGGCGTACAATCTTCTGCAGACGGTCGTCAACGTCCTTCTGCTTTACTTTCATTTCCTCTTCGTGCTCTGAAATCTCTTTTTGCAACTTCAAATTTTGCTGTTGTAAACCTTTGATTTCCTCTGTCGTCACGTATGCAGGACCCTTTGCACCCTTCTTACCAACATGAGCGTTGCGTACAGCACCCTTACCACGGACAACTTGCTGACCCTTCACTTGAGCAGGTTGACCCTTGAGTTGAGGTTGTTGTCCCTTGAGTTGTTGCTGGTGTTGTAGCTTACCCTGCTGCTGTTTGCCCTTCGGTTGGGGTTGAGTTTGCAGTTTCTCAACTATTGGCTTCTGACCTTTTACAGGAGTAGCAGGTGCTACAGCGTGGTTGTTATTAATCGCATTTACAGCTTTCTTACCCTTACCTTTTACGGTAGTTTGGGGTTCTACGGATTGAGCCACAGCTGTTTTTTGCTGTTTCCTATGCTTACGTGAATGCTGCGCAGAAACACTCAGCATACACATTATTGACAATATGAATAATAAAGAAAGACGTTTCATTTAAAAGTTCATTAGTTTGCCGAGGATATCCTCTACGCTTACTTTTGTATACTTATCAGATGGTGTGGTAAAAACTTCCCAATCGCTGATATCGCTGAAGCTCTCAAGATCAAAGCTTGCCTTAAGTGTCTTTGCAGGCTTCTGTCCAAACTTTGGTGTATTGATTGTCAACATCTGACTTGCAGGGAAGAGCTTTGAGCCAAACGCTTTAAAGTCATCATAACTCCATGAGAGCTTTGAAGCACCATGTGTATTGCTATTATAAGTAACAGTTGTTAGGACAATCTGATTGCTCTTAGGATTAACTGACCACTTATAATCCATCTTTCCGTCTTTAAGACTTATCAGGGTTGAGCCCTCTGTCTGTGCTTTACTCTCATCAACAGCAAACTGCGAGAGGTCTGCTTCGCTCACCTTTTGTTGACGAGGGATGAACACTTGATTCCAGAAAAGCGACTGGAGTGAATAGAAGTTGATTCCATTATCACGCAAGAAGCCTACCTCATCGTAGCTTGCTTTTACATACTGCTTATGGATGCGATCGATGAAGAGGACATAATCCTTTGCAAACTCGATACGTCCCACCTCACTACGAAGAATTGGAATCAGCAACTGTAGACGGATAACCTCATCTTTACGCATACGCAGAATACCTGGTACGGTAATATCTTTATGCCCATCGTTGAGCGTAAAAGTAAGATTTGAAACAAGGTTCTTTTGGTAAAGTGCATTGTCTGCAACACGCTGCATGACAACAACACTCTGCATCTTGCTATCCTTTGTAGCAGGTGCTGTCTGCTGTGCAGCCTTGTTATCCTGCACTGGTTTCTGCTGAATCACAGCTTTCTTTGTACCACATGATGCCAACAGCAGGGCAGTCATGCTTACAAGTAATATCTTAGTTTTTTTCATTCTGCTATGTATTTCTTTAGTTCTATCTTCTTTCTCAGTGTCGCATTCTCCTTATTTCCTTCGAGAGCCTTCCTCCAGAACTCAAGAGCTTTCTCTATATCGCCTGTCTGTGCATAGATATCACCAGCGTGTTCCTTGACTACATTGCTCAGTGTAGAGTCATTACGAATCGCTTGTTCGATATATATCTTTGCCTCTTCGTAGCGCTTTTGCTGGAAAAGAATCCATGCGTAGGTGTCAAGATAAGTACTATTATTTGGCTCAGCCTTAATAGTCTTATAGCTCATCTGCTCTGCCTTTGTGAGGTTTTCATTCGCCTCACTGAGGTAATAGGCATAGTTATTCAATGCAGCCACATTGTCTGCTTTCCACTGCAAACAGCTGTCATAGGCTTGAAAAGCCTCTTTATTCCTACCCTTCTCATGCAGGATATCACCCATGATAGCGTAAAAGTCTGAAACAATACTTGGATCACTGTCTGGCTTTATCTGTCCAACTCCCTTGCGGAAGGTCTCCAGTGCCGCGTCACCGTCGTGCTTTTGGAACTGAGCCATACCTTGGAAATAATAGAATGCCATCTCATCTGGGTTGTATTCTATGGCTGGTCGGCAAATAGCGATGACCTTATCGTAGTCTTGTGTGTCCCAAATATTCTGTATCAATGCTATTCTTGCACGCGAATTATCGGGTTCTACCTCAAGAGCTTGCTCATAAACGCGATTGACCGCAGCCTTTGGTTGCTTGCGAAGTGTCATATATGCGGCTTTAAGCATATAGATATCAGCATCTTCTTGAGGAACAGCTAAGGCTACAGAGAAGAGCCTCATCACCTCAGTACTATCTGGAGTATTATCTTTCTGACTGCTTGTAATGACCTGACGGAGTAACTCTAACTTCGCTTCCTTTTCTGTTTTTGGCGATTGCAACAGTTCCTGTAGGATTGTTTTTACAGTAGCCTTGTCTCCAATATTATTATAATAATCCATCATGGAAAGCTTGGCAAGCGAGTTATCAGGGTCTTCTTTCAGTACATCACGGTACTTTTGAAGTGCTTCCTTCTTCTTTCCATTCTGCAAAAGCCAGTTTCCGAACATCACACGATAGTTGAGGTCGAGCGGATGACTGTCAACGAGTGCCTTCAACTCGTCGTACTCCTTGCGCTTTTCTCCCATCTGTTCGTAGAGTTGCATCTTACTAAGTGAAATCTGCTCATTGGTTCCTTCCAGTGTTTCCAGACGTTCCAAGCACTTGATCATCATCTTGTAATCATTCTGGGAACCGTAGAGTTGATAGAGAATTTGCAGTACGTCAGAACGCGTTTTATTGGATTCATAAAGGCGTTCGAAGGCTTTTATTGCATTAGGATAGTCTTTCTGTGACACATAAAGCTTTCCTAATTTCTCTTGATAAGCTGAGTTTTCGGGGTCAAGACTTGCTGCCTTCTCGAAGTATTCACGTGCCACAGCATCCTTCTTCATATCCACATAAAAAGCAGCTAACTGATAATAAACCTCTGGAGCTTGTGGATTGAGGTCGCGTGCATGGCACAGAAGGTCGAAAGCAGCCGTAAGGTTGCCCATTTCTTGCTGTCGTATCGCCTCAAGGAAGAAGTAGTTATAACTTTGAAGGCTATCCTCTCGATCAGCATGCATCGCCAAAGAGCCGCCCAACAAAGCAAGAGCAAGGAGGGTACGGCGCATCTTTGTGACTTTCAATATAACGTTATTGAACATTTATCGTTTCTTTCTTTGTCTTTACTTCACGCCCGTATGGCCATATCCGCCTTCACCACGTTCGGTCTCATCGAGTTCTTCTACCTCAACAAACTCTGCTTGTTCGTGACGTGCAATGACCATCTGCGCAATGCGTTCACCATCATTGATGGTAAAAGGTTCATCTGAGAAGTTAATGAGTAGTACCATGATTTCACCACGATAGTCGGCATCAATCGTACCAGGAGAGTTGAGAACAGTCAGTCCATGCTTCAAAGCAAGACCGCTACGAGGGCGCACCTGTGCTTCAAAACCTACAGGAAGTGCAATATGAAGACCAGTTGGAATGAGTCTTCTCTCCATGGGTTGCAGTACGATAGGTGCATCGATATTAGCGCGGAGGTCCATCCCCGCACTCTGTGAAGTAGCATAAGCAGGAAGCTGCTGATGCCCTTTATTAATTACTTTTATCTGTATCATTGCCATATAATAAGGTACAAAATTAAGCATTTAAAGCCACATTCATACATTTTATGAAGTAAAAAACTTGTTTTTAGCCAATTTTAATTACTTTTGTGTGTAGCTTTCAAGCCCCCAATAAATCATAAACAGAATTCATCAACACCCAATATTCAACACCCAGCAAGTAATAAACAGAAATCATCAACACCCAACATTCAACACCCATCACCCAAAAATCCCGCAATGAACTGGCAACAACTCATATCCAACAAGCGTCTCGGACAGGAAGAACGTCACGCCCTTCGACACGATGATCGCTCTGAATTTAAGCGTGACAGCGACCGATTGATTTACTCTGCGCCGTTCCGACGACTGCAGAACAAAACTCAAGTCTTCCCTCTTCCGGGTAGTGTCTTTGTGCACAACCGCCTAACTCATTCTTTAGAGGTGGCTTCCTTGGGTAAATCTTTAGGTGATGACGTTGCAAGAAGACTCATCGAAATACACCCAGAGTTGCGTGGTACACTCTTTGAAGAGATTGGAACCATCGTACAGACAGCTTGTTATGCACACGACATGGGTAATCCTCCCTTCGGGCATAGTGGCGAAAAGGCTATGCAGGCATTCTTCACTGAAGGTCCAGGGATTAGCTTGAAAGAGAAAGTTAGCCCACACTTCTGGGAAGATATTACTCATTTTGAGGGCAATGCCAATGCTTTCCGCTTACTGACCCATCGTTTCTTAGGCCGAAGAGAAGGTGGATTCGTTATGACTTATAGCACTTTAGCGAGTATCGTAAAGTATCCTTTCAGTTCCACTTATGCCAGCAAACACGGTAAGTTCGGTTTCTTTGCAACGGAAGAAGAAACCTATAAGAAGATTGCTGATGAATTAGGTATCATTCAAAAGGATAGCTCTGAGGCTGGTATCTGTTATGTTCGTCATCCGTTGACCTATCTTATGGAGGCTGCAGACGATATCTGCTACGAGATTATGGATATCGAAGACTCTCATAAACTCAAGCTTCTTTCGTTTGAGGAGACTGCCGATTTGCTCCTTGGCTTCTTCGATGAAGAAACCAGAAAGAGCATTAGAAAGCGCATAGAAGAAGAGGGTGTGACCGACCAAAACGAACAAGTTGTTTACTTCCGTGCCTGTGCCGTAGGATTATTGGAGGCAGAATGTGTCAATGTCTTTGTAGAACACGAAGAGGAGATACTCAATGGAACCTTCGAAGGGTCGCTCATCAAACATATTTCCGAGCTTCCCCGACAGGCTTACAAACACTGTACAGAGGTCTCAGTGGATAGGATTTACCGCAGTAAAGCAGTCCTCGACGTTGAGTTATCAGGCTATAAGATTATGGAAACACTGATGAAAGCTCTCATTGGTGCTGCCGTTGAGCCTGAACACTTCCACAGTCAGCAGCTTATTCGAAGCTTCTCAAGCCAGTATGACATCCAAAGTCCTTGCCTTGAAACACGTATCATGGCAGTCCTCGACTTCATCAGTGGAATGACAGATATCTATGCCCTCGACATCTATCAGAAGATAAATGGTATCAGTTTGCCACTGATATAGGAAGCCTCCCCCGACCCCTCCGAAAGGAGGGGAGGCAAAGAGGGAAAAAGAGGGGGTATAGTTATCACACTATTATCTCACAAATAATCATTTAAAAGGGCTTGAAAAAGAGTTCCAAATGGGAAGACTTGGAGTTGTTTTTAATATGGAAAATCAATATAAAGACACCCACAACGCATTTGTCTTAACTCCATTTCACTCCTTCAACTCCTTTAACTCCCAAATAGGAACAATGGAAAATCAACATAAAGACACCCACAACACATTTGTCTTAACTCCATTTCACTCCTTTAACTCCTTTAACTCCAGATTTATCTCCCTCCATTTCACTCCTTCAACTCCTTTAACTCCCAGACAGAAACAATGGAAAATCAATATAAAAAGACCTTTCCTGACCTCATGGTAGGAAAGAAGATTATCTACGTTCACGGCTTTATGTCAGCCGGTTCAAGTCATACGGTACAGATACTGAGGGACTATATGCCCGAAGCTACTGTCATTGCGCCCGACCTCCCCATACATCCTGAGGAGGCAATGGAACTATTGCGCAACCTTGTTAATACCGAAAAGCCCGACCTAATCATTGGTACTTCAATGGGAGGTATGTACACCGAGATGCTTTATGGTGTCGACCGTATCTGCGTGAATCCCGCTTTTCAAATGGGAACAACCATCAGCGAGACGAATATGATGGGCAAACAGGTGTTCCAAAATCCACGACAAGATGGCGTACAAGAGGTTATCGTCACCAAAGCATTGGTGAAGGAATACAAAGAGATAACTGAAAAGTGTTTCTCACAAGTGACAGAGGAAGAGCAGCAACACGTCTTCGGACTCTTTGGTGATGCAGACCCTGTTGTCCACACCTTCGACCTTTTCAACGAACATTACCCTCAGGCGATCCGTTTTCATGGTGAACACCGACTCATCGAGAAAGCTGTTTTCCATTACCTCATGCCTGTTATCCGATGGATTGACGACCGACAGGAAGGGCGCGAGCGTCGTACGGTACTCATTGACCAGAACACCCTCACTGATGGATACGGCAAACCGAAATCAAGTTTGAACAAAGCTTACGAATTCTTACTTGATAACTACAACGTATTCTTCGTGTGTCCTGCACCAACCAACAATCCGTCAACCATCACTGAACAGCAGGCATGGATAGAAGATGCCTTCAGCGCACCAGCATGGAACCATACCATCTTCACCAACCAGCCTCAACTTCTCTATGGCGACTACTTCATCAGTAGTACTGAACACGACGACTTCCTCGGCACAAGCCTACTTTTCGGTAGCGAAGAGTTCAAGACTTGGGAGGAAATTATCACTTTCTTTGAACGCTTAGGAGGACAGTAAGCAGGCTAAAAAGGCTCGCTTCGGTGAATTATTTTCATGAAAAGAAATATTTTTCATCGTGAAAAGAAATATTTATTTTCATGAAAATAAATTCTTCTCTTCATGAAAATAATTCACACTAATAGCCTTTCTGTAACAAAGAGAACTCACAACCAACTGACGAAAAAGCAATAACACACACTCAAAACATAACCCAACGAATTAGTCCTCGCACATAGTATAAAAACAATTCCTCTTTATTAAGAGGACTGGGGAAACATTATCATAATGGCACACGAACTTTTCTCACGTATCGCTGACATCCTTTCGGCACCATCTGAAGCACAGGCACTCATCATGCACGAGACGCTCGTCATTGCTTGTCATGAAGGATTAAAGAATACCCGACATGGTTTCGGCAACCTTTCTTCGCAGGTAGAGTCGCTCTGTAGGCAGCATAACATCGCCCCACAGGATATTGTGGCTATTCAGAAAATGCGTCGGCATAGTAACTCTAATGCCCCTATTCTCCCTGAAGACGTGGCTTACGACTGTCGTGCCTTAGCTATTTTCGTTTCTGCTGTTGTACAGGAAGCTATCCCTTCGTTCCTTGTTGGGAAAATTCCAGCACGTGGACGCACAACGGAGAATATACAGATTACGAATTATCGTTACATTCGTTGTATCGTAAGAGAGTGGGACGACAGTACTATTCAGGTAGCTGTAACCAATCAAGACAGTAGCGAAGAACTCTTAACGGTGGACTATATGAACACACCAGACTACATTGATTTCAGCTACTTACGCCCGATGCTACGCGAAAGAATGCAGCTGAATCTTCTTGATTGCACTGTCACACGAAAGAAAGTAGTACCACGTCTTATCGTCGTTGAGCCAGACTATCTGATAGATATCTCTACCATAGCAAATTGTTTTGAAACTTACGGACACCATCCATTGCTTTTCACCGTCAACAGACTTACTCCCCGCCTGAGCAATAAACACATTGTATTAGGTAATTTCGCTGGTTCTGCACTCGACGATATCATCAATCATCCTGCAGGATACGACATCAAAGAGACCTTCCGCTCTAACTTCAAAGAGAAGGCTTTGGACTATGCGACCTGTCCCGACTTTGATGCAGCATCTTTCAAACAAGATGCAGAACGACAGGTGGAGAACATCAAGGGGATTGTTGACGAAATCTTCCAAACCTTCGACCGTGAGAAAGCGATTCTTGAACCATCCTTTGTATGCGAACGATTGGGCATACAGGGTCGTGTTGACTTGATGACAACTGACTTAAAACTACTTGTTGAGCAGAAGTCGGGCAAGAATACTTTTATTGAACGCAAATACAAAAATCCGCATGGCTCACTCCATGTTGAGAAACACTACGTGCAGGTGTTGCTCTACTATGGTATCTTGCAATACAACTTCCAACTCAGTCCGAAGAATGCACACATCCAACTCTTGTATTCAAAATATCCCCTACCCGACGGACTGCTCGAAGTGGAGCCACTGCAAAAGCTGATCCGTGAAGCTATCCGCTTCCGTAATCAAGCCGTGGCAACGGAGTTCTGGATGGCTGATAATGGCTTTGATAGGATGTTGCCATTGCTCACACCGCAGACATTGAACGTTGAGAAACAAAACGATAACTTCTACAATAGATACCTCTTACCACAACTCACCGAGACACTGGCACCACTTCACCAACTCAACGACCTCGAACGTGCTTATTTCACACGTATGATGACCTTTGTTATCAAAGAACAATTAGTGTCGAAAGTGGGTGTGCAAGAAGGTGTAGGAAACAGTAATGCTGACCTATGGAACATGCCTCTTGCAGAGAAGAAAGAGACAGGAAACATCTATACAGAACTGACTATCATCGAGAAAGGGCGTAGCAGCTCGTTCAACGGCTATGATACGATTACACTCGCTGTACCCCAACAGGGTGAAGATTTCCTCCCTAACTTTCGCCGAGGAGACATGATTTATCTCTATTCGTACAAGAAGAACGAGGCACCTGACGTAAGACAGAGTATTCTCTTCAAAGGTTCTTTACAAGAGATACATGGTGATAGCATTACTGTACACCTCAATGACGGACAGCAAAACCCTGATCTTATCAGCGGAGATTACTTTGCTATTGAGCATGCGGGCAGTGACATCGGTGGCACATCGGCTATCAGAAGTCTTTACACCTTCATCACATCAAACGAAGAACGCCGCCAGCTACTTTTGGGACAACGTGTGCCATGCGTCGATAAGTCGCTGACCCTATCCCACAGCTACCATCCCGATTATGACGAAATCATCTTGAAAGCTAAGCAGGCACAGGATTATTTCCTTCTTATCGGTCCTCCAGGAACAGGCAAGACCTCACAAGCTCTGCAATTCCTTGTGCGTGAACAGTTGGCAGGGAACATCTATTCACAACCATCTTCAGCCTATTCAGCAGAAGATTCTAAGCACAACAAACCTTCAGAAACCATCAACACCCAACACTCAACACCCAACACCCAGACGGCAATCCTCCTCCTTGCCTATACAAATCGTGCTGTTGACGAAATCTGTAATATGCTAACAGAGAACGACATTGACTATATCCGTATTGGCAATGAGTTCAGTTGTGATCCGAAATATAGTGACCATTTGTTGAAGGAAGTGTTAGATGACAACGCAACCCTCAACAGTATAAAGTCTACCTTAGCAGATGCTCAAATCGTTGTTGCCACAACCTCAACAATGAACAGCAATGCTGCACTCTTCAATATCAAGCATTTCGACCTCGCCATCATTGATGAAGCGAGTCAAATATTAGAACCAAATATCATTGGATTACTGACAAGCCAACACAGGGGAGGACGGGCCATCCGAAAGTTTATACTAATTGGCGACCATAAACAGCTGCCAGCGGTGGTACAACAGAGTGATACGGAAGTGCTTATTGAAGACGAAACACTGAAAGCAATCCACCTTAACTCTTGCACAAACTCTCTCTTTGAACGCCTTATCCTTACAGAGCGTGCAGCAGGGAGAACTGAGTTTGTTGGTACACTGCACAAACAAGGGCGAATGCATCCAGATATTGCCGACTTTGCTAACCGTAAGTTCTACGCACGCGAACAACTTGAATGCGTACCATTAGCGCATCAGTTGGAGCAGACATTAGCTTATAACGAAACGAGTGAGGACGAGACGGATGATGTCTTGAAGGCGCATCGTATGATTTTCATCCCTTCAAAGCCGTGTCGACAACTGAATATTTCAGAGAAAGTAAACACGGAAGAGGCACGTATCATTACCGACCTGCTAAGACGTTTATACCGACAACTCGGCAAAAACTTCGACCCACAGAAGTCTGTTGGTGTCATTGTACCTTACCGCAATCAGATTGCAATGATTAGAAAGGAGATTGAGAAGCTCGGTATTCCCGAATTAGAGGAAATCAGTATTGATACCGTTGAACGCTATCAGGGCAGCCAGCGTGACATCATCCTCTACTCCTTCACTATTCAAAGTCGCTATCAACTCGATTTTCTCACAGCCAACACGTTCTATGAAGACGGTCAACCCATTGACCGCAAACTGAATGTTGCCATCACAAGAGCCCGCAAACAGCTGATTCTTACTGGTAACGAACAGACATTAAGACATAACCAACTCTTCGCAGAACTCATTGATTATATCAAAGAAAAGGGTGGATATTATGCAGAAAAGGCATAGTCTGAACAAAAGGGAATTTACAAACAAGACACACGTTTTCATCTTTTCTCCCTTATCATCTCCTTAATGCGCAGTAGGAGAAAGCAAAAAATAAAAGGAGATTATGCCAGAAATATCAATGGTAGAACCTGATACTCTGGTACAATCTCCTTTTATGATTTCTTCTGAAAAAGCTAATTAGACTTTAATGCAAGCCCTGCCTATGTGCCCAATCAATCGCATCTTGATGCGTTGTCATCTTTACGTTCTTATAGTTTCCCTCTATTGTACGAGTTGCTGTACCTTCTTTCCAAATATATTTATAACGGAGTTCTATCTCATTTGCACCCGTCCTGAGAAGATAAACATAACTTCCCTTCTGGAAGAAATGGTCATCATACCTATACAAACCACCAACGACAGAACCACCAGCTACCCAATCGCCGTCCTTTGTTAAGTCAACGATCTTTCCTGCCTGGCTCTTAGGAATAGAGAAACCAACAAATTTACCTGAGATACCCAATGGATAGTTGACACCGATTTCACCTCCAAAATCACTGTAAAGAACAGGACTTATCCCATTATTTACATCATTGTCATCATCACTACCGCAAGCACTAAGGCTAAGACACATTACCAATGCAAAAACACTGGCTACAAGGGCATAAGTCCACTTCTGAATACTTTTACGCATATGATCTATTTTTTATAGTTAATCTAATCGCAAAGATAGCGTAAATATTGCAAATAAACAAGAAATAAAACTACTTTTCAACAGAGCTCAACATACATAAATACAAAACTTTACAACTAAAAGTGAGCATTATAGCCGATAAAACTTAAATCATATAATCCTCTATTATCATCGTTTTAAACTTAAAAAAGTAAGCGCCTACATCGAATAACCATTAATTACTTTTTGACAGTATGACTCTTTTTTAACAACAAGTTGATATCTCCCCCATCATATATTGCATGGCGATTAGCGCTCAACACCATTGGTGTTAAGCCTCCGCACCATTGGTGCTGGGCATGAACACCGATGGTGTTGATGCCTAAACACCACTTCACAGACAATCAACATGACAGCAATCTATCGTTAGAAAGGACTTGCACAACCGACTATTAGCCTTGGTCATAATCTATTACTACATCACCATTTTGCCTTAAAAGTAATCATAATTATGAATTCTGAATTATAAATTATGAATTAAAACCAATCATAATTATGAATTATGAATTATGAATTATGAATTAACCCCTCTCCTCCTGCCGTTATTCGACTGATTTTCCGTAACTTTGCAGGCAGATAAAAAGAAACAAAAGATGAAGATAGAAGAGCAAATTACCGTTGCTGCACTTGCAGCTGTAAAGGAATTGTATGGAACAGAAGTTCCTGAAAAGATGATTCAGCTGCAGAAGACACGCAGCGACTTCGAGGGTAACCTCACACTCGTCACCTTCCCATTGCTGAAAACTTCACGCAAGAAGCCTGAAGATACGGCACAGGATTTAGGTGAATACCTGAAGAAGAACTGTAAGGCTGTGGCTGACTTCAACGTTGTAAAGGGTTTCCTCAACCTCGTTATTGCACAGGCAGCATGGACAGAACTGTTGAATGATATCAACGCTGACGAAAAGTTTGGCGAGAAGCGTGTGACAGACGAGAGTCCATTGGTGATGATCGAATACTCTTCACCTAACACCAACAAGCCACTTCACCTCGGTCACGTTCGTAACAACCTCCTTGGTTGGTCGTTAGCACAGATTATGGAGGCTAATGGTAACAAGGTGGTTAAGACGAATATCGTTAATGACCGTGGTATCCACATCTGTAAGTCAATGCTGGCTTGGCAGAAATGGGGCAATGGTATCACACCAGAGCAGGCAGGCAAGAAGGGCGACCACTTGATTGGTGACTTCTACGTACTCTTCGACAAGCACTACAAAGAGGAGTGCAAGCAGTTGCAAGAGCAGTATGAGAAGGAGGGATTGACGGCCGAAGAGGCAAAGGAAAAGGCTGAACACGAGGCTCCACTGATTAAGGAGGCACACGACATGCTCGTGAAGTGGGAAGCTAACGACCCAGAGATTCGTGCTTTGTGGGAGAAGATGAACAACTGGGTATATGCTGGTTTCGACGAGACTTACAAAGCGTTGGGCGTTGGATTCGATAAGATTTACTACGAATCAAACACTTATCTTGTTGGTAAGAAGAAGGTGGAAGAAGGTCTTGCAAAGGGTCTTTTTATCCGCAAGGAAGACAACTCTGTATGGGCTGACCTCACCAATGAGGGTTTAGACCAGAAGCTTTTGCTGCGTAAGGACGGTACATCGGTGTATATGACACAAGATATTGGTACGGCAGAGATGCGTTTCAACGACTACCCTATCGACAAGATGATTTATGTCGTTGGTAACGAGCAGAACTACCACTTCCAAGTTCTCTCTATCCTCTTGGACCGTTTAGGCTTCAAGTGGGGTAAAGACCTTGTGCACTTCTCATATGGTATGGTTGAATTGCCAAACGGTAAGATGAAGAGTCGTGAGGGAACAGTTGTCGATGCAGACGATCTTGTTGCATCAATGATTGAGAATGCAAAGAGTCTTAGCGAGGATAAGGTGAATAAGTTAGAAGGTATCACAGAGGAAGAGAAGAACGAGATTGCACGTATTGTGGGCATGGGTGCGCTGAAGTACTTCATCCTTAAAGTTGATGCACGCAAGAATATGCTCTTCAACCCAGAGGAGTCTATCGACTTTAATGGTAACACGGGACCATTCATCCAGTACACTTACGCACGTATCCGTAGTATCCTTCGTAAGGCTGAGGCACAGAACATCACCTTGCCAGCATCACTTAACGACGATGCTCCACTCAATGAGAAGGAGATTGCACTCATCCAGAAGCTCAATGACTTCGGTGCTGCAGTTGCACAGGCTGGTATCGACTATAGCCCAAGTGGTATTGCAAACTACTGCTATGAGCTGACTAAGGAGTTCAACCAGTTCTATCATGACTACAGCATCCTCAACGCTGATACCGAAGCAGAGAAGATTACCCGTCTGATGATTGCCAAGAATGTGGCTAAGGTCATCAAGAATGGTATGGCATTACTCGGTATTGAGGTTCCAGAGAGGATGTAGCCCCACCTCCCCCAACCCCTCCAAAGGAGGGGAGACCTAATGGGATATAGATTAATACACCTTGCTGAAAACTTAATATACAAAAGTATATTAGTCTATATCTCTTTTTTGGTTTACCTATAACAAAGAGAAAATATCCATTTGTAGGAAGCAATAAATAAGATTAAGCAGACTATAATGGCTTTGGAGTCAAAGAACAATACAAGACACAGCATCAAATAGCAAATCCAATGAAGGAACTTGTAAACCCTCCTACCAACCGTAACGATACCGTATTACCGTTGCCACTTGAGGTGCGATGCCCCTCTTGGGCTGTTGACGCTGCTTGCTCTGGCAACCCAGGACCTATGGAGTATCAATGTGTCGACCTACAAACAGGGGCGAGAGTCTTCCATTTTGGTCCAGTTATGGGAACGAACAACATTGGTGAGTTCCTCGCTATTGTTCATGCTTTGGCACTGATGGAGAAGCAAGGTATCAAGGATAAGGTTATTTATAGCGACTCTTATAATGCTATCTTATGGGTAAACAAAAAACGTTGTAAGACTACTTTTGTCCGCAATGCAGAAACTGAAGAACTCCATCAAATCATTGCTCGTGCGGAACATTGGCTCCAAACGCATAAGGTAACGACACCTATTATAAAGTGGGAAACAAAGCAGTGGGGTGAGATTCCTGCCGACTTTGGAAGGAAATAGAAGCCCCACCCCGACCCTCCCCGAAGGGGGAGGGAGACAAATTAGCGTATGGTTTGGTATGGAAAATGATTTGAGGGAGGCAAACTTGCTTAAGATTTGGTACAATAAGTTATTTCGAGAATAACAATAGAAATAAAAAACTCCAGTAAGTTCTCACCTACTGGAGTTTTTTATTATTTTCCTTAAAACATTCCTCATTGTAATTCATAAAGAGGATTTATATTCGATAGTAGTGGAAAACTATCATAATAAAGATAATCCCTTTATCCTACCCACCTTTTATTTGCACTCCCCTCCTTTCGGAGGGGTTGGGGGAGGCTTCTGTCGGAGGCTTTTTATCCGTAGATAATATTACCGTTCTCGTCCTTATACTCATCGAGACCCTTCTCGTATGTAGCCATAGCGCGGAGGCTCATACCTACATTTGAGAAACCACCATCGTGGTAGAGGTTCTGCATTGTCACCTTACGGGTGAGGTCAGAGAACATTACGATACAATAGTCAGCACACTCATCAGCACTTGCGTTGCCCAATGGAGACATACGATCAGCAAAGTCGAAGAGTTTATCCATACCCTTCACACCTGAACCAGCAGTTGTCATTGTTGGCGACTGAGAAATAGTATTGATACGTACGTGCTTCTCACGACCATAAATATAACCGAAGCTACGACCGATACTCTCCAACAATGCCTTAGCATCAGCCATGTCATTGTAACCGTAGAAGGTACGCTGAGCAGCTACGTAAGAGAGTGCAAGGATTGAACCATAGTCGTTGATAGCATCAAGTTTCTTAGCACTCTGAATCATCTTGTGGAATGAAACAGCTGAGATATCCAGTGTAGTGTCAAGCATCTTATAGTCCAAGTCATCGTATGTACGGTGCTTACGCACGTTTGGTGACATACCGATAGAGTGCAGAACGAAGTCGATCTTACCACCCAAAACCTCCATTGAGCGCTTGAATACGTTCTCCAAGTCCTCAACGTTTGTTGCGTCAGCAGGAATAACCTCGCAGTTTAACTTCTCAGACAGTGCATTTACTGTACCCATTCTTACTGCGATTGGAGTATTTGACAAAGTGATTGTTGCACCTTCCTCAACTGCTCTTTCAGCAACTTTCCATGCGATAGACATCTCGTTGAGGGCTCCAAAAATAACACCTCTTTTACCTTTTAATAAGTTGTAACTCATAATGTTCGTTATTCAAATTTGGTGTAAAGGTAAGCAAAAAAGGTTGATTTGCCAAGAAAATACACATAATTTACATCTAAATGCTATCCACAAGTGACAATTTGCACCTTTTCACATTCCCTCACAAGCCAAACTAAGCAAAACACATCACCCTCTTTTCAAACCATCCTAAGCCTATTTTCAACTTCTCAGAACTATCAATATTCATAAGACTGTCCGCCTTCTTTCACCATCAGAATTATCCTTTCTCAAATTATTTTCATGAAAATAATTATTTTTCTTCATGAACATAAATATTTCTTTTCATGAAAATAAATTCTTCTTGTCGTGAAAATAATTCCGAAGTGATAATTATCTGTAGTTACACAGCAATGCTTTCTAATTAATTCAAGGCGTAAAATCTATTTTTATTTTATACCCACAAGCCTATGCAGCGATGTAACCTTTCATCTCAGTTTGTCCTATTTGCCCCTTCTGATAAGGCTACGAACAGCATATACTAAGAACATTCCAGTAGAGCCAACCAGTGCCAAAGCCATATCCTTCTGTGCATCCCACATATCACCTTGCTGGCCATTATAATAGTCAGCTTCCTCCGCTGTCATGACTATCGTCAGTAACCATTCAAATAGCTCGTAAATCAAACTACCCGTTTGAATCATCATCCACGCCATCACAACAGCTACAAACGATTGCTGTTTTACCCATTTCCTACAAAGATAGACGAAGTAAGGGAACATCAATGCACCAAAAGAGAAATGTACTAACCGATCATAATGATTACGTGGGTCATGGAAGAAACCTTTTTCAACCAAACCTAACGATACAGCCCACTCTTTATAAGGCACGTATGAATAAATATAACGCGCGCCAATAACATGAAGCAACGTAAAACCAACAATACCAATAAATGCCGACATTGGAAGTTGTTTTCTAAAGACATCCATCGTCAGAGGTATCAATAACAGCACAGTACCGATATGCTGCAGCGTCTGTTCATTCGGATAGATTGGATGAATACAAGTAATGACCGTCACAATCATTACCAACAGAACAAGCATCAGTTTCGTTTTATCTATCATTTTGCAATTCTATTTTATACGATATCTGAAGGACAAAGATAAGTCTTTTTTTTAAAACATAGCCATTTCTTGTACAACCTTATCTCTTCCATCAGACACTTTCGCCTCTTTCCCGCCCTCTACCGCTTCTCTTATCTCGTATTGTGTTCGTGAGAATAATTTCTTCTTATCGTAAAAGTAATTCCAAAATGATAGTAAAACCATACCTACAAATATAAAGCATAAACAATTTTCAGCTCAGTCGTCTCTCTACCAGCCATAAGATTCTCCCCCTATGGTTCAAATCTTATTAGCAAACTCATCATACTATGGAATTGCCTAAACAAACTACAACTTAAAGAATCATCCCCCTCATACTCTACTCCTTTCCCGAAAAGAATTTAAACTGAAGATATTATTTTTGATTATAAACAAACAATTTTTCACATATAACACATATAGTTTAAGAAATAATGAGTAATTTTATAGCGTCAAATATCATCAAACAACAAGACATCTATATGGCACGCATATACGATAATATAAAAACAAAATTTACAGAAGGGCTACAAGGTATCATTACCAATGTTGGAGTAAAACGAGTAGACTTCTGCGTAGGATACTTCAACCTACGCGGTTGGAATCTTGTCGTTGACCAAATGGATACACTTACAGGTAACTATGTTTATGAGAATGATAAACATACATTTCGTAAATGTAGGTTATTAATAGGTATGCATCGCCCAACAGAGGAATTAATACGTCAATTGTATACAGACCAACCTTTGCCAGATGCAAATTATGTCAGTCAATGTAAATTGGAAATTGCCCGTGATTTTAGACGCCAATTACAATTAGGCTTCCCTACAAAACAGGATGAGTTTACACTTCGACGTCTTTCTGCACAAATGAAAGAGGAAAAAGTATGTGTTAAATTATATCTACGCGAACCACTTCATGCAAAGCTATATCTTGCTTATCGCCCTGACGATAATTTTAACAAGATTCAAGCTATAATGGGTAGTAGTAACCTCACTTATTCAGGATTAACCAAACAAGGAGAGTTGAATGCTGAATTTGGAGATAGTGATAGTGCTGAAAAATTAGCATATTGGTTTGATGAACGTTGGGAAGATAAGTTTTGTCTTGACATAACTAAAGAGTTAATAGAAATTATTGATAATAGCTGGGCTGGTGATAAAGACATTCCACCTTACTACATCTATCTCAAAACAGCATATCACTTAAGTGAAGAAGCACGTTCGGGAATTAAAGAGTTTACGATTCCTGCAGAATTTAAGAATTGCCTTTTTGACTTTCAACAGACAGCTGTTAAGATTGCAGCCCGCCATCTTAACAATGAGAAACGCGGTGGAGCAATGATAGGAGATGTCGTTGGATTAGGAAAAACCATAACAGCTTGTGCTATTGCAAAGATGTATGAAAACACCTTTGGTAGTAATACGTTGATTATTTGTCCTGCCAACTTACAAGATATGTGGGAAAAATACCGCAAGCAATATGACATGAAGGCAGATATTATGTCTATGGCAAAACCCATCGACGTTGATAATGCTCGCTATTACAAGCTTATTATTGTGGATGAAAGTCATAACCTACGTAACAGCCAAGGTGTACGCTACCGTAATATAAAAGACCTTATTCAGAAACAAGATTGTAAGGTATTACTATTGACTGCAACTCCTTACAATAAACAATACAAAGACCTTAGCAGTCAGCTACGCCTCTTTATCGATGACGATACAGACTTAGGCATTCGACCTGAAGCTTATATTCGCTCTATCGGGGGTGAGCGGAAATTTGCAGAAAAGCACGAAGACTTTATTAGAAGTATCAAAGCGTTTGAACGTAGCGAATTTCAAGAAGATTGGCAAGAGCTGATGAAACTTTTTTTAATTCGCCGTACACGTACATTCATTAAAGAGAATTATGCTAAAACAGATTCTAAGAATGGACGGAAATATCTGGAATTCAAAGACGGACATAAGTCTTATTTCCCAGACCGTATTCCTAAGGCTATCAAGTTTCAGACTACAGAAGGCGACCAATATAGTCGGCTCTATTCAGAGGAAATGGTATCTCTTATGGAATCACTAAAATTACCTCGTTATGGTCTGATACATTATTTAGATGAAAAGAAAGCAGAAACAGCTTCTAAATATGAAGGCAACTTGATTGATAATCTTTCACGCGCAGGTGAACGAATGATGGGTTTCTGTAAGAGCACCTTCTTCAAACGTGTGGATAGCAGTGGTTATGCTTTCCTATTGACTCTGTATCGCCATATCCTACGCAATGCAGTGTATCTCTATGCCATTGACAATAAACTAAAATTACCTGTTAGTGACGAGAATACATTCCCTGAGGATTTTATTGAAGATGCCGATATCAACAAAATTACTGCCGATTCAGATGATAATAAAGAGTTTCTTTCAAATAAAAGTCTTCTGACTATTCCTAAAAAAATGAAGGACTACATGGAAAGAGCTGAAACATATTACAATAGTCTGATAGGAAAGAACAATGTACAATGGATTGACTCTAAATACTTCAAACGCACACTAAAACAAGGGTTAAAAAAGGACTGTGACCAACTCATTGCAATGATTAATCTATGTGATGATTGGAATCCACAGACTGACCAGAAACTCAACGAATTAGAAAAGCTATTAAGTAATACTCACAAAGATGATAAAATAATCATATTCACTCAATACTCTGACACAGCTGCGTATGTGTACAAGCAGCTACAAAAGAGAGGAATCAAGAATATTGAGAAAGTAACCGGTGATACGAAGAATCCAACCGCTATTGTCGAACGCTTTTCACCAATCAGTAACAGAGCAGATATAACAAAAGAGAACGAACTACGCATACTGATAGCAACTGACGTGTTGAGTGAAGGACAGAATCTCCAAGATGCTCATATCATCATCAACTATGATTTACCATGGGCTATCATTCGACTCATCCAACGTGCAGGACGTGTTGACCGTATTGACCAGAGTTCTGAGCAAATCTATTGTTATTCTTTCTTCCCTGCCGACAAAGTAGAGGAAATTATTCGCTTACGCACACGCCTTAACGAACGAATTAACGAAAATGCAGGTATCGTAGGTAGTGACGAGGTCTTCTTTGAAGGCAACGAACAGAACCTACGTGATATGTATAATGAGAATAGTAGTAGCTTAGACGAAGATGAAGATGATATAGAGGTCGACCTTGGCTCACAAGCTTATCAGATATGGAAAAATGCAACTGATGCCAACCCTGACTTAAAACGTATTATTCCAGCTATACCAAACATCGCTTATTCTACAAAGGCTGCAAATAATATAAACGAGGATGGTGTTATTACCTACGCCCGCACTTATAATGACTTTGACGTACTTACGTGGTATAATTCCAAAGGAGATATTGTTAGTCAGTCGCAAAAGCGTATCCTACAAACAATGGCATGCACCATTAAAGAGCCTTGTCTACCTGCACAGGATGTTCATCTGTCATTGGTTGAGAAAGCGGTAAAAAGTATTAAGAACGAGAACACTAATGTTGGAGGTATCCTTGGTAGTCGATTCAGCACTAAGCGTAAAATCTATGAGTTGCTAAATCACTATTATGAGCAGCCTTTAAATCTTTTTAATACACAAGAGAAGAAAGATATATTAAAGTTTGCTATCGACCAAGTATACAACTACCCGTTATTGGAAAACTCTAAATTTATCCTTGGTAGAATGATGCGTACAGGCAATACACATGACGATATTGTCGATACAGTCATTGAAATGTATGAGAATGCAAACCTTTGTCGTGTAGACGAAGATAAAATTAAACATAAAGACCCTGTTATCATCTGTTCCATGGGACTAAAAGCCTAAAAAATGAAAAGAAATATTTTTAATCAGTATATAACTGCATCAGACTTTAAAGGATTGTTCGTCAGCGAAATGCTTTGGAACAATCCTACAGGTGCCACACAATTACCTGAGATAAATATAGACAACACAACCTTTCACATAGAGCAGATTGCTGAACGAAAGGGCTTTCAAATCTTGCATTGCCAAGTCGAACAAATACCATCATCTGCCATCTGCAAGAAGATTGACCATAAAATTCGCAAAAATGCAGAGAACTATATTTGTATCTTCATACTGCCAGAAACGCTCCATCATCTATGGATTGCTCCAGTAAAGAAAGTAGAGAAAAGAGATGTTGTCTTAATTGAGTATGACTCGCTTGATAAAGCAGCTTTCTTATTTGAAAAGATGGAAAGCCTCTCGTTCTCGCTTGATGATAACCTTACAATCCTCGACATCATAGAAAAGGTACAGTCTGCCTTCCTCATTAATTCAGAGAAAATAACAAAAGACTTCTATGCTGGATTTAAAAAAGAGCATAGCAACTTTGCTAAATTTATTACTGGCATTGATGACCATATTGATGAAAAGGAGAATAAGAATAAACAGTGGTATGCTTCTGTCATGCTCAACCGATTGATGTTCTGCTACTTCATTCAGAAGAAAGAGTTTCTCGATGGCGACGTGGATTATCTGCGTCATAAATTAGAGTGGACTCGCAATCAGGAAGGAGAAGACCGCTTCTTTAATAAATTCTATAAGGGCTTCCTTGTCAATCTTTTCCACGATGGACTTAACACTCCTAAACACAATCATGAATTTGAAAAGATTTATGGACGCATCCCTTATCTGAATGGCGGAATGTTTGATGTGCACCAAATAGAAAGAGAATATGCTAATTTAGATATTGCTGATGAGGCTTTTATCAGTCTCTTCGACTTCTTTGATAAATGGCATTGGCATTTAGACGATCGTATGACAGCCTCTGGACGTGATATCAATCCTGATGTCTTAGGATATATTTTTGAACAATATATCAACGATCGCGCTCAAATGGGAGCTTACTACACAAAGGAGGATATTACTGAATATATCGGGCGTAACACTATTGTTCCATACCTAATGGACGCTGTGAAACGTAAAAACGAAAAGCATTTCCGTGCAAACAGCGAACTATGGCTGTATCTGAAAGAGAGCGGTGATAAGTATATCTTCGATGCTATGAAGAAAGGAGTTGACCAAACTATTCCTGAGGAAATAGCAACAGGACTTGACACCACAAAGCCGAACCTTCTGGAACGTCGTTGCCATTGGAACGAGCGCACATCTGAAGCATTTGCTCTGCCTACAGAGATTTGGCGTGAGACCATTGAGCGACTACAACGTTACAACAACATTAAAGAGAAAATCACAAAGGGAGAAATCACTAACATCAATGACTTTATCACTTACAACCTCAACATACGGCAGTTTGTAACTGATTATCTTGCAAACACACAAGATCATCTGTTTGTAAAGCATTTCTATCATGCATTGCAGCATGTTACAATACTCGACCCTACCTGCGGATCGGGGGCTTTCCTCTTTGCTGCGCTCAACATCCTTGAGCCGCTCTATGAGGTGTGCATCAATCGTATGCAGGAATTCAATGCAAAGAACCCTCTACTCTTCAAACAAGAGCTACAGGAGATTGAACATAAATATCGTTCTAACATACAATACTTCATCTATAAGAGCATCATTCTCCGCAATCTCTATGGTGTCGACATTATGGTCGAAGCGACAGAGATAGCCAAGCTACGTTTGTTCCTAAAGATGGTAGCAGTAGTTGAAGTAGACAAACGTAACCCAAATTTAGGACTCGACCCACTACCAGATATTGACTTCAATATTCGCTGTGGCAATACGCTTGTGGGCTATGCAACGCAAGAGGAATTAGAACGCGACTTGATAGAAGGAGATATGTATGCTCGTGAAGAATTCAAGGAAAAAGTAAACGATGAGATGGACAAGGTGTCACGTACCTACGAAATCTTTAAGAATGTTCAGCTCCATCAAGCTGAAGATATGGCTGCCTTTAAGAAAGCAAAGGGTGAACTATATCAACGCCTTAACACGCTTAACGACTTATTAAACCACAAGATGTATGGTGCAGTAGAATCAACCAAAGGTTATAACGCTTGGTACCAATCTCACCAACCTTTCCACTGGCTTGCTGAATTCTACGAAATTATCAATGAACACGGAGGATTCGACGTGATTATTGGTAATCCGCCGTATGTGGAGTACAATAAAAAAGTTAAAGGAGTAGCTGTATCTGACCTTTACAAATTAGTTGGATACAAAACTCTTTCATGCGGGAACTTATATGCTTATGTACTTGAGCGATCTAAAAATATAATGAGGCAAGAAGGCTACATCAGCATGATTGTCCCATTGAGTGGGCACAGTACAGAAAGAATGGCTCCACTTGTAACGAATTTCTATGAGAAATTCGGTTTGCATCTGCACTTAAACTTAAGTGCAGATGCAAACCCTCAAAAACTCTTTGAGGGTGTGAAGTTCCGTTTGGTTATATTTACTGCAACCAATAATGGAGTTGGGAAATATTCAACCAAATATACACGTTGGTTGGCTGATGAACGCAAGAACCTTTTTAATGCTTTAGTACGTTATAACAGCATTGAAGATTATACTTATCAAAATATTATTCCAAAAATAGCAAGTCCTTTGTTTATCAGCATTGCAAGAAAGATAAAGGAAGAAAAGGTGCAATATTTTGTTGGTATTGGGAATGAGCAGTGCTTGTATCATAATGCCCCCGTAAACTGGATTCGTTCACATACTTTTGTTCCTTACTTTTGCAGTGATAGGGATGGCGAAGGTATAACAACGCAACTTAAATCTGTATCATTTGATAATACAAAACAAGTAAAGGTAGGAAGTTGTATTTTGAATAGTTCACTATTCTTTATATGGTGGATTACTAATTCTGATTGCTATCATCTCAACAAACCTGAAATTGTTAATTTTAGATACCAATATGACAAAGGTATTGAAAAAGCAATATGCTCTGTTGCTGATAGGTTAGCTATAGACATGAAGAAGAAATGCATACGACGCATATATAATTACAAAACAACGGGACGAGTTGAATATGATGAGTTCTATATGAAGCTCTCTAAACCTATCATTAATGAAATAGATAAACTCCTTGCCTCTCATTATGGTTTTACAGAAGAAGAGTTAGATTTCATCATCAACTACGACATTAAATATCGTATGGGTGATGAATTAAATGAAGAATAACTAATACAAAGGAATATGAATCAGAAATATGTAACTCCGGCACGTGATAAGGACGCATTTACGTGTCCGCATTGTCATACGCTATCTTTAATGAAATTTAGATGGCATAGACATGATGAAGATGTTCATTTTGTTACTCAAAGAGTGGGATATGGTGAATATTTGAACCAACTTTTCATTGCAAGATGTGTGAACTGTGGAAAGAAGATAATCTGGATAAATGATGATTACATTTATCCAGACATCGTTGCAGAGGATCCTAACGTTGATATGCCAGAAAGCGTGAAACAGCTATATAACGAAGCAGGAACGATTTACAATAAGTCTCCAAGGGCAGCCTGCGCACTATTGCGATTGGCAATAGACAGATTGTGTAATGAATTGGGAGAAACAGATCGGGATATAAATAAAAATATAGGTGTCCTTGTTAAGAAAGGGCTACCACAAGCAGTTCAGCAAGCGTTAGACGTTGTACGCGTTGTAGGTAACAAGGCTGTCCACCCAGGTGTTATTTCATTTGATGTTGATGATAAAGGAACAGCAACCATGCTTATGCGCCTTCTGAATATCATTACCGAGCGCATGATTACCGAACCAAAAGAGATAGAGTCCTTATACGAAGGACTCCCCGAAACGGTGAAAGAATCCGTAACTAAAAGAGATAAGTAAATTATGAGTAAACTCACAATAGAACACTTGAAAACTCTGAGAGAGTCTGAAGATAAGGTTGAATTTAAGCGGGCTGCACAAGGCTATTTCGCTTATGATGGTGGCTCTAAACCCAATCCTAAGGACAGAAGAAAGTGTATCTTAGGTTATGTTACTGCTCTTTGTAATGAAGGTGGTGGATATTTAGTGCTTGGAATGGAAGATGCCTATCCACATCAGGTGGTGGGTACAAAACAGAATAAAGGGGCTATTGGAGAATTGGAAAGCAATATTTATAGAGATACATCAATCCGCCCGAGTATTTATGAACTCTATGAAGATGAAACTACGAAGGAAGGACGTGTATTAGTGATAGATGTTCCAGAACGACCTATCGGAAAGCTTTTTAGATTTGAAGATGTCCCATTGATGCGAGTCGGAGAAGAATTGAAGCCTATGTCTGATGAGGAAATCTTTAAGATTCTACAGGAACAAGAACCAGACTTTTCTTCCGAGATATGTAGCACGGTTTCCATTAATGATTTGGATACAGAAGCGATTCGGATTCTGAAACAGAAGTATGCAACAAAACAGAAAAATCCTAATTTCTTAACACTACCTGACGAGCAGGTCTTAAGTGACTTGCAACTTATGAAAGAAGGTAAAGTTACTTATGCAGCATTGATTCTTGTTGGCAAACGAGAGAAACTCATTGAATTATTACCCCAGGCCTCCGTAATATTGGAATATCGTAAATCCGAGAACTTGGTTCCATATGACAATAGGTATACTTACAGTGAACCATTCTATAAAATGATAGACATGCTATGGCATGATATTAATTTGAGGAATGACAAGATTGATGTGAATGATAATTCCTATATATTCAATATTCCCTTCTTTAATGAAGATGTGATTCGTGAAGCCATTAATAATGCTATTGCTCATAGAGACTACAGGCGTACAAGCGAAACTGTAATTAAGCAATACCCACAAAAATTAATTGTAATGAATGCTGGAGGTTTCCCTTTAGGTGTAAGTATTGATAATTTATTAAGAGTTCAAAGTACTCCAAGAAACAGACTGTTGGCAGACGTGTTAGAAAAAACAGGTGTTGTGGAACGATCGGGGCAAGGTATAGATAAAATATTTAAGAACACATTGTCAGAAGGAAAAGATAGCCCAGATTATTCTCATAGTGACTCTTTCCGAGTGGAGTTGCATCTTTCAGCGGTCATCAAGGATAAGGCTTTTGCAATGTTTTTAGAATCGGAACAAAGAGATTTAGCAGAAGAAGATAGACTATCCGTTTTTGACGTGATATCCTTAAATGAAGTAAGACAAGGAAAATCGCAGAGCGTTGAAAAAGATAGTATAGAGAAATTATTAAGTTGCGGACTAATAGAGAAACGTGGCAGGACAAGAGGTACATACTATATTTTATCTAAAAGCTATTACGAATTTAGCGGTCAAGAAGGAGAATACAGCCAAAAAGACGACTGGGGAATAAATCAAGTAATGTCGGTAATCATGCCTCACCTTACAAAGTTTGGTAAAGCCAAAATGAAGGACTTTGCAAAGTTATTAGATGGTCATCTGACACGTCGTCAAGTAAGGACTGTTATTGATAAATTAGTTGCTTATCAACTCTTAATCAAAGAAGGAGAGGGGGCTTCTACCACATATAAGATAGCAGAAAAATATATTAAAAACTCAGCTTTGGTTGCTCGTGCCTTTGATTTAGGAATAAAAGAAATGAAAAAACGCGGGGAGATATGATAAGTAAAATGTCCAAAAGTGGTCCAATCTTCTACTTTATTTTGTCATTTACGAAGCTTTTTTTATATAACTTATTGGCAATGAATTGGTTAGAAATGTCCAAAAATAGTAATAGAAGATCCAACACTCCTATTTAATGAGGGTAAAGTGTTTACTGAGAGGAACAATAATTTAATAAAAGAATAATGGAAGCAGACAACAACGACAATATGCTCATATACCAGTCGGCAGATGGAAATATAAAGATAGATGTTCGGTTTGAAAAAGAGACGGTGTGGCTGTCACAGGCACAGATGTGCGTACTTTTTGGTCGTGAGCGTAGTGTTATCACCAAGCATATAAACAATATTTTTGAAGAAGGAGAGCTTGATGAGAATAGCAATGTGCAAAATTTGCACATTGCAAGTTCCGATAAACCTGTAAAATTCTATAACCTTGATGTAATCATCTCTGTAGGTTATCGGGTGAAGTCACAGCAAGGCACGCAGTTCCGTATTTGGGCTACTCAGCGACTAAAGGAATATATCATCAAAGGCTTTGCACTAAACGATGAGCGATTCAAAACCGGTTCATCTTACAATTATTTCAAAGAACTCTTAGACCGCATTCGTGACATACGCCTTTCTGAGAAGGTTTTTTATCAGCAGATAAAGGATATATACAAAACAAGTATCGACTATAACCCATCTGCTGAAATGACATTGGCTTTCTTCAAGGAAATACAGAACAAACTGCTTTGGGCTGTCAGCGGAAAGACTGCTGCTGAACTTATGTATTATCGTGCCAACGCTTCACAGCCTATGATGGGACTTACTTCTACGGAAAAAGAAGGAAAAGTTACCAAGAATGATGTCTTGATTGGTAAGAACTACCTGAATGAGAAAGAGATTAGCCAACTAAAACTTATCGTAGAACAGTTCCTTGCCTATGCTGAGGCACAGGCATTAGCGGAAAAACCAATGTTCATGCGCGACTGGATACAGAAACTGCGACTTGTACTCACCATGAATGAGAAGAATATTCTTGAACACGCAGGTAAGATTTCTCACAAGGTGGCTGTAGATAAAGCTACAAAAGAATATGTTGCTTATAAAGAACAACAACGGCAAATAGAACACTTTGATAGTATTAAACAACTCGATCAAGACCTAAAGCGTATTGCACCACGAAAGAGCAATAAAACGAAAAAAGACGACAGAGAGAATAATCAATGATAGTCACCACCGAATATCTTGGCAATCAGGAACTGCTGAAACAACAAAAGACAGCTTTCCTCGCATCAAGCAATATCGCTACCGAAACGGTGTTGCAAGTATATGATTGGGCTACGGAAATGCGTAGTCGGGGAGACTGTATCATCAGTGGCTTTAATAGTAAATTAGAACAAGATGTTCTGCATTTCTTATTAAAAGGAAGTCAACCCATCATTCTCGTAATAGCGAGAAAGATGTATAAAACTATTCCTACACATCTACAAACAGCCATAAAGCAAAACCGTCTGTTAATTATCTCTATCAGTAATTCTACTCGACAATCAAAGGCAACAGCATTGGAAAGAAATAAATATATTTGTCATCTTGCAGAAAAGATTTTATTTGCTGGCGTAACAGAGCAAAGCAGCCTTTACACACTTCAATATACAGAAAATAACAAAGCGAAACTCATTACGCTATAGATTCTGTCTGTCAAAGAGAAAATGTCTATCAGTAAACATTGATTACATAAAATAGAATTCTTCCGTTAAAAGCGTAGACATTCTTCGTATAGCTTTAACTCAATGAGAGTATAGACTTAATTTCCTGTCACTACTGTCACTACCTAAAGAGCCACAAGTTATTCATTATCAAAGCCTTTACAAACAATGTTAAAATGACAGGAAATAAATTTTAAACTTAATAGTATGATTAAAGATGAAAGTGAGTTCTGAATAAAGGTTTGAGTGAGTTCTGATTTTATCCATTAAAAGCAAAGTACACTTTAAGTACCCCTACAAAGAAAAATCCCTTGCAAATCATCGATTCACAAGGGATTTGTTGTACCCAGACCCGGGCTCGAACCGGGATGGGTTGCCCCACTGGTGTTTGAGACCAGCGCGTCTACCTATTCCGCCATCTGGGCATGGCTGTTGTTTGAACAACGGGTGCAAAGGTAGAGAGAAAATCTGGATTTGGCAAATTTTTGAGGAATTATTTAATGACAATACTTTGATTAATGCATATTTGTAGTATTTTACAATAAAAGATTTGGAGGTATGAGTTATAAAAGGTATCTTTGGAGAAACAAATTCGGTTAGCTTAAATAGATAATGACTACGAAACAGAACAACTATTGCGTAATTCTTGCCGGTGGCAAGGGACGAAGACTATGGCCCTGCAGTAGAGATAAGTATCCAAAGCAATTTATAGACTTCTTTGGCGTGGGTCGTACTCAGCTTCAACAAACATTTGACCGCTTTGCAAATATTCTTCCAAAAGAGAACATTTATATTAATACCAGCTGTGATTATCTTGACCTTGTCAGAGAGCAGTTGCCTGAAGTGGCGGCTGACCATATCATGGCTGAGCCAATACACAGAAACACTGCGCCAAGTGTTGCATGGGCAGTGCATCGTATCATGATGTTTGATCCCAAAGCGAACATCATTATATCACCTTCTGATCATAACATTGTTAATGATGATGCTTTCTTCCGTAATATAAAAGAGGGATTATCGTTCGTTGAGAAGAATGATGCTATACTGACGATGGGGGTTAGCCCTACCCGACCAGAACCTGGATACGGATATATTCAGAAGGGCGTCTACACTGGTAATGGCGATATATATAAGGTGCAAGCCTTTACAGAAAAGCCAGACCGAGAATTTGCACAAATGTTCATGGACAGTAAGGAGTGGTGTTGGAATACAGGTCTCTTCCTCTCTAACACAAACTACCTTCGTCAATGTCTCTATGGCTTCCTCCCTTCTGTTTTACGTGAAGGTGAAATGAGCAGTAAGATAACAACGATAGAGGATGAAGAGGCTTTCATACATGATAATTTCCCACGCTATCCTAACATTTCATTAGATTATGGCATCTTAGAGAAGTCGGAGAATGTTTATGTAATGAGGTGCGACTTTGGTTGGGCAGACCTTGGAACGTGGCATGGTGTTTATGAGTCTCTAAGCAAGCGGGATGGCGACAATGTTGTCATTGACTCGGATGTTATCCTTGAAGATGCTGCAAATAATATCATAAAGCTCTCCAAAGGCAAATTAGGTGTCATCAACGGACTTGATGGCTATATCATTGCAGAAAAGGACAATGTATTACTTATCTGTAAGAAAGAAGACTCTTCTGCATTGGTAAGGAAATATGTGAATGAAGTACAGATAAAGAAGGGAGAAGAGTTTGTATAAATAAAAACCTCCCCCAACCCCTCCAAAGGAGGGGAGCAGCAAGTTTGCGTAAAAGTGGGATTACTTTGTTAAATGATTCTTCCATATATTAAGACAGGGATATGCAATGACAGTATATCCCTGTTTGATAAAATCACAACCGTATATAATCTTGCTGCTACCTTCTAACTACTTCATATATTTATATTGATCGATAACAAAGACTTCTGACCTATTGTCAGAACTAATTCTTAAACTATCCACAGCATACATTCCGAACCATCCTTTATGCATATAAAGTAAGCCAGGAGTATTCTTTGAGGATTCAATAGCATCAGATGTGCAAAAAACAAATTCTTCATTTGTCCCAAGTATCTTTATACGATAAAACAATTTCGTTCCCTTTCGCATTGATATACCAAGATACTCTTTTACAACAGCATCCCTTTGCACTACCTCTTTTTCACCAAAATTTCGATTCACATAGCAGATTACAGGAGTAGTCACAGCTACCATTGATAGTATAAGAAAAGAATAGATAAGCATAAAAATAAAGAAAAAAAGAACTCTCTCCCCTGTGTTATTCTTCCTACACTTATATATCACGGTGGCAAGACTAAGGTCAAGTGCAATACATGCAAATAGATACTTGTAATCACTATTTAAAAAGGAAAAAGGCAGTATAGTGTTACTTCCTATCTTTTCGAGATCAAAGACATGCAGAACTAACATGGAAAGCCCTGCAAAGATTAAGCCTATTATCAAATAAACCAGTAACAAAAACAATATACCAAGAATCCTCTTTGCCGGCTTGACCCTATCTATATTTTCCCAACGATGCTCTTCGTCAATTAGCCAATCAGTCCATCTATCATCCCGTATATTCTTCATAAACATTCGTATAACTGGCAAACGGTGATATACACGTCATAATATATCTCCATTCAATAATATTTTTTATAATTTAATACTACTCTTACTAAACTTTGAAAATCTTTACAGCAATTTCTTTCTACCCCTCAAATTGTACATGATATTTGATATTAACATCAGCGACGCTGTTCATTGATAGCAAATGGATCATTCTGCAACAAGTGTTGTTGATGATAATGAGTCTTCTTTATACACCACACTATCTGCTACATACAATCCAAAATAACCTTTATGTAAATAGATAGTACAGGGGCTATTTTGTTTCCAATCATAAGAAAAACCATTCGTGAATACTATCTCTCGCTTTATCTGTGGAAGATAAAAGTTATAACAAACAAAACTTCCGGCATTTGCCACCCTAAAAACTTTTCCAGTGAATATAGCCCTCTGCGTTATTATCTCTTTGTTACCATAATTAGAGTTGGGGTACAGAATAGCAAAAGAAACGAAACCAAATAGGAAATAACATAAGACAGGATTGAAAAACATGAGTAAGAAGAACATAGTCACACGATTATTCCCTCTTCTCCAACGCTTCTTTGAGACAATGATTATTAAACTTAGGATGGCATCCAAAATAATACAAAACACCGTATGATTAATAGGCAATTCACTGAAAGGCATTAAGGTATAGCTATAAAGTTTGTTGCCCATATTAAGAATTAAGAAAGCTACAACAAGGATAGCAATGAACAAAAGACTACCCAATACAATCCCAGTCCACATGCTTACACGTTCTTTCCAACCAAACAAGCCAAATCTCTCCCAGCGGAGCTTGTCATTAATCAACCAATCTGACCAATTATCATCTTTCGTTTCCTTCATAGCGATTCTTTATAAGCAAAAACGGAGATATATACCTTATGATATATCTCCGTTTTGTTCGTTTTCTGTTTCAGCACCTATCACTTAATCCAATTCCTGGAAAGCCTTGAAAATCTTTGCAGCAATCTCCTTCTGCTCCTCAGCCTCAACCTGTACGTGATGTTTGAAATTAACATCAGCCTCACTGTTCATTGGCAAGAGGTGGATATGTGCATGGTTAACCTCTAACCCCAAGACGACCTGTGCTACCTTCTTACATGGAAAGACTGTCTTTATTGCACGTGCAACCTTCTTTGCAAAAACCTCAAAGGCTGCAAGTTCCTCATCTTCCATATCAAAGATGTAGTCAACCTCCTTACGAGGAATAACAAGTGTGTGTCCCTTTGTTACAGGATCAATGTCGAGAAATGCATAGAACTGTTCGTTCTCTGCACACTTGTAGCTTGGAATCTCACCCGCTGCAATCTTACTGAATATTGTCATACAAACCTCCTTGTTTTAATGTTATGCATCAATTGAGATCTTATCAATGCGCAGAGTGATAGTACCACGAGGGATAGTGATTTCAACCTCATCGCCCACCTTCTTATTCAACAAGCCCTGTGCAATAGGAGTCTTGATTGAAATCTTATTCTGCTTCAGGTTAGCCTCTGTCTCACTAACAATCGTATACTTCATCTTAGCATTTGTCTTTACGTTTGTCATCTCAACAGTAGACATAATCTGTACAGCATCAGTGCTCAAACGTGACACATCAACAATCTTTGCTTGTGCCACGGTCATCTTCAATTCAGCAATACGTGCTTCAAGATGACGCTGTGCCTCCTTAGCAGCATCATACTCAGAATTCTCACTCAAGTCACCCTTATCGGCAGCTTCGGCAATAGCAGCAGATGCCTTGGGACGTTCAACAGATTCTAAATACTGCAAATCGGCTACGAGTTTGTCGTAACCTTCCTGTGACATATAAGCCATAATATCTTATTTTAAAAATTAATCGTTTTTCAATAGACATAAAAAAGATAGAATTCCAACATCAATCTCACTGAATGTCGGAATCCCATATCCTTAAACGTCTTAATCCTTTTATTTTTTGCAAAGATAGGCTTAAAAAATGACATAACAAAGTTTTAACGGATAAAAATGCTTTTTTATAAGCTATATTTCAACTTTTCTTTCAGACTTTAGTCTTTCTTTCAGGTTATATTCAACTTTCTTTATATAAATCCTCTTTACATTACATCCGCTGTTGCCAAACAAGTAATGAACCAGTAATGTCAACTATCTCGGCTCTGGTGAAACCATTAACCAAAATCGGTCATTAGAGGTTAAACTATCATTTTGTCATATAAACTACTTGATATAAATCAATAATACATCATATGATAAAAAAAGACATTGGAAAAGTTGCAAATATAAAAAATACTCTTTATCTTTGCAACGTGTTTTTCATAGTATTAGATTTAAGGTTAACAAAGGTTGGACTACAGCGGTAGTCCTTTTTTTATGTCTTTAAGTCTGGTACCACAAACATTTTATCGGTAAATACTGGCTTACAGAACTTAACTCTTTAGAAGATAACAAAAACATATATAGGCTGCTACAGGCGCTAATGAGCATCTGTAACAGCCTATATTCATTATTTAGATATACTTTCCTTTAAGGTATCATCTACCCTTCACCATTTCCAAGAAGTATTCATGCACACGCATATCACTATCCAATTCTGGATGAAAAGCAGTAACAAGTTGGTTTCCTTGGCGAGCAGCTACGATATGACCATCAACCTCTGAAAGGGTTTCTACCTCATCAGCAGACTCCTTTATATAAGGTGCACGGATGAAAGTCATTGGGATATCGCCATCAATCCCCTTAAAAGGAGCCTCCGTATGGAAACTACCCAACTGACGACCGTAAGCATTACGGGCAGCTGTCATATTCATTGTACCCAATCGAGGAGGAACTGGAGCAGACGGACTATTCCCCTCTACCTCACGAGCAAGGAGTATTAAACCCGCACAAGTACCAAAGACCGGCAATCCCGCTTCGATAGCTTCACGGATAGGATCAAGCAAACTGAGGTCACGAAGGAGCTTTCCTTGCGTGGTACTCTCACCACCTGGGATTATCAATCCATCTTTCTCCTGTTGCCAATCCTCCAATCGGCGCACCTCAAAGCAATCAATCCCCAGTTTACGGAGCATCATTTCATGCTCTAAGAATGCTCCCTGCAGGGCAAGAACGGCAATTCTCATTGTCCACGCTCAGCCATGAGCACTTCAATTTCATGCTCGTTGATACCAACCATAGCCTCACCCAAGTCTTCTGACAATGCAGCCAACTCCTTAGGGTTATTATAGTTTGTAACTGCCTTAACGATAGCTGCAGCACGCTTAGCTGGATCACCACTCTTGAAGATACCAGAACCAACAAACACACCCTCAGCACCTAACTGCATCATCAATGCAGCATCAGCAGGAGTTGCCACACCACCCGCAGCGAAATTCACTACAGGAAGCTTACCATTCTCATGTACATACTTCACGAGATCGTACGGAGCCTGCAACTGCTTAGCAGCCTCAAAGAGTTCGTCCTCACGCTTACTAACGAGTTCACGAATCTGACTCTGCATCAAACGCATATGGCTAACAGCCTGCACAACATCACCTGTACCAGGCTCACCCTTTGTACGAATCATCGTTGCACCCTCTGCAATACGGCGCAATGCTTCGCTCAAATTACGTGCACCACAAACGAATGGCACCTCAAATTGTGTCTTGTCAATATGATAGATATTATCAGCAGGAGATAGAACTTCACTTTCATCAATGTAATCAATCTCAATTGCCTGCAGAATCTGAGCCTCAGCGATATGACCAATACGGCACTTTGCCATTACAGGAATCGTCACAGCCTCCTGAATGCCTTTAATCATCTTTGGGTCACTCATGCGTGAAACGCCACCAGCAGCACGAATATCAGCTGGGATACGTTCCAATGCCATTACTGCACAAGCACCTGCAGCCTCAGCGATACGCGCCTGCTCTGGTGTTGTTACGTCCATGATTACACCGCCTTTTAACATCTGAGCGAGGTTGCGGTTTAGTTCTTGTCTATTTGCCATATTACTTTAATTTTTTAGATTTCTACCATGTTTCACTCACGAATGAGTGTACATGAAGATGTTATATGTGTTAGTTAATATTAGAAATTCCTTTTAAAACGATGAGAAAAGCGTAAGAACAATACACAGATTTATGAGCTTTAAAAGCCTACATGCTGTCCCCTACTTCATCCCATTAGGCTCTCACCTCCTTGATGTTACAACCTTGGGGACTTATAGAGTTGTCCCCTACTTTATCCCGTTAGGCTCTCCCCTCCTTTGGAGGGGCTGGGGGAGGTCCCCCTACGACCTTCGCCACTCACTCGGAGTCTGTCCCATCTGCTTCTTAAAGAACTTAGAGAACTGAGCTTGTGAGGCAAAACCATGCTCATATGCAATCTCTTGAATGGTCTTCTGTGTCGTTCGAAGCTGACAGGCAAGTACCTCTGCCAGTGTATGGTCAATGATACATTTGGGAGATTTACCAGATATTCTATGCGCCACCTGCGACAGATAACGTGGAGAAACATTCAGACAGTCAGCATAAAAGGCAACATCACGATTCGTATGATAATGCAACTGAACAGCTTCTAAGAATTCATTATACAGCTGACTACTCCGTCCACTGATATCACTCTTCCTTGCTACAAGCGTTCTGACATACTCCCGAGCATGTTGTAACGCTTCATCCATCGGCTCGTCTTGGCTAAGATAGACTGCAAGTGCTGACGAAAAACTATTGGCAAGACCATGCTGTAAAGGGTCGTCCAACACAAATGAGCGTACAGTTCGACGTCCTTCTCCTTTCAACGAAGAACAATCAAAGATTCTTTCAGCCTCTCCTTCACGCAGAATGACAAGCGAACAAAGTGGCAGCAAACGACAACGTATCTGTGTTATCACGTCATCTGTCATCAATCTGTCACCATTACTTGCCGTCACTATTGGGTCATATATAATATGGTGAGGACGATACTTCAACAGTGCATCCACCACGACAGCCAAGGTCTCTATGGTTCTAATCATTCCCACCTTTACCGTGTCAGGCTGCATATCATTGATAATCGCCTCAATCTGTCCTCTGACAATCTCCGCAGGAAGGTCATAGAAAGCCTGAATACCCAAGGTATTCTGCACCGTGACAGACGTTACAGCCGACACAGCATAGCCTCCTAAGGTTGCTATCGTTCTGATATCAGCCTGCACACCAGAGCCACCAGTGCTATCTGAACCTGTTATTGTGAGAATTGTCTTCAACAGTTTAGGTTTATTGTTTTGCATACAAAGTAAATTGAAAATATTGAAACCTGCAAGAGTTATTCCTAAATTGACAAGAAAAACTACATTTCTGACTTTTATTAGGCTTATCAGTCTGATTAACCTTATTAGCCTTACAGCAATCAAAAAACTTATAGACTCACCTACATCAAAGGAATCTATCCACCCTATTATCATCCACTTTCATTGAAAACATTTTCATTTTAAGACTTCGAAAACATGTAGATAAGAATTTGAAAAATCATTACATAATTTCAATTAAAACATCTGTAAATAATGGCAAAAACACATATAAGAAGCAGGTTTGCAACCAACAGTAAGTCAATTAGTTATAAAACGGTATAAGAAAAGGTGCTTAATTAGACTTCAAAAGGGCGTTAATAAGGGTCTTAAAGGGCACCTTTTGCAAGCTAAAAGGGCGTCTTTTAGAAGCCCAAAGAGCATGTATTCAAAATTATGATGTGAAAAATTATGACAGAATAATAAGTTGTTAGCCTAATTAGCCCAATTAGACCAAATAGCCTAATTAGGCCAATAGGAATAAGTTGTTTGTGAAGACAGATAGACTTCGTACCTAATGACATTTATCATGTAGTTTATCCCCCTTTATAAAAGCATCTTATTGGAGGTAATTATACTGGTGTTGGGTGATGGTTGTTGTGTTGAGGGATGGTTATTGGGTGTTGAGCCTTTATAAAACAATCTTATTGGAGGAAATCATACCATGTATGTGGATGAATCTCATTCTATTAACAATCTATGTATTTAACGGAAGAACCTTCACAATACCTACTATTAGGTATTGACACATTTATAAAAAAAAACATAACTTTGCAAAGTTATTTACAAACCATTTAATAACAAAATGAAGAAATATTTACTAATCTTGACCGCCATATTATGCTCTCTTGTATCCATGGCACAAAACACCGACGCAATGCTCTTCGGTGATGTGAAGGCAAAAGAAGGTGGAAAGCACCTTTCTCATGCCGTAATCCAAGTAAAAGGTACGAACCTTAAAACTCAATGCGATGCTTCGGGTCACTTTAAATTAAGTAATCTTCCTGTAGGAAGGCAAGTTATCATAGCTACACTCGCTGGTTATCAGCAGCAGGAAAAAGAGGTAGACATGGTTAATAATAAAGGTTCTGAAGTCTACTTTGAACTGGAAAAAGACCCATTAGAGTTAAGCCAGGTCGTTGTAACTGGTACTCGTACCAGCCACTTTGTAAAGGATGTTCCTATCCGTACAGAGGTTCTGACATCACAGGCTATCACTAAGAAGAATGCCCAGAACTTATACGAAGCACTTGAAGGTGTACCAGGCATCCGCGTAGAACAGCAGTGCCAGTTCTGTAATTTCTCTGAGGTTCGTATGCAAGGATTGGGTGCTGAGCACACACAGGTACTCATCGATGGTGAGCCAATCTACTCTGGTCTTGCTGGTGTTTACGGTTTGCAGCAGATTGGAACCAATGACATCGACCGCCTTGAGGTAGTTAAGGGTGCCGGTTCAGCCCTCTATGGAAGTAGTGCCGTTGCTGGTGCTATCAACATTATATCAAAGGAACCAACCTTTGAGCCATCTGTTAATGGTGATATTCAGTTCGGAAACTTTGGCTTCAAGAGCTATAAGGCTTCTGGATCTATGCGTTATAACAACATCGGTCTGAGTGTATTCGCACAGCGTACACAGATGGATGCTATCGACCGCACACAGAATGGTCTTACACGTAAGGAAGTAAAGAACAAGGATGGTATCTCTGATCGCGTAGATGAGACGATGAATAACCTTGGTTTCAGCCTTTACTTCTATCAGCCTTTTGCTAAGAACGATAAGCTCGTACTGCGTGGTAAGGCGATTGATGAGCACCGTTTCGGTGGTGTCATGACGAATGATCAATATATGAACCCATACACTGATGGTACAGAAGACATCCGTACCAACCGTCTTTCAGCTGACCTTGCTTACACCTTGCCTATCGGTAAGCACTCAGAATTGAACCTCACAACAGCGTATGTATATCATAAGCGTCAGGCAACAAACGATACCTTCCTTCATGACTACATGGATTCTCACAAGGATCCAGCACATCCTGACGAGGATGGTGCGGAACCTGACGTTTCTATGATGCGTCCATACATTGCTAAGGAGAATACGGTGACACCATCGCTCACCTTCACTTCTATCCTTGGCAACCATACATTGCTTGGTGGTGTACAGGGTTATTTCACTCGTTTGCGTGAGACTGGACTCTATGTCATCTCTGCTGAGGACGAGAAGACAAGTCCATACTATGGCGTTCCTTACACTTCTATTGGCAAGAAGCATGCTAACGAGGTTGGCTTCTTCGTACAGGATGAGTGGAACGTGACACCAAAGTTGACCGTTGTACCAGGTATCCGTGTCGACTCTCATAGCTCTGGTGAGGAGTATGCTACCAGCGTAAAGGTTTCTGATAGTGCCTTCCCAACTACTAAGTTTAGTAAGACAACCGTCAATCCTCGTATTGCTATCAAATATGAACTGACTCCTTCACTCGTTCTTCGTGCTAATGTAGGTACAGGTTTCCGTGCTCCTTACGGATTCTCTGAGGACCTCCACCTCTGTAGTGGTTCGCCACGTGTATGGAAATCATCTAACCTCAAGGGTGAGCGTGCTATTAGCTACAACCTCTCAGCAGACTATTATGCTAAGAAGTATCAGTTCAGCATCAACATCTTCCGCACCAACTTGAAGGATAAGATTCAGTTCTCTCCTGCAGACGATGAGGTTAAAAAGTTCGGTTATTCTTACCAGTGGGAGAATGTTGACGATGCCTATGTACAAGGTGTAGAATTAGGTGCAAAGGCAAACCTCTTCCGCAACTTCAATGCTGGTATTAACTGGACCTTCAATCAAGGTAAGTTTAAGCACGAGCGTGCAGACTGGTCAGACCCTAACGATGAGACTGTAAAAGAGTTCCCACAGCGTCTGCAGTATGCTAAAGACAGTCGCAACATCTCTCGTTTCCCAGCAATGACTGGCGATATCGACCTCGATTATACCCCTGGCACTTGGACTTTCTCTCTCACAAGCTCATTACAGGGAAGAATGTTCATCGACTACAACTCTGAGGACGATGGTGCAACATCAAAAATTAAGAAGACAAACACCTTCATGATCTTCAACTGCCGTGCTGCAAAACGTTTCGGTACATGTACGGTTTATGCAGGTGCTAAGAACATCTTCAGCTATATTCAGGACGAGAAACACACAGACGACGCAGCCTTCATGTATGCTCCAGTATACGGCGCAACATGGTATGTCGGTCTCAGCGTTAAACTATAAGATACTCTCTGAATTATTTTATTGAAACTTAGGTCGCAGCCGCATTGCCCCACTGGTAATGTGGCTGCTTTGTTTTATACAACCCAAACAAAGCGAATACAAGCAAACCTACTTTAGTACCACGCCACACACGCTACGAAATATATTTACAACAACAAGGCTATTTTTCACAAATTGCAGGAATAAAAACGACTACTTACGCCCTATTTATAACTAACAAGTAATCAAAGACTTATAAAGCCGTAAAGTAAAAGGTGCTTAATTGGACTTCAAAAGGGCGTTAGTAAGACCTCAAAAGGGCATCTTTTGCAAGCCAATTGAGCGTCTTTTCAAAGCCAAAAGAGCAGCTATTAAAAATCAAGATATGAAAAATTATGACAAAACAATAGGCTATTTGCCCTATTGGGCTTATTGGGCTTATTAGCCTAATTGGACCAATTAGCCTAATTTGGCTTATTAGGCTAATAGAAATAATTAGGCTTATTAGCCTTATTAGCCCAATAAGCCTAATAAGCCCTATAACAAAATCGGGCCAAACGGTTTCTTCCGTTTGGCCCGATTGTTTATAATCTTCTACTGATTAAGTAATCAGCAGGTAAGGTTTTTATTTTGTCAGCTTGATTATCTTACAGCCATGTGCAGGGATGACTGCCTCAATCTTATCGCTTACAGTACCCTCATCAGCATGCTTCCAAAGATCACGTGCAGACCAAGTACCAGTAATACCAACCTTTGTCAAGTCGATAGAACGAGTTGCAGCTGCCTGATCACGATTGAAGAGACCGATAACCCAAGAGCCATCCTTCATCTGACCGTACCATACCTCACCATCAGTGTTCCAAAGGTTACGCTCCAATGGCTGACCAACAAAACCATCCTTCTGCAAAGCAAGCATCTCGTCGTTCTGGAAGAACTTCAAGTCGTTGCCAGTTGGCATATCTGTGATAGAGATAGGACCACCTGCCATCAAAGGAAGAGAGATAACAGACATCTTCTCATTATCGTCAGCATAGCTTCCGATACGAATGAAGTCGCCATCAAGACGAATCTTCTTACGACCAGAAATCTTTGACCAATTGATGAAACCATCAAAGGCATTCTCAGAGTTTGGCCATCCACCACGAAGGCTACCACGGTTGTTATCAGAGAAACGATACCAAGAACCCTCAAGAGCATCGGCATCAATACGTACCATATTACCTGCATATCTCTCGATGAGAGCATTATTACGCAAGTGAGGCATTACAAGTGAAACATATACGCCATACTTCTGCGCATACTTGTTAATCCACTGCATACCCTTTACATAACGCTCACGGCCATAACCCTTATCGATAACGTCAGTATAGTTCATACCATCTTCATACCAAGAGAGGAAGTCCATACGTACGAACTTCACGCCTAAATCAGAATAGTGCTTGAAGAATCCTTCAAAATACTGCTCTGCACCTGGGTGATCTGTTACTACCCAACCAAACTGATCCTTTGAACCAGGATGCTTAATGTCTTTATCTTTTGCTGGATCGTAAGCCAGACTGCTCACCTTGATACCATCAGTTCCTGGGATAACGGCATTAGGATTGGTATAATGATACCAGAATGGACTATCGTAAACACCAAGTTTCAAACCCTTCACCTTCAACTTAGCAACAATAGTTGTCAAAGGAACTTCTGGAGAACTCTCATCTTTTGCAGTACGGCTATAACGTGTCATGTAACCATCGTCACCACTCATTGAAGCGAAACCATCGGTAACAAGCATGTCATAGCCATGTGACTTAAGATTGGTTGCTACGTAGTCAATAGCCTCATCCCAGTCTTGCTCTGTGAAGATATTTGGGAATGAGCCAGCCTTCTCCTGTGCACGAAGATGACCATATACACTCCAGTAAAGTGGCGCATAGTCCATACCTTCAGCCTCTGCAACAGGTGTAAGACCTACTGTTGGGTCAGTCTTATCAACGCTCAGATCGCTGGTTACGTCCCATTCATTGCTGTTACAACTTGTCAGAAGAGCAGCGAAAGCCAAGCTTGCTAAAAAATATTTCTTCATTGTTTTATTCTATCATAAGTAGTTTTAACCGGTAGCTGTGTGCCTTTAGCCTAATAAAATCCATGCATTATACTTACAAAACCCATGCATTGGAGCACCAGCTAACCGGTTATTTATGTTTTTAAACTCTGTTATGCGCTTATGTATTCAGCCTTGAACTTCTTGTTCTTCAAGTCAAGTGTCAGCTTATACTTTCCAGCCTTAGTGACCTTCCACTTCTTGTCACCATAAGAACTTTCAGTACCATAGGCAAGTGCATCCTTAGCTACACCTGTTTCGTTGATGACTGTGTTCTCTTCTGGAGCAAAGAAATAAGGCTTATCGCTTGAGAAACCAGACTTATCGAGCATAAACTTCATTTCGCCTTCAGCCAACTGAACTTCAATAGAGAAGACATGATCGCCTGTCTTTGTGATAGAAACACCATTGTCAACAGACCATCCTGCAGGAGTTGCGCTACCAATCATATATACATTCTCAGTATCCCAAGGTGATGGTGCAGCTGGAGCAGGTGCATCAGCGACAAACTTCGTTACCTTGATTTCATGCTTTGTGAGGTCGAATACAATAGTATAAGTACCAGCTTCTGTTACCTTCCACTTATTGTCATCGCCACCAACAACCATACCCTGCTTTGCAGGACCATCATGGTTGAACTCACAATCAGCTACAGGTGCTTGAATCATGTTGTTCCATCCATCTGATTTGTCAAATGACAACTTGAACTCACCTAAGTTTAAATGACCCTCATATGTAAACTGTAAAGGATTAGAAGAGGTCTTAGCAAACTTAGCTGAACCGTCCTGTACCTTTGCTTTCAAGCCATCAATATCCCAACCGTATGGCGTTGCATTACCGATAAATGACAACCACTCAGACTCGATAGGAAGGATTGGACCTGCTGGTTCTTCACCCTCATAAGTAACAGTAAGCTTACGTGTGCGGAGGTCGACAGCGAAGGTATAGATACCGGTCTTTGTTACCTTCCACTTATTATCAGCACCACCTTTGCGAATATCAATCGCATCGCTGGCAACACCCTTATCATTGATTTCAGTATCAGCGGCAGGTGCGTAAACGAATGTAGCACCCCAATCACCCTTTGAGAGTGGCAACTTAATCTCGCCAGTCTTTAGTTTACCATGATAAGTAAAGAAATATTTATTCTCTGTATCACGTGTCATCTCGTATGGATTGTCAATGCTCCACCCAGCAGGGGTAGCATCACCCACCATATAGAGATGGTCGACCTTCAATGGAAGCTCTTCTGTGATGACCACGATATCCTTATCATCATGACATGATTGGAAGGTTATTGGCGCTAAAAGAGCCAATAGTGCCATACCATATTTAACTATTGATTTCATCTTACGAATAGGTTTTAATCATTTAATAAATTAGTTGCCATCATAACCAGGGTTCTGCTTCATGTCCTTATGAGCACCCATGATGTCTGGGTGGAATGGGAAGATTTCGATGTGCTTATCGGCATCTGCCTCCTTATCCCACCATGCATCTTCGAACTTACCAAAGCGAATCAAGTCGATACGGCGACGTCCCTCTGCGAAGAACTCACGTCCCCACTCTGCCAACATCTCCTTCATATCGAGGGTTGCTGTACCTTCTGGGGCATAGAGAACAGTGCTCCAATCAGAAGAAGGATAGTTACGCTTGCGTACCATGTTCAAGAGTTTACCTGCTGTAGTAGCATCTCCCTTGCGCAGCTTACACTCTGCAAGGCTATAGATAATCTCTGGGAGACGAACCTCACAGTAGTCTGCTTCAAGCTGAAGGTCCTCTTCAGTATCTGGATAGAGAGGATACTTAGCGAACATCCAACCAGAGTTGTCGTCACCATCCTCAAGTCTACTTTCAGTCTTATTGAGCCACTTACTACCATCAGTAGCACCAAACTTACCAACAGCATCACGTATGTCAAGAACATATCTACCATTGTGATCCTTCAAATACTGTGGATGTCCGTCATCATCAATATATTGAATCTTACCGAAGATGAACATACCCTCACGTCGACCATTGTTTAAGTTCTTGTACATCTTTAGTCGAACGTCTGATGGATACTTCTTGAATTGAGCGATAGGCATACCTAACTCGAAGTTATACTTCTCTCCCTTAGGGTTATAAGATGGTGAAGCAGAGTACTTGAGGTTGTGTGAACCTTCCTTACACTTCTTATCCTTCAACCAGTCATTAGCCTTAGATGGAGTAGTCCACCAATACACATCACCCTTGTAGTGCCAGTGTGTCTCGCCCTGAGAGCTTGGGAATGCGAAGATAACCTCATCACACTTGTCATTATCCCAATCGAAAGCAGCGTCCCAACGGTCAGCTACAGCGTATGTACCATACTTACCATCAAGAATGTCCTGTGCATACTTCTCTGCATCAGCATAGCGGTCTTCACCAACATAAACCTGTGCATTCATATACAAGCGAACCAACAATGCAGCTGCACCAGCTTGTGTCCACTGACCTTCAATGTTGCCATTACCACCGAGGGAAGCCTTCTTAACCAAATCAGGTAAAGCATCCTTCAATTCTTTCTCTATAAAGTCGAAGATCTGACGTGGTGGAACCTGGCCTTTAGAGTTCTGTGATAGGTCTTTGAAGCCAACAGAGTAGTAGACATTACGGAACGCATCTAACAGACGAAGATAATACCATGCACGGAGAACGTGGTTCTGTGCGCGAAGGTTAGCAAACTCTGCTTCTGAAAAACCAAACTTTGACGCAGAGAGTGTATTAAGGTCTTCAATAACCTTATTAGCCTGTCCGATACCTTGATAGCAACCATTGAACTCAGACTGAGCCTCACCATTCGTGTTAATCCACTTATGGCGGTGCATACGAGCCCAACGACCACCATCATCCCACCAGTCTTCACGGGTAGGAGTAATCAATTGGTCGGCTGTTTCTTCATTCAATACATGGCGACTCTGGATACTCCAGAAGCCATGTTCGAATGGACGAAGTACTGCACGAATAACGTCATCCTTCGTATTATAATAGTTGCTTGATGCCACTTGGTCGTACAGTGTCTCACTAAGATCAGTACAACTTGAGGCTGTCATAAGAGCCGCAGGCACTGCTAACAATGCTGCGTATTTATATAACTTATTCATTGCTTTTCATTATCTAAATGATTGAACGATTGTTTTAGAAGTCAACTTGCAATCCTAACATGAACTGGCGTGTTGATGGATAGTATGTACGTGAACCCGTAGCACCTGGTGTCAAGCCATTCAACTGATAGGTAGAAGGGTCTACACCAGAGAACTTCGTAATCGTAAAGAGGTTGGTTGCAGTTGCATAGATACGAACAGAGCTAAGATACTTCTTCTTCATATCTAAGGTATAACCAAGACTTACAGAAGAGAGCTTCAAGTAGTCACCAGGCTCAAGGAAGTAGTCTGAGACGATAGGGTTCTGTGATACTGCAAGGTTCTTACTGTATGCTTTATCCATTACATTACCTTGGAAGTTCTTAATACCATAATAGAAGTCATGGATATTGAAGATATCAAAGCCCAAAGCTGTCTGGAAGAACAATGAAGCATCTAAGTTCTTATAACGGAAACTATGTGTCATAGAACCCGTGAACTTTGGAAGACCATTGCCAACAAACTGACGATCGTCATCTGTAGCATTGTCTGCTAAGACCTTATCACCATCCTTGTCATAAACAATCCACTTACCATCAGAAGTGATACCAGCATACTTCCACATATAGAAGCTACCGATACGGCGTCCCTTCTCGATACGTTGCAGTGTATGGAATGGGTATGGATCCTGTGTATTAACCATGTAATAGAAGTCCTGACCAACAAACTTACTATTGCTGAACTTAACGAACTCATTACCCATTGTTGCTCCTACAACATTGAGTGTATAGGTGAAGTCCTTCTTCTTAATAGCATTCCAAGTTACATCAAACTCGAAACCACTGTTACGCATAGTACCTACGTTCACGAAAGTTGTCGTAAACAAATAAGGTGGAACAGTCACGTTATAATCACCCAAGAGGTCTTGCTGTGTACGATTGAAGTAGTTGAAAGAACCGAAGAGGTTACCATTGAACAACGCCCAATCAAGTCCGACGTTCCAGTTCTTACCCTTCTCCCAGTGCAAGTCATCGTTTGGATTCTTACCAGGACCCCATACTTGATAAGACTTGCCATTATACATATAATAACCAAAGCCAGTCATTGTGTCAAGTGACTTGTATGATTCGAAGTCCTGATTACCTGTCACACCGAAGTCAGCACGGAGTTTCAAGTCGGTCAACCAACTCTTTGTTCCTGCCATAAAGGCCTCGTCAGAGATACGCCAACCAGCAGACACAGCTGGGAAGTTACCCCACTTGTAATGCTCACCGAACTTTGTTGAACCCTCATGACGCAAAGAAGCTGTCAACATATAACGTCCCTTCCAATCATAGCTTACACGTCCGAAGAATGCAATCAGCTTGTAACCATTCTTATAAGAACCCATACCAAGCTCGTCTTTCTTCTTCATGAACTTACCTGTTCCTAAGTTGTTGTCCTCAAGAGCATCGTTAGGGAAGTCCTTATTCTCTGCATTGAAGCCTGAGTACAGTGCCTCTTGATAAGAGTAACCAAACATAGCCTTTAAGTTGTGATTACCAAAAGAGTTGCTATAGTTGTTAATCCACTCCAAACTATGGAGAGATTCCTTTTTATAATTCTGTGATGCTTCACCATCACGACCTGCATTAATAGTACGGGTGTTGGTTGATGGGCTAAACCACTGGTTATAGTTATCATACTGATGGTCAGCGAATGTCAACTGTGTTGTCAACACCTGCTTTCCAGGATTGGTCAATAACAATGGGAAGAGATTCAACTTAACGGTACCATCCCAGTCAATCAACTTTGTTGTACCAGTATCTTTACGTCTCTTCTCCTGCTCAATAGGGTTCCACTCAGCAGGCTGTCCCTTAAAGTTATAGTACAGCGCAGGATTCTGTGGGTCCCAAATAGGAGTCGTAGGGTTAGCCTCTAAAGCATTACGGAACACATCCCAAGTAGCATTCTTACGATAGGCAACACGTGGAGCGATATTCAAACCGAAGGTTATCAAGCCATTGTTGGTTGTATGGTTCAAGCTGATACGAGCACCATACTCCTGACGACCAGAGTACTTATCAATACCCTTTGCATCACGATAGTCTACCGATGCACGGTAATTTGACTTGATATTACCACCACTAAGTGTCAATGTATGAACAGTGCGAACACCAACACGGCTCACTTCCTTCATCCAGTCTGTTGAACCACCAAGGTCATAACCAGTACCAGAAGCCAATCGGTTGGCACGATACTCATCAGGTGAGAGCATATCAAGGTCCTTCTTAATGACATCTAAAGCGATAGATCCATTATAATAGGTGTGGAGGTTTCCGTCGCGTGCACCCTTCTTAGTTGTAACGAGGATGACACCATTAGAACCACGTGTACCATAGATAGCAGAAGCTGCACCATCCTTGAGGACGTCGTAGCTTTCGATATCATTTGGGTTAATATTAGTAAGGTTACCACCTGGTACACCATCGATGACAATCAATGGACCAAGTCCTGCAGCACGAGATGAGACACCACGCACCTGAATACTTGCCTGATTGTTAGGGTCACCAGCACCAGTATTGGTAATACTAACACCAGCCACCTTACCTTGAATCATCATAGATGGGTCTACACTTGCTACCTGTGTGAAGTTCTTAGAAGATACGTGAGAGACAGCTGAGGTCAACTCCTTCTTATCCATCGTACCGTAACCAACGACAACGACCTCATCAAGGTTAGCAGCGTCTTCCTGCAACTTGATTTTGAAATCGGTCTGATTGTTCACAGGTAACTCCTGAGTCTTATAACCGATATAAGTCACACGGAGTCGTGATTTTGGACTTGCAACAGACAGTGCGAAGTTTCCATCGATATCTGTCACCACACCATTCTTGGTTCCCTGCTCCATAATGGTTGCGCCGATGACGGGGTCACCATGCTGGTCAGTTACCGAACCTTTTACATTGATTTGTTGAGCTGCTACGTTCAAGGTGCAGATGAGTCCCACCAATACGGCAAGAATCTTACGCCATGAACTGCTCTCAGTTTGCAATGGTTTCATGATTGTTGATTTGATTTATGTTTTTAAAATTATTTCCTGTCTTTGTAAACGGGAACCCTTTTTAAAAAGGTGTATGCAAAGATACACGAAATTAGGGCTTTATAATAGACAATAACAAGAAGTGTAATAATTTTACAAATACTCTTTACTGATTATCAATAACTTACGACATATAATATACAAATAAATATAATAACAAATATAAGCTTTGAAAACAAGTATTAACATCTAACAAAACTTCAATCTATATAGAAAACCTCATATGTCGCTCTTTTAATATCAGTTCACAACAAGCTCAAAACGACTTGGATAACAAGCAGAAAGACTGATTTTTCACATTGCTTTAACCCCTTTTTGAGCACCTTAATTATCGATGAAATGGGCAAAAATTGAAGTTTCAACTACTTTAAGCCATACTGACTAAGGACAGAATTTAGGACTAAGAGAATTAAGACAAAGATTGGTTTAAATCATTTTAAATCGAAGAATATACTCAAAAAGACTTATCTGTGCTATCTTAAAGATTTTTCTGACTCATCCGAAATATGGAGTGATAAACTAAAACGCTTATATAAATAAGGCACACAGAGCTACGGAGAGGACGGAGATAAAGACAATATCACGGAGGTGCCGATGGCACAAAGAGTGACGGAGGTGTAGCGTACAGATTTCTGATAAATCCTTTGGTATGAACGCTTTGTATATAAATTGCTAACAGAATTAGCAAACTATCTCCGTCGCTCCACGCACCGACGGTGCCTCCGTGACTACCAGTGCTTGCTTTGATATCCCTCCGTACTCTCCGTCCCTCTGTGTGACATTTCGACAGAGACCTAAGCTAAGATGCATTATGATCACTCCAAAATTCTGAAGACCATTTGTTTTTTCTGTAAATCATATGTATTAGAACGTACGAGAAAATCATCTAAGAACATTGAAATATATTGACAAAATAACGCGAGAAATTCACCCTAAAAGGGCATTATAAGGACTAACAAGAAGCCCGATGTAACTAACAAGGAATCAAAGACTTACAAAACCGCAATTCAAAAGGTGCTTAATTGGACTTCAAAAGGGCGTTAGTTAGACCTCAAAAGGGCATCTTTTGCAAGTCAATTGGGCGTCTTTTCGAAGCCAAAAGAGCATCTTTTAAAAGCGAAGATGTGAAAAATAATTACAAAAGCAAAGCTAAAACAACAAAAAGCCCCTTCCCAACTGGGAAGGGGTATGACTATTGTGATATCTCAATAAAGAAAATAGAAAAGCGTGAAAGCACCTTTTAACCCAAATCGGTCATTAGAGCCTAAACATATTTTATTTTATTATCGAGCAAATTGTTTGGCTTTGGAACGCAGGCGTAGCGGGCTACGTCAAGCTACAAAGACAGACAAGATGCCGATAAGAAAATAAAAGATGTTAGGAAACAATACCACAGTAAGAAGAACGATATATATTGTGGTCTGATGACCGATTTGGGTTAAACCAACTTACTTCCCCTTTCCTCCTTGCTGTTCAAACATAGACCTCTCGATTTCAAAGACTCGTTTTACATCAAAGTAAATGTCAGAAGAAGTGTAATTAGCATTCGTTTCGCCCAAAACAAGACGGTCACAACTACCGACTACCATCTGACTATTCACCTTAGGAATACCAAAGAAGAAGTAAACAAGGTTATATTCATCCCCCACTGATGTCACGGAGAAAGGATGTTCCTTACTACCATCACCAGTCATGAAGATTGTATCGAGAATGCGTGATAAACGAACAGAATAGACCTTAAGGCTATCGCTCAACATCCATGATTTATCAGGTTCGGTGGTTGAAAGTTTTCTGAAATGATAAATCTTAGACACGATAGCATTGGTATTAAGCGGATTGCTGGCAAGAACCTTATCCGCAAGCGTAGCAGCAACATCAAACTTACCTTCGTTCCTGGCTTTCGACATATCAAGTTCCATGAACATATCCCTACCATTATTAAGGTAAGTTCGTCCATAAACAGCCAAGATTTTGTCCTCAGCAGTCAATGTGGTATCAGCGTCAACATTGATAAGAATGTCAACTAACTGCTGAACATGCTGTGGGTTAGCTTTCACTTCTGCCTTTATCTTATCCCAATTGACAGACATAAATGTCTTATCCGTCTGTGCTGATACTGCTAACGATAGCAGCAACAACACGAAAGCAAACAACTTTCTCATAGTCTTTTTGAATTTGTTTTTTTATATTTGTTAAGTCTTTGGGTGTTATTGTATTTCTTCTTTATATAGTTGTCTTAGAATCTCGAGTAATCTTAGGGGTCATAGTTTTCTTAGTTTTCCTTATCTTTATAAGGCTGAGAGTGTTCTCATCTCTCAGCCCAGTCGCTTCTATCCAAGTTTCTATACCCTATTGCCTCAGCGATATGCTGTACTTGTACAGCCTCAGACTCTTCCAAGTCGGCTATCGAACGCGCTACTTTTAGAATCCTGTTATAGGCGCGAGCAGACAGTTTCAAACGCTCCATAGCATCACGGAGTAACTTAATAGAGGCTTCATCGGGCTCGGCAAACTCATGAATCATACGCTCAGACATCTGCGCATTACAATGAATATTACGATAACTGCTAAAGCGATCGGTCTGAATAGCACGTGCACGGATAACACGTTCACGAATAGCAGCACTCGACTCGCCCGGTGTTGCTTGTGATATATCTTTGAAGGGGAGAGGTGCAATCTCACACTGAATGTCGATTCTGTCCATTAACGGACCTGATATCTTAGCAAGATACTTCTGAATCTGCCCTGGAGTACAAACACAATGATGCGTAGGGTCAGCAAAATAGCCACACGGACAGGGATTCATACTTGCTACAAACATGAAACTACAAGGATAAGTAACCGTATATTTGGCACGTGAAATCGTTATATGACGATCCTCTAAAGGCTGTCGAAGTACCTCTAAAGTGTGTTTATTAAACTCAGGTAACTCATCGCAGAATAACACTCCATTATGTGCAAGGGTTATTTCACCCGGCATTGGATTGGCTCCACCACCCACGAGTGCAACCTCAGAGATAGTATGGTGAGGGCTACGGAAAGGACGTTGCGTAATCAGTCCTGTGTCACGACGTAACTTACCAGCTATCGAGTGAATCTGAGTTGTTTCTAAACTCTCTGAAAGAGACAAAGGAGGGAGGATAGAAGGAAGGCGCTTTGCCATCATACTCTTTCCACTTCCGGGTGGTCCAACCATGATCAGATTATGCCCACCAGCCGCTGCAACCTCTAATGCTCGCTTCACATTCTCTTGACCACGGACATCAGCAAAGTCGAGGTCGAAAGCATATTGATGCTCGTAAAACTCTTTCCGTGTATCCACAAAACAAGGTTCTGGAGTAGATGTACCATTAAGGAAGTCAATTACTTGCAGGATATTATCCATTCCATAGACCTCCAACGTGTCTACCACAGCCGCTTCGTGCTCATTAGCCTTCGGCACAATGATACCTTTAAACTTCTCGGCACGTGCCTTGATAGCTATGGGTAGTATGCCTTTAACAGGCTGTAAAGTACCGTCAAGGCTCAATTCTCCCACAAGCATAAACTCTCGCAAACGGTCACAACTCATCTTCTCATTGGCAGCCAAGATGGCTATTGCCAATGGGAGATCAAAACTGGAGCCTTCCTTCTTGAGGTCGGCAGGAGCAAGATTGGCGGTGATATCGGCTACAGGAAACTTGTAACCAGTATTAAGAAGTGCTGCAGCTATACGGTCATGGCTTTCCTTTACCGCTCCGTCTGCAAGACCGGTAAGATGGAACAACACGCCCCGTGTGATACTAACTTCGACTGTCACGGTGGTGACTTCCATTCCGTTGACAGCTGCACAGAATGTTTTTACAAGCACAATATTAGTTTTTATTCGGCGCCATAACGCTGACGGATGGTGTTAGCAGTGATGTTTCTTTCGACTACTTTCCCATTGCGAATGACGATATTATCTGGTATAGTATTAAGACCAAAGGTTTTGAGTAGTGGTGTATTCAGTAGTTTTCCATCACAAACATTGGAAAACTCAATCCCATCACGCTCTAAAGTCTGCTTTACTTCCTTAGGATTGGCATCTACACAAATACCCAAAGCAGCTATCTTTCCTGCTTTCACGGCATCACTCAGCGCACGTTGGACATCAAGACTCTCGTAACTCCATGCTGCCCATGTGCTGATAATAACGACATCTTTTCCTTGAAAAGTCGCGTTATTAACCGTCTTTCCATTGACATCTTTAGCTGAGAACTTAGGCAACTTACTACCGATTGGCAGTGAACCTAACTCAGATAGATGTCGTTGAAGACGACCTAAAGTGGCATTATCGGGCTGTTCTTTTATCAATAAAGGTAAAAGCTTTGCAGCCTGCTTATAGTCAGGAGACTCTGTTTGAACAAGATAACGATTAAGTAAATATGCACTCACAGCAGACTCTGGATGGTCCTTGATAAATGCGATTGCATACTTCAACTCCTCTGGAGGAGAGACACTTGCTATCTGTTTACGGAACTTAGTCATGAGTTCATTATCCTCCGTGCCCTCTACCTCCATCTCTTTCAAGTGGGAAGCATCCGCTTTTACCTCAACCGCTTCGCCCGATTCGGCAAAGATTGGTTGTGTAGAATAATTAGGGAAGATGATAATTAACGTAGAAGGTTTGCTACAAGGCTTCTCATAAGAGAAACGACCCGCCTCAATCTTGATGGTATCCAAACCCGCAATACCACCATCGGGACTATACACATAAAGCTCACCTTGATTCATATGCAAGAAGCGTCCTTCCATCTTGAAGTAACCGCTACGAGTACCACAAGAAATTAACAGCAGGGAGAACAAAAGAATGTATGCTATTCGCTTCATGCGCATAGGATTTAAGAAGAAGTGCCGCGAGCGGGACTCGAACCCGCACAGCCATTACTGGCCAAGGGATTTTAAGTCCCTCGTGTCTACCAATTCCACCATTGCGGCAAACCGTTTGCAAAGATAAGGCTAAATCTTCGAACTGGCAAAGGTTTTGCAAGTTTTTTTATTTATTAGTCTTATTACGCCTATTGAACCAACTATTCCAATCAGGCTAATTACCTTAATTTACGCCCAAAACTCCATACGGGTCCGTACTGCTTGCACGATAGCGTATCAGTTTCTTACCACTATCACCCGAAACAATGTTTCCGCCAGTGTTAAGGTTATACTTACGATGACAGTTATTACAAGTACCAAAGCCATCACTACTTATCTTCAACTCATAAGAACGCAGTGGAAGCGTATTCGTATTGAAGCAATTAGGACATTGCAAGTCGTAAGCATAGAAAGGAGAAGGGTTGTCCAAGTTGCCATAACCAACAATAAGTCCATTGTTCAAACCCACATGTTTCCAGCTCTCCAACCTAAGATCAATCCCATCAAACCACACAGGAGCATTTGATTTCAGTCCTTGATTGTTCTCAAAGAAGAAACAATAACGACCACTGACAACGTTAGTTCTTATCGTACAATACACGCCTGGCGATAAAGGATTCATCGCTGAGGCAAGGATGGGGTCTTGATGTGTCTCGTTGTGAAAGGTAAAAAAGTTACGATGACTACTATACTCATAGTCAACTACATCACCACAAGATGACAATAGCACTACAAGCATTAACAAAACAGACTGAACAACCTTCTTCATACCTTACTCCTTTATCTATACAAAAACCATCACGTCCTCCTCCTTAGGAAGGAGGTAAACGTCTTATTCGAACGGAATCATTGCCAAAGCATCGGCAATCTTCTCAATACCTTCCTGTAAAGGCTTTGACACCATACCCTTTGCAAAGAAAGGAATATCGGCATCTATCGTGAGTTTCATCTTTGAAGAAGACTCTGTAACAGGCAGTATCTGAATCCAGAAATTAAAGGATAATGGCGAATTAGCACTTTCAAACTTAATCGTCTTAGGCTCTTCACGCTCAATAATACGCATAGAAATCTGACCAACAGGGTCAACATTCACAGACAAGGAGTCCTGATCAAAGGTAATATTCTGCAATCTTTCTTTCACCTTATCCATCTCATCATTACCCGTAGAACCTTCTGGGAGACGTTCCTTCAGACGCTGTACATTATTCAAGTCGCTCAGCGTGTTGTATACACACTGCTGAGAATGAGGAATTTGCTTTACGCTACTTTCAAATTTTGTCATTGATAATCTTTATTGGGGAGTTTAAGAGAAAAGAACTGGAAGAAAGCTGAACAGCTTGGAATAGAAGTTTATAACTACCTATAGGGACGCACGAAGAATGCGTCCTCTACATAAAATTATATTCAATCAATCCCTAAGAAAGAAAGGTCTTTACTTCCAGCGGAATGATTAGAGATTACTTTCTCCAGTTTGCTGGGTCCTTACGCCAATCATGCAACATAGAAACCTCAGACTCCTTGATATAACCAGTCTCAAGGGCTTTCTCTACAACATGCTCATAATCGGTGAGGGTAACAAGTTTTACATTAGCCTCACGGAATGCCTCCTCAGCAACTGGGAAACCATAAGTGTAAGATGCGACCATACCCACAACCTCAAAACCAGCCTCACGAAGTGCAGCAACAGCTTTCAAAGAAGAGCCACCAGTTGAGATAAGGTCTTCTACTACGACAACCTTAGAACCTGCAGGGAGTTCACCTTCAATCTGATTCTTCATACCATGGTCCTTTGGTTTCGGACGAACGTATGCGTATGGCAATGCCAACTCATCAGCAACGAGCATACCCTGTGCGATAGCACCCGTAGCAACACCAGCCACTGCCGTAGCCTCAGGGAAGTTCTCAAGGATAGCATGAACCAACTCGAGCTTCACAAACGAACGTACATCGTGAAACGATAACGTCTTGCGGTTATCACAATAGAATGGTGACTTCCAACCACTTGCCCATGTAAATGGGTCATTAGGTTGCAACTTAATAGCTTTAATTCCGAGCAGTTTGCCTGCAAAGACTTTCTTTAAATCTTCCATCTTGATAGTTTATGGTTATATACTAACTGCAAACTTACACAATTTTTCTGATATCTAAGGATAAAAAGACTATAAAAGAAGATAATGATAACAGATACTCTTCGTATCTACTACAAACTGTCTTTCATTCGGTTTTATCTCTGTCTCGCTTCCTTACAACTTTACGCATCAACTTACTCGACAATATTCTACACTCGTACTGCTCCTCTACACTATTGCTATCACGCAAAAACACAACGAAAGAAGAAGAAGAAAAGAAGACAAAATGAGAATACGCAAACACACAAACAACGCTTCTCCTCTATGTTATATCTTATATGTAAACCAACATCACCTACTTATAAATAGCATTCACCCGACGCTTCAAGTGATGTTTCAACCATCCCTTATCCCCTTTAAGCCTGTCTCCCCATGAAAGAGAAACCTATTCTACTCCATTTATCAACCTTTCCACATGTTGCATAGCGACAACTACTCAACATTTCGGAAGAATCAATAATCTTATGAAAAATCATTACAAAACATCGAAGTAAACATCTTTAAGACAGGGGTAAAACATCTCCAATAGCCAACTTTATAGCCCACTACAAATCAACCCATTACACATAGTACTAAAGAAGACGCCCTTCTTTCATCAAGAAGGGCGTCTTTAACACGCAAGAAGGGCATGTTCTTGAACGCAGAAGGGCATCTTCTCACATCCTACTTGAGCTTTCCTCGAAAGGAGAAGAGAGTAATAACTGAAATATACTGACAATTTCAGTTTGCATATTTATCATCCCCTTACAAAGAAGGAGACGATAGATTAATCATTATCAATTGGTAGGATGAAGTAACCATAGTGGAGATAATTATCCTTCAAGAGCCACATAAGTCCCCATACCTGCGTATCGGACACTTTGATAATCTCGACATTTACCCCCTCATACGTGGTTGATTCGCCCCAATAATCAGTCTTGACACCAACCTTACCTTCTGCCTTCATACCAACAGTAAGGTCGCCAGTGAACCAGCATTTAAGGTAAAGATAATCACTATAGTTCCACTCAGCAATCCTTTTACCACCTTCTTGACCAATTCTCATACTACCATACTGACGTGATCTGCCGTCGTCAAAGACCATGATTGGCTCAGTAGAAGCCATGATTGAAGCCTTCTCCTCCTCTGTGAAAGGAATATCGGTTGTGGTAACCGTCACCTTCACCGTCTTGGTAAGCCCCATCTTGTCCTTGATAGTAACCATTGCCGTACCATTGCTAACGCCTCTGATGGTTATTATACTATCAACAATAGAGTGCACTTCAGCAATGTCCTCATGATCACTGACAGCCTCATAGCCACCATTACCACCCGTAACTGTAACCACAGCAGTGCCATCGGTGTGTCCAACCTTCATGCTCACATTAACTTCCTCCTTATCAAGAAGAATCTTCTTGTACATTGCCTTCACGATTAAACGCTTATAGTTGCCCGCTGCATCAGAAACAACAACACCCGTATAACCATGTTTAACAGCAGAGATAGTAATCGCATTGCCTTGAATAGACAGTGTTGCAATATCTGGATTCTCGCAGAAAGCTTTGTAATCACCACCTCCTGCCGTCACATTAAACGTAGTTGTCTCACCTACTCCCACACTCACAGTATCGGTATCAAACGTAAGTGCCGTCTCAACCTTTGGTTCAGGCTTTGTCTTCGGAGTATCTTCATCGCTGCTACATGCTGTGAAGCCAAGCAGAAGAACAGCCGCCATTAGGGCTGAATAGATATATTTCAGTTTCATTGTATCGTTGTTTAAGTATGTTACCAATCTTTTGCATAACTACCCGTCAGTACGGTTTCTTCTCCATAGAAGGCACGTGTGATATTGTTCAGACGTGTCACATAGCCATTCCGTGGGGTCAAACCGAATACCATAGTCCCTCCGTAACCATCTGTCTTGATAGAGCGTGCAGTATTAAGAGAGATGATACGGCCTTGTCCAAACTCTGACGAACCTTGTATCATCCCCTTAGGTGACAAGTCTTCATAATAAGGAGAAAGGTCACCATAGCGTCCGTAATCCTGTAGAGCATAGTCGATATACTCGCCTGGCTTATGCCCATCAATGGTTGTCAAGCTACTTGTACGCCCATAGACATAAACCTCAACGAGTTTGTCTGGCATGATGCGCTTACATTCATAGCATAAGCGAGACGCTGCTTCAACTGATGGTGTGACAAAGCCAGGATAACTTCCGTAACTTGAATACTCGTCATCAAAGAAGACACCATCGAGGTTGTAAGCCTCAACAACAGCTTTCAACTCCTGTGCAAACTTAATAGCACCCTCCTTAGAGAGGTTGGCAACGCCTGAGCGATCGTGGTTTCCAAGAATACCAAGAATGACTTTCATCCCTTTTTCCTGCAAAGGTTTCAAGTACTTCTCCTTGTAGTCGAGCAGATGTTGTACGTTCTCATTATTATAGTTATACACTTCTCCTATCTCAGCATTGTAGTTAATGTTACCAGAGAAGAGGATAACCTGATCGAAAACATACTTCTTTGATTCCTTTAATGTGTAACACAGGTTGTGAAGTGGGTTCGCATCATTCACCTCCATACAGCTGATTACCTGCAAGCCATTGTCTTTATGACAATTAGGCATCTTACTGATATCACGCACGAAGAGTATGAACTCGCCCTTTTCCTTTGAGGTTTGACTTGCACCCTTCACCTTCAAAGGAATTGCATATACGCCATTCTCCTTCAGCTCTGGGGCCGTAGAGTACTTAACAGCCACCTTAGAAGACTTTGTTGTACCAGCTGCTACGGTAGCTGTACCACCGATAGTAACGAGTGCTTCAGGCATAGCTTCGATAGCAGTACCCTTCGCTTTATTATAGTCTTCAAGAACTTTAGCATCATAGACCAATGTGTAATCTTCATTTGCCTTAGGTGCTTGCGTAAGGTTGACATAGAAGTCTATAGTCCCATTCTCATTGAAAATGAGAGAGTCAACATTGCTACATCCATACTTGTCTGTGATGAAAGCAAGGTTATTCTCCAATGTTTTATAACCGCCTTCGTCAACAAGAGGCACGTCAATACTCTCTGAACAGGATAGAGCTAAAGCCATACCAACTATCGAAAGAGCGATGGTTTTTATTTTATTCATATTCATAAATATCATTTGATTAAGCGTTTAACAGATTATTTCTCTGGTAATGAAACATTATGCCATGATAATGGTTTGTTTGCTTTGGCGTCATTACCATTGCCCGTAGCATCCTTCACAATGTTAGGACTCGCATTATCATCCATCTTCCAATAGCCCACAAGGCCTGGTGTCTTAGGGTCGACACTATAGAAGTGAGTGGCTATCTCCTCCTGTGTACGAACCACATTCCACACACGAACTTCGGCCATATCACCTTCAAACCAGCGTGCATCATCATAAGACTTACCGATGAGGAACATGCGATCAGCCGAGTTACCCTTAATGGTTACAGACCTAAGACGAAGCGTACCCTGCGACTGCAAGATGCCATTTACATACACCTTCACCTCACGTGTATCAGCATTAAAGGTCATGGCCACATGCTGCCAGCGCTTTGTCTGCAGTCCCTTATTAGAGTCATAGTCAGGGAAATTACCCGCACCAGTGGCTATCTGTATCTGATTGTCAGGGAAGCCCGCATCGCCAATACGCATAAGGAAATTGCCCTCAATGCCCATTATGGTAGAAATAAGCTTACCGAACTCACGTGGATAGATAAGTGCTTCCATCGTTATCTGCTTCATATCGGTGACAAGCTCTGGTGTCTTCCACTCTACTTGAAGATAGTTCCTACTCATATCAGCGACAACGTTGATGAGTGCACCAGCCCGGAATACGAAGTAATAATTCTTAGCAGACTGCAACAACTCTATATCATTGCACTCAACCGTCACTGGAAGGACATAGGTAGTAGAGCGGTCAAGACCGCCGAGCTTAGAGAATTCAAACTGAGCAGCGTTGCTCTTCACACTTCCCTGATTGATTTTCACATCACCTACAAGGATACTGTAGCAGCTATCTGGCAGTAGAACAGCCTTGTTATAATAAGCTTTATTATAAGTATCGACCATCTGAGGGGCTGTCTTAAAAGTCGCATTCAAGTCCTTTTCAGCAGGACGAGAGGTGGAGAGTGTCAACGATTTTACCATACTACCAGCACCTTTTATGATAGTCTCTGTCGTAAATGTCTTACCATCAATGAATGCCTTATTCTTAAAGTCGGCCTCATCATTATTCTGACAAGCTACTATCAACCAAGTAGCCAACAGGATTGGAATATATTTAAATAGCTTCTTCATGTCCTTTACTCTTTAACGGTTGGATTAATAGTTGAGATTACTTTGCGCAAATTCGGATAGGTGAATGAGGCGTTATAATAATCAACATTCGCATTCAACAAGCCCATTCCAGCACATGTATAGCCTGTGTGGTCTGCAGCAACAAACTTAGCAATACCGTGCATAGCCAATGTCTTGCCCCAATAACCCGTCTTCGTGTCGGTCTGGTCAATAGACTTATTATTGGCCATTATGATGAACTTGTCGGTTGGAACACCCTCTACAGCAGCCTTCCGAATCAAATAGTCGACACCAGAGACAGACTTCTCATCCTGTGAAGGAATGATGAGGTAGCGTGCTTGTTCAAGTAGGCTCTTGTCTGCGACATGCTGTGGACGACCCATCATAATCAGCTCTTTGTTCGGATGACGTGCCTTCCAGTCTTTTGAAATACCCAAGAAGACATTTTCTAAAGCGATAGCTTCAGCCTTCTCTTGGTCGTTCAGATAGCTTGTGAGCTTCGCATTAAATCCCATGATGACACCATCATAGTTATACTTGTCCACAAGATGGAGCTGTGTATTCACTGAATCAACGAGGAAACCATTGAAGTCACGGAATTTCTTACCCGCATTCTCGCTCTTTGCCATGAACGCTTTCTTCTGTGCTTCGTAGGCTGCTTTGATGTCATCGCAGCTTATTTGGAACACAACCTTCATGCTCTTTTGATTTCTTACTTCGTCTGTCTCTTGCAACAACTGCTCAGTCATCATGCTTGGCTGTGTCAGTACGACATAGTCTACACTGTCAGGGATAGCGTTAATGTGCTGTGCCTGCGTGAATGGGACAACCTGACTATTATCAAACCATACCATCATCATTTTGTGATTACTTGCCTTGTAAGCTCGAATACTTGCAAGATAGCGCTGGTAGAGTTCAGGGCTCTGATGCTCAATACCAGGTTGATTGATATCAACAGGCTCAACGTCTGTATCGCAGCTTGACATAAGCAACGCTACTGCACAGACTGTTGAATATGCTATATACTTAATGATATTTTTCATCTTTATACTTTTTTATTAAACAGTTGAATAGGTTACATATCTATGATATGCCCTATCTTCATCCTTGTTAATTAGCCATTCATTACTTTGCCCACCACACATCTGTAGCCATGTTATCAGCTCCACCAAGCATGCCAACAGCTGCATTGTAGTTTTCAAGGTTGTTACGACGCTCTTCCTGTGGGTAAGATAGACGACGAGCACCACGCTCACTACTTACGACACCACCGCTATTATTCACCTTCACTGACATCAGCATTGGGTAACCTGTGCGACGATAGTCTGCCCAAGCCTCCAAACCAAGTGGGAACATAGCCAACCACTTCTGGGTAATAATACGTTCTAACTTGTGGTCGGGTGTGTCATTATCATCCCAAGCAACAGTGATTGTCGATACAGGACCAGTATATGTATTGAGTCCTGCAGGGTCTGTATAGACTGCAGGGGTACGGGTATTGTCAGACAGATAAGCCGCTGCTCCCTTTACACCCCACTGCTCGAAGGACAATTCAACACCTTTCTTATAGAAATCACTGGCCGTACCTCCCATGTTCCAGTTCCTCAATGCACCCTCAGCACGTAGGAAAGCAACCTCTGCAGCATTCATCCACAAGAGCTTTGAATCAGTCTTTACCTTATAATTACTGTATGCATGAGCAACCTCTGCGCCAGGAATCTGAATACCTGAACGCAATCCATAATAGCCATTAGTAGCGTTTTCTAAAGTCGACTGAGTGAACATAGCCTCTCTACGAGGGTCGTTATAACCATTCATATAAGTGGTTATATCCGCTCCAACACGTGAGTCACCACCATTATACTCATACATAACCACCTCAAAAGGATTAGTGTTCGACAAAGTTATAAAGGCATTGTCATCATTGGAGATCATCACACCAACTGCGTTACTAATTGATGCTTCAGCCTCTTGCTTAGCTAATGCTGGATTGGCTTTCGATATACGAACTGCTAAACGAAGACGCAGAGAATTACCAAACTTAATCCACTTTTCTACATTACCAGCATAGACCTTATCTGCCTTAGGTGAGAAGTTTAATGTCCGATTGTCTGTAAGTGTAGCAATGGCTTCGTCCAACTGCTTGAACATTAACTTGTAGACATCCTCTTGAGAATCGTATGGAGCAGTAATCTCACCGTTCTGCCCCACCTTAGAGTAAGGTATCGGACCATACGCATCAGTAACACGATGGATACCAGCAACCTTTACTATCTGTGCTACTGCTAATGGGACAGGCTCGTCCGTAGCGCTCTTCACTTCATTGAAATAGATAGAAAGCTTTGGTAGGAAATCTCTGAAGAGAACACGACTCCAGCCATTCTCAGGACTATACTGTGCAAAGTTCTTACCAGCAAAACCCGCATTTGAATCAGAAAGATAGCCACCATACGAACCTCCACACAGACACTCTGTGAACTGATTAGTATTGACATCCGTTGGAACAACCCAACTCTGCAAATTTATCATAGCTGCTCCCAAAGAATAGGCATCACGTTCTGTCTCCTTCTTCGATACACCATAGGGGTCTTGATTATAGTCTTCATAGCTATTGGTACAGCCTGCCAAGCTCATCGCCAAGCCTACCGATACCGTTGACAATATGATATTTCTTATTTGTTTCATAACGTTTAATTAGAATTTAAGTTTGATATTGAAACCAATAGTTCTCGTACTTGGTGTCATGAACTTATCTATACCCTGATAGTAGTTGCTTGTTGTTGCTGTTGTCTCAGGGTCAAAAGGAGCCTTACAATAGAACATAAATAGATTACGACCTGTCACTGAAAGTGTCAAATCACCCAATCCAAAGAAGTGATTCTTCTTGAAAGTGTAGCTAAGACTTGCCTCCTGTAAGCGTACATTGGTTGCACTATAAGTATAGTACTGTGGGATTCCATCGCTACCTCCTACTGTTGAGTACCATGATTCAGGTGTGAGATAATCATTACCATTCACTTCAACATATCCCTTATCACGTGCCTTTGCACTTGACTCAGACACACCATAAAGGTCGAGCGCTGCTTGGGTCGCTGAATAAACAATACCACCAAAACGTGCACTTACCATTACGCTAAGATTAAAACCCTTGTAAGAGAAATCATTGCGCCATGCCATATTCGCTTTAGGGAATACTGAACCCAACTTCACATCACCAACATTATTGTTACGATAAACCTTTCCGTCTTTGTCTACATAGATATATCCTTTATCATCACGCTTAACATCAGTCAATGAATAAAGGTCACCTAAGGTACCACCCTCCTTGAGGATGAAGTGCGCATTACCTAATCCTCCTACATCGAGGCGGTCTTTATTGATAATAGCCCCAGTCTCTGGATGCACGTAATTACGAACTAACTCATTAATACGGTTACGGTTAGAGCTTAAAGTATAATTACTTGACCATCCGAAGCCACCCCAATTATTGCTATAACCTAAGGCCAACTCAAGTCCATTGTTTGACACATTACCAGTCTGGATATAAAGGGCTGAGTAACCAGATGACACAGAGATATCAGGATTAAACGTCTGATTGAATGTCTTAGTCCAATAGAGTGTAGCATCCAAGTTGAAGTGTTTAAAGAAACGAGCTTGTAAACCAACCTCCCAAGAGTTAGTTGTTTCTGGCTTCAAGTCATAGATTGGATAGATTGTCTGGCTCTTCCACTGCTTTGTTGTATTGTCCCATTCATACTTAGGGTTCGCTATGTTGCGAAGGAATGGAATACCTACAGATGCGAAAGAACCACGAACTTTCAGATAGTTAATAGCCTTTGGCATCTTAACAGACTCTGAGATAATCCATGACCCACCCACTGAAGGGTAGAAGAAAGAACTCTTATTGGAATGAGGACCTGCCAACATAGATGGCCAGTCATTACGTCCTGTAACAGTAAGATACAGTTGACTCTTCCATCCAAGCTCCAAACTACCAAGAAGAGACTTTGTCTGCTCATGATAACCATAAGGGAGACGCTTCTCACGGGCTGCATCTACCTGGTATTCATTGAATACGTTAGGAATAAGATTGTCTGCTATAGGACCATCAAGACCGGTCTGATCCTGCTTAATATCAGAGATTGACGCACCAACGTTAGCCACCAATGACAACTTGTTCTGCATGAAATGCTTGTTAACATTAAGCATTATATCACCATACACCTGCTTATCATCAGTCTTCATCTTGGCATACTGGCCATTAGCACCAGCTATTGTCGTGTTCGTACTGGCAAAGTATTTCTTCTCAAAAGTATTCGTTGCATTATCGATACGGATACGCCCTACGACATTCAACCAGTCTGTCACCTTATAAGTAAGTCCTGCATTCATCATATAGCGGTACTTCTTATTAACACGCAGATTACGGTCGTTAATCCAATAAGGGTTCTGACCAACAAACTCACTGAGCAAGTTATTCCAATTCTGAGTATATATACCACGTGTTGTATCGTAGTATTCAAACATCGCCATATCATTGTAGTCATTGCCACGTGGATAGAGATAAGCTGATACTAATGGGTTAGCATACACACCTTGGTTGGTCATGTTGCGGTCATTCTGTATGATATAACTTGCGCCAACATCCAAAAGCAGCTTGTCTCCCAGCATACTGGAAGTGTTACGGAAGGTAAAATTATAACGATTGTAACGGTTATTAGGAATAATACCACCCGAGTTCAGTGCACTGGCAGAGAAATAACTCTGATTCTTTTCAGAACCTGTTGAGATGGTGAAAGCCTCCGTCGTCATAACACCTGTCTTGAGATAATCCTTTGCTGGGTCATATCCCATATAGTTAGCATCATTCAGAAGACGCCCCCAACTATAACTATCGCCACCTGCATCACGCATACTACTACCCGTACCATAACGGTTCTGGAACTCTGGAAGACGGAAAGCAGAAGAGAACTCAGTACTCTGACTGACGGTAAACTCCGTATGTCCCTTCTTTCCCTTCTTTGTTGTGATAACGATAGCACCATTAGAAGCACGGTTACCATATAACGCTGCGGCTGCAGCACCCGTCAAGACAGACATGCTCTCGATGTCTTCTGGATTGATATCGGCAATAGCCTCCGTCGTACCATTAGAGCCGAAAATAGCATCACCGGTCCCACCAAGGTTGAACATTGGTACTCCGTCAATAACATACAAGACATTACTTGACTGCTCGATACTACGTGTTCCACGCATCACAACCTTCGATGCGCCACCAGCACCAGACGAACTAGCATTGATATTCACACCAGCTACCTTACCACTGAGCGAATTGATAAAGTTAGCATCTTTGTTGGTTCCCAACGCATCACCGCTCACCTGCTGCACATTATAGCTCAAAGCCTTTTGTTCGCGTTTAATACCAAGAGCCGTGACAACGACTTCGTTCAACTCTTTCGCATTTGCCATAGACAGACTGATGTAGTAGTTATCAGCCTTACCGATACGTACCGCCTTGGTAGTGTAGCCTATGTAGGAGACTTCAAGTTCATCACCTTCTACAGCCATCAGCGTAAACCGACCATCAATATCAGTCACTGCACCTCCTTGGGTACCCTTCAGACGAATGGTTGCACCGATTACAGGCTCTCCATTCTCATCCTTTACAACTCCGACAACTTTCTTCTTCTCGCCATCATTCACCGTCTTTTGAACAGCTTTTGTTGACGAGACAGAAACAACATCTCCATTCGTTTGTCTCAATTTAGCCACGACATCATCTAATGTTACGCCTCTCTTATTCGCCGCAACATCATGAGCTTGCATGTTTAGATTCAGACATAACAGGAATGCGGTCAGGTAAAGACCATTACTCTTGTTACTCATTTCTGATTTAGTGTTTAAAGGTTAATATTTCAATTATCAATATCCTTCTGTCCCACAAGTACTTTTCTACTTAAGAGCAGTTTATTGTTTAGATTTTTACTTATATACAAATGTACTGCAGAAGCATCCTTTTTGTGTATGTTTCCAAGTCACCTTTAGTTCTTAAACATTAATTTGATTAAAGTAAATTGCAGTTTATCAGACTAATAGAGACCCTATTATTAGATTTTAGTTAGATGTCAAAGTCGCTCTTTCTATTACCCAATAAAGGTTCCATCTGATAACTTTTTCATAACATTAAGGTTCTTGCTTCGCATTGGTTAAGACTTTTGTTTAGGTTATACTCTTATGTATTTGTTCGTAGACAATCATAAAGTAAATTGATTTTAGTTATTTTTTGCTATTTGGTATGCACCTACAAAAGTAAGAAAAAAAACAGACTACAAAAAAAATAAGGTATTTATTCATTATTCGCAAAGCCAAGTGAGAGGACACTAATCTTGACATTCGTCCCTTTAAGGAGTTCTTTGGCGGCTGCAACGAGGGTGGCACCTGACGTGATTACATCATCAACAAGTAAGATATGTTGATTGTTTAAGGCGGAAGCATCGAGGAGATGAAAGGCTTTCTCTACGTTTTCATTTCGTTCCCAACGCCCTTTTTGCGTCTGACTACCGTGAAAACTGATACGTTCTAAGACCTTATCTAAGACAGGCAAACCAGTTTCTGCACTGATACCACGCGCTATCTCCACACTTTGATTATACCCTCTTTCTCGCTCACGCTGGCGAGCAAGTGGCACAGGAACCACAGCTGTGATTCCATCAAAGAAGCCATCTTGTGCAAACTCTGCTGCAACAATACGCCCAAGATGCTCGCCTATCTCAGGATGACCGCCATACTTAAGTTGATAAAGCAAACGACTGGTATCAGAATGGGCTTTATAAAAGAAAAAGGCTGTACCCTTTTCTATGGGAATCCTACCCCAAAAGAGACGCACAAGTTTATTATCATAACTCGACTTAGAATAGCCCGTACGAGGGAGACAATGATTACAACAAGCACACATTACCTCCTCCGTAACGGTCAGACGCCTACCACAAATCGTACATGGACGAGGAGCAAGAGTGTCTATCAGGCGAGCCAATAAACTAATCATCTGTGTCATCGTCTACGAAGTCAACATCATCATCCGCAGCAACGACTCCTTCATCTATACACCTGCGGATTAAATCCATCGTAAAACCACGTCCCATAGCAAACTTTATCAGTTTCATTGAACGTTCGTAATCGCTCTCTGCCTTAATTGTGCGATACTTACTCGCTAACAATGGGCGCAAGACCTCAAGATATTCTTCGTCTTCCACAGCATCGAGGATGGGCGATGAGACGGCATTATCGACCTTTTTCATCCACAGAGCTTGCTCAATCTTCCGTCGTCCCCATTTGTTATAGCGGATTTTATCATGCACAAAAGACTCCGTATAACGGCTATCATCAACGTAATGCAGCGTTATCAACTTCTCCATAATACGCGCTTGCGCATCTTCTGATAGTCCCCATTTGCGCATCTTCTCTAACATCTCGCCAGAGCAATGTTCGCCTTTCGCACATAAATCGGCAAGTTTCTTTAACGCTTGCGGCTCTAATATCGGCCGTTTCTGTATCATGGTCGGATGGCTTTAATGAAGCGAAGCTTACCAAACTGGTCTTTTCGCTCTTCTATCTGCTTATAACCCAATTCGCTTAACATCTGCTTTACATTATCAATATATAATGGGTTGGTCTCAAAATAAAGCACACCATCAGCTGACAAAGCCTGCACGCCATACTCAGCGATTGCCCGATAGAAGCGTAGCGGGTCATCGTCTGGCACGAAAAGAGCTGTTTCAGGTTCATACGCAAGTACGTTCTTCGCCATCCCTGTCCGCTCTTTGTCGCAGATGTAAGGTGGATTACTCACTATAATATCAAATTGCTGCTGCATAGCTGCTGCTGAAGGATGAAGCGCATCCTCCATCTTTAGTTCAACACGAACCTGCCATTGATGTACATTCTCACGTGCAATAAGTAGTGCATCACCCGATATATCCCACGCTGTAACCGCCGAGTTGCGTAGGTCGGCAGCCAATGTAACAGCAATACAACCACTGCCTGTCCCTACATCCAACACCTGCAGGGGCGCAGGAGGCTGCAAAGCACAATAACATCCGTTGTTATCCTCCTCTATCCAACGGCACAGCACCTCAGTCTCTGGGCGCGGAATCAATACGCCCGGAGCCACATGAAATGTGCGCCCACAAAAGGTTTCACGTCCTAAAACATATTGTACAGGCTCCGAACGTTCCAAACGAAGGATGATTTTCTCTAATTCCTCCTCCGCTTCTCGGGATAATTCATTAACTTTGCCCGTATATATATCGGGCAGCGTAATGCCAAACTGCACCTCTAACACAAGCCGAACGATAGCTTGTGCCTCACCTTCATCATATAAAGGAGTGAGTCTGTGCCATAAATCTTGGTATGTCATAGCTGCAAAGATAGGAATTTTAATGAAATGAAACAAGAAAAAACTGACGAAAAATACATGCGTCGTTGCCTGCAATTAGCTCGTAATGGACAACAGCTTGCCAAGCCTAACCCAATGGTTGGTGCGGTTATTGTGAGTAAGGAGGGCAGGATTATCGGTGAGGGTTACCACGTACGCTGTGGCAAAGGACATGCCGAAGTGAACGCTTTTGCATCTGTAAGGAAAGAGGACGAGGCTTTGCTACGTGAAGCAACGGTGTATGTCAGTCTTGAGCCTTGCTCTCATTATGGGAAAACACCTCCTTGTGCCGACTTGATTATCAGTAAGGGTGTGCGCCGTGTTGTGTGTGGTTGCATCGATCCTTTTGCCGAAGTGCAAGGACGTGGAGTAAAGAAGATTCGCGAAGCAGGGATAGAAGTGACCGTGGGTGTATTGGAAAAGGAGTGCTTGGAACTGAACAAACGGTTCATTACTTACAATACACATAAACGACCGTATGTGATATTGAAGTGGGCAGAAACAGAAAGTAGACTAACCAACACGCCATTCAACACACCAGCCAGCCCCTCCCCCTTACCCCTCCCCCATAGGGAGGGGAGTAATCACCGAGATACCCCTAATGATGCGAGTATTATAAATGGTAGTAAAGATGATGTAACTACTTGTACTAATAATTCTGCTGTGGCTTACATTGGCAACTTGCCGGATAAAGATTATCAGCCATTGATTATCTCTACACCCTTTACAAAGATGTTAGTACATAAGATGAGGGCGGAGAATGATGCGATTCTCGTTGGGAAAACAACGGAAGAATTAGAACAACCACAGCTGACAGTGAGGGAATGGAGCGGTCCAAGTCCAGAGAAATTGGTGCTGACAAGTCAACCGACAAAAGCTGGAGAATACGCAACACCGGCTGAAGTGCTGTCGCATCTCTATGCTGAAAAGAAGCAAAGTCTCATCGTGGAAGGTGGTGCAAAGACTTTACAGAGTTTTTTGGATGCAGGACTATGGGACGAGATACGCATAGAATCGGCTCCTTTCACTGTTAACGAAGGTATCGAAGCGCCAAAACTTCCAGAGAACATACGTGTTATAAAGGTAGAGAAGTATGTTAACACGATTGTAACCTACGAGCGAGCGTAGGATGAAATGACATCCATTCGATACAACAAAACGGCTAAAAACAATTTATCTTCATGAAAAAAAGAAATTCTTTTCATGAAGATAAATATTTATTTTCACGACAAAAAATATTTCTTTTCATGAAAATAATTCGACAATAAGACTGAGTTGAAAGTGCAATAGTCTTTTTAATTGCACTTATGTGTCATAATATTTAATACCATATCATCGGTAATACACATCGCTTCCTTACCTATACTTGTGAGGTTGCGGATAGATTTATCAACGTCTTCATCAATGATTCCCTCTGCAGACGTTACGTGCTTACCCTCCATGGAAAGCGTTGCAGAAAGGATAGCTGTTGACACTCCCGATGAAATCTTCAGTGAACAACTTGGCTTCGCACCATCACAAATCATACCTGTAAGGTTGGCTATCATGTTCTTTACTGAATGACAAACATTGATATAATTGCCTCCCATCAGATAAGTAATACCACAGCTGGAACCAATACTTGCCACGACACAACCACAAAGGGCAGATAGTGCACCAAGACTCTGCTTGATGTAGATGGCTGTGAGATGACTCAAGGTGAGTGCTCGGATAAGTTCCTCACGTGTATTCTCATTCTCCTTCGCAAAGACAGCCACTGGGTTGGTTGCACAGATACCCTGATTTCCCGAACCGCTATTACTCATCACTGGTATCAAAGCACCACCCATACGGGCATCACAGGCAGAAGCGGTCTTCGCAATAACGTGTGAGAAGATGCTATTTCCAAAGATTCCGCGACTCAAAGGACGGTCCATTATCTTACCCAAACAATGTCCGTAGTTTCCTTTCAAAGCCTCAGCTGCAGCACGAAGATTATAACGTTTTGCCTCAAGGATAAACTCAATCTCATCGACAGGAGTAGTTGTAGCAAACTCCCATACCGTATTGAGGTTCAGACAAAGGGGTGCTTTTTCGACAGCAGCTGTGCTGGGTTGCATCTTATCGAGCAGAACAGTACCGTCCTTCTCTTCAAAGACAATATTCGTATGAGTACCAATGATAATGGCTGTCGCACGATGTCCCTCAGCCTCACAAGTAATTTCTATGTATAGTTTCTCGGTGATACCATCCTTCAGTTTGACATCAATTCGATTCTCACTGATAAATGTTTTGCCAGCCTCCAAAGTAACAGGTGTGAGGTCCTTGATAACCTCCAACTGATATTCTGACTTACCCACCAAAGCACCAAGGGCAATGGCAATAGGCAGACCTATCATTCCCGTTCCAGGAATACCGACTCCCATCGCATTCTTCAGAATATTAGCAGAGAGCAACACGCTAATATGTTCTGGTCTCTGACCTAACAACTCTGTAGCACGCGCAGTACACAATGCCACAGCCATTGGCTCTGTACAACCCACAGCAGGTACTACCTGCTGGTGTATCAACTCGATAATCTGTTCTCTAATGTTCTTCTCAAGCATAATGATGTGATTTAGGTTTAGCTTGATATTATTATGATATTAAATAATTCTCCTTCGTATCTACCCGCTCAAACATCAATCTATTTGAGAGAGCTTATTACCTAACTCTTGTCGCATAGCCTCCATCTTTTGACGTCGGTCGATAGAGAATGTAGAGTCATTCGCCTCAACATAATCAAATAAAGCGTATGCTTTTTCCAACAGTATTTGGCGCAAAGGTTGCCCTTTGTAGCTTCCTTCGGCATAAAGTAACTCTGCAACCATATTGATTTTGTCTATCCGTTCTTCCTCTTTCCACTGCTCCTTGGCATATGTCAACAGCTCATCAACAGAGAGATTACGTAAATCATCATACTCTCCAACATACTGTCTGTAAAGGTCTTTCAAGTCCTTATCTCGCTTCAATTCATCATCTTTCTTTGTTAGAAAGCGCGAAATTGCAGCATTGAATTCCTCTATCAAGCGAATAAAATAATCTCGTTGTAACATAGTAGATTTCCTTTTATGACACAAAAGTAAATAAAAAATTGATATAAATCCACTTTTCAGTGTGTAATTAAACAAAAAATATTTTAGAATTGAGCTTATAAAGAATTAGCCCAATTAGCCTAATAAGGCCAATTGGGCTAATAAAACAGACACTTTCAGGACTGTGGAAGACTCTCCCACAGCTTCTTATAAAATTCGTGTTTGGTCATTGTTTGGACATTACCAAGGATAATCAGCTTCATTCTGGCACGTGTTATAGCCACGTTCATACGACGTAAATCACGCAAGAAACCTATCTGACCATCATCATTGGAACGCACAAGAGAAATGAGTATCACGTCACGTTCCTGTCCTTGGAAGCCGTCAACGGTGTTCACACTGATAAGACTTCGATAGGGTTTGAAGAACGCTCGCTTCTTTATCAGGCTACGAAGATACTGCACTTGAGCACGATAAGGAGAGATAACGCCCACATCTATCCGCTCATTTAACACACGCTGCTTCCCTATCTTAGTAAAGTAATCGACTAAAGTCTTGAGTGTTAGCTCTGCTTCTCCTTTATTAATACGTCCAAAAGAAGAACCTACAAACTGCTCATGAAAGGCATTTCCCCTATCATTATTCAATTGGGAAGGAGCAGAATTAGCCTCACTTTCCGTTAAATCATACGATGCAACGACAGCCTCATCGGACGTATCAATCCATACCATTGGGTTGTCATAATCGAGGATGCCACGATATTTAATCTGCGGAGCGGTCTCCACCTGTCCACCATAGAACCAATCGGATGAGAAGCGCATAATCTCTTCGTTCATTCGATATTGCACCTTCAACAGCGTTACAACCTCTGGCTTATTCTCTACGATACGTTCCATCAGGGTCTTTCCTAAGCCTCCACGCAGGGCAGCAATGCTTTTCACAGTCGGTGGTAGTTGACAATGATCACCCGCAAAGATGACTCTTGACGCTCTACGAATGGCTATCCAGCAGGCTGCTTCAAGGGCTTGTGCAGCCTCATCGATGAACAAAGTGGTGAACTTCTGACCTTCCATTATCCTACTGTTAGCACCAACGAGGGTGGAAGCAACGACACGTGCCTCTCCGAACAACTCGGCATTGATACGTATTTCAAGCTCTGTTGCACGGCTCTTCAGCCTATCCATCTTCTGATGATAGCTTTCAGAACTTTTCTTCCTGTTGTTCCTCAGTTCACGAATAGCTTTCCGAATCGACCACAACTGTGGGTAGTCTGGATGTGCTTCAAACTTCCTTTCATATGTAAAACCTAACATCTTATCGTTCACTCGAGTAGGATTACCAATGCGAAGGACATTGATACCACGGTCGACAAGCTTCTCACAAATCCAGTCAACAGCCATATTACTCTGCGCACAAACCATCACTTGGCTCTCACGCATCAGTGTTTCGTTGATTGCTTCGACCAATGTTGTTGTCTTACCTGTTCCCGGTGGACCATGAACTACCGCCACATCTTTTGCCCATAACACCTCGTTGACAGCCTTTTCTTGTGTCGGATTCAGCCAAGGTAATCGAATAGGAGCAAAGGAGAACTTCTCAGCCTTTTGTCGTGAATAGAACAAATCGCGAAGATAGGCAAGCCTATTTCCCTTTGCTTTCATGGTACGGTCTAACGCATCGAACATCATTTGATAGCTCGTTTCATCAAAACCTAACTGGCAACCAACCTGTTCTGAAGCTGATTGGAGGTCTAACAAAGGTGCAGAGTCAGGGACAGCAACGACCATTCTGTCGCCCTCTACATAAGATACCGTACCTGTAAAACCATAGTATTTCAGCTGAACCGCCTTATTAGGAGTCCCCTCCCCTTTCTCAATAAACTTAAAGAAAAGGAGTGGTCTACCACATTCAAAGTTATGTTCGATATCCCCATCCTGTGTACGAAATACCTCAATGCATAGTTGGTTAAGTCCATTATAAAACCGTTTTCCCACTCTTAATGGGAACCAAGCGTCACCTCGTTTCACTTTCCGCTGCATACCTGCAGCCTCAGTCTGCTTTCTAAAGGCTTCTTTCTCGGCATAATACTCCATTTGGAGCAGTAAACGCTGACGTTGTAAGAGTTGTATTGGACTTTCCTGAAGCATATCTTTTTATAGTTGACGAGTTAACAAGTTGACGAGTTAACAAGTTGCTTGTAAATAATTAAAACGATATTATATATAAATAAAAGCACACTTTGCACATTAAGTATAAAAGAAAGTAGACCACTAAAAGAAGAACATTGTACGACTATTCTGCTTTTTCTGCGCCAGAGCATTTTCCATTTGCTTTGTAGCTGCCTTAAAGAAGAACGCAATTAGGTGTTCATCCGTCCCTTCCGTTCGTATGGTTCGCAAAGTAGCGATATACTCTTGACGATCTTCTTTCTGTATAATCAATTCAGGATAATCATGACGTAGTAAGATGAAGTTGGATAACAACCTGCCTGTTCTCCCATTCCCATCACGGAAAGGAAGTAGGTATTCAAAGAAACCATGGAACCGAGCAGAAAGAATCATAGGGTGAAGTTCTCCACGCTTCATCATCTCAGCTGTTGAAGACATCAGTCGTGGCACCTGTGCTACCAATCCTTCATGTTCGCCAAAGACCGTATCACCAGCAGCCATATCCACCGTTGTAAACTCCCCAGGTACGGCATCTGCCTGCTTATAAGTGAGCGTACGAAGTGTTACCAACCTATTGATGGTCTTCAATAGTTCGACATCAAAAGGGTGATCTAAATGATTATGCATCCATTCATATGCTGCAAAGTGGTCTGCCATCTCCTGACATTCCAGCAAAGACTTGCCAACTGGATGATAGCCTAACTGCTCTTCAAACAGACAACGTGTATCATCCACCGAGAAAGAAGACCCCTCTATACCACAGCTATGGCAGGAAAAAAGGATTTCAGAATACTCTCTAAACGCCTTCTTCCCCATTGGCAGCACTATCTTTTCTTGATACTCTGCTACCAATTCATCATATCTTTTTATCTCTGTTTCAAACACTTTACAAATATAATACTTTTTATCCAATATCCATTCTACAACGAATAAAAAACAGGAAAGGCTTAACAACTGAAGTCATCCTCTATCTCTGCGACTTTACCCATTTGCAAACCAGGAGGCGCACAAGATGATAAGAACAAGGCAACACGGAGTTCTTCATAATCTGTAGGTAAGGAAAGAACAAGGTCTAACTTCCCATCTCCATCCAAATCACCTGCAAACAGAAGTGCAAAACTTGCTGCATCGACCCTTGCCTCCCTAACTATTCGTTCTCCATTGAGCAATAATGTATAGTTTTTTAATTGGCTTTCTCCCTGCGCCTTTGCCTCTAACTTGTAATGCTTTCCTGCAAAAGTAAAATTCCTTACAGAGCCTGGTTCCAAGTAAGTACTATCTGAAAATGCAATATCAGCAATCTTAACTTTGCCCTTCTTTATTGGCAACTGATTGACAAACAATATCGTGTTTCGCTTTTCTGCCAAGTATGTTGGAATAGTACTTGAGCACATATCCTCTCTCATCTCAATACCATACCGAGCTTTACCAACATAATAATCCTTCCCATCTTTATAGAGTTCAACCCAATTTCGGTTGATTATCGTATCTGGATTACATAAACGATAATTAAAAGGAACAAGAATCTTATATGTTAGTGGCTGCTTCTTTGCTACCTTAACACTATCAACCTTCTTTACAGGCACACTATCTTCCTGTTGCACAGACGACTCCTGCGCCTGACTAACGGGCTTCTTATCAGTACAAGAAAGAAGTATCATACAAAGACTCAACAAAAAGACAAGAGACTTAACTTTCTTCATAATCACATATTTAACACCTTTCAGCAAACACTATTATCAGATATCACACGCTGCAAAAATAATACTTTTCCCTCTATATTCCAACCTTGAACACTATAAAAGACACAATAGTATTAACTATATATGGGTATTTTGCACCATAACCCCACTTATTTACCTTTTTTATCCTAACTTCTTACGCCACTTCCACGAATATTTACTATTTTTGTCATCAATAATTAACAATAAGAACTAAGACTCTTAAGCTTATGAAAACAAACAAAGTGCAAATTGAGCACAAACTTCCTTCAGAGTGTACAACCATCATCATTGGTCAAGAACAGACTGCTGATGGTTCTATGATAGTAGCGCGTTCAGAGGACTGGGACGCTATGGAAGCTAAGAATTACGAGATTTTTGAAGATACGGACAATGGTCCACGTGAGTTCGTTGCAAAGGATAGCCCTTTCCGTTGCGAACTCCCAGAGAAGGCTTTGGGCTATTCTGCCCTTTCTCCGTATAATCTTCACGGTCATTGGGGCAGTGCTGGTTTCAACACAGCAGGTGTGGGAATGAGCGCTACGGAGAGTATCTTCAGTAGTGACGAGGTATTGAAACACGACCCATTGGTAGAGAATGGTGTGGCAGAGAACTCTGTCTTCAACATTACCCTACCTTACGTCCACACCGCCCGCGAAGGTGTTGAGCGATTGGGTATGCTCATCGAGAAGTATGGTATTGCTGAAGGCTTCGGCATTGGCTTTGTAGATAGCAAGGAGATATGGTACTTGGAGACAGCTTGTGGCCATCGTTGGTTGGCTTGCCGTATGCCAAAAGATCAGTATTTCGTTACTGGTAACCAGAGCCGCTTCCGTACATACGACCCTAATGATAAGGAAAATTACCTCGCATCAGCCGACTTGATTGAGTTTGCCGAGAAGCATGGACTTTACAATCCAGCACAGGGTGCCTTTGATTTCCATGAGGCTTACGCACGTGATATCAAACTCGACACTACCTATAACTATCCACGTGTATGGGGTTTGCAGCAGTTCTTCTCTCCAGAGATTAAGAATGACGTAACAAAGAACACCTTCCCTGTCTTTGCAAAAGCTGCTCATAAGGTCACACTGACCGAACTTCGCACGGCATTCCGCTTCCACTACGACAATACGGAGCACGACCCATATCTCAATAGCAATCCGAAGGAACCTTACCGTCCTGTCTCTATCTTCCGTACCACACAGACCCATCTCTTGCAGGTACGCCCAGAGCTGCCACAGGCTATCGGTTGTGTGAATTACGTTGCTATGGGAATGGCAGACCTCGGTGTGTTCCTCCCACTCTATCAGGGCATCACTTCTTATCCAGAGGCTTACACGAAGGGTAATGGTGAGTCAAGTGATGACTCAGCTTATTGGAAGTTCCGCAAGATAATGGTATTGGGTATGACCAACTATAACAAGTATGCTCCTATCATCAAGGAGGCGTATGCAAAGTTTGAAGCTGAGACCGATCAGCGTCAACGTGAGATGGAAGAAGAATATCTACGCATCTACAAGACGCAACCTCTCCATGCACAAGACCTGTTACAGGAGTTCTCTGATAAGATTCTTAACAGTGCACTCGACCTTGCCGATCGTCTACAAGAGAAACTCTTTACACTGATGACACAAGACATTCAGCAGGAGTATCTCTTCCACGGAGCATAAAAGCAAGTAGAATCCTACTTTTATAACTATAAGACAGGCTGTATCAAGTAGCACACAATGCCTCTTGGTACAGCCTTATTTAGGTAAAAAACACCAGCAAGAACGATAAGGGAAAGGTAAAAAATCAATTGTTTCACAATATATATAACTTTTTTTTCCTAACTTTGCAGACAAGAGCTATTGCACAGCTATCCTATGGTAGCAAAGTAAAGCTTGAAAAACTCGCTCTGATAGTTCAATGGATAGAACGTAGGTTTCCTAAACCTTTGATCCGGGTTCGATTCCCGGTCGGAGTACTAAACATCAACTCTTTCCCTCTCATTGTTAAGAGTAAAGAGGCTGATTATCATTTTTATATAGATTTACTACTAACAACCAAAAGGAAACATATACCCCATAGTATTTTTCAATCCGCTCTCAAGCAACAGAGGGACTAAAGAAGAAACTTTATGATTGGTGCTATTATAGGAGATATTGTAGGCTCACGTTTCGAATTCGGAGCAGCTCCACAGCAAGGGTTTGAGCTTTTTACACCCGATTGTTCTTACACAGATGATACGATTTGCACCATCGCTATTGCCGATGCGGTGCTGAATGAACGTGACTATCAGGAGAGTCTGCTCGACTGGTGTCGGCGTTATCCAGACCCGATGGGCGGATATGGTAGGCGATTCTACCAATGGATTAACGCTGACAATCCCCAGCCTACGGATTCATTTGGCAATGGTTCTGCGATGCGTGTCAGCCCTATTGGGTGGCTATTCGACGAGTGGGAGGATGTAATTGAGGAAGCCAAGAAGAGTGCTATCGTAAGTCATAACCACCCCGAAGGCATTAAGGGTGCACAATGTATTGCTGAAGCTATCTGTTGGCTACGCTTGATGCGCTTTTCTAAGTCGGATGTCGAGCGCAAAGTTGAGAAATTCTTTGGCTACGAGTTACCACCTATGCGGGACATTAAGAAGATTGGTTCTGAAGGACACTTTGATGGAACCTGTCAGGAAACCGTACCGATGGCACTGCGTTGTTTCATGGATGCTAATAGCTTTGAGGAGACCATCCGCCTCGCTGTACTATGTGATGGCGATACCGACACGAAGGCGTGCATCGCTGGTTCGGTTGCCGAAGCCTATTATCCTGTGCCAGAATGGATAATCGAAAAGGCAATCAGCTACTTGCCAGATGATATGCTCAACATCCTCGGACAGTTTTATGAGCGCATACAAGATAGCTGTGGGACTAAAAAAGGATAGCTTTAAGCCTTAAAAAAATACGATTTTTCGAGTCTAACAATGCTGTTTTGAAGACTGTAAAACAGCCTTGTTGCACGTTATTTTCATGAACAAAAAGATTTATTTACGTGAAAAGAAATATTTACTTTCATGAAGAAAAATATTTATTTTCATGAAAATAATTCATCGTTGATGGTCTTTCATGAACGTCCCTAACTGCTTTCGATACAGAATACCAGTATCCTCGCCTATTTTAAGGATAGCTTTTATCGCCTTTGCATTGAAGTCGGTGACACCATAAGAACCTAAATCGGGATTAATATAGAGGTCGGCTTTCGTGCGATTGACATTATATTTCTTTATATCAGGACGTTCTGCCAACCAATCTAAGATACCTCCCAGTCCTTTCAGAAAGCCGAAAGGCGAACGATAGTCATCATGTTTGCGCTGTTGAAGGTCGACGGCAATAACGATATCTGCCCCCATCTTTCGTACAACATCCACTGGAAGATTATTGCCCATACCGCCATCCACCAGCATCAGCGTGTCTATCTGCACAGGTTTGAACGCACCGGGAATAGCCATACTGGCACGCATATTACGCGCCATGGAACCTGTATCAAGGACTATTTCTTGTTGACGACGGATGTCAAAGGCTACACACGAGAAGGGAATAGCCTTCTCAACGGTACCACGTTGTACGGGAGAACGACTGACGAGTGAGTCAAGGAAATTATAGACATGGTCACCATGCAACATCCAGAACCCTGTATTTTTATCAGCATCAGCCTTTTTACGCACAGGAAAGCCAAAGAGATAGATTACACCATCTTCCTCTTTATAGACCTTTCCAACCAATGTTGTGTCTCTATCTGCCAAAAGTGCCAACCAATTCTGCGAACAAAAGAATTTTTTAAGGTCGTCTGCACGATAGCCCTGCGCGTATAATCCGCCAATAATTGCACCTATACTTGTTCCAGCAATATAGTCAATAGGAATCTTAGCTTGCTCCAACTCTTTTAGTATTCCTATGGCTGCAGCACCTTTCGCACCACCACCACCAAGCACAAGTCCCACCTTTGGGCGGGTCTTCCCACCTTCGTTCTGTTGCTGTGCCTTCACAGATAAACCACAGCATATCAGCATCAGAAATACAAGTAAGTATTTTTTCATAGCGACAAAAGTAATGTTTTTCTAAGAGAAAAGCGTGTTTTTTCCTTTTATTGTTGCTTTTCATTTCTCCAACAATCTTCATATTTCCTCAAAAGCAAGTAACTTGTACACCCGTTAACTTGTCTACTTGTCAACTCCAAAACAATCCACTCGTCTACTCGTAAACTTGTTTACTTGTCAACTATTCCTTACCTTTGCACCATGAAGTTCCATCCTATCCTATCAGAACAGCCCCTACCCGCTCGGTTTAATAATCCCTTCGATTACGAACCGGACGCTCTTTGCCGTGCAGCAGTCAAGCAGTTGCAGGCAGATCTCCCTATTGAACCAATCGAAGGAAAGATGTATGGCATTCTGATTGTTGAGCGAAACGGAGAGATTGGTTATCTGCAAGCCTACTCAGGACAGATAGCTGATGAGGGAGAAGACTTTGTTCCAGCTGTCTTCGACTATCTTCAACCTAATGGTTACTTCAAAATTCATGAGGCAGAGATTACCCAATTGAATCAAAAGATAGCCCAACTAAAAGCCTCAACAGCCTATCGACAGGCACAGGAAAACCTCAAAAAGATTCAGCAAGAGGCAGAAAAGGCTATCGAAGAAGCACGGAGAGTGATGCAAGGGGCCAAGTTCTTACGTGACAAACGCCGTAAAGAGGCTTTTATTTCAGAGGCAGAACGAAACGAAATGACACGTCAGAGCCAGTTTCTTAAAGCCGAATTGCAACGTAAGAAAAAGGCTTATGCTGAACAGATTACCGCTGCACAGGCTATTGTAGACTCCTATCAAGAACAGATAACAGTTTGGAAACGAGAGCGGAAAATGAAGTCTGATCGTCTTCAACGTTGGCTTTTCTCTCAGTTCTCACTACTCAATGCACACGGAGAACGTAAGGACTTACTCGATATCTTCCGTGATTACTATCTGCAGAACAGTCCTGCACGCACGAAGGCTGCCCATATAACAAGTGTAAATACTGCTGAACGTGCTGCCAAGGAGAGTCTCGCAGCTTCACTACTTCCACCTTCTGGTGCAGGTGAATGCTGTGAACCAAAGCTCTTACAATATGCCTTTCTTCATGGTTATAAGCCTATTAGCATGGCTATGTTTTGGTGGGGACCATCGCCAAAGACCGAGATAAGACAGCATGGAAACTACTATCCTGCTTGCAACGGAAAGTGTAAACCTATCTTGGAGTGGATGTTGGAAGGGATAGACGTTGACTATAAGGATTGCAAGAGGACAGATTATAAAACCGAATTAGCTCTTTCTGAAAGACTACAAATACTCTATGAAGACGATTATCTTGCAGTAGTTGTCAAACCATCGGGCTTACTCTCTATTCCTGGAAAAGGCTGTCAAGCATCCATTTATAGTATTCTTTGCGAGCGATGGAAGGGTAAGAGCGATGCGTTCATGGTACATCGATTAGACATGGCAACAAGTGGTTTACTCGTTGTTGCGCGTACTTCTGAGGTTCATAAGGCTTTGCAAGCACAGTTTATTGGGCGAACAGTAAAGAAGAAGTATGTTGCTTTGCTTCCTCTCTCTATCCTCGAAAAGCAGTTACCAGCAGAGGGACGGATAGAACTTCCACTCTCTCCCGACCCAGACGACCGTCCTCGGCAGCGTGTTGATAGAACTAATGGGAAGCCAGCTATCACCGAGTATCGCCTTATCGGTAAGACAACATACGGCAAAGAAGCATTGGAAGCAGTGAAGATAGCGCTCTATCCGTTGACAGGGCGTACCCACCAGCTGCGCGTTCATTGTGCTCATCCAGACGGATTGGGTACTCCTATCATTGGTGATAACCTCTACGGACAACGAGCTGAACGCCTTTGGTTACACGCAACTCACCTTGAGTTCACCCATCCCATAACCCAAGAGCGGATGAGTTTTGATACTCCTTTATAGGTATCGAAGCTATCTACTCTTCGCTTTCCAGTTCTTCCGTATTGCTTTTGCAGAAGAATCGAAGTTACTCATTCAATAAAGACATAGCTAATACAGTCAACTATCTGTCCTTTTATCATCCTCTGACATTAAAAATCATTTCTTTTTAAACTTCGAAAATCTGCAAATAAAGGTTTGAAAAATCATTACATAATTTCGAATAAGACATCAATAAATAACGGCAAAACCACATACAAAAAGCAGGTCTGTAATCAACAGCAAATCAATTAGTTATAAAATGGAAAAGTAAAAGGTGCTTAGTTGGACTTCAAAAGGGCGTTAGTAAGGGGCTTAAAGGGCATCTTTTGCAAGTCAAAAGGGCATCTTTTAGAAGCCAAAAGAGCATGTATTGGTTTCGAATCACATGAAAATAGTTTACAAACCGCAACTAATGAGGGAATAAATTGTTTGTAGAAGGCAGATAAACATCGCACCTAATTACATTCATCATGTAGTTTATCCGCCGTTCTAAAACCATCTAATTGGGGGGTAATTATACCGGTGTTGGGTGATGGTTGTTGGGTGTTGAGCCTTTATAAAACAATCTTATTGGAGGAAATCATACCATATATGTAGATTAATCTCATACTATTAACAATTTGGAGTTAATGGAAGCCCTCGTTTTCCTCTATTCTTTCAACCCTTGGAATACTATTTCCTACCTTTTTAGCATGTGACTTTAATGTGAGTGGTACGTTCTCTATCAAGACATTACTCGTATTCAGACCTAAAGAACGTGTCATACTCAATTTCAAATGGTCAATCCATTCATAGGCATCCATGATAAGTCGCTCCTTAAAAGAGAAAGAAGCGAAGGTTGAATAAATCCTATTAATAAGCACAAATACGAAGTTTCCCATCACATTATGCTTAGCCAATGACGGATAAGATGACGCAAGAGAGAACTCATTCTTAGCCACCATATCCTCGATTATCTGCCTAAAATAACGATTGACAAGTGGGTGGATGCGGAATCCTAACCGTAGATTGATACGATAAAGAGTATCGGGAACGAGCGTGGTAACGTCATATTCCAGTGTTGATGGACTGTCTTGATAGTCTATATGCAGCAAGAAATAATGGTCAGCACGCATTGGATGCTTGTTAATAATTGAATAGAGAATCTTCTGTTCGATGTCGTATTTACCTCCAAGTTTGGTGAGATAGACAATATTTGTCGCATACTTAGGGATTGACTCATCGTTCTTAATATCGGAAATAATACTGAACGATTCACGAACATCACGTATCTGTATCTGCGAATTACGGATGGTTGTGGCATTATACCACACATACATGATTGCTATCATCACACTGGCAAGAAGCATGGTTACCCAACCTCCATTCATAAACTTTGCCATGTTTGCGACGAAGAAGATACTCTCCAAACCGACAAAGACGATAAGGAACAGGAGTGTTAGCCAACGATTTACTCGACGAATAGTAAGATAAGCACTCAAGAGGAAGGTGGTCATGAGCATGGTTATCGTGATTGACAAGCCGTAAGCAGCCTCCATTCGTTCCGAACTCTTGAAGAAAAGTATCACAATCACACATAAGATAAAGAGCGACATATTGACAAATGGGATGTAAAGTTGTCCCTTAACATCGGTCGGATACTTAATCTTCTGACGTGGCCAAAACTTCAAGTTCATTGCTTCACTGAAGATAGTAAACGACCCACTAATCAATGCTTGACTTGCAATAATGGCTGCTATCGTTGCCATGACGATACCGAAAAAGAGCATACCGTGGGGCATAATGGCATAAAAAGGGTTCAACCCAGAAGTAAGATTATTGACATGTGCAATTATCCAAGCCCCTTGACCAAGATAGTTGAGGATTAACATGACCTTGACAAAGGCCCAACTCGTACGGATGTTATTAATTCCACAATGCCCTAAGTCGGAATATAAGGCCTCAGCACCTGTCGTACAGAGGAACACTGCACCCAAGATTAAAAACCACTCAGGGTTACTCGTCAGCAAGTGGATGGCATGTAAGGGATTGAAAGCTTGCAGAATAGGATTATAATCACCGATATGCATAGCTCCTAACACACCCAACATTGAAAACCATAAGAGCATTAATGGACCAAACAACTTGCCAATCATATTTGTTCCGAATTGCTGAATGAAGAACAAAACAGTAACAATACAAAGGGCAATAGGTACAACTGGGGTCTCTGGTTCATAGACCTTCAATCCCTCTATAGCAGAGAGAACCGTAATAGAAGGCGTTATAACACCATCAGCTATCAGCGTACTGGCACCAATAATCGCTAAGAAATAAAACCATTTACGACTATGTCGACGTATTAAAGCATACAAAGCGAGTATTCCACCCTCTCCTTTATTATCCGCACGGAGGGCAATTAAGACATACTTAACAGTCGTTTGAAGGGTTAATGTCCATATAATACACGACACTGCACCGATGATATATTCAGCATTAACAGGGTTTCCAGCCCTAACAATAGCCTTCATCACATACAAAGGAGATGTACCTATATCTCCGAAAACAATACCTAAGGTTACAATAACGCCCATTAAACTTAGTTTATGGCGTGCAGAATTACTACAATTGTTATCCCGTGTCATTCTTATTATATCTTAAAACGGATGCAAAGGTAAACAAAATCATGATAACTGCATAACCCTCTTAAGGCTTTTATCTATATTTCTTTTGTCGTTTCTCTTATTTACTGTAACTTTGCAGTAGATAATAAATAATCAAACAGATATGGAAGAAAAGAAATTTAAGCGCACCACTGTTACCGCAGCATTGCCTTATGCGAATGGAGGTGTACATATAGGACACCTTGCTGGTGTATATGTTCCTGCCGATATCTACGTTCGTTATCTCCGATTGAAGAAGCGTGAAGTTGCTTTCATTGGTGGTAGTGACGAGCATGGTGTGCCTATCACCATCCGTGCTAAGAAGGAAGGTATCACCCCACAGGACGTATGTGACCGTTATCATAAGTTGATAAAGGACTCTTTTGAAGAGTTTGGTATCTCCTTCGACATCTATAGTCGCACAACAAGTGAGACTCACCACAAGTTTGCTTCAGACTTCTTCCGTAAGCTATATGATGATGGTAAGCTCGTCGAGAAGGAGAGTGAGCAGTACTATGATGAGGAAGCTCACCAGTTCCTTGCCGACCGTTATATCATGGGTGAGTGTCCTCACTGTGGCAATCCAAATGCTTATGGCGACCAATGTGAGAAGTGTGGTAGTGACCTTAGCCCTATGGAGTTGAAGAATCCACACTCTACTATCTCTGGTTCACAGCCTGTCATCAAGCGTACTAAGAACTGGTACCTGCCTTTGAATGACTATCAAGAGTGGCTGAAGCAGTGGATTTTGGAGGATCATAAGGAGTGGCGACCAAACGTTTATGGTCAGTGTAAGAGCTGGTTAGACATGGATCTCCAGCCACGTGCTATGACTCGCGACCTTGATTGGGGTATTCCTGTACCAGTAGAGGGAGCCGAGGGCAAGGTTCTTTACGTATGGTTTGATGCGCCTATCGGCTATATTTCAAACACAAAGGAGCTTTGCGAAAAGGATCCAGAGCACTTCGGCAACTGGCAGAAGTGGTGGCAAGACCCAGAGACACGTATTGTACACTTCATTGGAAAGGACAATATCGTGTTCCACTGTCTCATCTTCCCAACTATGTTGAAGGCGCATGGCGATTATATTTTGCCTGATAACGTACCATCAAACGAGTTCCTTAACCTTGAAGACGATAAGATTTCTACAAGTAAGAACTGGGCGGTATGGCTCCATGAGTACCTCCGCGACTTTGAAGGAAAGCAGGATGTGCTACGCTATGTGCTGACAGCTAATGCACCAGAAACCAAAGATAACAACTTCACTTGGAAAGACTTTCAGGAGCGTAACAACTCTGAACTCGTTGCTGTATATGGTAACTTCGTTAACCGTGCACTGCAATTGACCAAGAAGTACTGGAACGGTGTGGTTCCTGCTTGTGGTGAATTGGAGGAGATTGACCGCCAGACTATCCAAGAGTTCAAGGATGTTAAGGCAAAGGTAGAGGCTTATCTCGATATCTTTAAGTTCCGTGAGGCACAGAAAGAGGCTATGAACCTCGCTCGCATCGGTAACAAATACATTGCCGAGACAGAGCCTTGGAAGCTTTGGAAGACCGACCCTAAGCGTGTGGAGACAATTCTCTACATCTCGCTTCAGCTCGTTGCCAACCTCAGTATTGCCTTCGAACCATTCTTGCCATTCAGCAGTAAGAAACTCCGTGAGATGATAAACATGACGGAGTATGACTGGAGTGAACTTGGTTCTACCGACCTTCTCCCAGCTGGTAAGCAGTTGGCAGAGCCTGAGTTGCTCTTCGAGAAGATTGAGGATGAGGCTATCGAGGCTCAGTTGCGTAAGTTGGAAGAGACTAAGAAGGCTAACGAAGCCGCTTCCAACAAGGCTGAACCAATCAAGAAGGACATTCCTTTCGAAGACTTCGAGAAGCTTGATATCCGTGTTGGACATATCATCAAGTGCGAGAAGGTGAAGAAGAGTAAGAAGCTCTTGCAGTTCACTATCGATGATGGTTCGGGTGTTGAGCGCACTATCCTTAGTGGTATTGCAGCCTATTATGAGCCAGAGCAGCTCACTGGTAAGGACGTTCTTTTCATTGCTAACTTTGCTCCTCGCAAGATGATGGGCATCGAGAGCCAAGGAATGATTCTCTCTGCCGTTAACTTCGATGGCTCCCTCACCGTTACTACAACCATGGGTGAGGTGAAACCAGGTAGTCAAGTGGGATAATACCCACCTCTAACTCTGACTAAAAGAGATAGAATATGATAGGCGTAGTGAGTTATCAGACTACCAAGTTTATCACGACATAACAACTATAAAGGCAATTATAAGGTTTATCAGACCTTCTAATTGCCTTTATTTTATTGCAGATTAAACTATTCAGCAAATCTAACTTCATCCAAATCGCGTATCTTTGAAAGTCTCATCAGCGGCTTTCTCGGCAGTTTATAGATGGTACGTTTAAGTTCAGTTTCCTTTTCATAGTCATCTCCATGGATGTTCTTATCCACAAATTTAATGCCTGTCAGAAAGTTGATGCTTAATCGCGCAAAGACCTTTGCACCATAATTACGCGACTTTTCATAACCTATCAGCATAAAGTCAGATGAATGATAGCGAAAGCAATACTCCCAAAAACCATATCTACCATAATTATAGTGTAGATAAAGTTTGCTGTCTTTTATGCTAACGTTCAACTCAGGAGGATCGTAACATCCTCCATCCTCATTCTCTGAAGAGAAACAACTTTCATTTTTCAAAGCTAACTTATAACCATTACCATGCGTAAACAATATTATAATCCCACGCCTATTACGATCAACCTTATGACCATCACGATCGTTCACAAAGCTATCCTTGCGTGTAGCCTTGATGATTAACACGCAATCCATAAGCCCATCTTTATTCAAGTCACCATAAACCTTGTCAAATAGCTTATAACCCTTAGGGATAAAACCCATTATCTGTTGCTGACCAGTAACAGATATGTGACTTCCTTTATCTATTATCATGGAGCCTGGATTCTTCTTCATAGGTTGTGGAGTCACAACTAAAAAGTCAGCCGCAAAACCTATACACCATGTCTTATCGCAACAGCCAACTAACATAAAGACCGCTAATAACAGCCCTACTACAGTCGTCTTGTTCATTTGATTCAAAACTTATATATTATCTATTAATCATCTGTATTCAGTCTCTCTATTTCAAGTTCATCAAAATCATCTATCTCCGAGAGTTTCTTTAATGGTTCTTTCTTCAGCTTTATAACTTTCCGTACAAACTTTTCTTCCGCATCATCATCATACTTATTGACATTATCATCATCATACCTAACCCCTGTAAGGAAGTTAATACTCACTTTTCCAAGCGCTGTTGGACCCTGACTACCAAATGATTCATAACCTATCAACATAAAGTCAGAGTCTTGATAACGGAAGCAATACTCCCAATAGCCATACCGACCATGGGCATAATGTACAAAAAGCTTACTATTCCTAATATCTATACTCAGGTAAGGAGCAAAATAAACTCCACCATCCTCATTCTCTGACGAGAAGCAGTTGTAATTCTTTACAGCAACTTTATAGCCTTTCTCTTCAGAGAACAGCACAATAATACCCCTACGATTTCGGTCTATCAATTTACCTTCATAATCTCTTTCAAAGCCATCCTTGCGTGTTGCCTTGATGATTAACACACAGTCATCAAGCCCATCTTTGTTTAAGTCACCCGAAATCTTCTCAAATAGTTTATAACCTTTAGGAATGAAATCAGTTATTCGCTGACGATCAGCAACATCATACTGATGCATATCTCCTTGTTTTTCCACCTTTGATATACGCTTCATTGACTGGTTTACTGCGGCTTGAGGGTCAGCAGTATCGGCTTTTGACCGTACCTTATCACGGCAACCTGTCAACGCCATTGCCATACAGAGCAAACAAAGAATTATCTTACTGACTTGTTTCATGTCGTATATAGTATTACTTTCATCTGCAAATATAGATAAAAAAAAGGATAACAAGCGACAGAAAACAGCTTTTATTATCACCAAACTTTATGTGTTTACTAATCAAAAAGAAGGTAGCGCAATAGCGCAACAAGCTTCTCCTACGAATTATTTTCATGACAAGAAGAATTTATTTTCATGAAGATAAATATTTATTTTCACGACAAAAAATATTTATTTTCATGTAAATAATTCGGCAAACATAGTTCTTACTTGTTTATGTCGGTACTTTTAATTACTTTTGCAACCGTAGGAAATGATAGAATCAATAGTTAATTATAAAACAAAAGAGGGTTAGGAATATGAGAAGAAAGGTTTTCTACTTTTTATTATTCACGCTGTTTGCCGTTAATTGCATGGCTTTCAACCTTTCTGCCGATACCACAAAGACAAGTAAAAAGGCTGATAATCCACTGATAGAGGACGGATATGATCTCGATGCTGATACGGTTATGGAATATTATGGGAAGCCTATTCAGCATCTGACAAGCTTTACGAATAACACCATAACGCTTAGTTGTCCTACACCAGACCGCTGGAAGGGCTTTTATACATGGAAAGGCTTTAAGATATCTAACTTCTATGTGAAGACGGGTGAAGCATCTTTCAAGGGGATGAATGCCGCTATTTTGTCTCCAATAACGATGACGACAAGCATAGACAGCATCACAGATTCGATCTTTACCGACCGTCTTCTTGCCATTGAATACAAGGGAAAAAGATGGGTTTATAGCAATGTTATCCGTAACACGGAGGCGGATACAATGCTAAGTTTTGAGGAGATTAGGACAGGAAAAGTGGGTATAGAACTGAGTTATGTGGCTGGACAAGGATACAAATATGACTATCTACTCCTTATCAATATGTCTGATGGACAACCCTGTTTGACGAACATCTACGTTGACGAATACAATTCTACCGCAAAGTATCAAGCCACACATCAATTCGATTTTACGGCGTTTGACGACGAAGGCGACTTCTCTCTTTATCGCTACCGACGCCATTTCCCAATGCTCTTACGGATGGGAAACTATGAAGCCTTTGGTGAGTAACGCCCTACACTATCGTCCCCATAAATCGTAATCACATAAAGCATCAGCACCTAAAACCGCCAACGCAACTGAATATCAAGTCCACTTAGCGTTGAGGAATTGACTTGCTGAAGTCCTGAGGATATATGATCACGGTCGAAATAATGCGTGGTTGAACTGCGAAGAATAATCATAAGACGGCTCGATAGGTCTGCCCGAACAAACAGACTATAGTGCATACCCTTACCAAAGAAGGCAGGAAAGCTAAAAGAATAGAGTGGACCACGTTCGTAAACATAGATACGTGAGGCGAAATCTGTCGTTTGGAAATAACCAATCATACCATTCAGCGTAAGCCATGAAAGCGGTTTCCAAGCCCCAGACTCACTCACCATATAACCGAAACTACGCTTGAGATAATTGCTTGCAACGACATCCAACTGACTTTTACAGCTCCAAGACGCTGCCGAATAAGCCAAAGAAAGGCGACCACGTTGCGTTACTTCGTTGACAAGAGTGGTCTTATCTCGATTGTCTTTCTCACGCATTCTAAAGCGATAGCGAGCCAAGAGCGACCAATGTTGACGGCTATAGTTGAGCATTAGTAGGTTATCCCATGCCTTACTGGCTGTATGTGCGCCAAAACGAGGGTGTGAGAAATAAGCGAAATCACTATAAGCCATGAGCGACAAACCCCGCTTTACATTCCAATTAGCCCCAATGAGTAATCCACTTTCATTCTGAACCGTCCCATTATCACCAAAACTACGTGCGAAGAGTGCTGTGTATTGGTAGCCATAATAACGCTGAACGGCAAGTAAAGAGAGCTTAGAAGTAGGCAAATAGGAAAGGCTATTCACCATTGCAAGGCTCCCCTTGCTATCCATTGCCGTCTCACCAGCCAACGACCAATGAGGATGTTGATAGCTATAGTCTGCACTTACGTTCCAAAAGTTAGTCCCTGAGGGAGCATAATGACGATAATATAAAGAAGTATTGGGCGTTAACTCCTTGTTGAAACAAGAATAAATACCCGATAACCCCATACGAAAAGCACCCGATGACCAGCCGAGATGGGTTCCTGCAGTAAACTGTGTGGCAGCATCTTTACTGTTTATCTCACGCACAGTACGGTGATAACCAGTCTTGAATATTGTCTTAATGGTACCACTATCCGTAAGTGTAGCATCTATACTGCGGTAAGAAAGAAAGGTGGTTAGGTCAAGATGCTTTGCTATTTCCACCGTTGCAGCTGCTCCCTGCAGATAGTTAGCAGCCGAACGAGAGGAATGTGCGCGAATACCTGTTGATTGTCTGCCTAACGTTGAGAGCATGGCAAGTTTCCCAAAGCCAAAAGAATTGTTGATAATGAGTCCTTGTCCGAAGTTCACTTTATACCGTCCTACAGCCAAAGTCTTCACCCGTCCCATCTTTCTTAACAGCAAGTAAAAACTATAATGGTCATAACCAAGACGATTACCATGTGCAAAGAAGGGTTCACCAGAATCTTGTGCGCCTACCAATCCAGCCTGAACATAATCGCCATAACGGAAAGAATAACGAAAAGAATGGGCATAAGGATAGCCAAGATAGCCTTTCTGGTCGCCTTCTCGCTGATAAAAAGGAATATGACCAGTCAATAAGATGGTATGCTTTCCACCTTTTATAATTGATTTAAGAGTGGGAAACTGGTGTTGTTCTTCTACTGGAGAGACATAGACAAAATAAGGAAGAAGCTGGCGACGGAGGGCATCTAAGGATTCAATCATAGCCAACTCACCCAATGACTGCATACCATGATATTGATAAACATAGGCTTGTATATCTTCAATTTGTTCTGCTGTAAGAAATGGGATACGTGCAAGTTCGTCCCTACTTGCCGTATTGAGGTTGAGTGGATGTTCTGAAAGGTCGGCTAATAGTTCAAAGGTTTCCTCCTTTGCATCCACGTTTTCTTCGTTACTTGCATAGAGTTCTTCAAACAATTCTTCCCAATCATAGGTTTGTTGTGCTGTAGAAGTGAGGCTAAAAAGCCCTAAAAGGCAGGTCAGTAGTAGATTTTTCATTTAGTTAGACTTTCAAAGTATTACGACAACAAATATAGTCTTTATTACTGAGAAAAGCAAACAAAATGACGAGAAAAGTATAAAGAAAAGGTCTTCCGTTAAATACGTAGCTTGTTAATAGAATGAGATTCATCCACATACATGGTATGGTTGCCCCCAATAAGATGGTTTTAGAATAGGGAAAAAACTACATGATAAATGTAATTAGGTGTGAAGTCTATCTGCCTTCTACAAACAACTTATTCCTATTAGCCTAATTAGGCTATTTGGTCCAATTGGGCTAATTAGGCTAATAACTTATTATTCTGTCATAATTTTTCACATCATAATTTTGAAAACATGCTCTTTTGGCTTCTTAAAGACGCCCTTTTGGCTTGCAAAAGGTACCCTTTAAGACCCTTACTAACGCCCTTTTGAAGTCCAACTAAGCACCTTTTACTTTACTACTTTATAACTAATTGATTTACTGTTAGTTGCAAACTTATCTTTTATTCATGTTTTTATCCTTATTTATAGATGTTTTATTTGAAAATATGTAATGATTTTTCAAAGCCTTATCAGCAGATTTTCGAAGACTCAAAATAAATGTTTTTCAATATCAGACTTTGGGTTAAAGCAATACGAAAAAGCATCCACATATTTAATAAAAGAACCAAAGAAAAGCCCTCTCATCCTTCTCTTAGACCACGATTTATGGTAAAAGAGAAGCGATGAGAGGGTTATGACTTATGCTAATAAGCGCAAAGAGCGATAAAAGCAACGGCTGTCTTACTGGATTCTCACACTCTTTCCGTCCTTATAACAAGCGATAGTGCGGCTGCCGTTGGTATAGATATCCTCGCTACCCGGCATATCCAAGGTGAAACCTGCAGCCTTTACCTGAGCCACAAGGTTATCATACGCAGGCTGATTGAACACTGCAATAATGATTGCTCCATCCTTAAATGCTACGTAACTTGACACACCTTTGCGCATTGGCTTTGGATAATCCTCATACTTATCAGCGGTAAGAAGCTTTGCAAGCGCACAATTCTTATAGTACATCTTAGAGAACTTATCGAGTCGATAAACCTCATAATTAGTCTTCAGTTTATAACCATACTTCTTCGTAATAGCATCTACCTTGTCTGGATTCTGATACATATCCAAAGCGTCAGCAATACTGATTACCTCTTTCAAAGGCTCAACTGCGACAACAGGTTCTTGAGCAATAGGTGTCGTTACTGGTGCTGTTGCCTTCTGTTGTGCACCACAACTATTCAAGATCAAAGCAAGTACAAGGACGATAGGAGCGATCCATACATTCTTTTTCATAAGTTCTTTCTTTTTATTTTAATGTTTTATTTATTACGTATTGGGTTGCAAGCACTATTAAAAGATTGACTAAAACAAAGGCTATCTATCAATGATTGCACGGATAGAAGCCTTCACTTCCGATGCAGACACTGCTTGTAAGCGACCCCTTTTTACCTCCAACAAGCTATCGGCAAAGCGTACTGCGAGTTCTAAGTCATGCGTTGATAAGAGGATAAGTTTATCCCTTTCATGTGCCATTCGCTGTAAAGACTGAAAGGTTTCAGCCTTAGAAGGGAAGTCGAGGAAGGCTGTTGGCTCATCAAGTAAGATGATAGAGGTCTCTTGAGCCAGTGCTTTCGCAATCATCACCTTCTGCCTTTCGCCATCAGAAAGGGTCTGAATCATTCTCCCTCTGAGCTTTTCAATCCCCATCGTAGCGATTGCATCATCAACAACCTTACGGTCTTCTGCACGCAATCGACCAAAGAAACCAGTATAAGGCGACCTTCCCAAGCCTATTATCTCCTCAATCGTGAGGTTCTGCACATCTGGTTTTTGTGTCAAAACAATGCTCACCTGCCGTGCAAGTTCTCGCTGAGAGAAAGACTCGATATCACGATTACCCAACAAAAGGCTACCTTTCAACTTCGGAAGAAAGCCTGTTAGGGTCTTTAAAAGGGTTGATTTACCAATTCCATTCTCTCCTATCAAGCATGCTAACTGCCCACTCCGTAACTCTAAGTTGATGTCAGAGATAACAGGATGGGACAGCGTATAGCCTACTGATAACTGAGATAAGCTGATAACCATTGCGACACTAAGGACCTATCAGACGAAGAACATGACTAATATCTGTGCAATGATAACCCTGGCAAACATGCCCAAAGGATAAACCGAAGCATAACTAATGTTGCTCGTTTCACCCTTAACAGTATCGTTGGCGTAGCCCAATGCCATTGGATTAGCCATCGAACCGCAAAGGATACCACAGATAGTTCCGAAGTCAAACTTCTTCAATCGTAGGGCTATTAACCCAACAATGATAACAGGAACAACCGTAAGTGCAAAGCCTAAACCTATCCATAGCAAACCTTCTGGGCGCACAACGGTGTCAAGGAAGTCTTTACCAGCATCCAAGCCTAAGCACGCCAGATAGAGTGATAAGCCCAACTTACGAAGCATGAGTGAGGCACTTCGCGTCGTATAAGCTATGAAATGCAAACGAGGACCAAAGGCTCCAGCCAATATACCCATGATGATTGGACCACCAGCAATACCCAATCGGATTGGAGACTCCATACCAGGGATGTCGAGAGGGATTGTTCCTAAAGCCAAACCAAGAAGCATTCCGAGGAAGATGATAGCAAGATTAGGTTCGTTAAGCGTCTTAACAGAGTTGCCCAAGAAGGTCTCTGCATGATCAATAGCCTCTGGTTGACCCACCAAGGTAAGGCGGTCGCCATAACGAAGGACAAGGTCTTGCGTTGCCAACAGCTTGATATCAGCACGGATAACACGGCTCACATTGACATTATAAGCATCTCGCAAATGAAGCTGACCAAGCTTTTTACCATTTAACACACCGTTTGACAAGATGATAACACGGCTCTCCACCTTTGTGTCAAGATGGTTCCAATCCATCTGTTCTTTATTCAAGTCGCAATTAACCTGCTTTCCGAAGAGTATCTCCATGGCTGGAACTTCTTCGCGTTTGGACACTACAAGCAGATTATCTTTAGCTTGTAGGACCGTTGTACTCATCGGAACGATGACTTCATCACCACGCCAAATACGTGAGATAATAAACTTTCGATGTGTTCCTTGTGCTATCTCAACGATTGTTTTACCATTAACGGCTGGATTAAGAACAACAAACTGTCCGATATAAGTATGGTCGTCTTCTGCTCCCGAATGTACTACTAAGTCGGAAGGCTTCACAAAGAACTTACGAAGAAATATCATGGCAAAGATAACACCGACAACACCTAATGGATAAGTAACGGCTGTTGCCAATGCTGCCGGACCACCACTATGCCCCGCATGTTGCAATGCTTGCTGTGCAGCACCAAGTGCTGGCGTATTCGTTGTAGCACCACAAAGGATACCAACCATGCTTGACATCGGTACATTCATTGCATATGAGAGCACGACAGACATAATGGTTCCCAAGAAGATAACGCCTAAACTCCACAGATTAAACAAGGTTCCTTCATGTCGGAAGGAGCCAAAGAAGGTTGGTCCTACACTCAGTCCGAGTGTATAGACGAAGATAACCAATCCGAAAGTCTCACAGTAGTTAAGCATCTGCTCATCTACCTGCAAGCCAAAACTACCCGCAGCGATACCAAAAAAGAATACAAAGGCAATACCAAGTGATATGCCTGCTACTCTAATCTTACCTAAGCCCAATCCTACTGTACAAACCAGCGAGAGGACCACGACTGCCTGTAGGGCAGAAGGAATGGCAAATAGTCCGTTAATCCAGTCCATAATTTATTGTTACAAGACACCAAGATACTTCTCCAAAGGGATTCCCCTGTTTTTGTCTTTGTTGTCTTTATTGAGATCTATCAGTTTATAAACGCCATCAATAGCCTTCTGTGTACTTGGAACCAACTCTTCACCGTCTAACAGATGACCAATGAGGATTGCCGAGAAGATATCACCTGTACCTGGGAAATGTACTGGTATCTCGGTATAAGGTAGTGTAAAATACTTATCTGTTGCATGGTTATAACCTACAACAGACGGTGTACCATCAACGAGAATAGAAGTAATCATTGCCGACTTTGTACCTATCAGTCGCAAACCATCTAACAATCTTTTAGCTTCTTCGAAACTAACTCCCTTCTCATCATACTTACTTGATGTAAGATAACACGCTTCTGTGTAATTAGGGAAAGTAAGGTCGGCTACGCTAATCATCTCTCGCATAGAGTTGATTGTTGCAGCTGTCACTCCATTATAGAGCTTTCCTTCATCACCCATAATCGGGTCTACAAAGATAGTCGTACCACGTTCAGCCTGCTCACGACAATAGTCTGCTACCAGTTTTGCTTGGCGCTCTGAAGCGATAAAGCCTGTCGCAATCGCATCAAAGCTAAAGCCAAGTTCCTTCCATACTGGGAATACGCCTTTGATATAGTCGGTTGTCTCAAGGATATTGAACTTACCATAGTCGAGCGTATTGGATACCAACGCTGTAGGAAGGTTATAAACGGGATGTCCCAAGTAGGATAATATAGGAAGCATGGCTGCCGTTGCAACCTTTCCGTATCCTGCTATGTCATTAACGAGGAGTATATGTTTCTTACTCATTATATCTTTCTTAATTGGACTACAAAGGTAGTGCAAACCACATGAACGGCAAAATAAAAACCAATAAATCAGCATAATAAGTCTTGCTTTCCCTTTTCTATCGTCGTGTTGATGCTGCGCACGAGTGGTGCGGACGCCCCACACACATCGTGCGGAGGGTTAACACGCACTGTGCGGAGGGTAAACAGCAATGAGAAGGAGGCTTATATCAGCTATCATTTATGCCCTACAGAGCCGCAATTCAGTTCTTTTAGTTATACGAAAACAGCCCGCTACCATTGCTGGTAACGGGCTGTTATATATAATAAGGTGTAAAACCTTAGTTCTGACTATCTATTGATTAAGCCTCAACAGGTGCCTCTGCAAGTTCGTGTGAACGCTTCTCAATCTTCTTACCCAACACGAGGTAAGCAACAGGAGATGCAATGAAGATTGAACTCAAAGTACCGATAATAATACCGATAATCATTGCGAATGAGAAGCTACGGATACTCTCACCACCGAGGATGAAGATAGACACGAGTACGATTAATGTTGATACAGATGTATTGATAGTACGTGAGAGGGTCTGGTTGATAGAATCATTGAAGATCTTTTGGATATCAGCCTTTGCAAGATTATGCTTATGCTTACCCAAGTTCTCACGGATACGGTCGTAAACAACCACGGTATCGTTGATATCATAACCGATTACGGTCAAGATAGCACCGATGAAGGTCTGGTCTATCTCAAGTGAGAAACCAATCCAACCATAGCACAACGAGAAGCAACCGATAACGATTGTGGTATCGAGAACCAAACCAACGATTGAACCAACAGAGAAACCAATGTTACGGAAACGCAAGAGGATATACAAGAAGATGAAGAAGATAGCCAACAATACGCTCATGATAGCATTATAAGTAATGCTCTTAGCGATTGAAGGACCAACCTTTGCACTCTGAATAATAGAGCCACCCTCACGAATATCTGGGTTCTTGAAGTTCTGTACACTTGCCTGACTAACAAAGCCACCCTTCTTCAATGCGTTGTAAAGGATTGTCTCAGCCTTGTCATCCTCAGCAGGATTGTTAGAATCGATATTGTAGTTGGTTGAAACACGAACAGTCTTACCATCTGTACCCAACGCAATAACAGTTGTTGTAGCAGGCTTACCTGCATTCTCACCAACAGTATTTACGAAGGCACCTTGCATCACCTTACGAACGTCCTCTACATGGGTAGGCTTGTTTAATGTGACAACATAGTTGCGACCACCAGTGAAGTCAATACTGCGACTCAAGCCACGAACAGCGAAGCTGACAATACATACCAAGACAGCAACACCCCAAACAGTGAAGGTTGTCTTATACATGCTAAGGAAGTGATAGTTCTTACCCTGCATGAAGTTCTTAGAGAATCCTGTTGTGAAAGTCTGATTCAACCACTTATCCTTGCTTACACGGTTCTCAAATACAAGACGTGTGAGGAATACTGCAGTGAAGAATGAGATAACGATACCAATGATCCAAGTTGTAGCGAAACCACGGATAGGACCAGTACCAGTCACAAGAAGGATAACACCAGTGATGAGTGATGTCAAGTTAGAGTCGAAGATAGCTGAGAAAGCATTTCCATAACCCTCACTCAAAGCCTGCTTCATACCCTTACCAAGTTTCAACTCCTCCTTAATACGCTCGTAGATAAGCACGTTAGCATCCACAGCTGTACCCAAGGTCAACACGATACCGGCAATACCTGGCATAGTCAATGCCGACTGGAAGGACGCTAAGACACCCAACGTGAAGAAGAGGTTGGCTATCAAAGCAAGGTTAGCCATCATACCTGGAATGAAGTTGTACATGACAATCATGTAAAGCATCAAGAGTACGAAAGCAATAGCAAAAGAGATAAGTCCCTGCTCAATAGACTGTGCACCAAGTGTAGGACCTACGACTTCCTCCTGTACAATCTTTGCAGGAGCAGGCATACGACCTGACTTCAATGTGTTAGCCAAGTCCTTAGTATCCTCAATTGTGAAGTTACCAGAGATAGATGACTGGCCACCAGATATCTCACCGTCAACACGTGGAGCTGAGTAAACAACGCCATCGAGTACGATTGCGATTGCCTTACCTACATTTGCCTTTGTCAAAGCAGCCCACTCACGAGCACCTTCAGAGTTCATTGTCATGCTAACCTGAGGACGACCATGTTGATTAAAATCGTCTTTAGCATCTGTAACAACGTCACCCTCCAATGGAGCACGACCGTCTGAAGTAGTAATCTTCAAAGCATAAAGACCATATACGTTCTTCTTATTAAGTCCGTCTTCTGGCTTAGCGCTCCAAAGAAGCTTCAAGTCACTTGGCAAAATCTGCTTAGCAAGCTGACCATAAATCATCTTATTGATAGCAGCTGTATCACGTACGCTTGCATAACCTACGAGGCTAAGTGCGTCACCAGGGATAGTCTGCAGCATAGAGAGCAATGGGTGCATCTTCTTCAATGCTGCCATCTGAGCATCTTCGCCCTTTGCAGCATTGCCTTTATTGAGTGCAAACTTTGGAGTTGCAGCTGCCTTTGCCTGTACCTTCTTAGTAGAATCAGTTGCAGCAGTGTCAACCTTTGTCTCACCATTAGCCAAACGCTGGTCGAGCTGAACGAGGTAAGGAGTTATTTCTTGGTTGTTATAAGTCTCCCAGAACTCAAGGTTAGCAGAACCCTGAAGGAGCTTACGCATACGCTCTGGCTCACGAATACCAGGCATTTCGACCATGAGTCGACCTTCCTGACCTTCCAACTTCTGGATATTTGGCTGTACAACACCATACTGGTCGATACGGTTTGTAACGACATTGTATGAGTTATCGATGGCTGAAGCAACCTCTTCACGGAGTGCTTTCTCAACCTCTTCGTCTGTACTCTGTGTGCTAACCTTGCCTTTGAGCTGCTGTGTAGCGAAGATCTCAGCAAGTTTATGACCCGGAGCAACCTTGTGGAAAGCATCTACAAAGAGAGAGATAAAGTCCTTTGGACTGTGCATCTCTTCCTGCTTTGCTGTTTCCAAAGCCTTCTGATAAGCAGCATCCTGCTTGTGATCTGCCAAGAAATCAACAACATCAGGTACCGAAATCTCGAGTACAACGTTCATACCGCCCTTCAAGTCAAGACCAAGACCGATCTGTGTTTCAAGGCATTTCTGGTAAGAGTAGAGCCCCAAATACTTTACAGAATCCTTATAATCCTGTTGCGCAATAGGGTCTTTAATCTTTGCTGCCTGACCATCATAGTAGCTTGTCGCTACTGAAAATGACAGGTAGAAGATACTTGCGAGCGTCAAGAGAATGGCTACGCAAATTACTAATCCTTTGTTTTGCATTTTATTTGATTGTTTTTAATTATTGTTTCGCTACACTTGATAGACGTGCAAAGATAAGCAAATTTTCACACTTTGGGAAATTTATACCTTATAAATGTGTGTTTTTTAAGGTTTTGGGCGGTATTTAAGCCAACAATAGATAGGATAATGGTCGGAAGTAGTCACACTATTGTCGACCTTTGCCCCATACGAGTCAAAATCGTCGGAACAAAAGATATGGTCAATACGGAAGTACATCCCACTTTTATGATAGCTTATTCCGGGTCCGTTTCCACTCTCAACAAAGCAGTCATTCAGTTCTTTTGCGATGGTTCGATGTGTGTAACTTAACGGACTATCATTGAAGTCTCCACAGAGAATAACAGGCACTTTCTTATCAAGATATTTCTTAACATAACGTGCAACTGTCTCCGCTTGCGGTGCTCTACGTGCCGAAACGTCACCTAACTTAGTGATTAAGTGGACTGATTGTCTTTTCGCTTCGCCAGTCTTCAGTTCACCTTTTACGAGTGTCTTAAACCCTTCTTTGTCGCCAGAACTCAATCCATTACTCTCGAAATGATTATTCACAACGAGTGTATTAGTCCCTTTAATATCAAGCATATAAGCCACACTCTGATTACTACTTGAGCCATATGGAATAGTATCTTGCCAAAGGACTGGATACTTACTCAGCAATACCATGTAATCAGCACCAGGTGCTTTTTTAATCATCAACTTGAAATATGGGTAGTGTTTCTTCAGTGTTGAGTAGATATGATCTTTGTCATCTAATGTCGCTTGTGCCTCTTGCAAACAGACAATATCAGCCTTACTCTTAACGATATAATCAACAATCGGATTCTTCTTAGCATCTGGCTCGCTCCATGAAGAGAACATAAAGACGTTATACGACAGTACTTTTATAGCGCCATGTGGCTTATCTTCAGGTATATTGAATGGTGAATACGTACGGATAGGACCATAACAGAGTAGGAAACCTAACAATGGCAGCCAGATAGTACGTAATCGGAGAAAACACCAGACAACAAGGAATACAAGATTAAACACAAGGAGTATCGGAAAGCCCAGTCCTAAATTAGCCAACAAGGGGTAATCAACAGGATTAAACCTACCTATATTTCCGACAAACAACATCATCAGAATCACGATGATATTGCCTGCCAACAACATTCTATATGTAAGCTTCTTAAATTTACTAAACATCTTAATTCAAAACATTCAGGCGGTCCCTACCCCTGTATTTTTAAGCTTTACGAATAAAATAAATAGTTACCAAGTGGTTATATAACAAGCAGATAGACTTGAAGTTATAACAAGTTCCTATCCACTCATATTCTAACAAGTTGCTGATTAATAACATTTTTGTTATAATCAACAACTCATTTATTTGTCAATCGACCAGCGACTTAACTTTTACTACTATCAAAGAGCTTTTGTTTCTCGTCTTTTGTCAGACTATCGTAACCACTCTTACGAATCTTATCAAGGATGCGGTCAACTTCTTCTTGCTGTTGCTTCTTCTGGGCATTATAATCCCAATCACTTCTATTATTAGCATTATTGCTCTGAGAAGTGTTCGACCAAGACTCACTGTTGCCATTCGTTGCATTACGAGTATCACGCCCTCCACGTTGTTCCCACGTATTCTTCATACGATCAAAGAACTGATGTCCCCGATTCATACCGAAGTCTCCATAGCCAGAATACGGATGCTTCTTCCAATAACGGATAAGAATAAAACCAAAAAGCATACCACCTAAGTGTGCCAAATGCGCTACTCCATCATTGCTTGTGCCTATCGCAGAGAACAATTCTACCACGATTGAACCCATAACAATCCACTTAGCCTTAATAGGAATAGGGATAGGAATGATGAACATACGCTCTTCTGGGAATAGCATTCCGAAAGCAAGTAGCACGCCATAGATGGCTCCTGAGGCACCAACAGTGTTCATCATATTCAGATAAACATCCATAGGAAGAACTGTAGTACCGATTCTCAAGGAATCAAAATGACCCAATCCATATACGAGATACGTACCATATTGTGCCAACTCTTGACAAAGTCCAGCCCCAACACCACAGACAATGTAATAAAAAAGGAACTTTCTTGGACCCCATACATTCTCAACAACCATACCAAACATCCACAGCATAAACATGTTCAGTAGGATATGTGTAAACCCACTATGCATGAACATATAAGTGAAGAACTGCCAGATACGGAAGTCAGAGGCTAAAAAGAAATGTAAACCAAGAATATCATTCAAATCAATATTCAATCCTCTTACAACATACGTAGCTATAAAAACCAGAATATTGATAATAAGAAGATTCTTTGTTACAATAGGTATATTTCGCATTTTACGTAATGTCTTATTCTTTACAATATATCATTTAAACAATGCAAAAATACGAAAATCTCTTGGTATTAAGCAGAAAATAAGCGAGATAACGACTTTTTTTTATAAAATTCTACACTTTTCCCATGATTTTATTTGTTTTATAAAAGGAAACAGCTATATTTGCAACATAATCTTGTATATCACTCATAAAATTAATCAATAAATAAATCAAAATTATGAACAAAACAGAATTGATCGAGAAGATTGCAGCTAACGCTGAGGTAAGTAAGGCTGCTGCTAAGAAAGCTTTGGATGCTACTACAGAAGCTATTAAGGAAGCACTTGCTGCTGGTGATAAGGTACAGCTCGTAGGTTTTGGTACTTTCGCAACAACAGAGCGCCCAGCTCACGAGGGTATTAATCCAAGATCAAAGGAGAAGATTAAGATTGCTGCTAAGAAGGTTGCTAAGTTCAAGGCTGGTGCTGAGTTGGCAGACGCAGTAAACAAATAATATGTAAAGATATTACATAATATATTAAGGCAAGCCATGGGCTTGCCTTTTTTGTTTTATAGGCTTACATTCTTTGTTTTATAGGCTTGCCTTCTTGTTTTATGAAAGTCTAAAGAGCATCTTACCATAGGCTTAAAAAGGGTTCTTCCGAAATATGGAGTGATAAACTCAAAGTTTTATATAATAGGCACACGGAGTCACGGAGGGGACGGAGGTTATGCAATGTTACGGAGGTGCCGACGGCACAAAGAGCTACGGAGCTGTAGCGTACAGATTCTTGATAACTATTTTGGTATAAACGCTTTAGGCATAAAGTTACTAAAAAGTGTGCTAACGAGCTCCGTCGCTCTATGTACCGACGGTGCCTCCGTGACTTCCATTGCTTTTTTAATAATCCTCCGTCCTCTCCGTGCCTCCGTGTGACATTTCGTCAGAAACCTAACCTTAAGAGGCAAACGTTATCACTCCAAAATCCTGAAGACCCTTAAAAAGTCCTTCCGTTAATAGCATAGATTGGAAATAGATAAAGACTTATCTACTCGTATGGTATAATTATCCCAATTTAGATAGCCTTACAAGCGGACATAAACTATAGGATAAAATGCAAACTGATACTATGTCTATTCGTCTTCCATAAACATCCCATCCCTATACCTTTGAATTTTGTAAACTATTTTCACTCAGATCAAAACCAATACATGCTCTTTTGGCTTCTAAAAGACGCCTAATTGACTTGCAAAAGACGCCCTTTAAGACCCTTACTAACGCCCTTTTGAAGTCCAATTAAGCACCTTTTCTCACACCACTTTATAACCAACTGATTTCTTGATGATTACAAACCTGCTTTTTACACGTATTTTTGTTCTTATTTATAGATGTTTTATCCGAATTTATGTAATGATTTTTCAAAGCCATATCTACCTCTTCGAAGAGTTAAAAAGGAAAAAGGTCCTCCAAGTCAGAAACATGATAATTGAATAGAAAGACCTTTTCCAATAACGAGTTAGATTGTATTTTCAATAACTTAAGGGTGCACCCCTGCAGCTATCCACTATAAAATACTCGTCTGTTTATTCCCCTCATGCTGTACTTTCTTGTCTATTTCTTTATAGCTTTTACCCTTTGACAACTTCCAACTAAACCTAAGAGTTATCATATTTCCCAAGTCTCTGCTGCGATAAATATACTCTTTATGGAGGTTTTCATTCAGTACTTTACCACGCTGTATAGCGGGATGTTGCTGGAAAGGATGCTGCATAAAGAGCGATACATTACACTTCTTCCATCTATAACTGGCACCTAAATAGACTGCCGGACCATTACGTCCTTCATGCTCTCCTTCAACAAACCGCCAGCCATTATCAGCATATCCCGTCAATGTCCAGCGTCCAAGATAAGCCTGAATATTACCACCATAGTTGTAACTTGTAAGATGATGACGATACAGACTACTGATGTTAAAGAAACGATTGATACCTCCGAAAAGTGTTACAGACAGACGCTCTGGTACAACATCATACCTCACATAATTCTGAACAACAAACATCATGATATTACCAATGTTCTGTTGTGAATAAAGAAACTCATCTGTTGCCGTACGTTCATACACACTCATATTGCTCCCAAGGTCACGTCGGTACTCCATATTCATCCCACAGCTCACACGTTTACCATTATAACTTACATCAATAATATTCTTAATAACCCGAGAAGGTTGCAAATTTGGATTTCCAACCTTCCATTCACGGCTATGTTCTCTGATTCTTGCATCGCTCACCATAGCGTATGAAGACACACGGCGATAGGTTTCAAAGGTGTAACGTGCATTTAATCCTGTCAAAATCTCGTAATTCAACGTGAGTTTTGGACGGAAAGTCCAATAGTTAAAGCTATAGTTTTCTTGCGAATAGGTCTTATTAGCAAGCCCTACACCTGCCGAATAGCCTATTCGTTTCCACCGTCCTTTCACCTCAGAGAATAGATAAAGTTCTCCTCTCCGCATCTTGTTAAGAGCAGAGACATCGCCAGTATATTCATTATTCGTAAACGACACCGAGTGTTCCAAACCTGCAGAAAGGGTGAAAGGCTTGAGTTTATTCTCATAAATAGCTTCACTCTCCAGCGACCAAGTACGCCCATTTACCTCATAGGCATAATCTCCTTCTTCTCCATTATATCCCCGCTTGTCCGTATAAATACTTGAGCCAACAACATTAGCTGTAATACTCTGATGGTTACCAAGCTGATGAAAGAAGTAAAGATCAAGAGTTGGAGAGAAGTCACTTGACACATTAATCGTCCGATAAGTCTTCTCTACTGTTCCATCCCGATACACAAAATCAGCATAATTACCGGGCGTATTACCTCCTCCCACTGACAGATTTGCTTGGAAAACATACGTAGCCGAGTCTGCAAGACTGTACTTTATCTCAAACTGATTACCAAAACGACGACTTCTGCCATCGGTCTGATTGCGTGAAACCAGATAATGACTACCATTGTTCAAGGTATAGTCAGCCGTTTCTGAAGACCGAAAACCACGATGGTCATTATAAGAAGAATTGAAGGTTAAAGCCAGTTCTGAATTCTTATGATTGAGCTTTGCATAGACCGTATTATCCCCATTCAACGTTGTGACAGCATTCGATAAGTCAGCCCCAAGCACGTAACCAGTGGTGTTACGCTTTGTCCGAATATCAATGACATAGCCTATTCCGTCACCATATCTAACTCCCGGATTATCGATGAAATCAATGTTTTTGACAAGTTTTGGGTCCAGTGAAAGCAGGTCTTCTTTACTTGCCAAAGTTCCATTCAACCTAAGTTGAACACTTCCATTATTCGTCAAAGGCACAATGGTACGCATCACCTCGTCTACTCTGATGCGTGGAAGAGACAGCTTTCCAAGCAGACTATAACCGTCCGTTGCCGCTTCTCGTTGTGCATCAGACGGTACAATCAACATGCCATCAAGCTTTTTCGTCACTCGTGCAGCCTCAACTGTCACCTCTTTCATCTCTACACTCTTTGCCGTCTCACTGTTTCCTTTCTCATTCTGGGCACCAACAGGAAGTGCAAGAAAGCATAACAACAGCATCCATAAACCTTTTTCCATAGTCTTTGTTTTTTGCTACAAAGATAGAATCCACCTACTATTAGGGCAAAAATAATCACTGACAATTACCTGACAATAGCTAATTGAGGTCTGGTAAACAAGAAAAAGTACAACAAAAACTACTCAATAGTCCCCTATTAAGCATAATATTCCAATAAAGAATGCCTAAGATATATATTTTAAAGATGACACCTATTCCATTAAGAAAGACTATCCGACATTTTCTTTGAAGATGAATCAGAAGCCAATCGGTATCCATCACCCCTATCAGCCACAATCTTTAATCCGCAACGCTCACTGACAATAGGCTTCAAACGGCGGATAAGTGTGTAGAGAGTTTCGCTTGCATCGGGTTTCTTAGGCCAAAGCGTTTCACAGATAACTGCCTTCGACAACTTTCTATCAGTTGCATTGATAAACAGCTCCATGAGTTGCTGTTGCATCGGTGTAAAGGCTATTTTCTCCCCATGCCAGTCACGAAAACTATGGTCAGAAGCGGCATATACCATCCTACCCAGCACCAATCTGCCTGCACGATGACGACGAAAATACACGATAGATGTAACCATCCAAACCAAGGCTAACAATAGGAAAGCAAAGGGTAAACGCTGATCTGACAAGCCCCATACCGTAGCGAAGGAACAATCAGCATAACTTTGGAATAAAAGCGAATGACCACCTGACTGCCACCTCATCTGTCTACTGCGCAACGAATGACTATCATCACCCAACGCGTATGACACAAACGAACGACTCTTGAGGTCACCTATCTGTAAATATTGCCGATAACTTTGTATGGTATCGGGCGTAATCCACGCCTCACGTTTCCCAGCGAGTGTCTTCGACAAAGCCTGATTCATATCCTGCACAATAGCCGTTTCAGCACAGTGATAGCTGTCAAAGCCAGCCCATACTGCCGAGCAAACGAGTAACAAAAATATGATAACTGACGATATAGGTTTCATAGGCTTGTATCATAAAAAGTGATAGAATGTTTCGAATTATTGTATGTTGCAAAGATAATATTTTATCTTATCAATGCCAAACGGAGTGCAAGAAATATACAGTAAAACAGGTATAATCAGCAAATATTTACTGCACAAGACCTATAGATGCGCAAAATTATACAGTAAAATTTGGGCATTAAACTAAAAAACATTACCTTTGCACCCACGATTGTCCTATGGTGTAATGGTAGCACTACAGTTTTTGGTTCTGTCAGTGGTGGTTCGAATCCGCCTGGGACAACACAGAAAATCCGCGGATTCTTTATGATTCTGCGGATTTTTTAGTATCAGCTAATTCCTAAATTATAACTATAATGATTGAGCAACTATCTAAACTTCGTAAATCACTTTTGTTTATTGCAGCCTTTCTGCTGGCTTCATTGCACATGACTGCTACTAATCGTGACTCTTTAGCACTGACACCTCCAATGGGTTTTATGACTTGGAACAAATATAAGGAGGACATCAACGAACAGCTTATCCGACAAATTGCTGACAAGATGGCGGCTGATGGCTATGCTGAAGCTGGATATAAATACATCTTCATTGATGATGCATGGCAGGGAGGACGCGACAAACGCAATAATATCATACCAGACCCTAAGAAGTTCCCAAGCGGAATAAAGGCACTCGCAGACTATGTTCACTCAAAGGGTTTGCTGCTCGGTATCTACTCTGATGCTGCTCAGCTCACTTGTGCTGGTTACACTGCCAGTTACGATTTTGAGGAACAAGATGCCAAGACCTTTGCTGAATGGGGAATTGACTATCTGAAATACGACTACTGCCACGCACCTTCTGACAGTGCTATTGCCCACAAACGCTATAAGAAGATGGCTGATGCGCTACAAAATTCAGGTCGTAAGATTGCCTTGGGTGTCTGCGAATGGGGACAGTTGAATCCTGAGATGTGGGCTCGTCAGGCTGGTGGTTCACTCTGGCGTGTGAGCTTTGACGTACGTGATATGTGGAAAGACATCGTGAAGCAGGGAGGTATGGGTATCATTGATATCATCAACATTACCGAACCACTTTACAAATACGCAGGACCGAGTCACTGGCTCGACATGGATATGCTCGTCGTTGGACTCGACGGAAAGGGTGGACCATCAAGCGATTTAGGTGGTGTAGGCTGTACTTATACAGAATATCAGACACAGATGTCTATGTGGTGCATGTTCGCTTCACCATTGGCAGTAAGCCACGACATCTTAAACGAGAACGCTGAAACACGTCACATCCTCCTCAATAAGGAGATTATTGCTATCAATCAAGATGCGCTTGGCGAGGCAGCCCATAGAGTTGACTTTCCTGGTGCATGTCGTGTGTACCTCAGAAACCTAAACGGAAACCGTCAGGCAATTGCCATCATGAATCCTTCTGACACCCCTCAGCGTGTTCAGTTGCCACTTTCTATCCTCGGTAATGCGAAGGAATACAATTTCAGAGACGTATGGGAGCATAAGACAAGCCGCCAACGTAAGGCGTGGCAAGCTACCTTACAACCTCATGAAACAAAGGTTTTTACGGTTACAACACGCTAAACAGCACATTATTTTATAAAGAAAAGCATTAAAAGATAACATCTTTTCATCCTCAACCACTGGCACAGCATCTTCCTGCTGTGCCAGTTTTGTATTCCAATAACACCTTCATTGTATCATTCTAAGCTATTATTTCACATCGTGCTGTTGGTCCGCACCAATGGTGCGAACGGCAAACACCAATGGTGCGGATACCAAGCACCAATAGTGCGGAGAACAAAATACCCTACCATATGTCAATAGAATAGAAACAACTCATACCAACCTCGAATTACGATTACCCTTTTCGGTAATCACTCCCCTCTCCTTTCGGAGAGGGGTCGGGGGTGAGGCTTCCCTTTCGTTTGGTAAGGGTTGGGGGTGAGGCTTCCTTATTTAAATTCCCCTATCCATTTGCTAATATCATGCTTTTTGTCTATATTTGTACATTGTAACAAATACAAATTAGATAAATTCAGCAAATAAATGAAAGCTATAGAGATTCTTTTTCCTGTCTTCTTTATGATGTTCCTCGGTTGGTTGAGTCACAGAAGAGGTTGGGTAACAGCAGGACAGAACGAAGGAGCGAAGTCATTGGTATTTAATATTCTTTTCCCTCTGCTCGTCTTTCACGTACTTGTAAAAGCAGAGTTATCGACGAATTTCATTTATGAGATTCTCTTTTTGGATGCCGCTTGGATTCTTGTCTACCTGATAGGTAAGAGCATAGCAAAACCCATTAGTGGACGTTATGCCCGATTAGCACCTTTCCTACTGATGACATGTGAGGGAGGCAGCGTTGCCCTACCCCTTTATATCGCATTGGTAGGAGCAGAACACGCAGTGAATATCATCACTTTTGACGTTGCTGGTATCCTCATCAACTTTGGACTTGTGCCAGCACTCATCACGCGACAGACATCAAAGGATGTAGCTTTCTTGCCTATGGCGAAACGAATTATTACAGCACCATTCATCGTTGCCGTTATCGTGGGTATTCTCGTTAATATGTCGGGCTTGTACCAATGGCTGATGGAGAACGAACTTCACAGAATCTATGACGGTACGATGAACATGGCAATGACACCTATTGCGAGCATTATCCTCTTCACCCTCGGCTATGGTTTCCACCTACGGGCAGCACAGCTCAAGCCGCTTTTGGCATTGACAGTGGTGCGCCTTGTGCTGTGTGGGGCTATCGTAGGAGCCTTCTTCTTGCTGTTCCCAGAATTGATGGCAGTGAAGATATTCCTTGTTGGCGTACTACTTTACTTTGCTTGTCCAACGGGATTCCCCGTACCGCTACAGATAGAAAGCCTTTGCAAGGATGAGGACGACGAAAGCTTTATGTCGGCTTTCATCTCTATCTTCATCGTGGTGGCAATGGTAGTATATACATTGATAACATTATTATTGATATAAATTTAAGGAGTGAAAGGGAGTTAAGGAGTGAAAGGGAGTTAAGACAATAGTATAATATAAATCCAAACATCAGATTTGAGACATCATAACATTTGTCTTAACTCCTTTCAACTCCCTTTCACTCCTTAACTCCTAAATTAAAAGAACATGAACGATAACGTAAAAAGTCCGTGGCCAGGACCAGCGGGAATGATACCCGTAACAAGTGGCAAAGCAGATGATGCAAATGTATTTAACCGCAACTACTTGGATTCTATCCATGTGGAGATGCGTGTTATTGATGCCGTTGAGCCAACATTGAAGACGGTTATCTTCGGTGAAGAGTTCGATTCACCGATTATGATGCCAGCCTTTTCGCATCTGAATAAGGTGTTGAAAGGCGGCAAGAAACCAATGTTAGAGTATGCACGTGCTGCCAAGAAGCTGAATACAGTGAACTGGGTAGGTATGGAACCTAACGAGGAATATGTTGAAATCGCAGCCGAAGGAGCAAGAACAGTGAGAATCATTAAGCCGTTCGCTGACCATAATATTATTTTAGATGAGATTCAGTTTGCTATCAAACACGGTGCAATAGCTGTCGGCGTAGACATTGATCATGTCCCAGGAACAGACGGAAAATATGATGTTGTAGACGGTATTCCTCTCGGTCCTGTCACGCTTTCCGACCTCAAAGAATACGTGAAGGCTGCTGGTAACATACCATTCGTTGCTAAGGGCGTACTCTCTGTGCAGGATGCTTTGAAGTGTAAGGAGGCAGGCTGTGCTGCTATTTTAGTCTCTCATCACCACGGACGTATTCCTTTCGGTGTTGCTCCCGTGATGGTTCTGCCTAAGATTAAGGCAGCATTGGAGGGAAGTGGCATCGCAATCTTCGTTGACTGTGGTATTGATACAGGCTACGATGCTTATAAAGCACTTGCATTAGGGGCTGATGCGGTAGCTGTGGGCAGAGGAATCCTCAAGCCATTGCTGCAACAAGGAGCAGAAGGAGTTGAGGAGAAGGTACAAAAAATGAACGAACAACTTTCAGAACTGATGATGTACACCTGCGTGAAAGACATTCGTTCATTCGATGCGTCTGTGCTTTATATCTAAGAAAATAGCATCTATAGGAACTGCTTAGTATTCCTATAGATACTATTTTAATCTTAATGCGTAGCCTGATAATAACGGTTACGACTAAGAGAACTTGTCACTTTCGAGTTGGTTGATGGGTCAGAAATTGTTATACCAGAATAAGTCTGGATAGGTATTACATCTCCACTACGACTACGAATAGCGGTATAATATGATGTTGTATTGCCTTTCTCAGGAACAAGGAGGTTGAGTTGTTGATTAAATCTCGTCAACAGTTGTGGTTCGTTCTGTGCAAGTTTACGCACGTAATCGCCCATATCATAGAATATTGAAGGGACGTAACCATCCATACTCTGAATGTCACTCTCCACGACGGTTGAGAGAGAACTTGATGCGTTTATCTCCTTCATGATGTTGAGCATGCCCTCAACCTGCGAACAGTCGATAACACTAATAGTACCATAAGGATAAGGAGTATTCTCATACTTGTAGTTACTATAGAAGTTGATGAAGTTAGTACAGATACTGTGATAATCTGGATTCACCTTTGAGAGTTCATTCCACAGCAGTTTATATGGCATACCGTAAGCCATAATCTCCGTTGGACTACCAATGATATGGTGCGTTGCATTACGAAGTTCGTAGGCTACTTCGATACCTGTCATATTACAGTCGTCAAAGAGGATGTACTGGAACTTACCAATACCAGAGTCTTCTATACCCTTGTCAAATTCAGAAATGTTCGTCTGATAAGCATCACCACCCAGCCAACGCGTTGGAGGTCCAGCCTTACCAGCATTTTTATTAAGTCCGAAAGGTGAGGCTACAGAACGATTAATGCGTGTACTTGGCTTGGCAGGTATCCATCCCATACCATGACAACCGACTATCATTGAGTAATGCTTAGCTGGTGCTTCTTGTTTAACTCGCTTCAACAGGGTTGTTATCCACTCTGCTGAATTCAGCTTTAAGCCTGCTAATTTATTGTTGTAGATAGCAACGGTATCATCTACACAGCTTCCATTCTTATACTGAACATTAATCAAAGCACCCTTATTCACCTTCGTAGAGATAAATATCATAAGTCTCTTGTTGCCAAGTCCACCTTGGTTAACAATCGCACTCTTAATGTCTTTTATATTGGTGAGGAAGTAGCTATAAAGCCCAGAATCGGTATCACTAACACCTGACCAAGGCATATAAACAAAGATAGTATTCTCTACCTCGGCACCCGGTTGAGGTATTGGGTCTGGGTCTTCACTACTACAAGAGACAAAGACAACAAGCATTACCAGTTGTAAGAGAAGGAAAAGTTTCTTCATAATTAATCTTTTTAGGCCCATGAATATCCTAAAAGGAGCTATGGGAGTGGTTAATTAAAAAGCCTTGCAACGCCACAATGAGCGTAGTAAGGCTTTTCATAGTTATGTATTATAGTTCGTTGATACTTACTTTACAATAATCAAAGAGTAGTTCTTCTTACCCTTCTGTACGAGGAGATACTTACCATCGATGAGGTCCTCGGCTGTTATAGGCTGGTCAAAAGCTGCGAGTTTTTCCTTGTTGAGCGCAACGCCACCGCCCTTAACGAGCTTACGCATCTCACTCTTACTTGGGAATATCTGCATACCTTCCTGATTGAAGACATCAACTGCAGGCTGACCAAGTACGTCCTTTGATACCTCGTAATGTGGAACATCCTTGAAGACATCAGTAAAGGTCTGCTCGTCTAACTGCAACAAGTTCTCCTTTGTACTCTTACCAAAGAGGATGTTAGAGGCTGCTATCGCCATATCAAGGTCTTCCTGAGAGTGAACCATACGGGTAACTTCCTCTGCAAGACGGTACTGAAGTGTACGACGCCCTGGGTCTTGACGATGCTCTTCAATAAGATTATCGATAACATCCTTCTCCAAAGAAGTAAAGATCTTTATATACTTCTCGGCATCATCATCACTAACATTCAACCAGAACTGATAGAAAGCATATGGTGTTGTACGGTTGCGATCGAGCCATATATTACCGCTTTCGGTCTTACCAAACTTCTTACCATCCGCCTTTGTTATCAATGGACAAGTAAGACAATATGTCTCAGTTTCGTTACCTAAAGTACGACGGATAAGCTCTGTACCAGTAGTCATATTACCCCATTGGTCATTACCACCCAACTGCAACTTAACACCAAACTTCTCAAAAAGATAGAGGAAGTCGTAACCCTGCAGAAGCTGATAGGTGAACTCAGTAAAGCTAAGTCCATCGCGACTCTCGCCACTCAAGCGCTTCTTCACACTATCCTTAGCCATCATATAGTTAACAGTGATGTGCTTACCAACCAATCGAGCGAAGTCAAGGAAGGTGAAGTCCTTCATCCAGTCATAGTTATTAACCATCTCAGCCTTGTTTGGCTCGTTACCATCGAAGTCAAGGAACTTACTTACTTGCTTCTTGATAGCCTCTTGGTTATGGTAAAGTGTTTCTGTATCAAGGAGGTTGCGCTCCTGACTCTTACCAGAAGGGTCGCCAATCATACCTGTAGCACCACCAACGAGGAGGTAAGGCTTGTGTCCACAACGCTGCAAATGACGCAACATCATGATACCACAAAGGTGTCCGATGTGCAATGAGTCAGCTGTTGGGTCAGTACCCAAGTAAGCTGAAACCATCTCTTTCTGAAGCATTTCCTCAGTACCTGGCATCATTTGAGCCAGCATACCACGCCAACGGAGTTCTTCTACAAAGTTCTTCATCTATATCTTTATACTTTAAGGAGTCAAGGGATAGAAGACTTTAAAAGCGTTCTGCCCTATCTTCATAAGCCTCAACTCTGTATTAATATTCTATTGTGAGCATCGTTAGGGCACTGGGTCATAACCACTACCGCCCCACGGATTGCATCTTAATATACGCCAAATAGTTAGAGCCAAACCCTTAAAAGGTCCATGCTTTAGGATAGCTTGTCTACCATACTCCGAACAAGTAGGAGTGAAGCGACAAGAAGGTGGCGTAAAAGGAGATATGAACTGGCGATAAAAGAGTATCGGAAGTATCAACAGCCATGATAAAACACGTGTGAAAAGACGCCATAGCTTAGCAAAAACATTATGAGACTGCTGCTCACATGGCATACTCTCGTTTCTCTCCTTCTCATCCATCATATCCGTTCTCCTATTCTTTGAAGCAGGTTACAGACCCGCTGTTCAATTGTAACAGAATCCATCAATTCGTTTGAAAGCCATATAAAAGCTATCAACAACTGCTTATCTGTTTGTTCGTTCACACGGAGCGTGACAAAACTCTTGTGCTTACGATAAGCCTCACGCACCTGCCGTTTAACCCTATTGCGCTTTACGGCACGTTTGAAATGCTTCTTCGGAACACTGACCAACACCTGTACATTCGACTCCATGACCGTTTCTTCTGGTGCTGAAGTCTCCGACTTACAGTCAATTAGTCTGTAAACAGCCTTCAAAGGGAATGCTGTCATCGCATGACTTCCACCAGTTCCAAAGAGCGTATCTATGAGCTTCTTGCTACATAGACGTTCTCCTTTTCTTAGTCTTTCTTCATGCTTTTCCATTCCTTATCAGCCTTTATTTACCGTATGTCCAGTACTGATATCGGCTCCTTCCCCATCCTTTCAGATGAGGCAGAAGCCGTTATATTATTTATTCTTCTCTTTCTCTAAGAAAGCACGCAACGCACCAGTCATAGAAGGATACTCCTTAGAAGGTGCTTGAAGGTCAAGTCTCAGACCCTGTGCCTCTACTTCCTTCGCTGTAGCAGGACCAAAGGCAGCTATCTTGATGTCTCCCTGCTCAAAGTTAGGGATATTCTCTTTCAGAGCCTTAACTCCTGTTGGGCTAAAGAAGACAAGCATATCATAATCAAAGTTCTTAACTTCTTCCTCTGTTAAGCCATTGCTCACCGTACGATACATCACACATTCCTTGTGCTTGAGCTTATTTGCATCTAACAACTCGCTCAGAGCCTCCGTATGTACAGAACTCTGCGGAACAAGGTACTTCTCAGTCTTATGCTTAGTCATTGTAGGGATAAGACTATCTATCTTTCCAGTATTACCAAAGAACACCTTACGTTTGCGGTACTGAACATACTTCTGGATATAAAGAGCAATCGTTTCAATCACACAGAAATACTTCATATCCTCTGGGATAGTGACACGCATTTCCTTAGCGAGCTTAAAATAATTGTCTACAGCATGACGAGAAGTAAATACCACAGCGGTATAATCCAACAGGTTTATCTTCTGCTGACGGAACTCTTTCGCTGAGAGTCCTTCCACTTTAAAAAATGGTCTGAAAACCAGTTCCACTCCCAAGTCTTCCGCTATGTCGTAATATGGCGACTTTTCGCTTGACGGCTTTGGCTGTGAAACCAAGATCTTTTTTATCATCGTGTCCTAAAAGTTTATTATCAAATAGTTATCTGTAATGAACAAAACGCCCCACAATACTATCAACGGCATCAATTCGAGCGCACAAAAGTACAAAATTATTTGCAGACTGGCACCCATTCTCTTAAAAAAGATACTGTAACTCTTATAAAAAGCAAGCATTTTGACGCATAACATAACAATTAGTGTATAAATCAATGCTGCATGGAGTGACAAAGAGAAGTAAACCAGCAAGAGTACTATCGGGAATAATAAGACTCCTTCCAAAGAGGAAAGGAATACCTGTGTTCGCCTCCATTGTCCATTATTTTTCCTATCAAAGAATACCCAGTTTACGAATCCATAGACCAGATACTTGAATAGGAAATAAGCGACAAACACACCAAAAAAGCATCCTATCGCTCCAAGTTGTGTATCATTCGAAAGCCTACCGCCCCCTAAATCTCGCGCAAATAAATAATAGAGAATACTTCCTAACAAAGAGGTTTGTGCTATCAAGATAGTCTGAAAGCGCATCTCTTCATTCGTTTCAATAGCCAACTCCTTACTACGACTTACACGAAAGAAACTCTTTATCTGTCGTTCTATGAAATTTCTCGATAGAGAAAACGCCACCATCGCCATCACAAAACAACCTAAGAGCATTGCTGCAATAACATTATCATTGCTTACAGCATAAGGAGCAAGTACGCCCGAAACTCCATCAGCATGATTGTTTCCTCGTTCTAACTTGAAAAACTTATTCCCTTTAAAGTAGCCTTCTTCTGCAAATTTGAAGTCCGTCAGCTGAAACTTCTTCTGTTTTTTAGGGCGTAACAAGATAGACGAGTCAGTTTTCTGACCCGCCTTACCCTCAGAATCGACATTCGCCTTCTTCCCCGCTGCCAATGTTGACTTTAGCAATAGAGAAGGGCGAACAATGGAATCAGTTGTCGGCATTGTCTATTAGAGTCCGAATGTCTTTTTAATATCCTCTACACGATCGAGCTTTTCCCAAGTGAAAAGTTCAATATCAACCGTCTTAGTATCATGATAACGGCTCTCAAAGGTCTTCTGAACAACCTCATTCTGGCGTCCCATGTGACCATAAGCAGCAGTCTCCAAATACATTGGCTGACGAAGCTTCAACGTCTTCTCAATAGCCTTTGGACGAAGGTCAAACAGTTTCTTCACCATCTCTGCTATCTCACCATCAGTAGCCTTCACATGTGAACGACCGTAGGTATTCACATAAACACTAACAGGCTCAGCAACACCAATAGCATAAGCCAACTGTACGAGAATCTCATCACTCACACCAGCTGCCACCATATTCTTTGCAATATAGCGTGTAGCATAGGCTGCAGAACGGTCTACCTTACTTGAATCCTTACCAGAGAAGGCACCACCACCATGACCGCCTTTACCACCGTAAGTATCAACAATAATCTTACGACCAGTCAAACCAGTATCACCATGAGGACCACCAATCACAAACTTACCCGTTGGATTGACAAGATACTTGATATTGTCGTTGAACAAGGCAAGTACTTTCTCCGATGTTATCTGTGCCTTTACACGTGGCATAAGGATTTCAAGTACATCCTTATGTATCTGCTCTACCATCTCTTTATCAGCCTTCAACTGTGCCTCACGTGAGTCGTCAGCAGGCTTGATAAAGTCGTCGTGCTGTGTTGAAACAACGATAGTGTCAATTCGCTGTGGGATATTGTCATCGCTATACTCCACTGTCACCTGACCCTTTGAGTCTGGACGGAGATAAGTCATCTGCTTACCTTCCTTGCGGATGTCAGCCAACGTGGTCATAAGGAGGTGTGCCAAGTCGAGTGTCACAGGCATATAATTGTCTGTCTCGTTACATGCATAACCAAACATCATACCCTGATCACCAGCTCCCTGATTCTCGGCATCACCATTGTCAACGCCACGGTTGATATCATCACTCTGCTCATGAATAGCAGAAAGAACACCGCAGCTATTGCCATCAAACTGATACTCAGCCTTTGTATAACCGATTTTGTTAATTGTCCTACGAGCAATTGTCTGAAGGTCAACATATTCCTTAGACCTTACCTCACCCATAATCACTACCTGACCTGTAGTATTAAAGGTTTCTATAGCGCAACGTGCATCCTCATCATATGCCAAGAACTGGTCGAGCAATGCGTCGCTTATCTGATCGGCAACCTTATCTGGGTGTCCCTCAGATACTGATTCCGATGAAAACAAATATGCCATATATTTATCTACTTTTTATGTTTGTATTTATTACTAACTCTCTGTTTAAGAATGCAAAGTTACTGCAACTTAGCGGGATAACAAAATAAATAAGTAAGATTTATACATTATTGGGGGGATTGATGGGTGTTGGGGGGTAAATGTTGGGTGGTGATGATTAGTAAATAGTGGGTGGTGGGTGGTGAATGTTGGGTGGTGATGATTAGTAGTATTCGGTGTTAAAAGATGAATGATGAAGAAAATACAATCAAAGATTACCATTTCAAAATCTACTTTATCTGAGAAGTCAATAATTACATCGGAGCAATTTTAGTGTTATTGTCGCATAATTTGCAACGATATAAACCTTAAATCGTCGCATAAAATGATTCTTCCGTTAAATGTGTGGACACTTTTCGTATTGTGTTAACGGAAGAATCGAAGTTACTCATTAAACAAAAACATGGCTACGACAGTCAACTATCTATCCTATTATTATCCTCTGACATTGAAAATCTTTTCGTTTTAAGACTTCGAAAATATGTAGATAGAGTTTGAAAAATCATTACATAATTTCAAAAAAAAACATCTATAACTAACGGCAAAAAACACATAAGAAGCAGGTTTGCAATCAACAGAGTATCAATTAGTTACCAAATAACAAAATAAAAGGTGCTTAATTGGACTTCAAAAGGGCGTTAATAAGAGCCTTAAAGGGCATCTTTTGCAACCCAAAAGGGCGTCTTTTAGAAGCCAAAAGAGCATGTATTGGTTTTGAAGTGCTTGAAAATAGTTTACACACATATCAAATAATAAGGAAATAAGCAGGTTGTAGATGACAAATAGACATCGCATCTAATTACATTTATCATGTAGTTTATCCCCCTTTATAAAACCATCTAATTGGAGGTAAGTTTACCATGTATGTGGATTAATCTCATTCTATTAACATTCTACACATTTAACGGAAGAGCCAAATATTGGGTGGTAATGAACAGTTGATATTAGGTGTTAAATGATGGAGGATGGCGATATAGCTATCCTACATATCTTCTCCAAGAACGTCGCAAAATATGCGTTATTTGAGAAATTATTTGGAGTTTCGGCTTTATTTAAGTATTTTTGTCGCATAATTTGCGACGATATAAGACACAAATTGCCGCATAAATGATATAAAAGGATGATGTATATACACGAAAGAGACAATTGGACTAACTTCCGTTGGGACACTTCAAAGGTGGAACTACTCCAAGAAGAGGTATTCCGTAAACAGGGTTTGCTTTACGGGAGATTGGCTTCACTGGGCTTTGACAGCAAAATACATGCTATGGCAGAGAACCTTACTTATGATATAGTGTATTCTTCAGAAGTTGAAGGCATCCGCCTTAACGTGGATCAGGTCCGTTCTTCCATAGCAAGAAAACTTGGGATTGAGAACGTAAAACATACTGCACCATCTCACTATGTTGACTCTGTTGTCAACGTAATGCTCGAAGCTGTACAGCATTATGACATGATTCTCACAAAAGAAAGATTATATGCTTGGCAAGCTGCATTCTTCCCTTCTGGCTACAGTGAAGGTAGCCAGATAGAGATTGGACAGTATCGAACGAACGAAGAGCATATAGTCAGTGGAATATTTGGACGCGAGAAAATTCACTATATTGCTCCTTCTCCAGACCGTATTGAAGAAGAAATGCAAAAGTTCCTCAGATGGTTTAATAAAGAAGAACCTGTAAGTAGTGTCATACGTTCCGCCATTGCTCATTTCTGGTTTGTAAGCATTCATCCATTTGAGGATGGAAACGGACGATTAGCACGTATTCTTTCAGATATGCTCTTGGCACGTGGCGAGAAAAGTAGGTTCCGTTTCTACAATATTTCATCACAGATAAACAAGGATAAGAAGCACTACTATGACATTCTCGAACGTATGCAGCGTGGAGATGGCGACGTTACGGAGTGGTTAGTGTGGTATATGCAGAAATTGGTGGATGCACTTGACGAAGCTGGTGCCACCGTCACAACAATCTTAAACAAGAGTTTCTTCTGGCAGAAAGCATCGGTTGTTCCTATGACAGAACGACAAACACAAATGCTAAATCTATTTCTTGACGGCTATGAGGCAAAGATAACATCAAAGACATGGGCAACGTTAGCAAAATGTTCGAAGGACACTGCCATTCGTGACATCCAAGATCTGGTTGACAAGAATATCCTTGTAGAAAGTATACCTGGCGCAAAACGACCAAGCTATTCCATCGTTTATGACAAAGAAGATTTAACCCAATTCTTCACGGATGTGAACATAACAGAGGAAAATGGCGTACCATATCTTCATGCTTTATTTAAGACTAAGAAGCCTATACGCGAAAGAGTTACAAAGCTTGACGCTGACCGTTATCAGAAAGGTGATTTGTTATTGAATGATTTACTCAATAAATACTGTTCGTATATGGTTGCCGACAATAAAGAGTGATGACTCTCTATCTATGCTAATGAAGTATATGAATACAAAGGAATATGATAGTTCCGTGTGCATAAAAAGTAGACATCGTAAAATCGACAGGTTCTACAAGCATTTTATCGACCAAAGAAAGAGAGCCCATTTGCCAGAAATGACAAATGGACTCTCTTTCTTTTAAATGATAAAAAGCTATCTCCTACAAATTCTTTTCATGAAGAAAAATATTTAATTACATGAAGAGAAAGATTTATTTTCACGACAATAAATATTTATTTTCATGAAAATAATTCGCTGTTGGTAGTTTGTTAAATGAAAAAGGACCCATGAGAGTCCTTTTTCAAACATAGAATACGTATTATTTTGCTGGTGTCATTACCACCTCTGCATGGTTACCTGCTGCCAAGATCTGCTTCAAGTGAGCAGCAAGCTTAGCTGGAGTGATTGCCTCAACAGTCTTCTTATAGTTGGTATGGAAGTCTACACCTGACCAAATATAGTCGTCGAGAATACCCATCCAATAGCCGTTAGTCTTAGCAGAAAGTTCTGCATCCTTAAGCATGAAGTCCTTCACCTTCTGCACCTTATCGGCATCCATCTTCATTGTATTTTCCTTCATACCCTCAGCAAGAAGCTTCAATGCAACATCAGACTTCGCTGGGTCCATTGGACAATAAGCCTGAATAAGTGCTACTGGCTTGTTGCCAAGACGGCGTAACTTACCACCTGCGCTTACAGAGTAAGCTGCACTCGCATCCTCACGAATACTCTTCAAGTAAACCATAGAGAGCACCTGACCCGCTGCACTGGTAAGAATATCATTCTCAAGGGTATAAGCCATTGGCGCATGCCAGAACTCAAAGGCAATCGCCTTTGGTGTCTCAGACTTACGAGTGAACTTATTTACCGCCTGACCTGCTACATAACTTGGAACTTCCTTCCAATTCTCAGCCTTGCCCTTAGGAAGACATGCAATGTACTTTTCAATCAATGGGCGGAGTGTAGCCTCATCAAAGTTACCTACGAAGTAGTAAACAAACTGACCAGGATTAGCAAAACGCTCCTTCCAAATCTGCAAGATACGATCGTAACTTACATTCTTCAATGTATTCAATGTCATTGGAGCGAAACGTGCTTCATGACCGTAGATAGTGTTGCTGAGCGAATCACCAAAGACACTCTCAGGTGAGAGATCCTTGTTCTTGAGCGCTAACTCCATTTGTGCCATCATTGCTTTGTATGAAGCCTCATCCTTTGCAATATTGGTAAAGTTGAGGTAAAGCAACTGCATCATTGTCTCAATATCCTTTGGAACACATGAACCAGCTAATGACTGATAGTAGCTTGACATGCTGCAGCCCACAGAAGCCTGCTTACCAGAGAGTGCCTTCTGTAATTCCTGACGTGAGAAATTACCCAAACCGCTGTAACCGAGGACAGCATCAAAGAGTTGTAAGTTGCTGAAGTCAGCCTTACCATAGAGGCCCTTACCGCCCTTCGCAGAAGCTTGGAACTGAATTTCATTGTCCTTGAAGTCGGTCTTCTTCAGAATAACACGTGCGCCATTGCTCAGTGTCAACTCCTTATAACCAAGCACCTTATTCTCCTTCTCGCCAACAATCTTACCAGCCTTAGGGAGTTTCTTCTCATCGAGTAGAGGCTCCTGCTTTACATTGTCAACATATGGTTCAATCTTCTCAGCACGTACAGAATTGATTGTCTGTGCCATCTGAGCCTCTGTTGGGTAAGTAGCACCAGCCTTCTCCTGTGCAAAGATATAAGCTACGAAGTTACTATCCTTATCCGTGATGAGTTCCTGTGCATACTTATTGATTACGTCAACATTCAATGCAGGCATCTCAACCAACTGCTTCATAATCTGATAATCATCCTCCTTGCTTGGGATTGGTTCGTTAGCAAGATAGTGATCACGAAGTTCATCACCATACTGAGCGTTCTTCACCTTGTTACGATTGACGTAAGCTGACTCCAACTGAGAGAGGTATTCAGCCTTCATACGGTCGTATTCGCCTGCTGTAAAGCCATAAAGACGAACGCGCTGTGCCTCACGATAGATAGCAGCAAGTGCTTGAAGGTCCTTACCTTCCTTAGCATCTGCAGCCATACTGAAGGCAGCCTTTGGTTTTGAAAGCATGTAATCGCCATCCTCTGAATAAGCACCTGTGAAAGGACAGTCGGCTTTCTGTGCTAATTCAGCGAGTCGCTGATTGAGCATCATAGTGATGATATTCTTTGCGTAAGAGTCTACATAGTAGTACATATCGCCCTTCTGTGCGTCAGGGAAGGCGTCATGCTTCATACTGAAACCAACCTGACTGTAAGGCATCTCCTTATCCTTACCAAACACGTAGATAGCGTCCTTGGTGTCTGGCACAGCCTCTTCTACAACCTGTGCTGCATTTGCAGGAACAGTAGCGTTAGCCCAAAGCTTCTTAATCTCATTCTCTGTGTGGTCTACATCAATATCACCAACAACGATGATACACTGATTATCTGGACGATACCACTTCTTATAATAATCGCGGAGGTCCTGATAAGGGAACTTGTCAACAATGCTCATCAAACCGATTGGCATGCGATGACCATACTTTGAGTTAGGATAGAACTTTGGCAAAACGTCATCATAGATTCGCATCACTGGTGTACGGCGCAGCTGCCACTCCTGATGAATAACGCCACGTTCCTTATCTATCTCCTTGTCAGCAAGTGTCAAGCCGTTTGACCAGTCCTTAAGAATCAACAGACAAGAGTCGAGTGCTGTCTGACGAGTTGTTGGCACGTCGCAGATACGATAGACCGTCTGGTCGATACTGGTGTAAGCATTCAAGTTACTACCGAACTCAACACCAAGTGAACGGGTGAATTCGAGGAGCGTAGAATCAGGAAAATGCTCTGAACCATTGAATGCCATGTGCTCAAGGAAGTGAGCCAAACCACGCTGGTTGTCGTTCTCTTGAATAGAACCAACACGCTGTGCAATGTAAAAATTGGCTACATGCTCTGGCCATTCATTGTGAAGGATGTAGTAAGTTAAGCCATTGCTGAGCTTACCTTGTCTTACATTCTTATTCACAGGGATAGGTCCCATCTGCTGTGCAGAGACCATTCCAGTGACAAAGAGTAAGACGATTAAGAATAAATGTTTGATTTTCATCTTAAACGTTGTTTGTAATTTTAATATTAGTTTTATGGCGCAAAGATACATAAAAATCTGTTACGCAATCCGATTTTTTTATTTTTTATATCTTAACAAAGTATCAATAAAGATTATTCTGTCAATAAGTCCATCTGCTGGCGTTCGTTATACTGGATATTACGGGGGTGATGTTCGAGAATTTCCTGCCGTAGTGTAGAGGTGTCGATATGCGTATAAATCTCTGTTGTACCAATACTTTCGTGTCCTAACATTGCCTGAATTGCACGCAAGTCGGCACCACCTTCGAGCAAGGAAGTGGCAAAGGAGTGGCGAAGGGTGTGTGGAGAAATTGTTTTCTTGATACCAGCTTCAACCGCATATCGCTTAATCATGATAAGAATCATCGTACGCGTAAGGTGCTGTCCACGACGATTTAGAAAGACATAATCCTCCTCTCCGGGTTTGATTTTCATCACATTACGGTCGGCAAACCAGTAGCTTAGCTCGTCTAAGGCACGTGGTGAGATTGGAACCAAGCGTTCCTTCGAGCCTTTACCCATCACTCGAATATACTGTTCTTCAATATATAGGTTGGAAAGTTTTAGGTTGGTGAGCTCTGATACACGCAGTCCACAAGAAAACAAGACTTCGATAATGGCACGATTGCGGTGCCCTTCCCACTTTGAAAGGTCTATTGCCTGCTCTAAGAGGTCTACTTCAGCTGTGGAAAGAACCTCTGGTAAGTGGTCAGGTTGCTTTGGCGACTCTAACAACTCAGTCGGGTCTACTTCCAAATAACCATCAATAACAAGGAAACGATAGAACTGACGCACCCCACTGAGAATGCGTGCCAACGAGCGAGGACCAATGCCAAGGTCGGAGATAAAGGCTGCAAAGTGTTCTAAATCTTCTAACTTCACATCCAACACATCAACCTGTTCCACAGCAAGATAGCGAAAGAGCTTATCTACATCACGCATATAAGCATCCAACGTATTCACCGAATAGCCTTTCTCTAACTTCAGATAACGACGGTAACGGCTGACAATATCCTTTGAATTCTTGTCTGTTTCCATTTAATTTCTTATTTTTGCATACTGCAATTTATATGCAAAGATACATCAAAAAACGATATTTGAGAAGAAAGAGATATGAAAGTAATCATTATTAATGGTCCCAACTTGAACCTGTTAGGGGTGCGTGAACCTGAAATATACGGTAGTATGTCTATGGATACCTTCCTTTCACAACTGCGTGAAAGCTATCCTAACTGTACCATTGACTATTACCAAAGTAATGTTGAGGGCGAACTCATCAACAAGCTACAGGAGACAGGCTTCTCATATGATGGCATTATCCTCAATGCTGGGGCTTACACACATACAAGTATTGCGCTTTTAGATTGCATCCGCTCTCTACAAACGCCAGTGATTGAGGTACATATCAGTAATGTTAACGACCGTGAGGACTTCCGTCGACACTCAATGATTGCCCCTGCCTGCATGGGTACGATCCAAGGCTTTGGTCTTAACAGCTACAGATTGGCTATAGAGGCTTTGTCACTCCTATAACCTTTCAACACTCATCATCACTATCATCACCCATGCCAACAACCAACACCTATACTTCCCTCACCGATGAGGCGGGCTGCGATGCCTATCTTGCCTCACATATTGACCCAGAAGGCGATTATCTTTACCGCCTTTATCGTGCCACAAATATCCATACCATTCACGGACGTATGGCAAGTGGTCATCTGCAGGGGCGTCTTCTGAAGATGCTTGTACAAATGATACGTCCTAAGAATATCCTCGAAGTGGGTACTTTCAGTGGCTATTCGGCTATCTGTATGGCTGAAGGATTAGAGGAAGGGGGCAAGCTCTATACCTTTGAAATCAATGACGAGATGGAGGATTTCACCCGTCCTTGGATTGAAGGGTCGCCAGTTGCCGACAAGATTGACTTCCGTATCGGTGATGCTGCAGAAGAGGCTCCAAAGTTGAGGATTCTATTTGATATGGCTTTCGTCGATGGTGACAAGCGCAATTATACAGAAGTATATGAGAAGTTGTTGCCCATCATCCGACCTGGTGGCTATATCCTCGCTGACAACACACTGTGGGATTGGCACGTCATTGACCCTGCCTACGACCACGACCAACAAACGATTGGTATCCGCCGTTTCAATGACTTTATTGCCAAAGACGACCGAATCGAAAAGGTTATTCTCCCACTACGCGATGGGTTAACGCTGATTAGAAAGAAATAAAAGCTACACATAGCTGGCCCCTCCCCCCTGCCCCTCCCCCATAGGGAGGGGAGTAATTACCGCAAAGGGATAACTATAACGATTTTATAATCCATTAGTTGCTTTCACTCTCATAACATATAGCAAAGCATTTGGCCCTCAACACCACTGGTGCGTACCATCCGCACCACACGTGCGGGGCGTTCGCACAACATGTGCGGACCCTCAACACCAAACATACAAAGCCTAACTTCCATCCTCAAACATCCGCATTTCATCACCACTCAACACCCAACAACTATCACCCAGCATAACATTTCATCACCAACCAACACCCAACAACTATCACCCAGCATAACATTTCATCACCACCTAACACCCATCACCTATCATCCACCATCACATTTCATCACCAACCAACACCCATCAACTATCACCCAGCATAACATTTCATCACCAACCAACACCCAACAACTATCACCCAACATAACATTTCATCACCAACCAACACCCAACAACTATCACCCAGCATAACATTTCATCACCAACCAACATACAACAACTATCACCCACCATAACATTTCATCACCAACCAACACCCAACAACTATCACCCATTATCCAACACCCAGCATAAAAGTTTGTGGGTTTTTCAAACTTTCAGTACCTTTGCAGGATAAAACAATAAATAGATAAGACAATGCAAGAGACAAGACAAAACCGCATATCACGTCTCCTTCAGAAGGAGTTAGCAAGTATTTTCCAGACACAGACACGTATGATGCATGGTGTTTTGGTTAGTGTAACACGTGTAAAGGTGAGTCCAGACCTCAGTATCTGTACCGCCTACCTCAGTATTTTCCCATCTGAAAAGGGAGACGAAATACTGAAAAACATCAATGCTAATGAGAAGACTATCCGCTATGACTTAGGTCAGCGTGTGCATAATCAGCTGCGTATCATCCCTGAACTACGCTTCTTCATTGACGACTCCCTCGACTACTTGGAGCGCATTGATGAGTTACTAAAGAAGTAGGAAGTGGGGGATGGGTGTTGAATGTTGGGTGTTGGGTGATGAATGTTGGGTGTTAATGATTACTACAAAGTGTATTAATACTCCACCAAACATCAACACCCATCATTCAACACCCATCATTCAACACCCATCATTCAACACCCATCATTCAACACCCATCATTCAACACCCATCATTCAACACCTAACACCCTACCCGTCAACACCCAACATTCAACACCTAACACCCAACATGAACTTCCCTTTTTACATTGCCCGCCGTTACCTCTTCTCAAAGAAGAGTACACATGCTATTAACGTTATCAGCCTCATCTCCGTACTCGGAGTGTCTGTGGCAACAATGGCATTGGTCGTTGTATTGAGCGGATTTAATGGATTCTCAGACCTTGTAGCATCCTTCTTCACCAACTTCGATCCACAAATTAAGATTGAAGCAGCAAAGGGTAAGGCTATGTCGGCTAACGACCCTTTACTTTTAAAGGTTAAAAAACTACCTTCAGTAGAGGTGGCTACAGAATGTGTAGAGGACCAAGCATTAGCTATCTATCACGACAAACAAGCTATGGTCAATGTGAAGGGTGTGGAGGATAACTTCGATTCGCTGACACATATCAGTAATATCCTCTACGGAGAGGGTGACTTTAGACTTCATACAGCCAATCTGCAATATGGTGTTCTCGGTATTAGATTGGCACAAGACCTCGGTACTGGAGTTGCATGGCCAGACTACTTACACATCTATGCACCCCAGCGTGAAGGACAGTATGATGCTTCTGATCCAACAAATGCCTTTGTAAAAGACTCATTGATATCTCCGGGAGTACTCTTCCAAGTAAAGCAGATGAAGTATGACAAGGGATATATTATCACCTCCCTTGATTTCGCACGCCGTATCTTCAACCGACAAGGAGAAATGACTTCTCTTGAGTTACGCATGAAACCGGGTGTCGACATTGACAAGGCAAAGGACGAAATACAAACCCTTCTCGGTGATAAATATAAGGTATTAGATCGCTATGAGCAGCAAGCTGACACGTTTAACATCATGCGTATAGAGAAGCTCTTTGCCTATATCTTCCTCACGTTTATCCTTATGGTGGCGTGCTTTAACATCATTGGTTCGCTCTCTATGCTCATCATCGACAAGAAGAATGACGTCATCACCCTGCGTAACCTTGGTGCAACAGATAGTCAGATACGCCGTATCTTCCTCTTTGAAGGTAGAATGATTTCTGCTGCTGGTGCTGTCATCGGTATTGCACTTGGCTTATTACTTTGCTGGTTACAGCAGACATACGGTCTTGTACAGCTCGGTGATCAGGCTGGAAACTTCGTTGTTAACGCCTATCCTATTAGCGTTCATCCAGAAGATATCATCACAATCTTCCTCACAGTTATCCTTGTTGGATGGCTTTCCGTGTGGTATCCCGTACGTTATATGAGTCGTAAACTGACGAGGGATTAAGCTATCCCTCGCCTATCGACTAACAACTATAAACCTAAACAATATGACTGAAAACCTAAACGACAAAATTATCATCTATCAAAGTGAAGATGGTAAGACCCAACTTGATGTGAAGTTGGAAGGAGAAACGGTATGGCTTACGCAGGCTCAGATGGTAGAACTATTTCAATCCAGCAAAGCTACAATAAGCGAACATATTAAGCACATCATAGAAGATGATGAACTCGATGCGAACTCAACTGTTCGGAAATTCCGAACAGTTCAACAAGAAGGCAAACGGCAAGTTTCTCGTATAGTTGCTTATTACAATCTTGATATGATAATATCCGTGGGATATCGTGTAAATACAAAACGTGGTATCCGTTTCCGCCAATGGGCAAACTCTGTTCTTAAGCAATATCTTGTCAAAGGCTATGCTATCAACGAGAACATTCGCAAACATCAGATTGCGGAACTGCGCCAACTCATACAAGTATTAGGCAGAGCTATCCAGCAACAACCTGCAAAGACAACGGACGAAAGCAATGCACTCTTTGATGTTGTGGTAGACTACACCTACGCACTCGACACACTCGACAACTATGATTACCAGCGATTACATATCGCCAAGACTACCAAAGAAGAACCTTTCCATGCCACATACGAGAATGCTATGCACGAGATAGATATGCTTCGACAGAAGTTTGGTGGTTCTGTACTCTTTGGTAATGAAAAGGATGAGTCCTTCAAAAGTTCTATCGGACAAATCTACCAGACCTTTGATGGCACGGAACTTTATCCGAGTGTGGAGGAGAAAGCGGCTATGCTACTCTATCTTGTCACTAAGAATCACTCGTTCAGTGATGGAAATAAGCGCATTGCAGCCACCCTCTTCCTATGGTTTATGAACAACAATGCCATCCTCTATCGCCCTGATGGTACCAAGCGAATTGCTGACAACACCCTCGTTGCCCTCACCCTCATGATTGCCGAGAGCAAAACAGAGGAAAAGGATATAATGGTAAAGGTAGTGGTGAACCTTATCAACCAAGCCAATTAACCCACATTCCAATAACAACTTATGAGACTTTTTGCATACGGAGAGGAATGTATCAAAAAATAATTCTTAACTTTGTCGTAAACATAAAGAACAAAGATAACAATAAGAAGTATATCTATTTACCCCAAAAGCGTAATTACAAACCAAAACATAATAACGTATGAAAAAGATTTTATCAGTACTAATGTTACTCTTGTTGTCTATATCAATATATGCACAACAAAATGTTACTAAGTTCTTAGGTATTCCTGTTGATGGCTCCAAAACTGCCATGATTCAAAAGCTCAAAGCAAAAGGATTCACATACAATACAACAACTGATTTTCTTGAAGGAGTATTTAATGGTGAGAAAGTGTATATTCATATACAAACTAACAAAAACAAAGTATGGAGAATTGTTGTATGGAATAAAACAGGGCGAGATGAAGGACAAATTAAAATAAGATATAATAAGCTCTTTCAACAATTCGAAAACAATTCAAAATACACAATATCTGAAACATCCCACATGTTATCTGAAAGCGAAAACATATCATATGAGATCTCTGTGAATAATAAACAATATGCTGCTGTTTTTTATCAGCTGCCATACGAAGGAGCACAGAATAGAATAGTGTGGTTCACAATAGCCAAAGAGTATGATGAATATTATATAGCTATATACTACGAAAACGACAGAAATGCTTCCCATGGGGAAGATTTATAACTACCATAGAATATCATCTAAGATAAGCGAATAAGCATATAAAGCTCTCACACCACATAGGTCTGAGAGTTTTTCTTTTACCCTTTTACCTACCCATCTCAAATCAAAACCCACGCAAAATAGCACAAATACAGACATTACTACATAGCTTATACTTGGCAAGCGACCATTGAAACAGTATCTTTGCAGCATGAATCACGAATTATTTTCATGAAAAGAAATATTTTCCTTCATGAAAAGAAATATTTATTTTCACGTAAATAATTTCTTTCTTTCGTGAAAAGAATTCTGCCTATGCTAAAAGTATGTGATTATAGAGACTCGTTTCACACACTAACGGCTCATGGAAAAGATGATTATTAACCCTTATTACAAACGTAAAGCTATGACTGTAAATTACAAACTATTAAGAACAAGCGGTAAACTCGCACAACGTAAAGCACTAAGAATCGTACCTATCAAGAAAGATGTCACGGGAATAGAGAGAATCTGTCAGCATATCCAACAAGCAACAACGCTCACAACAGCCGACATTCTTGGTACTATCTCAGCATTAAAAACAGAATTAGCAGAGGAGCTAAAAAGTGGGAATACAGTCCATCTACCGGGCATTGGATTCTTCTCGCTTGCCCTTAAAGGGGACATGTACGAAGACCCTAAGACGCATCGTCACCAACTCCGTAATGTTGCTGTGCGCAAAATTAGATTCCGCCCCGATAAGGATTTTCACGAAGCGTTAGGAAAGATGGATTTTGAAAACAAAACCTACAAAGACGGTACATCCACACTTCCTATAAAATCAGCCGTTAACGCTGCACTAAAAGAATTGTTTGAAGAGAATCCGATAATCACCGTTAACGACCTCCGTCGCCGTCTGAACCTTTCTACCACCTACGCCTATCAACTTACAGCACAGTTAGAACGTGAAAAGAAAATCATCAACATAGGTTCACGTTATCGCAAAATATATAAAAAAGCGTAAGCAGAAGGCGGTAAACAAATGGTAAACATATCGAGGGAAAGGCACATTACCATTGTAAATTAGATTAAGCCCAGCGATAATTCAATGGCATATAAATACGAAAAAGCCATTCCCAACCCTTTTCAGAGCATAGGAATGGCTTTTAATTATTAATTAGTCCTTAGACTGTTCTTATCCAATCCACTTCACATAAGCGAAGTCCTGACGGTGTGGCAGGAGATCGTTCTTAGGATACATACGGACAGCGCACTTATAAGCACCTGCTTCTGTTGCATCGAAAGTAGCCTCGAAAGTATAGTGATTACCCTCAGTCTTCACCATCTTGAATGGGATTACCTTGTGGATGTTAACGTCATCAACTGGTGCATTCTTCAAGAATACAAGCTCAAGACCTACAGCATTGTTCAAGCCCTGCTCGTCGATAACGTAAGTAACCTTAATCTTATGACCTGTAGAAATGTCCTGCAGTGCATCCTCGTCCTTAGAAACAACATAAATGCTGTCCCAACGCTCTGCTACAGACTCCTTCCAAAGAGCAATCTCCTTAGCAAGTTTATTGTCATTAGCCTCGAGCTTATGAGAACGCTTAGCCTGACTCTCATAGAACTTGTCATAGTAGTCGTCAAGCTGACGCTTCATTGTATAGTGAGGAGCGATAGTTGCAATAGAGTTCTTTACAACCTTAACCCAATCCTCTGAGTAGCCATCTTGATTCTTATTGAAGTAGAGAGGAGCTATCTCATTCTCGAAAAGACCATAGATAGTAGCTGCATCAAGCTGGTCCTGATAGCCCTGATTCTGATAGGTACGCTTCTCTGGCAATGCCCATCCAGCTCCCTCGCGGTAGCCTTCAACCCACCAGCCATCAAGTACTGAGAGGTTTACAACACCGTTCATTTCTGCCTTCTCACCAGATGTACCACTTGCCTCGAGTGGACGAGTTGGTGTGTTCATCCAGATATCAACTCCAGAAACGAGACGACGAGCCAACTGCATATCGTAATCCTCAAGGAAGATAATCTTACCGAGGAACTGTGGCATACGTGAAATCTCAAAGATACGCTTGATAAGTCCCTGACCAGCGCCATCAGCAGGGTGTGCCTTACCTGAGAAGAAGAACAGAACTGGACGCTCTGGGTTGTTTACAATCTTCTCCAAACGCTCAAGGTCAGTGAAAAGCAAGTGTGCACGCTTATAAGTTGCAAAGCGACGACAGAAACCAATCATCAATGCGTTAGGATTAATACGCTCAAGGATAGAAACGACCTTAGCTGGGTCACCCTGGTTGCGGAGCCACTGCTTGGTGAACTTATCACGGATATACTTGATAAGTTTCTGCTTCAATGCCATACGTGTCTCCCAGATTTCTGCATCAGGAACATTATAGATTGCATGCCAGATAGACTCGTTACTCTGGTCGCTCATGAAGCTTTCATCGAAGTACTTATCGTAAACTTTGCGCCACTCTGTTGCTGTCCATGTTGGGAGGTGTACACCATTAGTAACATAACCTACAGCATTCTCCTCTGGGAAGTATCCCTTCCACAATGGAGCAAACATTTTCTGGCTTACCCAACCGTGAAGTTTTGACACACCATTGATTTCCTGACAGGTGTTACAAGCGAAGGTACTCATACAGAAACGCTCGCTGTGATCATCAGGATTGGTACGCCCCATACCGATGAACTCATCCCACGAGATACCAAGTTTAGCAGGATAATCACCCATATACTTGCCGAAGAGTTCCTCGTCGAAGTAGTCGTGACCTGCTGGTACTGGTGTGTGAACGGTATAAAGTGAAGAAGCACGTACAAGCTCCATAGCCTGATTGAATGTCAAGCCACCATCGATGTAGTCGCAAAGACGCTGGAGGTTGCAGAGTGCTGCATGACCTTCATTACAGTGATAGATATCCTTCTTGATACCCAATTTCTTCAATGTGAGCATACCACCGATACCGAGCAGAATCTCCTGCTTCAAACGGTTCTCCCAGTCACCACCATAAAGTGAGTGAGTGATAGGGCGATCGTACTCTGAGTTCATATCGTTGTCTGTATCGAGCAAGTAAAGCTTAATACGTCCAACGTTTACACGCCATACAAGTGCGTGTACCATATAGTTGCGGTAAGGTACGTCAACAACTACCTGATTGCCGTTCTCATCAAGCTCACGCTCGATAGGAAGAGAGTTAAAGTTCTGTGAATCATACTTCGCAATCTGCTGACCGTCCATTGAAAGGCTCTGTGTGAAGTAACCAAAACGATAGAGGAAACCTACAGCACAGAAATTTACATTTGAGTCAGAAGCTTCCTTGAGGTAGTCACCAGCAAGAATACCAAGACCACCAGAATAAATCTTCAATGCCTGATTCAGACCAAACTCCATACAGAAGTAAGCAACAGAAGCACGCTTAGCGTTAGGCTTAACGTCCATATAAGCACGGAACTTCTTGTAAACATCACTTACCTGCTTCATCAACTTCTTGTCCTTTACGATGGCTTCCTTACGGTCGTAGCTAAGACGCTCAAGGAGCTGAACAGGATTATGTCCAACCTCTTCATAGAGTTCCTCATCAAGAGCTTTGAACATATTGCGTGCTTCGTAATTCCATGCCCACCACATATTGTGAGCAAGCTCATCAAGACATGCCAGTTCCTTTGGCAGAGTTGACTTTACAGTTACCTCTTTCCACTGAGGTTCGTTGGAATAATCTGATTTAATTTTCATAACTTAATATAGTTTGACTGTTATTTTTTATATCGTTATTAAAGCAGTTATCAGTTGTTTCGTGCAGCTGCTTTCTCTAATGCTATGTCGTAAGCCTGCTCATAATAGATGATAAACTCACTCCAAAGAGCTTTACGAGAGAGCTTCTCGGCATTTGAACGACACTTGTTCACCTCTGTCTTCGTAAAGCAAGAATAACGGGCTATGGTATCCTTAATACCATCAGCTACCTCAGAATAATTATAATCAGTACGATGTAATACCTTAACACCGTCTTCTATCTCGCTGTATTTGCCCTTCTCTGTATTTGCCCACAAGCCGAAACCAGCAAGGTCGGTTGTAATACAAGGAACCTTAAAGGCAACAGCCTCCAGAGGTGTATACCCCCATGGCTCATAGTAAGATGGATAAACACAGAGGTCATTGCCCAATACGAGATCATAATAGCTCATATTCATAATGCCATCATCACCTGTCAGATAGCAAGGCAAGAGGATGACCTTCACCTTATCTCCCTTTGCATTGTTTATACCGAGAGAGCTGAGCATATTCAGTACATTGTCATGGTCCATATTGTGGAGCCAATGCGTAAGCACAGGCTTCTCCAATGGTGTATCAAACTGCTTGCCACTGTTGAGACGCTCAACAAGGTCCTGACGAGGACCTGCTACCCAGCCTGGAACCTCAATGAAGGCTACTACCTGCTTCTTTAGGTTCTCATCAAAACGCAAGCGGTTCATTGATTCTATGAACACATCAATACCTTTATTACGGAACTCATATCGCCCACTGGTTGATACGATTAACGCATCATCTTGTATATCGTCACCTGTCAGTGCATTAGCAACATCAAACAAACGCTTACGCGCTGCCTTGCGCTTCTTTGTGAAGGTTGCACCCTTTGGTACAAAGTCGTTTTCAAAACCATTTGGAAGAACTAAATCTACTGGTTTATCAAGCAACTCTTTGCACTCTGTTGCAGTAATATCGCTCACTGTCGTGAAACAATCAACATAATGTGCTGTCTGCTTCTCAATAGAATGCTTGCTCTCCATATTCAACTCCGAAGCCATCTGGTCACCATTATATGCCCAGAGATATTCATACAATGGCTTGTTATTGCCCGCTATACTGCGACCAATACCCGTCGCATGAGTAGTAAAGATAGATGCTATCTGTGGCAAACGATGCTGTAATACAAGTGCAGCAAATCCTGTTTGCCATTCGTTTGCATGGAAGACAACCTTATCTTTCTCACTAAGATAGAATCTATAGAAACTCTCTACGACAAGTGCCGTAGCATAAGCAAACATAGCAGATTCGTCATAATCACCGTAGGCATGGAGACTATCAACTCTATAATACTCCCAAAGCTTACCATAAATCTCATCTTTATGAGCAAAGTATGACTGAAAATCAATAAGCATAGCAATTGGCTCCCCAGGGATATCCCAACGTCCAACCTTTACTGATAGCCCCTCAGAAACTGCTTTCTGCTGCCAATCAGCAAATAACTTCTTATCCTCTTTAAAATAAGGGGATGGTGTCTCTTGCCAGCAGTCAGGACCAAGGAAAATGATACGATCCTTTACCTTATCTTGTAATGTCTTTGCACGAGTTGAAAGTACAGTATAAATTCCTCCGACCTTGTTACAAACTTCCCAGCTGGTCTCAAAAATATAATCTGGAAATAACATCTTCTCCTTTAAAACATTTGATATATATCGCCACAAAGGTAATACAAAAATAAGTAAATCAACAATTTAATCTGTACATTTTTGAGGAATGTATAGTATTAATTAATTAAAATCATTAACTTTGCAATTAACCAACATTCATAGATATGAAACAAAAGATTGTACTGACAATAATGGCTATGTTGGCTTTTTCAACCAACATAGCCGCTCAAAGCAACTTATCCACTACAAAGACAGAAACATCTCCTTCAAAAACAGGAAAGATAGCACAGAATAATGACTCTATCTTTAAAGCGCATCTTGTGAATGATGAATTTCAAGTGTGGATGGATATTGATTTCTATCATAACAATATTACCGTACCACGACAAGAGATATTCGGAGAGGTTCCAGGCTACTTTGGTGCAGTACGTGATACTCGTAAGTGGATTATCTCTGATGCTACCATAAAAGGGAGAAAGGCTATCTTAACCATCATCAATGACTATGGTAGTGAAGATCTCAAAGCCGAACTAAAGCATAATTCAAATGGTACCTACACGCTAACAAGACTTGATGGTAGCACGATGAAGATTGTGGTTAATAATAAATGGGTGAAGATTCCTAAGGATTTAATCTTCTATTGTAAATAATCACAGTTCTCAGGACTATATAAGTAGACCCTACTAATGATAAATTGGTGCTCATTAGTAGGGTCTTCTTTTATATTTGATTTCCAAATGTTATCCTTATAAACTATTTTAATTAGTTAGAATAGTCCTATCAACCACTTAAACATGTCTATTAGTAAAGTCCACGTCCATTCCGTAACGCCTATCAATAACCTAAAGACAAAATAAATAATTACACTAAGAATGATAATAAGAAAAGTTGTTAGCAATGCTTTCGACCTCACCTGACGTATTGTTTTCTTATCTCCTTCTACATAGCGTGTAATTAAATCTAAGTTCTTTACGTGTGCTTTACTAAAGAAATCTATAGCATCACCAATAAAAAAAGGAATACTTCCCAACAATATATCTACTAAATAGTTATAGATAACAGCCAATGTGAGTGGAATAGACTTGACTTTAAACAAAGTAACGTATATAAACGGCAAACCAAAAATAGATGAAACAAGATCTCCTACTGATGGTACTAAACCTAAGAGTGCATCTAAGAAATATTTATCTGCTAAAGTTGTTACCGTACTAATAAACTTATAAGCCTTTGATGCTTTTAAATTTCGGATTTCTTTCTCCCTTCTTTGTCGGCGAACTTCTTCTTTACGAGTAGCATCACTACCCTTATCAAGAGAATCTCTATCATCAATAAGAGAGTAAGAATCATTCAAAACAATCTCTCCGTCTTGTTCACCTAAAGTCTTATGAGCATCATAATTCAACTCATTCTCTAATATATTCTTTCCTTCCATCCTAAATCAAAAAATAAAAAACAAATTATAATAACCTAAACACTATAACGCTTAAACACATAAAATATTATCATAAGAGCTTTAATCAATAAAAACACCTCTTTAGTACTCAAAAATAAAAATAATTTTGCAATGTAATAAAAGACCCAGTTCACAACTAATTTTAGTTTTACTTTTACTTGCTTTCATTTTTAACACTTCGTAAAACTATCTATTACCAAACAAATTAAGAAGCAAATATGGATGACAGTAGTGACAGCAAATAACAAATTAAATAAAATAATTACCCCACTAAATTCAAGCGACTAAATACCACTTTTAAGTCATATATGTCTTATGTAACCAATTAGCCCTATTTACCTATTAGGATAATAAGACCTATTAGCCTTATCAGCCCTATAAGCCTTATTAGCCCAATTAGCCCAATATAATATTGCAGCTTCTGTCCTTCCAACACTTCATCAACACCTAACATCCAACACCCATCACCCAACAAAAAAAGAGCCTTGAAGATTTCTCTTCAAGGCTCTCGTAAAAGGAGGCGGCCACCTACTCTCCCGCATTGCATTGCAGTACCATCGGCGCAAACGGGCTTAACTTCTCTGTTCGGAATGGGAAGAGGTGGGACCCCGCCGCAATAACCACCTGATATTTCTCTCGGTTGACTAGTTCACAGTTGACAAGTTGACTAGTTATTTGTCTTTATCCTTGTCTTCTTTCTGTCTTCTTATCAGTAGATCCGTTGTTAAACATTGTCCATAGAACTAATAACTTGTTTACTCGTTAACTCGTTATCTTGTCAACTCGTCTACTGACTTGTCAGCCGTATAAGGTGACGTATTTCCACAAGCAAAACATATAGAACTTTTCTTCTTCCCTTAGAAGAATACACAGCTCAAAGTCTGAGTCACTGGTCCCCGCACTCCAAACTTTGGAGGCGGGAGACCCGAAGAAAGTTTCGGGCAATTAGTAGTGCTCGGCTTTGACGTCACCGTCTTTACACCTACACCCTATCAACGTCATCGTCTATGACGACCCTTATGAGGAGTTCTCATCTTGCGGCTGGCTTCGCACTTAGATGCTTTCAGCGCTTATCCAATCCAGACTCAGATACCCAGCGGTGCACCTGGCGGCACAACTGGTAAACCGGAGGTCTGTCCAACACGGTCCTCTCGTACTAGTGTCAGCACCACTCAAAACTCCAACGCCCACGATAGATAGAGACCGAACTGTCTCACGACGTTCTGAACCCAGCTCGCGTGCCACTTTAATGGGCGAACAGCCCAACCCTTGGGACCTTCTCCAGCCCCAGGATGTGACGAGCCGACATCGAGGTGCCAAACCACCCCGTCGATATGAGCTCTTGGGGGGGATCAGCCTGTTATCCCCGGAGTACCTTTTATCCTTTGAGCGACGGAGTTTCCATACACGTCCGCCGGATCACTATGCCCCAGTTTCCTGCCTGCTCGGCATGTCTGCCTCCCAGTCAAGCGCCCTTATGCCATTGCACTCTATAAGGCCGGTTACCAATCGGCCCGAGGGCACCTTTGGAAGCCTCCGTTACGCTTTTGGAGGCGACCACCCCAGTCAAACTACCCACCAAGCAGTGTCCGCGCCACAGGCGCGTTAGACCTCAGACAGCCAAAGGGCCGTATTTCAAGGATGGCTCCACGAATGCTGGCGCACCCGCTTCGAAGCCTCCGGCCTATCCTACACATCGGATGACCAAGGTCAATGCTAAGCTGTAGTAAAGGTTCACGGGGTCTTTTCGTCCCATCGCGGGTAATCGGCATCTTCACCGATACTACAATTTCACTGAGCTCATGGTTGAGACAGCGTCCAGATCATTACACCATTCGTGCAGGTCGGAACTTACCCGACAAGGAATTTCGCTACCTTAGGACCGTTATAGTTACGGCCGCCGTTTACCGGGGCTTCAATTCAATGCTTCCCATTACTGGTGACATCTCCTCTTAACCTTCCGGCACCGGGCAGGTGTCAGGCTGTATACTTCATCTTTCGAGTTTGCACAGCCCTGTGTTTTTGTTAAACAGTTGCCTGGACCGATTCTCTGCGCCTCATATTGCTATGAGGACCCCTTATCCCGAAGTTACGGGGTCAATTTGCCTAGTTCCTTAACCATGAATCTCTCAACGCCTTAGTATATTCTACCCGACCACGTGTGTCCGTTTGCGGTACGGGTCGCATATACATTAAGTTTAGCGGATTTTCTCGGAAGTATGATTACCTGCACTCAAGTTATCCCGAAGGATTACCTGTACTTTCATGGTTCAGCTCGGAAGGTGGATTTGCCTGCCTTCCTCATAGCCTACGCACTTAAACGCCCTATTCCGTCAGGGCGCAGCAGTGTCACTGCTCCGTCTCCACATCACTGTATATGCGAGTTGCGGAATATTAACCGCATCTGCCATCGCCTTCGCCGTTCGGCTGAGACTTAGGACCCGACTAACCCCGGGCTGATTGGCATCGCCCGGGAAACCTCGGTCTTTCGGCGAAAGGGAATCTCACCCTTTTTATCGTTACTTATACCTACATTTGCTTTTCCATAAGCTCCAGGATCGGTTACCCTCACCATTCAACGCCGATGGAATGCTCCCCTACCGATACTTTTAATATACATTACTATCCCGCGCCTTCGGTATCTGACTTATACCCGATTATTATCCATGCCCGGACCCTCGACTAGTGAGCTGTTACGCACTCTTTGAATGAATGGCTGCTTCCAAGCCAACATCCTAGCTGTCACGGGGACCAGACTTCGTTAGACTAACTTAGACAGAATTTCGGGACCTTAGACGGCGGTCTGGATTCTTCTCCTCTCGGGGACGGACCTTAGCACCCGCCCCCTTACTGCACGACTGCAGTCCATAAGCATTCGGAGTTCGTCAGGTCTCGATAGGCGGTGAAGCCCTCTTGACCTATCGGTCGCTCTACCTCTTATGGAAATCGTCGCACGCGGCACCTAAATGCCTTTCGGGGAGTACGAGCTATCTCCAAGTTTGATTGGCCTTTCACTCCTACACTCACCTCATCGGGAAGCTTTTCAACGCTTATCCGTGCGGTCCTCCATCCGGTGTTACCCGGACTTCAACCTGGGCAAGTGTAGATCACTTGGTTTCGCGTCTACCCCATCTGACTCGACGCCCTATTCAGGCTCGCTTTCACTGCGGATGCGCGTCTCATGACGCTTATCCTTGCCAGACATGGTAACTCGTAGGTTCATTATGCAAAAGGCACGCCGTCACCGCTTACGCGGCTCCGACCGCTTGTAGGCGCATGGTTTCAGGAACTATTTCACTCTCCTCATCGGAGTGCTTTTCACCTTTCCTTCACAGTACTCGTTCACTATCGGTCTCACGGGAGTATTTAGCCTTACCGGATGGTCCCGGCAGATTCGCGCAGAATTTCACGTGTTCCGCGTTACTCAGGATACCACTACGTCTCGTCATGCTTCGAATACGGGATTATCACCCTCTATGATTGTTCTTTCCAGAACATTCTTCTCACAATCTAAGTACGACAGCGTGGTCCTACAACCCCTGCTAAGCGTTGCCACAAAGCAGGTTTGGGCTATTCCCCGTTCGCTCGCCACTACTAGGGGAATCATTATTTATTTTCTCTTCCTAAAGGTACTAAGATGTTTCAGTTCCCTTCGTTCGCCTCACTACTACTGTAGTGATAACAGGTCTTCAACCTGTTAGGTTGTCCCATTCGGAAATCCTTGGATCAAAGGTTATTTGCACCTACCCAAGGCTTATCGCAGCTTATCACGTCCTTCATCGCCTCCGTGAGCCAAGGCATCCGCCATGCGCCCTTTCTTACTTTCTTCGCCTTCTTTGTAATTGCTTACAAAGAATGTAGCTCATACTTTCAGCTGTTGTGTGATTCTAAAGAATTTGAAGTTTTTTCTTCAATAATTAGAATTCTAATTCTTCCCATTATAGAAAGAATAGTTCTACATTACAGTCTTGCTTGTGTCAATATGTCAAAGATCTTGTGCTGTTACCCTCTGTGTTCTGAGGCTGTGCCTCAGAAGCATAGAACAGCGTGGTGGAGGATAAGGACTTGAACCTTTATGTGAGCCTTAAACTCTAAACTCCTACATTTATATAATACAGAGTGCAGTGAGTACAAGAAGAAAAACGAACCAAAGGTTCTTTTATTTCCTTGATTACCGTTAACTTCTTGACATGTATACTTAAATACTTATCAAATAAATCAACTAATAAGCATCCTCTCCAGAAAGGAGGTGTTCCAGCCGCACCTTCCGGTACGGCTACCTTGTTACGACTTAGCCCCAATCACCAGTTTTGCCCTAGGCCGATCCTTGCGGTCACGGACTTCAGGCACCCCCGGCTTTCATGGCTTGACGGGCGGTGTGTACAAGGCCCGGGAACGTATTCACCGCGCCATGGCTGATGCGCGATTACTAGCGAATCCAGCTTCGTGGGGTCGGGTTGCAGACCCCAGTCCGAACTGGGACCGGCTTTCAAGATTGGATGCAATTTGCATTACACCGTCCCTCTGTACCGGCCATTGTAACACGTGTGTAGCCCCGGACGTAAGGGCCGTGCTGATTTGACGTCATCCCCACCTTCCTCACACCTTACGGTGGCAGTGTCTCCAGAGTGCCCAGCTTAACCTGATGGCAACTGAAGAGAGGGGTTGCGCTCGTTATGGCACTTAAGCCGACACCTCACGGCACGAGCTGACGACAACCATGCAGCACCTTCACAGAGACCCCGAAGGGCGTCATTATCTCTAAATCCTTCCTCTGCAATTCAAGCCCGGGTAAGGTTCCTCGCGTATCATCGAATTAAACCACATGTTCCTCCGCTTGTGCGGGCCCCCGTCAATTCCTTTGAGTTTCACCGTTGCCGGCGTACTCCCCAGGTGGGATGCTTAATGCTTTCGCTTAGCCGCTGATACCAGGTACCAACAGCGGGCATCCATCGTTTACTGTGCGGACTACCAGGGTATCTAATCCTGTTTGATACCCGCACCTTCGAGCTTAAGCGTCAGTTGCGCTCCCGTCAGCTGCCTTCGCAATCGGAGTTCTTCGTCATATCTAAGCATTTCACCGCTACACGACGAATTCCGCCAACGTTGTGCGTACTCAAGGAAACCAGTATGCGCTGCAATTCAGACGTTGAGCGTCTACATTTCACAACACACTTAATCTCCAGCCTACGCTCCCTTTAAACCCAATAAATCCGGATAACGCCTGGACCTTCCGTATTACCGCGGCTGCTGGCACGGAATTAGCCGGTCCTTATTCGTATGGTACCTGCAAATAGGGACACGTCCCTAACTTTATCCCCATACAAAAGCAGTTTACAACCCATAGGGCCGTCATCCTGCACGCTACTTGGCTGGTTCAGACTTCCGTCCATTGACCAATATTCCTCACTGCTGCCTCCCGTAGGAGTTTGGACCGTGTCTCAGTTCCAATGTGGGGGACCTTCCTCTCAGAACCCCTACTGATCGTTGCCTTGGTGGGCCGTTACCCCGCCAACAAGCTAATCAGACGCATCCCCATCCATTACCGATAAATCTTTACTTCAAATCTGATGCCGTCATCGAAGACTATGCGGTATTAGTCTGCCTTTCGGCAGGTTATCCCACAGTAATGGGAAGGTTGGATACGCGTTACTCACCCGTGCGCCGGTCGACGTCCAAAGAGTGCAAGCACTCAATGCCGTTTCCCCTCGACTTGCATGTGTTAAGCCTGTAGCTAGCGTTCATCCTGAGCCAGGATCAAACTCTCCATTGTAAAATATGTTTTGGTGATAAGTGATAGGTGATAAATGATAATGAATACCAATATCCCCCAAGCACTCCACCGAGTAATCTCTGTTTCAGAACGCTTATCCTAAAAGTATCAAGTAAAAAGCACCTTTTCTTCTGTTCCTTTAGTTTTGAGGCGGCGCCTCAAAAGTAGGGACAACGAATTGATCGGTTCATTTCTTTTACCCATCCATTTGATATAAAATCAAACAGACGCTTCTTGTACTACTTCTCTGTTTATGTAAATCTTTTCAAAGAACTCTTTCTTTATATGCTTTAAGCAACTTGCCAGGTGGCTTGTTTTGTAAAGCGGATGCAAAGGTATACAGAATTTCCGTTCCCACCAAATGTTTTGAAGATTATTTTTTCAAGAAATGAACTTTTTTATTTAAAATTGACCCAAATCAACTAATTTGCTTAAAAATGATTATTTTTGCACCCTAAAATAAGATTTAAAAAGAATGAGACATAAAAAGGAGATTGTTAAGATTGGAGAGCATACTTGCATCCTACATAGCGAAGAAAACGCAAAGTTTTTCATTATTCAGCCCGTTGACAGTAATGACACAGAGGAGTTGGAGCGACAAATCACCTATATAGAAGACAACTCGCAGACACCATTCATCCATATTGCTGTTCGTATAAATAAATGGAATGCCGAGCTAACCCCTTGGCCTGCTCCCCCTGTATTTGGAAAGGTTCCCTTTGGTGATGGCGCTCATTCCACCTTATTATATATAATAGAACAACTTATCCCGACCTTAAAGACACAATTTGCTTTAGAGCTCAACAAAAGCAATACCATCTTAGGAGGATATTCATTAGCAGGCCTTTTTAGTCTTTGGGTAAGTTATCAACAGAATGTTCCTTTCCATGGAATTGTCTCAGCATCCCCTTCAGCATGGTATACAGGTTGGTTAGACTATGCCAACTCCCACCAGCCACAAGTAGAACACGCATATCTCAGCCTTGGCGACAAAGAAGAGAAAACAAAAACAAAAATGATGTCAACTATCAGTAAAGACATCCTTCGCCAAGAACAAATATTCAAAGATAAAGGTGTCAATTGTAAGATGGAATGGAATGAAGGCAACCATTTCCAAGACAACGGAGTCAGAATTGCAAAAGGATTTGTCTGGTTGATGCACCAATAAAAACACTGACTATTCCCTTCAAAAGAGAGAATAGTCAGTGAAAAGGGCTAATGAAAAGTCATTTCTCAACTTCAAAGACAAATATAATTCAATCCAACTTACAGAATTAAGAAAGTTTATTTAATCCCCGCAAGGCGTCTTGCCTCAGGCGAAAGGAACTTTCCTATCTTCTTATAAGGAACAGTAAAGGTAGGCATTCCGATAGCATAAGCACCAATCTCATAGAATCCATAGATAAACACCACACCCTCTGGAGAAAGATAAACACCATTTCCTGGTAATGGGATAATACCATTCTCAAGAGAAAGCCCATCCATATCTTCCTTTACACGGCTTTCAACATCATTCTCTTTTTCATACCACCCTCTGAAATAGCTTTCAACACCAGTTCTAAGGATAGGTTGAAGTGCTTTTATATCCTTCGGACTCAATACATTCCGCAGCATAACACCCGTCTTCTTGTCGAAAGTAGCCCCATATTCTGAAGCCATTCCATGCGCACCACCTGAATATGTGTAAAAAGAAGAATAGTACGTAACATAACGTTCCGTTTCATTTAGCTTCATTATAAACTTAGAAATTTCTGGTTTCCAAGCCACATCTGGGTCATCAATTTCATCTAAAGTTTTGCTTATACTCTTATAAGCATTCTTAGCATAGTAGTTTATCATTCCCTTACCATCTGCAATATTGCTATAAGGTTTAGACTCTACGCCCTCATCACTATAGTCATCCCCAATCCATACCAACTCAGACGAGAGGTAAGCACGGAGAGAATCGACCAGTGGTTGAGGACCAGACACAGGGAAGGAATAAGCAAGATCAACGTCACCCTTCTTTGTACTATAAGACTTACCAATAGAATCAACCACCAATGGTACGTCTTTCTTTTTTACAACAGAGTCAGCTATCAAAGAAGGAGAGGTCACAGAGTCCTTCACTTTCTCCGCAGCTGATACCTTCTCACCTTTGCATCCAGCCATAGTAGTTATAAACAAAAGAGATGCTAAAAGGAATGAAAAATTTTTATTATTCATATCAACTAATGCTTGTTAAGAGACAACAAAAATAGTCATTTCCCCTTTTATTTCCAAAACATTCCCTACTTTTGTTGTATAAGGAAAGTAACAAAGCACATTCTATAGGCTTATCCCATAGAAAATTAGTCCATAGAACATGCTCTTAAAAAGCTATAGAAAAGATGAAGATTAGTATTGTAGGGACAGGGATGATAGCTACAGAAGTTATCTCACTACTCAAGACAGAAGTCAAAGGGATAGAAATCACCAGTATATTCTCACATAGCAATGAGGAAAAAGCAGAACTTATTGCGAAGATGAATCATATTGGACGTATATATACCGACTATGCGCAATTACTAAAAGAAGACAAAGCTGACTTCGTTTATATCGCTTTAGTCAACAATGCCCATTACGAATTTACACGTATGGCATTAAAGGCTGGTAGGAATGTAATTGTAGAAAAGCCTTTCACTCTCACGGTTGCCGAAGCAGAAGAGCTTGCAGCAATGGCACGAGAAAGAAAGCTCTACCTTTTTGAAGCTATCTCTCCACTCCATACACCTAACTTCCGCATGGTCAAAGATAGCCTAAAAAAGATAGGTCCCATTCACTTTGTACAATGTAATTTCTCACAATATTCAAGTAAGTACGAACGCTATTTACAGGGTGATATTGCCCCTGCATTCAACCCAGAATTAGGAGGTGGTGCGCTGAACGACCTCAATGTCTACAATATAAATATTGTCATCGGTCTTTTCGGACAACCTACCGCAACACAATATTTTGCTAACCGAGGTCACAATGGCATTGATACCTCAGGTGTAATGGTTCTCTCCTATCCTACGATGACCGCGACCTGTACCGCAGCAAAGGATTCAAGTAGTCCATCATTCATTCTCATACAAGGAGAAAAAGGTTGGATACATATCCCAACACCCGCCAACGAGTTTGGTAGTGTAGAAATCATGAAACAAGGAAAGCTAACCAGCTATCGCCGTAACGCCTATGAAAGTCGCCTTGCCCATGAGTTTATAGACTTCAAAGATGTATGGGAAAAGAAGGATTACAAGCAGATGGAAGAATGGCTTGAAAGGTCAGTGGAAGTAGTGAGGGTAATGGGGTAAAAAAAGCCTCACCCCCAAGGAGCCTCACCCCCTACCCCTCTCCGAAAGGAAAAAGAAAGGAGCCTCACCCCCAACCCCTCTCCGAAAGGAGAGGGGAGTGATTACCGAAGAGGGATATCGTAAACTATTTTACGAGAGGATATTTTTAGGGAGGATGTTTCATAAAATTATAAAATAAAAAAGAGCACTCAGTTATTGGGTGTCCTTTATTATATCCTTATGTTTGGATTACTTCAATGCCTGGTTAAGATCTGCGATAATATCATCTACATTCTCAATACCAACAGAAAGACGGATTAAGTCTGGTGCTACTCCAGCCTCACGGAGTTGTTCGTCTGTCAACTGGCGGTGAGTATGACTTGCCGGATGCAAAACACAAGTACGTGCATCAGCTACGTGAGTGACGATAGAAACAAAGTCTAAGCTATCAATAAACTTGATGGCGTCTTCTCGTGAACCCTTCAAACCAAAGGCTATGACACCACATGAACCATTTGGAAGATACTTCTGTCCTAAAGCATAATACTTATCGGAAGGAAGACCACAATAGTTCACCCATGCCACCTTCTCATTCTTTTCCAACCACTCAGCTACCTTCTGTGCATTATCACAATGCTGCCTCATACGAAGGTGCAAGGTCTCAAGACCAATATTAAGTAGATATGAATTCTGCGGTGCAGGAATACTTCCAAGGTCTCTCATCAACTGAGTAACGAGCTTCGTTATATATGCCAATTTACCAAACGACTTCGTATAAATGAGTCCATGATAACTCTCATCAGGAGTTGTCAATCCTTGGAACTTTTCACTATATGCTTCCCAATCAAAGTTACCAGAATCGACAACAACACCACCAACCTGTGAGGCATGTCCATCCATATACTTTGTCGTAGAATGAGTGACGATATCACAACCCCACTCAAAAGGACGACAGTTGATTGGTGTAGCAAATGTATTGTCAACTATCAGTGGTACACCATGCTTATGAGCTATTCCTGCAAAGCGTTCGATGTCAAACACCTTACCTCCTGGGTTAGAAATCGTCTCACCAAAGAAACATTTTGTATTTGGTTGAAAGGCTGCCTCAATCTTTTCATCATCCCACTCAGGATCAATGAAGGTACACTCAATGCCCAACTTCTTCAATGTTACACCAAAGAGATTATACGTTCCGCCATAGATTGTGTTAGAAGTCACTAAATGGTCGCCTGCTCCACAAATATTAATGATAGCATAGAAGTTAGCAGCCTGACCCGAAGAAGTCAGTACAGCACCAACGCCACCTTCAAGGGCTGCAATCTTCTTGGCTACAGCATCATTGGTAGGATTTGCCAAACGAGTATAGAAATAACCGCTATCCTCCAAGTCAAACAAACGTGCCATTTGCTCACTGGTCTCATATCTAAAAGTTGTACTCTGATAAATGGGTAGCTGCTGAGGTTCACCTTTTTTAGGTTGCCAGCCGCCATGAATACATATAGTTTCAAGATTCCTTTTCATATCATTATTTGCTTTATTATTTTTATTCTTGAGTTCGATTGCAAAGATATAACAAAACTATTTACTATCAAAATTTACTGTATAATTCAGAAAAATATACTATCTTTACCCCATATTCCCAACAAACAGTAGAATAATATTCTGCAAAAACAAAATATATCGAAATGAATAACAATGAGACTTTAGATGAAACCGACCGTAAAATCCTACGTATTCTACAGTGCAATTCTGATCTTACGGTAAAAGAATTAGCTGCAAAACTCCACCTTTCAACCTCTCCCACGTTTGAGCGACAGAAGCGATTGGAGCGTGATGGCTATATAGAAAGATACATGGCAGTTGTGAATCCTCATAAGGTTGGCAATGGTATTATGGTATTATGTAATATCAGACTGAAACAACACTCTCAAGAACTCATACAAGAGTTTATGGACGTTGTGCAGAATCTTGAGGAAATAACAGAGTGTTATAACACCAGTGGTGACTACGATTTTCTTATTAAAGTCTATGCACATGACATGAAAAGCTATCAACAATTCATGCTCAACACGCTTGGTACGATTAATTGTATAGGAAGCCTGCATAGTATCTTCGTTATTGACGAAACAAAGAATACACATGGAGTACCCATTTCTATGCTTTGAGTTGTGAGGAGTTAATGGCTTATCGAAATCGGCAATGATGTCCTTAACTGGTCTTTCGGTCCCTAATAGTTATCGTGCGGACGCTCCGCACATGTTGTGTTGATGGTGAACACATGTTGTGCGAATGGCGAACACCAAATGTGTTGAAGATTAAATGAACTGCTCTATGTGGTTAATGAAAGTGCAACCGAATGTTAGAACCCGTCAAGTGGTGATACTATAAGCATTCAAGAGATGGAAGTCATGATATAGTAAAGGCAAGGACACACATTGATGCCCCTGCCTTTATCTTGTTTAATCATACTCAAAATTTTATGCGTCTTGCTGTCGAACACCCATACGAGCCTCAACAACATTGACTACATAGTCGCCTAATTTCTCGCACTCCTGAATGATGTCCATGTACATTGTTCCTACTGCATAGGTGTACTTATGGTCGTTCACATCGTTGATATTCTGCGAGCGTAACTGATTGCGGTAGTTGTTAATCTCGGTCTCAATATTGAACGAACGATTCACATCGTTGTCCTGACGGTGACCAACAAGAATACGATTCATCTGTGTCAGAGCATCGTCTGTCAACTCAAACATCTGGTGCATGTGGTCATACTGCTCCTGTGTGAAGTCTTCCTTACTATTGATAAGACGGCTGCAAGTACGAGCAATGTTATAACAAGCATCTCCGATACTCTCCAACTCTGAGATTTCACGAAGCATAGAGCGTACCTTCTCCTTGGTTTCATCACTCAGGTGAGCATTAGAAACTTGGTCGAGATACTTCGCAATCTCTATCTCCATATTATCAGAAATACCTTCATACTTCTCAATACGACTATAGAGTTTGGTGAATTTATCTGTATCTTTCTCGCCAAGTAGCTCACGAACCATACCGAACATACGCTGAATGCGCTCAGCAAACGACTTTATCTCCTTTGAAGCCTCAAGCACAGAAAGCTCTGGAGTCTTCATGATACCAGCCTGAATAAAGTGCAGACGGAACTCGTCTTCGTCCTTGTTTGCCTTTGGTTTGATAATAATGCAGACAAGCTTCTCTAAATACTTGATTGGTCCAACGAGGATAGCTGTGTTGGCAAGATTGAAGGTTGTGTGGAAAGCAGCAAGCACAAAGCTTAGTTTGGCAGCATTAGCCGCAAAACCAGGAGCACCCTTTGGCATCGTTACATCGTAACCCACCCAATCGCATACCATATTGATAAAAGGATGGAAAACACATAATACCCAGAGAACACCAAAGACATTGAACACCATGTGGGCCATAGCAGCTCGGCGAGCCTGTGTGTTTGCTGTCAAAGCAGCAAGATTTGAGGTTACAGTTGTACCGATATTTTCACCCATTACAAGTGCAATACCCTGGTAAATAGGCAATACTCCCGTTGAACAAAGAATCATCGTGATAGCCATGATAGCTGCAGAACTCTGCACACACATGGTCAGCACACTACCGATAAGTAGGAAAACGATAGTTGTGATGAAGCTTTGTGGGTCGAAGTTACTAAAGAAATCGAGTACAGCCTGATTGTGCGCAAGGTCCATATCGATACCTGTCTGACGTAGGGTTCCCAATCCCAAGAACATAAATGAGATACCAAAGAGGAAGTCACCAATGAGTTTACGTCTCTTAGAGTAGATCAGTACGATACCAATAAAGAAGGCTGGCCATACAAAATCAGTAATGTTAAACGAGAAACCAGCCGACATAATCCATGCCGTCAGCGTCGTTCCAATGTTCGCTCCCATGATAACAGAGATGGCTTGCACCAATGTCAGCAATCCAGCATTCACAAAACTGACTGTCATTACAGTAGTTGCAGTTGACGACTGTACGGCAGCTGTGATGAATGTACCCGTAAGAATACCTGTAAAACGATTAGTTGTCATTGCACCAAGGATGTGGCGCAACTGCGGACCTGCCATTTTCTGCAGTGCCTCACTCATTGCCTTCATTCCGAACATCAGCAAAGCTAATGCACCAATGAGCTTAAAGAAAATCCAAATCGACATATAATAACTTAATTTGTGATGTCTGTTTCTTGGATATTTGCAAAACTTTCCCTAACTTTACAATCCTATTTACCAAAGGACAATATTGTTCCCTGACATAATTTTAACCATCAATGATTATGAGACAAGTACTGCATATCCGTTGCAAAAATAATAAAAAAACTCAAGAAGTCCCAATTGGAAGTACACTTTCTGACATTTATAAAGAAATTAATCTTCAAATGCCTTATGGACCAGTGAGTGCAAAAGTAAACAATAAGGTGGAAGGACTCCATTATCGTGTCTATCATAATAAGGATGTAGAGTTCCTCAACCTGCTTACACCATCAGGTATTCGCACTTACACCCGCTCGCTCTTCTTAGTGCTTTGCAAGGCTGTTCACGACCTCTATCCAACCAGTTCTGTGGTCATAGATATCCCTGTTTCAAATGGTTACTACTGTAACTTGCAGCTCGGACATGAGATTACAACAGAGGATGTTGACCGTATCCGTACACGAATGCAGGAGATTATCGACGCTAAGATGCCTATCCAGCGTTACGAAACAACAACCGAGGAGGCTGTAAAGATGTTCACTGAATTAGGTGACATTCAAAAGGCTAAACTCCTTAAAAGCAGCGGTAGCCTTTATTGTGTCTATTATGTGCTTGACGATTATAAGGATTATTACTATGGCTCGATGCTTACCAACACGAGTCAACTTCATCTCTTTGGGTTGGAGCCTTACTTTGATGGAGTCCTCTTGCGCATTCCTTCCACACAAGACCCTTCTAAATTAGGTGAATTGATACGTCAAGACAAGATGTTCGAGGTGTTCAAAGAGCATCATAGATGGCAGAGTATCTTAGGCATTAAGACGGTGGGCGACTTCAATGAAGCGGTAAAGAATGGACTGGCAACCGACCTTATTAATGTCAGTGAGGCTCTGCAAGAAAAGAAGATATCACAGATTGCCGATACGATTGCTGCACGAAAAGAGATTAAAGTAGTACTCATAGCTGGTCCATCTTCGAGTGGTAAGACAACTTTCTGCAAACGTCTTTCTGTCCAACTATTAGCAAGTGGTGTAAAACCAGTACAGATTTCCTTAGATGACTACTTCGTTAACAGGACTGAAACACCAAAAGATGAGAACGGAGAACTTGATTACGAGAGTATCTACGCACTGAACATTCCACTTATCAATGAGCAGTTTAATGCACTTTTCCGTGGTGAAGAGGTAGAATTACCGAAGTATAATTTCCAAACAGGAAGGAGCGAGAAGAGCGGTAAAAAACTGCATCTTGGAGAGAATAACATACTACTTGTGGAAGGTATTCATGCGCTCAACCCTGCACTGACAGAGCAGATTGCAGACGACAAGAAGTTTAAAATCTACGCATCTGCCCTCACTACAATCCTGTTAGACGACCATAACTATATCCCAACAACCGACAATCGACTGCTTCGTCGTATTGTTCGCGATTACAAGTATCGTGGTTGTTCTGCACAAGAAACAATCCACCGCTGGCCAAGTGTACGTGCTGGTGAGAACAAGTGGATTTTCCCTTATCAAGAGCAGGCTGATGTAATGTTCAACACTGCCCTTCTCTTTGAGCTTGCCGTCATCAAACCACAGGCGGAAGAGGTATTAGAACATGTGCCAGAGAACTGCGAGGAATATGCTGAAGCCTATCGTCTGCGCAAGTTCCTCAAGTATTTTGCACCACTACCTTTCCGCAATCTCCCTCCAACCTCCCTACTGAGAGAGTTCTTAGGAGGCAGTTCGTTTAAGTATTAGATACGCTTCTAACATATAAAAGGTGCGCCTTTGACTCTCAAAAGCGCACCTTTTATTTTATTAGCTATCATCAGTTTCTCATTGTTCATTGACCTTAGCACACAAAGAGACAAAGCTATTACTTTATTTTACGTTCCAACACTTTCAGCAAATCAAGAGGGTGTCTCTTCATATCTTTCAGTGAGAATCCATCACTCTGCAAGTACTCATCCATCTTTGGGAAACAATCTAATGTTAGTTACTTTTACGTAATACAACTCTTTTCTGACATTAAATTAATTCCACATTAATAGCCTATTGCGAGGTGTTTAGCCATCCGCACCATTCGTGCGAACCAACAACACCATTCGTGCTAACCATCAACACGACACGTGCGGTATAACAACAGTACCTCTAAAAATGAGAAAAAGGAGACATTATGTTCATTATAACGAATATAATAAACTGCAAAACAAGGTAACTTTACTCAGTTTTAAAATGCAAAAAGCAAAGGAATAAAAAGGTAAAAACCAAACTCTAAAACTTAGAAACTAATCTTTACTGATTTACTTTCATACAAAAAAGAAATTATTTTCACGAGAAGAAGAATATATTTTCATGAAAAGAAATATTTTTCTTCATGAAAATAATTCGGAAAACAGATTTATTATACTTCTAACACATACTGTCACATTTGTAAAAATGGCATTTACAACACTTTAAAAGGCTCCGTCTCCTATCTTACTCAGACCTACTCTGTCACTATTCTTCAATAGTTACCGGCTCAATATCGTCCGATGGTTCTATATCTGGGTCTGTTGTACCATATTGCATAATATAATAATGCCCGTTTCGTTTTCCAACATTCACATAATATCCTTCGTAAGTAGCCACACCTTCTGGTATGACAAAGTATCCTTCCCCTTCCTTATCGGGAACAATGGAAAAGGAAGGAATATCTGAAAGATAATCAATACCGGGACTATCCAACCAGTCTATTTGATAATTACCAGAATACTTGTTCTTATAGACTCCTGCTCCTGCTTTCACAAACTTCTCGCAGAGATATTTTCTATAAGCAGGTGCATTGAGGTCAATCGTCAGATTCAGGGAAAGATAAGAACGGATAAAAGCCTTAAGAAAAGCAATTTCATCTTTTGGATGTTCATCCATCTTCACAAGTTTCTTATAAATATCTGCATCCGAAAACTCCGAAGCTTGACCATATTGATAGGCATATCCAATCCTTCTCTGTCCATCTTTGTCAGTTACCATTCGCAAAGCAAGATTGCAATTGCTCTTTAGTTTGTGGTCATATAACTGTATGCTATACCAGTTTCCACCCTCAGAGCGTATTTTTAAATTATCCAACGACCATCTTGGGTCCCTATTGTCTTCAAGTGGGAACAAAGGTAAATAGTTAGTTCCACCGCAATAACACAGCTTATCTATCAATGTCTGCGTGAGAAACCTACGCTCTTCATGGACAGAAATATCCTGACCATTTGCTCTTTTAAGATAGAGACGATAATAATCTCTGATGACATTTATGTCTTTTGTCGTGTTATTTACAACAGCTTTCGGCTGTACGAAAACAACTGAATCCGAGTCTTTTTCAATCGTTACTGGCTTAGCGGTCTGCTTAGAAGGAAGCAACGAAAAGAATAAGCCAAGCCCTACCAGCACGGTTATCAAGCAAGAAAGGAGAAGAGTCTTTGTTCGTTTCATATTGCTTAGGCGGTTATTATCACCCTAATAATTGAATAAAAAATAAGGATAGATATTCCTAATACACTGCACATTATCGCTGACACATACTAAGAATATATATCCTTATAGGAATGAATACGAGCGACACTCCGTTTAGGGCTCACTCATTATCCTTTTATTTACCGCTTACTCCACTGACAAACAGCGTTGATACTCATCAAAGAAGCAATCTGAAGTTTTCAGTTTATCGGTCAAGTTTCCACGTAACACCGTCCTTGGTGTCCTTAACTTGGAAGCCAGCCTCAGCAAGGGCATCACGAATCTGGTCGCTAACAGCCCAATTCTTCTCTGCTTTTGCCTTTGCACGAAGGTCGAGTACCATATCGACTACCTTTCCGTAAGCCTCCTCACGAGCATCGTTATTGGCTCCACGCTCATTCTGAAGACCAAGGATATCAAAGGCAAAAAGCTGCATTGCCTCAGTAAGTTCCTTAAGGTCGTCGGCTGAAATCTGCGCCTTATGGTCGATGAGAATGTTCACCAAGTGGCAAGCCTCAAAGAGAGTTGAGATGACAGCAGGGGTCATCAAGTCGTCATTCATTGCATCATAGCACTTCTGACGGAAGCCTGCAACAAACTTCTTTGTATTCTCATCTGACGCTGCAGCAGGCTGAATGCGTGCCAAATCCTCAATACCATTCATCAAACGTTCATATCCCTTCTCAGCAGCCTGTAGTGCCTCGTTAGAGAAGTCTACTGTTCCACGATAGTGAGCAGAGAGGATGAAGAAACGAATTGTCATTGGAGAGTAAGCCTGTGTGAGCGTATCATGCTCGCCAGTAAAGAACTGTTCAAGCGTAATAAAGTTGCCAAGCGACTTGCCCATCTTCTGTCCGTTGATGGTAATCATATTGTTGTGCATCCAATACTTCACCATTTCATCACCCTGTGAGGCCACAGCTTGTGCAATCTCGCACTCATGATGAGGGAAGATAAGGTCCATACCGCCACCGTGGATATCGAAGTGATCACCCAAATACTTGCGTCCCATCGCTGTACACTCGCAGTGCCAACCAGGGAAACCATCGCTCCAAGGAGATGGCCAACGCATGATATGCTCTGGCATAGCACGTTTCCAAAGGGCAAAGTCAATCTGATTATGCTTCTCATCAACACCTGCCAACTCACGAGAATTGTTTATCATGTCGGTGATGTTACGACCAGAAAGAACGCCATAGTGGTGGTCTTTATCGTATTTCTCTACATCAAAGTAGATACTTCCATTGCTTTCATAGGCATAGCCGTTGGCAAGAATCTGATTTACTAACTCTTCCTGCTCTATGATATGACCAGTCGCATGTGGTTCGATGCTTGGTGGAAGAACGTTAAGCGAACGCATAGCATCATGATAGCGATTGGTATAGTGCTGCGCAATCTCCATTGGCTCCAACTGCTCAAGACGTGCCTTCTTCTCAATCTTATCATCACCTTCGTCAGCATCATGCTCCAAATGGCCCACGTCCGTGATGTTACGAACATAACGAACCTTGTACCCTATGTGTTTAAGATAGCGGAAAAGAATATCAAAGGTGATAGCAGGACGTGCATGTCCGAGATGTGGATCGCCATAAACAGTTGGTCCACAGACATACATTCCTACGTTAGGAGCTGCAATCGGTTGGAAGAGTTCCTTCTTACGATGCAGTGTATTGTAAATTACTAAGTCTTGCATAATGCCGTTGTTTATATCTTAATGATGCAAAATTACAAAATAATTATCATCTGCACCACTGTTGTTCTAACTTTTTATAACCTACACGAATTACCAAACTTATTTGGTTTGATAGGCATAATCAAGCTAAAAAGAGTAATAAAAGGATGTTATTAAACACCTTATTCATCAAAACCTATTGGACGAAACTGATGCTGTTCCTCGCTATAGACATAGCCTGCTTCACGCAAGTTGGCTTTGAGCTTATCTATATCTTCATTGAAATTGTAACAAAGTGACTCTAAAGAATCAAACTCTTCATCACGTAGTAGCATGTTAACACTGCTTACTAATATTGCTGGGTCTTTTGGTAAATACTCCATTATTACTATTTATTGAAAACAAAAGGGCTACTTCATGGATTCTCCTAAGAACTGGAGAGGCAAGAGGTCCTTTACACTATTGATAACATATATGCCTGCCGTACCATAAAGAAGGATACGAATAGGCTTTTTATAACGATCTTCTATTTCTAAAATAACTTGTCGACAGGCTCCACAAGGCACTATCGGGTCTCGCATCAAACCATACTCATTGGCTGCGGCAATGGCAAGTGTGGTCACTGCTTGGTCTGGATAGACAGACTGAGCAGCAAAGATTGCTGAGCGCTCAGCACATAAGCCTGATGGAAAAGCAGCATTCTCCTGATTGGCTCCAATAACTTCTGTACCATTAGCAAGCAACAACGCAGCTCCAACACGGAAGCGGCTATAAGGAGAATAACTATTACCAGTTGCCTCAACGGCTCTTTGAATAAGGTGCTGATCAGCCTTCGAGAGTTCATCTTGTTGGCAAAAACCTATCTTGATGCTTATGTCTATTGTTTTCATTGTTGATATTTATTATTGATGGTGAGGGTTATTAGGCTAATTGGGCTTATTAGCCTAATAGGGCTAATAAGGCAAATAAGCCTAATGACTTTAATTAGCAATCAGCTCATAACAGCCGATATCTGGTTTACTGTCACGCTGCTTACCATCATGATCAGTTGCAAAACGAGTATCGCCAAGGGCAAGTCCTGCATTAATAGCAGGATACTTCTCACCTTTTTCAGCCTTCTTTAGATGGAAATCGTACTTCTGTTTGTCGCCATCTACGAGTAAAAACTGCTTTGAACCACCATCTGGATAATCCTTACTATTCTCCCAAATGACATCTGTGAAGTTTGATAATAAAGCCGTTTCCTTAGGTTTTGGCGTACGAAGAATACAATTATAGAAGTGATAATTGGCTGTCACCCCCTCCTTGTTATTAGCCATAAGCACATCATCAGCATAGCCTGTCACAAGCGAGTTGACCATATGGAAGGTCTGAAGAGGATAGTCTTTATCACCAATATGATTACCAAAGCTCAACGCCGCACCACGATTACTATCGAAAGGATAGAACTGTGCGAAGGTACAATGTGTCAAAATCACCTCTCCTCCCACAAAGGCAGCACAGTCCATCAGCGTATTTGAGAACTGAGTATTATAAGCTATAATCTTGCAGTTGATAGCTTGCAAGCCATAGCCCTGACAGTTATGAACGGTAGAATTAGCGAGTGTCAGCTTCGTACGAGTCGATGTTGCCGTATCACAGAGAATACCATTATAGGTTGAATGGATATCCGTATGCGTAAGAACATTATCATAACTGTCCTTATGAAAGCGTATTCCCTGCCACTGACCACTGACACGATCATAAGGAAGATACTTAAACATCTTATCCAATCGGTCACCACGCAATGTCACAGGATTGTCTGCTGTGCCTTCACAACGCAGTGTTCCATAAACATCAAGGGCAGCCTTCTGAGAGAAGTACACGGTTGTTCCGGCAGGAATTGTCAGTGTAGCACCAGCTTCAACCTTCAATGTATCTTGGAAAACAAGCGGTTTCGTACTGTTCAAAGTAGTATTAGATGTAATCTTGCGACCCTTTACCAACTCTGCATCCCAGCTGTAGACACGTAAGTTTACCTTCTGCTGTACACCACTTTCGAGCGTAAACAAAAGATTATCAACGACCTCTTGCGGTGTTGCAGCATTATTAAAAGGTGATGTCATCTCAACAAACACTTGGATACTATCCTTGTTACGTACTTCCAAATCACGAACCTGATAGCCATTAGCAGCCGATAGTTCCACACCATCTACATTCACACGGAAACCCGTTTGATTACCTTGTGCCAGACGTACATTGGTTAATCGCAGTCCATCACCCGACTTATTATACACCCAGAAAATCTTAGTAGATGTCGGAACGTTGGAGAAAGTGGTGTCAAGTCGTAGTGTGTCAGTTGAGAAAGAGAGCAGATTGCTCCGTGATGTTGTGAAAGTATCATCATCAGAGCAGGCTGCCATAATCATGACAACTGACAGAAAAAACAATATAGATAACTTTTTCATCTTTTACTCTTTAGTTCTTATCTAACGACTCAACAGGCTGTTTTATTGTCCGTTTAGAGCTTATTCCAAGTCGACATGCTCCACATTAACCTGCTCATGCAGGAAGATACGTGCCGTTTCTTTGAACTTTTCGGGGTTTTCTGTGGTGTAATACTTCACTGTAGCATTCTTCGTACAACGTGCATCCATATCTGGATGGCGACGGAAATAGTCTTGCAGACTCTCCGCTACATACTCTCCTTGTGGTACGATACGCACTCCACGTGGTACATGCTTCAGTATCTTCGGCATGAGAATAGGATAATGCGTACAACCAAGGATGAGTGTATCAATCTCTGGATCAAGTCGCATGATATGGTCGATACGCTTCTTTACGAAGTAATCAGCACCGGGACTGTCTGCTTCATTGTTCTCAATGATTGGCACCCACAGCGGACAAGGAACACCCGTTACCTTTACATCCTCCCACAGCTTTTGTATTTCAAGGTTATAACTATCACTCTTAATAGTTCCTTCAGTTGCCAACACACCTACATGTCGTGAGCGGGTAAGCTTGCCAATTACTTCTGCCGTAGGGCGAATTACACCCAACACGCGCCTATCTGGGTCAAGATTGGGCAAGTCATTCTGCTGAATCGTACGGAGCGCTTTAGCAGATGCGGTGTTACAACCTAAGATAACCAACTGGCAACCGAGGTCGAAGAGTTTCATCACAGCCTGACGTGTGAACTGATAGACAACATCAAAGGAGCGTGAACCATATGGAGCACGCGCATTATCGCCCAAATAAAGATAGTCATACTCTGGGAGTAGCTGACGAATACCATGCAGAATGGTTAGTCCACCATACCCAGAATCAAAAATACCGATAGGTCCCGGCTGTTTAGAATACTTTGTCATTAGTCTTTTTAAATACAATTAATCGTCGTCCGATATCACCACATACAGAGTGGTGCGGACGCTCCGCACATCATGTGCGGATGCCCAGCACGTTTTGTGCTAAGCATCAACACCACCCATGCAAAGACTTTTCTGTGGGTAAAGTCTTTTATTTCAAAGCAGCTATCAAAGCCTCTGTAACATCTTCTCCCATCGCTGTATTAACGAATGGGACACTATTGTTATCTGCATTCAGAATGAAAGCGTAACCGCTTTCCTTACCCATCTGACGTACAGCGTTGTTTAACTTTGCGTGAACAGGTGCATAGATATCTTCTTCAGCCTTCTTCAACAGACGCTCAGATTCCTTACGAAAGGCGATGTTGCGGTCCATCAGTTCCTCTAACTCAGCCTGACGCTTGCGAAGAATAGATGGTTCCAACTTGCGCTGTACGTCGAGGAAGTCTTCATAACGGCTATTGAAATCCTCTACTGAACGCTTTGTCTCGGCATCATACTTTGCCTTAAGGTCGTTATAACTGCGTGTAGCTGTGGCATAGTCAGCCATTGCATGAAGCACCTTATCATAGCTAAAGTATGCAAACTTAAATGCTGGAACACTCTGTTGTGCCATTGCCAAGAGCGGCAAAAGCATGAAAACAAAGGAAAAGAATAGTTTTTTCATTATCTCTTTTATTATCTCTTCAATATATAAACAAAAATGAGGTCATCGCAAGAACATATATCCGTGCGGTGACCTCACCCTTTTTTCTCCTCTAAAATAGTGTTAGTCCATTGATTGGAGAGGCTCATCTCCTATCCCATTGACCGTCTTTTCGGAATTCGTTTCATGAAGATAAATATTTCTTTTCACGTAAATAATTTCTTTTTATCATGAAAATAAATCCGAGTCATCATCATAATGCACCCTTAAAGACGAGCTAAAGTAGGAATTATTACCTATCTCAAAGACTTAAAAGACCGCTAAATCAAGGAGAATCAACTACGGGGCAAAGGCACCCGCAATGTATTACTTCATCTTAGCCAACTGAGCCTTTACCTCTGCAGTGATATCCTTGCTGAGTGCCTCGTTGATATACAATGGCTGACCAGCTGCCTTCTCCATGATGTAAACATAGTTACCTGCCTTAGCAACAGCAGCGATAGCGTTACGAACCTTCTCAAGGACAGGGCCGAGCTGCTTCTGCTGCTCCTCATTGAAAGCCTTCTGATTGTCCTGAGCAGTCTGCTGGATCTTGTTGTACATATCCTGCAAGCTCTTCTCAGTCTCAGCCTGCTTTGTAGCGTTCATTGTGCTCTTAGACTTGTCATAAGCCTCTGCCTGACGCTGCAACTCTGACTGCATGTCTTCAATCTGCTTCTGATACTCCTTACCCTTAGCCTCAAGTTTACTCTGAACAGCTGTAGCCTCTGGCAGTGACTGGAGGAGAGCCTGTGAGTCAAGGTGACCAAACTTCTGTGCGAACAATGTCATTGGTGCGCAAAGCATCAACATCAAAAATAACTTCTTCATTTCTTTTTATTGTTTAATTGTTTATTAATTTACTTTTTATCTGCGGTGATAACATTTCTAACTTATCCAGTGTGACTATAATTTCTATAGTAGATAGGCTTCCTAAGATGGTTAGTTTACTTAGCACAAAGACTACTTACTGATAAGAATATCCCAACTTCTGCAGTACCTCATTACTGATATCCACCTTTGGCGAACCATAGATAATACCAGCGGCATTGCTTGAACGGTCGATAACTAAACTATAACCACGCTGGTCTGAGATATCCTTTACTGCATTATAAATCTCGTCCTGTATAGGAGTAATCAGACTGGTACGCTTCTTGAAGAGCTCGCCTTCTGGACCGAAGTACTTACGCTTGAGGTCGGATGCCTGCTTTTCCTTAGCCATAATCGCCTCTTGTCTCTTCTTCTTCTGGTCCTGAGAAAGGAAGACTACCTCATTCTGATAATTCTTATACATGGTAGAAGCCTCTGTGTTGAGTGCCTCAACCTCAGCTTGCCACTTCTTACTTACCTGATTCAACTGCTCGTTTGCACGCTCATAAGCTGGCACATTCTTGAGTATATACTCCATGTCAATCAGTGCAAACTTCTGTGCTGAAGCTGTTAAAGGTAAAAGAGTAAAAAGGTAAAGAGGTAAAACGTATCGCAATACACTCTTAAAAATATTCTTCTTCATCTCTTTTAATTCAAAATTCATAATTCATAATTCATAACTATGATTACCGATACTCACTTAATTTATTGCTGCAAGCAACTCGTTCACTCGTCAACTTGTCTACTTGTCAACTAAACTAAAAGTTCCTGTCCACGTCGCAAGTAACTCGTTCACTCGTCAACTTGTCTACTCGTCAACTAAACTAAAACTCCTGTCCAAGGATAAAGTGGAACTGGCTACCACCCTTTGTACCAAATACCTTGTCGAAACCATAAGCCCAGTCGATACCCATCATACCCACCATTGGGAGGAAGATACGAACACCAAGACCAGCAGAACGCTTCATGTCAAATGGATTGAACTTACTTGTCTCTGTCCATGCGTTACCAGCCTCTACGAATCCAAGACCATAAATGGTTGTATTACCCAAGAGGAATGGATAGCGAAGCTCCAATGACATACGGCTGTAAGCGTAGCCCTCGGCACCATATGGAGTGAGTGAACCATTCTCGTAACCACGAAGACCGATTGTCTCCTCAGCGTAACCAGTAGAGTATCCACTCATACCATCACCACCCATGTAGTAGGTTTCAAACGGACTTTTCTTGTTTTTATTGTAACTTCCCAACAAACCGAACTCAACACGGGTCATCAAAACGAAACATTTCTGACCACTTGTGAGGGCTGTAAAGGTACGAGCCTTGAACTTCCACTTATGATACTCCACCCAACGATACTTCTCCTGCTGCTCCTGTGAGTAGGTTGGAGAGTTACGGTCGGTTGCCAAGTGAGCATAGTCCTTATGATCCCATTTAGACCAAGGCGGAGTAATCGTCAATGATACCGAGAAGTCAGAACCACGACGTGGGAAGAGTTGGTTGTCTGTTGACGTACGATTAAGCGCAATGTTAAGGTTCAAGTTGTTCGCTGAACCATTCGACATAATGAAGTAACGCCAGTTGCGCAACATATAACGCTGGTACTGAAGCTGGAGAGACAAGGTGAAATAGTCATCAGGCCAGCTAAGACGCTTACCCCAACCAGCATAGACACTCAAGAGTTTCACATACTTGTCTGGGTCATAATAGTTCTCGTAGCTATTGTAATTGTAGTTACCATAACCGTAACGATAGTTGTTATAGTTATTCATGTAACCACTGTTATAATAGTTGCTTGACACGTCTGTCTGCTTTGAATACGACATACCCACGCTGAACTGGATAGGACGCTTACCTCCCAACCAGTTGGTTGAGTACTGTGCATTGTATGACTGGTAGTAAGTACCGTTGGTCTGTGCACCCAATGAAAGTGTCTCACCATCACCAATAGGCATGATACCACGATGCTCACGGTTTCTACGGAAGAGGTTTGCCATAGAGAAGTTATTCAACTTCAAACCGACACGCCCAATAACACCCGTCTGACCCCAACCGAGTGAAAGCTCAACTTGGTCATTTGACTTCTGCTTGAGGTTATAATTGATATCCACAGTACCATCCTCATAGTTTGGTTCTGGTACTGGGTTGATTGCCTCTGGGTCGAAGTGTCCCATTGAAGCTAACTCACGTGCAGAACGTTGGAGTGCTTCCTTAGAGAAGAGATCGCCCGGCTTTGTTCGCAACTCACGACGAACAACATTCTCATAAAGGCGGTCATTACCATTAATCCTCACACGGTTGATACGTGCCTGCTGTCCTTCAGTGATACGCATCTCAAGGTCAATAGAGTCGCCGACAATATTCACCTCTGTTGGTTGAAGGTTATAGAAGAGGTAACCATTGTTCCAGTAAGCATTACCCACAGCATCCTCATCTTGTGAAAGACGCTTATTCAAGTAAGTCTGGTTGTACACGTCACCCTTCTTCATGTCAAGTAGACGTGACAGATAATCTGTTGAGTAAACTGTATTACCTACCCATTTGATGTTACGGATATAATATTTCTTACCCTCATCTACCTTTACATAGATATCTACATGCTTTGGATCAACGTTCCATACACTATCCTTCACAATCATAGCATCACGATATCCATACTCGTTGTACTTTGTAATAAGGTTCTTCTTATCCTCAGCCCAACGCTCTGGAGTGAACTTCTTCGACTTTAAGATGTTTGCAAGCTTACCAGCCTCATGGGTTTTAGCAAAGGCACCCTTGCTAAACAGGGTTCCTTTAATCTTCTTTTCGCCCAACTGGTTGTCGCCATCAATGATGATAGAGCGCACCTTCAGTTTCTCCTTCTTATCTACATCGATATCAAGGATAACCTGGTTCTTAGCTGCAACATCGTCACGCTGACGGATGAAGACCTCAGCATTCTTATAACCCTTGTCTTCAAAGTACTTCTTTGCAAGTATCTTCGCACGGTCAATCATGTTAGGCGTAATCTGTCCACCCTTCAAAAGACCGAGTTTCTTTTCCATATCCTCACGCTCTGTCTTCTTCAGTCCATTATAGTTAATGGTAGAAATACGAGGACGTGGCGCGAGATGTATCTTCAAATAGATATTATCTCCCACAATAGAATCAGCTGAAATGGAAACATCTGAGAAGAGTCCATGCTTCCAGTAACGCTTCACAGCATCAGTGATAGCGGTACCCGGAACCTCCAACTCCTGCCCAACAGTGAGTCCTGAGATACCAGTGAGGACATAATCCTCATAGCCCTCGATACCAGTAACGGTCAATCCTGCCAACTTGTAAGTCTTAGGAGTACCTGAATATGTGATGTCTGGGTTTACAATCTTCTGCTGTGCACTCATCGTGAGCGAAACTCCAGAAAGTGCAAGGAGCATCAACACCTTATTTATTTTAGTCATCTATCGCGTAACTTAATTGTTTTCGTTTTCTTCTACTTGTTTCTCAGTCTTTCCAAAGCGACGCTGTCTACTCTGGAAACTCGCAATGGCTTTCTGCAAATCCTGCTCATCGAAGTCAGGCCAATAGGTATCACAGAAATACAGCTCAGAGTAAGCTATCTGCCATAAGAGGTAATTGGAGATGCGAAGTTCGCCACCCGTTCTTATCAAGAGGTCTGGGTCGGGCATAAAGTTTGTCTCTAAATGCTCGCTAATCACCTCTTCTGTAATCGTTTCTGGGCGCAAAGGTTCAGAGCTGTTAGCCTGATGCTCTGCAACAATCTCCCTCATTGCTTTGGCTATCTCCCAACGTGCACTGTAGCTAAGCGCCACAACCATTGTCATTGCAGAGTTCTTCGCTGTGTGCTCTTCAGTCTCACGCAACTTCTTCTGCACTTCTTCTGGTAGACGTGCCATGTCACCAATAACACGGAAACGCACATTATTCTTCATGAAGATTTCATCTTCCAAAGACGTAAGCACAAGTCCCATCAACGCAGCAATCTCATCCGTAGGACGATTCCAGTTCTCTGTTGAGAAGGTATAGAGCGTGAGAAACTTCACACCCAATCGTACACATTCTGATGTTATGCGACGAACGGTATCTACTCCTGCCTGATGTCCGTAGGAGCGTGGCTTATTGCGTTCGGTTGCCCAACGTCCATTACCATCCATTGTAATGGCAATATGCTGGGGTATTCGTGTCATATCTAATTCTTCTGCCATATCTTTTGAAGAGATAAACCTATGTTTTGTTCTGAACAGCACTTATGTCTGCACGCTTTAGACATTACCTATATATAATAGGTGGAAACTAACTTCCCTTACTCGTCCTCGTTATGACAAGTCTTACACTTTGCCATAAAACTATAAGAGAACGTCAGCTGCAGGGTTGAATAGCTGTCTGTATTCTTAAAGAGTCCACTACTCTTAATGCCGTAAGGGTCTTTCTGTCCGTCTAACTCATCGCTAAGCGAGAAATGTAACGCCCATTCCAGCCCTACGTTCATTCGTTCATTCACCTTATACTTCACCCCCAATCCGATTGGGAGATTCGCAGTAAGCACCGACTTGCGATCGCCACCCTTAATATTAACGTAGGTGGCACCCAATCCTATCATCGCATAAGGCGACAAACGCTGTGCACCACGATAGTCACGACCCGTACCATACGGCAGGAAGTTATATTCGTATGCAAAGCCTACATCAACCAATGAATTGTCGAATATATAGGGAGCAGAGGCAAAACGTGGATAGTAAGTCTTGACATCAGCCGATGAACCTTTCATCTTTCCAAACGATACGTTCATCTTTAATCCCATATAAGGACTGAGATTACATCTTGCCAGCACCGTTCCCATCGGCTGTAGGTCTTTAAACAACGACTCGTTAAAGTCGCCTAAGTAACCCATCATACCAACACCGGCGCCTATCTCCATCTTATACTCCGGATCCGACTGCGCCCATAGAGGCGTAGCAGCAAGGAAAAGGAGGAGGTTGATGAAGATACGTTTCATTGTAGTCCTGTTTGAATAGCTTATTCAGCCAATCGACTAAGGTTCAATGCCCAGCCTACTCGATTGAGTCTACCACGCCAAACCTTTGTACCACTGATTACCCAGAGGTATTCGTCGCTATCAACTGTTGCTGCAAAAGCTGTTGCAGCCTGTACACCTGTTGGATAAGTGAAGCTCTTATCACTCTTCCATGTGATACCCCCATCACGAGAGAGAAGCATAGAAGCCAACTTACCACTGCTATTAAGACCTAATGCAAGGGCTGCCTTATCATAGTTTACAACTGAAAGACTCTTGTAAAGAGGGAGCTGGAACTTGTCAGCATTGCTCTCTACATAACTCCACTGCTCATTCTGACGATAAGAAAGTTTCGTCCATGCAGCATTCTTTGTACCGCTTGAGAGTGTACCAACAAGCAGTACGCGATACAAGTCAGATGAAACTGCTGTAAGTGAAGAACCAATATTGCTTACTGGAAGGAGTGAAGCATTGCTATCTAATGACTCGTTAGTCCAAGTAACACCGTTGTTCTTTGAAGCCAACAACGTACCTGACGTTGATAGCGCAAACAACTCTGCTGGTGACGCTGCCACCAACTGCTTCAAACTGCTATTTGTAGCCACTGTAGTCCAGCTGCTGCCGTCTGTAGAGCTATAAACCGTACCATTGTCGATAACGAAAAGCTTAGTACCCTGCACTGCCACACTCTTATAAGCATTTGCAGTGAAGGTCTTGCTGAGCTTTGTCCAGCTGTTGCCATTGTCCTTTGACGCTGCATAAACAACAGTCTGACTGCCATTCGTTCCGAATACAAACACCTTGCTACCTGCACTAACAGCCTTCATCGCTGTAAACGAAGCAAAGTTGCTGTTCGCCTGCAGTGCCTGCCAGCTAAACACGTTGCCCTTCTGCTTATGAACATTCACTGTAACCTTATAGTCTCTGTACTCGCTTCCCTTGTTTGAGTAAACACGGAAAACGCGTGGAGTGCTGAAATCAATAGAATCATTACTGCTGTAATAAGTGAACTTCTCCTCTGTAGTTGACTTGATTACAACAGTTCCGCTATTCTTTGCCACAATCTTAGCCAAAGCACTTGCTGGCTTTGTACCATATGGCAAAGAGTCAGGATTATAAATCAAACCCTGTGCCTGATCGATATAGAACTTAACCTTAGCACCATTGAAGTTGCTAACATAAGTACTATCGCTACCATTCTTGGCAACGGTATCACGCACTTGCTTTAATTGTCCCAAAGAAAAGCTCAAAATAGCCGTGTCTTTGTAACTTACACTATTTTTCTCGTCGTCGTCCTTAAGACAAGATGTTATTGTCAAAGTAGCCACCATTAAAGCTACGAGAGTATATATCTTATTACGCATCAGATACTAATAATTGAATTTAGCTGCAAATTTAATCAGAATTCTTCAGAATCAACGTCTTTAACGAGGTTAATTATGTAAAATATCGAAAATAACTGCGTTTTTTTAAGTTTGTTTAGTAAGTATTGCCAAAGTAACGATAAACTTGAAGAAAAATGACCTATAAATCACATCTGATAAACTTCTGCTATCTTCCTTACCTTCACCTGAACTTTTCAATTTATACTATTGTCTTTTCACACGCCTTTTCTCGACTTAAAACCTTATCATTCTTCTACTTTTCTACGCCTTTATTTGTCTACTTATTTTACATTACATCACACTACCATTTGCCCTCATTGCGAAAAAAAATCGTATAAGAAGCAAAAAAGACCCTAACAATACTGAGAAGTGTTTTTTATTTATTACTTTTGCTGATATAATAACTAAAAATATGAATACATCAAAGAAGATAACGGTACAGAGTACAGAAATATCTGTGCTGATAGGAAAGAATGATAACGACTATATCAGTCTAACGGATATGATAAAAGCCAAAGATGGAGATTTCTTTATAAGTGACTGGCTGCGTAACAGAAACACTCTCGAATATATAGGAACATGGGAAATGATGTATAATCCAAATTTTAATTATGGCGAATTCGCCACAATTAAAGAAAAGGCTGGGTTGAACAATTTCAAGATAAGCGTGAAAGAGCTGGTAATGAGGACAAACGCAATCTGTCTGACTGCGAAAACAGGAAGGTATGGAGGAACATATGCTCACAAGGACATTGCATTCCATTTTGGTATGTGGATTAGCCCTACATTCCAACTTTATATTATAAAGGAATACCAGCGGTTAAAAGAACAAGAGAGCGATCCGCTTTCGTTAGAGTGGAACGCAAAGCGAATACTATCGAAAACCAATTATACACTTCATACTGATGCTATTAAAAACGTGATTATTCCTAAAATGGACATTAATGCTATCAAGCATGGGATTATCTATGCAACAGAAGCTGATATGCTAAATATAATTCTTTTTGGGTGTAAAGCAAAAGAATGGGCTCAAGCTAACCCAAATTTGGCATCTAAAGGAATAAATCTTAGAGAAACTGCAAGCATCAACCAGTTAGTAGTATTATCTAATATGGAATCTGCTAATTCTGAAATGATAAAGCAAGGGGTATCAAGAAAGCAACGTTTTGAGATTCTCCATAAAATGGCAAAAGAACAGTTAAAGGTACTTGACACGAATAATATAGAACAAAAATTTAGAAAGATCTTACCTGATAGCACAAAGAAAATAGAGTAATTAGTATCGAAATAGTTTACACATTTAAGGAATTATATTCGCCTTGATAGTCTACTGCTAACCAAATAAATATCTATCGTAGCTCATCCTACTTCTTTCAGTCAACGTAATGATGCTTCGCACATCTTGTGCGGAGCCTCCGCACAGGTCGTGCGGAGGCTGAACACGAGTGGTGCGGACTACTCAACACATTCGCCATAATCCCCATTAGAAGTTTGATAATCAGATGAAAACAATAAAGCAAGCCTACAACATGATAAACCATACTGAGAAACTGAGGGAAACGGAGGTTGGATGTTCACAAAAATATGGGTCTTCAGAAATTTAGAGTGATAATAATCCACCTAATCTTAGGTCTCTGCCAAAATATCACACAGAGAAATGGAGGGTACGAAGGAGTATTAAAGCATACTGATGGTAGTACACAGAGGCACAGTCAGTGCATAGAGCAAAGGAGATTATTTGCCAGTTCTATTAGCAATTTATATTCAAAGCGTTTATCCTAAAAAGTTATTAGGAATCTGTACGCTACCCCTCCGTCGCTCATTGTGCCATCAGCACCTCCACAACATGGTGTTTAGCTCCGTCTCCTCTGTATCTCCGTGTGCGTTATTATATAAGTGCTTTAACATATCACTCAACATTTTGGAAGAACAAAAAAATCCTAACAGGGATTCTCTATATGAATAATTAAATCATAAGAGACAGAACATAATCTTACCAAAACAAACTTTGCTGTCACTCCTATCATTCAAAACATCCACTTAACTCGTTAAGATTCAGTAGTATTACACGAAGTGTTAAAAGTGACAGCAAAACAAAATTAAAACTACGCTTGTAATAGTATGTAATATTTCTACTTACTATTAGCGGTCTTACTGTACTCTATTACAGAAGGACAAACAAAAACTCCCATCCGTATTGCTACGGATGGGAGTCATTATATCTATTCAGAAGTATTCCGAAAGGATTAGAGCTGTGGACCAGCTGCTACGAGAGCCTTACCAGCCTCGTTTGTCTCGTACTTCTTGAAGTTCTTGATGAAACGAGCTGCGAGGTCCTTAGCCTTCTCTTCCCACTGAGCTGCATCAGCGTAAGTGTCACGTGGATCGAGGATCTCAGTTGCAACACCTTCGAGCTTTGTAGGAACAGTGAAGTCGAAGAAAGGAATCTGCTTTGTTGGAGCAGCGTCGATTGAGTGGTTCAAGATAGCGTCGATGATACCACGAGTGTCGCGGATAGAGATACGCTTGCCTGTACCATTCCAACCAGTGTTAACCAAGTAAGCCTTAGCACCACTCTGCTGCATCTTCTTAACCAACTCCTCAGCATACTTTGTTGGGTGGAGCTCCAAGAATGCCTGACCGAAGCAAGCAGAGAATGTTGGAGTAGGCTCAGTGATACCACGCTCTGTACCAGCCAACTTAGCTGTGAAACCAGAGAGGAAGTAGTACTTAGTCTGCTCTGGAGTCAAGATAGATACTGGAGGCAATACACCGAATGCATCAGCTGAAAGGAAGATAACCTGCTTAGCAGCTGGACCCTGAGACTCAGGACGCTGGATGTTCTTAATGTGGTAGATTGGGTAAGAAACACGAGTGTTCTCAGTTACGCTCTTATCAGCAAAGTCAATCTTACCATTCTCGTCAACTGTTACGTTCTCGAGGAGAGCGTCACGTGTGATAGCGCCATAGATGTCTGGCTCAGACTCCTTGTCAAGGTTGATAACCTTAGCATAGCAACCACCCTCGTAGTTGAAGATACCCTTGTCATCCCATCCGTGCTCGTCATCACCAATGAGCTTACGCTTTGGATCGGTAGAAAGAGTAGTCTTACCTGTACCAGAAAGACCGAAGAAGATAGCTGTGTTCTCACCGTTCATGTCAGTGTTAGCAGAGCAGTGCATAGAAGCCATACCCTTCAATGGCAAGAAGTAGTTCATCATAGAGAACATACCCTTCTTCATCTCACCACCATACCATGTGTTAACGATTACCTGCTCCTTAGTTGTTACGTTGAACATAACGCAAGTCTCTGAATGAAGACCGAGCTCCTTCCAGTTCTCAACCTTAGCCTTAGAAGCGTTGTAAACGATGAAGTCTGGCTCCTGCTCGAAGTCTGCCTCTGACTTTGGACGGATGAACATGTTTGTTACAAAGTGAGCCTGCCAAGCAACCTCAACGATGAAACGAATCTTCATACGTGTATCCTTGTGAGTACCACAGAAACCATCAACTACGAAAAGACGCTTGTTAGAAAGCTCCTTCTTAGCGATGTCCTTAACAGCTGTCCAAGCCTCCTTAGAAGCACGGTGGTTGTCGTTATGGTATTCCTCAGAATCCCACCATACTGTATCGTGAGAGTTCTCATCATCAACGATGAACTTATCCTTAGGAGAACGACCAGTGTAGATACCAGTCATTACGTTTACTGCACCAAGCTCAGTCTCCTGACCTCTTTCATAGCCTTGAAGACTCTCTTTTGTTTCTTCATTGAACAATACTTCGTAAGAAGGATTGTAAAGTACTTCTGTTGTACCTGTAATACCGTACTTCTCAAGTACGCTCTTATCAAACTTTGCCATTTCTTATAAATGTATTTAGTTGAAAATTGATTTGTTCACTGTTTTTATGTCCTATTTATTAAGACACCGCAAAGGTAATATATTTATTAAATTCACACAAAAAATACCGAAGAAAAAGTTTCAAAGTATTTGCTTAGAAGGTTAAAGAAATTAAAAAAACAAGAAGCATGGCCATATTTGCAAATCAGACTTTGCAAAACCTCAGATTTATTTCTTAATTTTGCCGAAATTTTGCAGAGCAAGTTGCTAACTTGCTTATCTATAACACCTAAGACTTAAAATGGACATCATTAATTTTTCAGAGCAGAACTCTATTATCAATCAGTATTTAGCAGAAATCCGTGATAAGGATTATCAAAAGAATCGTTTGCTCTTCCGCAACAATGTTATGCGTATCGGAGAGTTCGAAGCTTTTGAAATTTCTAAAACACTGAACTACGAACCAAAGGATGTTGTTACTCCATTAGGCACGGCTCAGGTTAATGTACCAACTGACAAGATTGTTTTGGCTACTATTTTCCGTGCTGGATTGCCTTTCCATAACGGTTTCCTTAACATATTCGACCATGCTGGTAATGCCTTCGTTAGTGCTTATCGAGAATATACGGATGCTGAACATCATGAGGTAGGTATTCACGTTGAATATCTTGCTACACCAGACATCAATGGTAAGACACTTATCATCGCTGACCCAATGTTGGCTACTGGTGGTTCTATGGAGTTAGGCTACAAGGCTATCCTTTCAAAAGGAACTCCTCGTCATGTGCATGTTGCTTGTCTTTTGGCTACACCAGAAGGTATCGCACATATCCGCAAAACTTTCCCTGAAGACTCTACCACCATCTGGTGTGCAGCAATTGACGAAGGACTGAACGAGCATAAGTACATTGTTCCTGGCTTCGGTGATGCTGGTGACTTGTGCTATGGTGAGAAGTTATAAAGATACTCTATGAATCTTCAAATCGGTTCATTAGAGATATATAGAAGCTGATTTTCATAAATCCTTTCGTCTAACGTATGAAGCACTTACAACTCATATTTTAGCTTCAAAAGGAAGTCTATGACCAATCAAAGCTTTCTCTCTTATGAACCGATTTAGTATTACATTACTTTTACATAAGTGCATTATGAAGAAGTCTGTTGTATTGATGATTGTTACCTTTGGATTAATAGTATCTATATTTGCAGTGTTTGCTCTAAATAGATGGTATCCAACGCATGGGCATGCAGACTGGGATGAGGTTCAACAATTCACAGCAGACAAGATACCTGTTAATCCAAAAGACTTCCGAAGTGATTTCGAAGAGATATTCGAACAGATCAAAAAGAAATACCCATATATTACTAAGAAACACATCAACCTTGATTCGATTCACACCACATGCCTTCAACGAATTGACACCATGCAATCGAAAGTGGCTTATTCATTACTTATAATGGAATTCTTTGCCAACTTGAAATGCACTCATGCAAATAATGAAAGCATACTATATCCTTGGTTCATACAAGGGGATAATATCACAGTCATTGGGAATCGTGTGTTTATTAATCACCCTTCAGTCTTTGCTATAAAGGCAGGATTGCAAGATAAAGACGAGATTGTAACTGTTGATGGTGTACCTACAAATAAATGGGTGATGCATAATAGCAAATATGTCTCAGCTTCGACAGATGCCACTCGCTATCTACTATCAGCTTTGACTATACTCTGTAGTTATACAAGTCCTATAAAGACACTTGGCATTATTCGCCATGGAAAACCAATAACTATCACCATTCATCTGCAATCTAAGTCTGTTCCCACAAAGGCAGAGGAACAAAACGTAACTTGGAGAAAGGTTTCTTCAAGGGTTGGATATATTAACGTGAAAAGCATGCAAGATAATGCTGACACTGAATTCACCAAAGCTTTGAAGCATCTAAGCAAACTCCCATACTTGATAGTTGATGTGCGTCAGAATGGTGGAGGTAACAGTTGGATAGGAGATAATATTGCGCAGAACTTAATAAAAGGTAAACGACGTATTTGGAATGGGTCTACAATATCTCCTTCTACTAACAGCTATAAGGGAAAAGTAATCATCTTGATGGGGCATTATTCTTGTTCTTCAGCTGAGACTTTTCTCATTACAATGAAAGAAAGTGGTGATGCCGTGTTGGTTGGTACATCTTCAGCTGGTGATACAGGCGGTATTATTTGTCTTTTTAAGACATCACACGGAATATTCTATCGACTTCCTGTAGGACATTCGTCAGGTACCTCTCCTAAGGGTTTCCCATTAGAAGGGAAAGGAATAAGCCCGAATTATTTGGTATCAATGAAAGTTAATGACTTCTTATCAGGGAAAGATACTCAATTGTCTTATGCTCTTCAACTGCTTCAAAAATAGCAGTCAGCATTAGAAAGTTTATGTGTATGCTTGTTCTCGAATATATTATCGAATCTAAGGCAAGCGCTTCACTTCTACTCAAGACTCCCCTTACATAAACAAAGGACGATAAAAGTGAGATGCTTTTATCGTCCTTTGTTTTTTTATTCATTTCCTTCATCGTTATATCTTAGAGGCAATATGCCTTCTATAAACATCTAAGTGCGATTTCTGTAAGACATCACTGATATGGCTCATACGCTGTTTCTGACTCATATCAGTATCATTTTGAAGATTATCCTCTTGCATCATAATACGACCATTGCCCTCAACGGGTAAGAACTCATACCACTCCACGGGTACATCATGCCATGAACCGTCACCACCATACTTACTAATATAAGACATACGACGTTCTGAACGGAAGCCATAAGCTGTCACGTTAATCAGCGTACTGCCATCCCCCTGTGCCGCAGAAGAAGTCTTCATAATACAAGGAGTTACACAATCAGGATGTTGGAAATTCTCCTGTCCCCAAAAGTTAGCCAATGCTTCATGCTCCCAGAACGAACTCTTCTGTTCCATATCATGTCCGTAGATATCCTTCTGTGGTCGTATCTGCTGATACATCGGTACACACAACAAGGGTGCAAAACTAAAGTAGATAGCACGGAAGTATTTCTCATTGATTTCGTAAAAGTCTTTCTTAGCCTTCTCAAAGTCAAAACTGCGATACTGAGCAGGGTTCATATCGAGGTCTAACACTTGTAGATGCTCTGGCATGATAGTATTTATCATATAATGCTTATCGAAATCAAAGTCATCACCATAGCCCTCTTTCTCGTCCATCAACAATGCCATCATACTCTGTTGTGCCAATGGTGTGAAGAGTAAAGCATATTGCTGATTGTTATTACGATTACTTGTATTGAACGCAACCTCAAACTCTTCATTCGTCAACATCGCAAAGTCGCCACTCTCAAGGTTGCGTGCTTTACGTCTCAACATAAACCGATCCCACTTATAACGTAACGAACCTTCTTTTCCAGCCAGCCCACTTGGCTTACGATAGAAGGTCAAGTCGGGTGCTGCTGTATTACCATAGATAAGCCTTGTACGCTCAAAATAATTAGGATAAGGCGCTGTTACACTGGCATGTAAGGTTTCTGAGTGAGACACAGTACGTGGCTTTCCATCAGGACCCGTCTCTGTTGTTGTCCAGAAAATAGTTTTCTGACCGTGATAAGTCTTCTCTCCCATCTCCATCTTTCGTGTTCGACAGATGACGAAAGGATTACCATTAATAAGTCCAGAATGGGAATAAAGCACAGAACGCTCGGTATTAAAAGAGTCGTTCCATCCGTATGTTTTACGAAGGTCTGCCAGTCGTTGTGTCGTAAAATAAGGGTCGAACTCCAGTCTGGGTACAGTCTTCGACATCATACGCGTAAAGACATCCCAGTCGTAAAGCCTATTCAGAGCAGCCATCTGATTCCATGCCTGTTCCTTCAAAGTTTTCACCTTATTATCTAATTCATTGTGCTGAGTACGTAAGGACTTCAATTTTGGATGTACCTTGAGTAATAGAAAGACAAGCAGTAAGACCGCCCCTCCACCTATCATCAAGAGATGCTCCATTGGAAACTCATTCCATTTCACATATACAACAGCACCACCTGCCACCACAGCTATCCACAGAATAACGCATAGGATAGTCCACATCGTGATACGACCAGACACATCCGTGAGTTGCTTCTCACCTGCATAGATTTGTCGACACGTCTCACGATTACCCTCAACATCAACCTGTGCCTCGTCAGCAAGTGCATTAAAGGTTTCATCAGCCACCTGCTTGAACTTTTCCTTAAAGGTGCTGATGTATTCGTTTAGTGGATCATATATATCCTCTATCATTTACTTCTGTAGTATTAGAAGAACTTACCTCTCGCTGCCTCTCGTGTTTCTGCTGTTGCAGTAAATGGTATGCGAGTTGTATAACCCTGCTGAGCTGCAACAATCATCTTTGTTGGCCAAGAGAAGATATCAGTATTCCATTGTGTCACACGACTGTTATAAACAGTACGAGCTGCCGTAATCTCACGCTGCAAGTAGTTATTCTGCTGCATCGCATCAGCAATGGCATTGTGTGCTTTCAACTCTGGATAAGCCTCAACCTGTGGAAAGAGTCGACCGAAGGCTGTATTTACTTGTGCATTCACATCACTTCTGTTACCCTCGTTCACACCACCACTACGAAGAGCTGCAACAGCCTTCATCACGTCTTTATCAAGGTCGATAGCACGTTCTACCAATCCAACTACGTTCTGCAGAATCTGCACTCGCTGTTCCAAATAGTTGTCTATATTAGATGCCTCAGCCTGAATACGCTGTTCTAACTTCTGGAAATAATTGCGAGCTGATATCTTCATAAAGATAAAGATAACACCTGGAAGGATTCCCACCAAACAGCCTACAACACCTACAAGCAATGGATTTGTCATCGTACTACCCAATAACAGCACAAACAACAATACCAATACCGGACCAACTACCCACAAAGCAATCTGGAAAAGGGTTGAACCAAAACCAACTTCAACAGGAAGTTGCTTGTCTATTACATGTACATCACGGCCAGCATCATTAACTGGTCCTGTCACTTCGTCTAATGAATTTGCCATAGCTTAAATCGTTCTTTGTTTTCAATAATATCTGTTTTTAGGCTTCAAAGATACATTTTTTTCTTAAAGAGAGCAAATCTATACTCTTTATCTTCTGTTTTATGAAGACTTGATGACGATTTATAGTATCTATTAGCATAATTTCTTTGTATGATAAAGGACCTCACAAAGATAGGGGCGTATGCCTAATACGCCCCACATCTTTATACATTAAGTTTTTCAGGACATTACTTTTACTTGCAAAAGTCTATCAGATTACGTCCCCATGCTGGCTGTAGACCATTCTGCTTTTCCTTGCTAAACAGCTCTTTGATAGTCTCTAAATCCTTTGGACTATTCATACTTGGCTGTCCTATCTGCTTACTCATATTATCAAAGAACATGTAAAGAAGAATACGAGGACGAGGGTTTGATGGATTAATGCCAATAGCTGACTTGTAACAACTGATTGCATCGCGGTAATAAAGTTTACCATTCTCAACAGGATTCTGTGTGATAAGGGCCGTGTAATAGAACCCCTTCAATGTAAACAGCTCTGAACGGTCAACGTCATTCTTTGTTTGTAGCGCCTCGACATCATCCTTCACTGCGTCTAAGAATAAAGAAGAATAATCGCTCTGTGGGTCTCGAGCAGCATACTGAAGGGCATAGAACACACGATAATAGGTGGGGAGCCAAGCATCAGGATACTGAGTTTCCATACGCTTCAAGTCATTCATTACCTTTACAATAGATGTAGGTACGTTTGCCTTGACATTACTTAAAGTGGTTTTTAACTGTGCATCGAACTGATTGTTGTTCTGTGCATTCATACTGGTTGCGCACATAAGGGCAACGATAACGACGATTTTAGAAACTAAAGTTTTCATACGCTTTGATTTTAAAAAGTGAAACAATGATTTCTGTCGCAAATGTATCAAAGCTTTTGATTGCCTCCAAATAATAGGGACAGACAGCAAAAAAGTGGTTTAAATAACTATCAAGCCCGCTGAAATACTATCTTTTGGGACGAACAACTAACACGCTTAGTTCGTTGGATAGTTAAGAGAATGATGTAATATTTCTGACTAAAGTAAGAAGACACACTACTACTCATTTCTACAAGAATAATTTTAATTTCTGTTTGCTGTCACTTTTAACACTTTGCATAACCCTACTGTAATTTAACAAGTTAAGTCATCATAATGAATGACAGGAATGACAGGAAACTCAATTATAAAGGAATATATAGAGAAAAAGATAAGATGAAGATGGAATATTGACAATACTATATGACACTTGACCTGATATATACCAGCCCAAGTTCCATATTTTGAATAGACACCTACATCTTTAATTCTCAGGTAAACGTTTTTTAGAAAAACTATCCAAGTTTCAACAAATAAAAACAAGAAGTAGAACAGAAATTCCTGAAAAAGGGAATATAGGAAATGCCCCGACAAAGTTTTCGAGGCCGTAATCCGAATTTCTGCTGATAGTGAGGATTGATAAGCCATAGCTGACGATTGCATACAGATAAACCTGTCGCCTTAACTACTTTCTCAAATCGTTCAATCGGACATTTGGTCTTCTTTATCGATATAAGTTCACTTACCATCGACTCTTCTTCTCCTGCCAGCCTATTCAGGATAAAGCGATACAGCGGATTCGGAAGGAGATGGAAGTACGGGACTTTAGACCATGTCTTATTGCGAGATATTTGCTGATGTCCACCAAAAGGCATCTGCCATGCAGGAAAAGCCACAAACAAGATGCCATCTTCTTTTAGAAACTTGCGAATATGGCTTAAGAATGCAATTTTGTTGGGCACATGTTCAATAACATCATGCAAGATTGCTATATCGAACTTATCATCTTCACTTGGAGTCGGATATTCAAGGAAGTCGCCACTTTCAAAATGACCTTTCAATTTTTCTTCTGAAAAGAATTGACGTGCCTGCTCTATTCGTATCTGTGCCATGTCTACACCAAAGACTTGGCAGCCAATATTTGCAAAAGGTTTCAGATTTCCTCCCTCGCCACACCCAATTTCCAATATTTTGCTGCATGAGGTTATCGGATGAAACTTCCTGATGTATGGCAGGTAGAAAAGGGAAGAAGTGATGGCAGAATCCTCAAAATATGTTTTCCTATCCAAGTGTCTTGCTTGCATTGATGTATCTGTTAATTGGTTAAACAATCTGAAACGGCTCTGCATGTCCGTCAAAATAAAAGATACCAATCCATGCAAATGACTGCTCATTTTTCCAAAATATTTTTGGAATACGATAGACTTATCTATACAAAAGACGGTGCGTAATCATATACGCACCGTCTTAGTTTTATTATCTCTGAGGCTCCCTTAACGGGTCATGGCCAGCCTCACTATCTTATTGGAATCCAAAGTCACCGTACCATGATAGATTCTGTTGGATGAGTTCGTCTGCTTGTTCGTGGTTGTCTGAAATATTTCTAACTGATAATTTCCGGGAAATAAATCTCTGATTTTGAAGTTCACATCATACAGGCAGACACAATCAGTGAGCATGTCACGGTCTGGGTAGAGAATGATTATGATTTTGTTTTCTACACAAGTAATATCCACGTTCAATTGACCAATTGTACAATTATCCATCACGTCAAGAAACTGAGCTGTAACCGTATTGTCATTTCCCATAAGCATACTCAATGTCGTTTTTGTACTGTAAAAATCCGTAAGATACTCGGGGCGAGTATCTTTCTTGGATACGGACGTCTTGCAATCAGAGGTAACGACATTTGATACTTTGACATTTCCGATAACAGTGCTTTCTGATGAACACGCTGTTATGGTACCCAGCAGGCTAAATGCCAATAGACTTTTTGTTAAATTCAAGTGACTCATATACTATATTTATTTGATGATTACCATGTTAATCTTAACCCAAAAGGTATGCTGAACATAAACGGATGTTCAGTTCTGTATGTTTGAATACCACTTCCATTTTTAAAGTAGTAGGAAAGCCCAGGCTCCAGATAAAAACTGAAAGGTTTGAAAATCTGGTATTGTACTCCCAAGCCGGCATTCACGGACCATTGATAACGCGGGTGGATAGTCCCCCTCATGGTGAACGAGGAATCCGACGTGATAACAAACTCTTTGGTAAGAGAACTGTGAACTGGCATTTCAAAAGTTACTCCTCCTGTGACATAAGTATTCAGCTTCCCTTTATTCCACACTTGATAGGTCATGTGCAATGGTATACCTATATAATCTATTTTTTGCGTTCTTTTCAATTTTGCATCATTGAAAGGATTCTCAAATTCAGACTTCAATCTTGTGTAGATTAATCCTGTACCAAAAATCCATTGCGGACTCAACTGTTTGTTGAGTGACAGGCTATAGGTTTGAGGACGATAATGATGTACTTTTTCCGCTACGCTTTGGTCGGCAGAGATAAACTGGTTGACAGCCTGTTGGCGTAGCCTTGCATTCTCTATTGAATCCATCAGCATACGATTGCGGTCAAGATAGTCGATATAATCTCTCCAGGAATAAATTTTAGCAGCTGCACCACCATTTGCATAATCGATAACTGACAGATAATTGAAGTTAGATATTGTATTACCCGATGTATTTGAGGAATAACCAAAGTTAATTTTCCACGTATATTTCTTCTTATGATTTACATCAACCCTCATACTTTCATTCGATGCCAACATTTTATCTTCCGAAATTTGTGGAATGTGAAGCACTGAGTCGTCTATACTTACTCTAATTTTAGCAAGATATTTCTGCAAGGAGTCCTCATGAAATGATACAATTTGCTGTCTGGTTTCTATACTATCTGTTATTATTCGTGATAAAATATCTTCAGTAGAAAGAGTCTTTTCTGCCAAAACACGCCTATCATTTTCAGTAGCACTTGAAGGTATAGAATACCTTGGCTGCCCATTCTTTTGAGAAGCAGCTCTATTTTGTTGAACTCGTTTTGGAAAGTTATGATGAGTATCTAAAGCCGTTGATCTATTATCAGATGTGTCAACGAACTTGTCCCTCGTTACGAAATAGATATAGACAGGTATCAGGATGGGAAGCAAGAACAGCATCCAATACTTAATCAATATGACACGCAGCATTTTCTTTGCCCGAGCCAACTGCGAAGAAGAACTATGTGGATTGATACCAAGCAGATCCCCTATTTCCTTATGTGAAAGACCGTCCAACACTGAGAGTTTGAATATTTCTCGGTTCCCCTCTGGTAACAATTCTATCACTGACAGCAACAACTCCAGCTCTATATTCTTTTCTTTATCGTCTTCTTCGCTCAACAAATCTTTCCCCAGACTGGATAAAAGAATATTACTTTTTTCTGTACTTTGTAGGAATCTCAACGAAAGGTTTCTCACAATCGTTATCATCCATCCTTCCAATTTTGAGTTGTCCTTCAGCGAATTAATAGAGGTAAAAATGATGATAAAAGCATCGTGCAAAATATCTTCTGCCGTACTTTCATCTTCCACATAGTGCAGGCATATTCTCTTTAATCTGTCGGAATATGCCTTATATAAATTTCCGAGAGCCTTACGTTCTCCCTGTTTACATGCGTCTATATTAACATCTATTTTCATAGATATACCATACCTTTTTATTAAAAGGAGCATGTTTTGCTTAAAAGACTGCACGGATTTAGGAACTTTTTTTGAGAAACTTAGAAAAATATTTAAAAGATATGACTAAAACCTCTTTTTAATAGCTGTTTCGTTATCCAAAAGAGATAGTTGCCACCTTGATTTATAGAAAACACTTCATGCCGTATCGCAACACCTACAACAAGCGAAAATAACGTATCTTTCTCATATTTCTAATTTCTTTGAAGTATTTTTTAGTTTAGATTTATCATTACATTCGATTTCAGAATATCACCTTACAAAGGTAAGAATATAATAGCAAACAGTATGTTTTTATGGGAAGATTACCAGTATTTTTTTTATAGTAACTGAATATTTCTATTACTAACTACGCTACAAAACTTTCTCTTGCACCGTCTTAGTCCTTTCCTCAGTGTGCCTTTTTATGTAATAGCTTTAGTTTATCACTCCCCATTTCAGAAAAAACTTTCATCTTAATACTTCAAAAACACAGATTTCGTGTTGAAAAATCGTTACATATTTTCAAATAAAACAGCTATGAACAAGGATAAAAACACGCATAAAAAGCAGGTTTGTAACCAACAGGAAATCAATTGGTTATAAATTAGCAAAACAAAAGGTGCTTAATTGGACTTCAAAAGGGCGTTAGTTGGACTTCAAAAGGGCACCTTTTGCAAGTCAATTAGGCGTCTTTTAGAAGCCAAAAGAGCATGGATTGATTTTGAAACGTATGAAAATAGTTTACAGATATCAAGTGATAAGGGAATAAGTTACTTGTAGAAGACGGAAGAACATACTAATGGATAGATATTAACCGACGAAGTGGCGAAGACCGGGAACAAAGGTGCGGGAGACTGGAATGAAGTCATCACAACCTGAAAGGCGCAGCTGATAGCCGTTGGAATTACCTTTTGCAGAAGAGATGTTATTGATATTCACAAGGAAGGAACGGTGACACTGAAAGATATTATCGTAAGGGAGGTCATCTTTCAAGGCTGTCAACGTAGAACGAAGTTCGGTTTTTTGTATCTTACCTTCTTTTAGATAACATACGCAGACATTGTTTTTTCGAGCTTCGATATAGAGTAGATTGTTGATAGGCAAGGTGAGGTCGGTTCCTCGAAGGTTCTGATCATGCAATGTAATGAGGATATCCTCCTGCTCATCCGTAGTCTTCTTTATCATTTCTTCCAGTCTACTATTCAACATACGGTTATAGTTTACCAACGTAAAAATAGCTGTAACGATTACCCAAACAAGGAAGGTCCAATAAAAGAATATACTGAATAGCCGCCATGTTAATGGCATCTGGAAGAAGAAAGCAGCATAGAGCGTCATAGAGATTGCCATTGCCAACTCAATAGCAATACTATAAAGAATGATATAACCATTGGTGATTGGGACATTTTTTCGTAATGGTCTTTTGAAGAAAAGGAAAGCACAAAGCCATTGAACGAAGATAGTCATGACACAAAAACCAAGACACATCAGGAATGTATTACCCCGATACTGGCTGATTCCAAAGGGTTGTAGGAGGTAAAGAAACAAAAAAATGCCAACTCCTAACGCAACACTCGTGCGCCAGGAAGTGGCATTTGTCTGTATCGTACACCTGCTATGTAGAAATGAGGTTAGTCTACTCATGATGTCTTAAATGGTTGGTTGTCCACAAAGTTACATCTTTTCCTCTTTTCGTGCAAGTGTATTTCGTCTTAAATTTTTACTCTTTTATTTCCCAAATATCGTTGGTTTCGAGCATCTCCATAAAGGTATGGTAATGCTTCTGCGCCTTCACCTCTTCTATCTGCTGATTAACAGCAGCGTCATAGGTAGGTGCTTCAACGTCACGGATAACTCCGAGAGCTACAGGGAAGCCGTCCTCATTGCTCATCATTGCAAGCTTTAGCTGTAAGGTATTATCCTGACAGTGAGCATCATGTACGAGGATGTCATCGCGAGTAATACCGTTCTCTCCGATTTTAACCACCTTCAAGCCGAAGCCTTCTTGTACAAGTCCAAACTCTTGGTTGGGACCGAAGATCAATGGTTCGCCATGCTTGACATAGATAGCATTCTCCTTACGACCTTGTGAGGTATAAACAGAGTTGTGACAACCATCGTTGAAGATAACACAGTTTTGTAAAATCTCACACACGGCAGCACCCTTATGTAGATAAGCAGCCTTGAGGATTTCAATTGTCTCGGTATTGTCGCTGGCAACACTACGTGCAAAGAAGTTACCACGCGCACCAAAACAGAGTTCTGCTGGGTGGAATGGATCCTCCGTAGTGCCATAAGGACTTGACTTAGAAACGAAGCCACGTGGACTGGTTGGTGAATACTGTCCCTTCGTTAGACCATAGATACGGTTGTTCAAAAGAATCATATTCAGGTCCACATTACGACGCATCGCATGGATAAAGTGGTTACCACCGATAGCAAGTGCGTCACCATCGCCCGAAACCTGCCAGATGGTAAGGTTTGGGTTGGTCACCTTTGCACCAGTAGAGATGGCTGCTGCACGACCATGAATGGTCTGCATAGCGTATGTATTAGCATAATAAGGTAATCGGCTTGAGCATCCGATACCACTGATAACGGCTGTTTCGTAAGGTGGAACACCTAACTCTGCCATTGCTTTCTGCAAGCTGGCAAGGAAGAAATGGTCGCCACAGCCAGGACACCAACGTGGTTGTCCCTTCTTAAAATCTTGTGCTGTATATTGATTCATGACTTTTAATTTAATTCATAATTCAAAATTCATAATTCATAATTGTGATTACCATTAATTCAGAATTCAAAATTCATAATTCACAATTATGATTACTTCTATTCGCTTAACTCTTAACAAGCAACTTGTTAACTCGTTAACTCGTCAACTTGTAAACTCGTCAACTCCCTTACTCAAGTATCTTCGTATAGAAAGTACCAGTTTCTTCCTTTGGCAGTGGAGCCTTGAGGAGTTTCTCGAAAGTAGTAACCAACTCCGTGACAACGAATGGTTGTCCCTTAACTTGGTTATACTGATAAGGAGCGAAGTGGTTGATACGAATACGCAAGAGGGCTGCGAGCTGACCAAGATTTTGTTCTGCAACAACGACTTTCTTGTAACGACTAAGCACTTCTGCAGTGTTCTTTGGCAATGGGTTCACATACTTGAACTGTGCCAAAGCAACCTTATGTCCCTTACCACGCAACACCTCCATAGCTGAATAGAGATGACCGTATGTACTACCGAAGCCTACAATGAGTAAATCAGCATCATCCTTGTCGCCTAAAACTGTCAAATCAGGTACAGAAATACGTGCCACCTTGTTCCAACGGATGTGGTCCATCTTGTCATGGTTCTCAGGATCGGTTGAGATAGCACCTGTCTCACCATCTTTCTCCAAACCACCAAGGATGTGTGTATAGCCCTCCGTGCCTGGGATAGCCCAGTAACGTGCTAATGTCTTAGGGTCACGCTTGTATGGAGTGTACTTATACTTCTGGTCTTCTGTAACGAAGTGTGGATGGATTTCTGGCAACTCTTCGATATTTGGAAGCTTCCAAGCAGAAGAACCATTAGCAATGAAAGCATCGGTAAGGAGCACTACTGGCGTCATATGTTCCAATGCAATCTTACAAGCGTTATAGGCTGCATCAAAGCAATCGGTAGGACTTGTAGCTGCAATGACAGGCATTGGACTCTCACCATTACGACCATAAAGCACCTGCAAGAGGTCAGTCTGCTCACTCTTCGTAGGCATACCCGTTGACGGACCACCACGCTGTACGTCGATAATCACCAATGGAAGCTCATCAATAAGTGCAAGGTTCATTGCCTCACTCTTCAGACAGATACCAGGACCAGAGGTTGAAGTAGCAGCCAAAGCACCAGCGAAAGCAGCACCAATAGCCGATGCACAACCAGCAATCTCGTCCTCACACTGTACGGTTGTCACACCCATTGACTTATGCTTTGACAACTCATGTAAGATATCTGTTGCAGGAGTGATAGGATAAGAACCTAAGAAAAGACGCAAGCCAGCACGCTCAGCCGCAGCCATAAGACCGTAAGCAGTAGCCTTGTTACCCGTAATATCCATATAACGGCCAGGCTGTTTCACTGTTGACTCAATACGATAGGTATTAGGAACAGAAGCATGTACGTTATGACCATAGTCATATCCTGCACGTACTACCTTTATATTCGCCTCTGCAATGGCTGGTTTCTTCTTAAACTTTGTCTCAAGATAGTTGTTTACCAACTCTAAGTCACGACTGAAAAGCCAGCAGACAAGACCCAAGGCAAACATATTACGGCACTTTAGCATAGACTTATTATCCATGCCAGTATCAGCCAAACAGTCCTTCACCATCTTTGTTATCGGACAAGCCACTACCCGATCAGGGTCGATACCCATCTCACCTAAATAGTCATCGCTGCGGAATTCAGCCTTCTGAAGGTCACGCTGTCCGAATGAATCAGTATCAATAATAATTGTACTGTTAGGCTTACAATGCTTATACTGCATCTTCAACGCAGCAGCATTCATTGCTACAAGAACGTCACAGAGGTCACCAGGCGTATAAACCTTGCCCGAACCGATATGAACCTGGAATCCACTCACACCTGTCAAGGATCCTTGCGGGGCACGGATATCAGCTGGATAGTCTGGGAAAGTAGATACACCATTGCCGACTGTAGCCGAGACAGTGGTGAAAATGTTACCCGCAAGCTGCATACCATCACCTGAGTCACCAGAAAAGTGCACTACAACACTGTCGAGTTCTTTCACTTCGATTTGTTCTTCCATAGATTATTTCTTGTTTATGTTAGTAAATCGTTTCTGTATTTCTTAGCTTTTCCACCATAGCGGTAAAGCTTATTTAACAAACTTCTTACCATTAAGAACATAGATTCCCTTTGGCAATTCGCTCTCATGAGTCCCCATCTTAGCCCCCTGCAACGAATAAATATCATCGCTTTCTGCGCTTTCCTGTATCTTTGTCATTGGAACACTGATACTCGTAGGGATATGCTTCTCCTTTTGATAGACACGTATCCAATCGACGCGCATCTCGTAGGTATGGTTGACATCTGCCTTTTTCGCCCATGAACCATTGCCCACTGACTGATTGAGAATCAGGTAGAAATTAGACTTATCAAACGGCCATTGCTCCTGACTATCATTCTGTTTCTTATATTGGAACACGCGCTTACCATCAGCAAAGAAGGTCAACACGTCCTCTTCCCACTCTACTGCATAGGTGTGATAACGATTCATTGGCATCCAAAGATTGCCAGAGTGTGGCTCATTTCCATGACTTTTTGTCCATGCAGAGTGTACGGTTGCATAACAACGCTGCTCATTATCAATCTGCTCAAAGATATCAATCTCACCGCCTTTCGGCCATCCAAACTTTGACTTTGGCATCATCCAGATAGCAGGGAAATTACCTACAAAAGGATTAATCATAGCCCGACACTCTACACGACCAAAGCGAAAGGTGAAGCTCTGACTGGTTTCGATACCGCCTGAAAGCATTTCCACATCATCTTTTGACCTATCAGAATTAGGAATAGCACGCAGAACGAGATTACCATCCTTCATAAAAGCGACCTCAGGAGAGTTGCTCAAGAAGCGTGCCCATGTCACTTTCGGACGGCGCGTACAGTATCTCCACACCTTTGTATTAGGCAAGGTGCCATCTGGCTCATTAAACTCATCATGGAAGACAAGTGTATATTCTGAGCCCGGAGTTTTTGCATCCGCTGGCAATGGCTCAACACCATCAGCCAACTTGACTCCCTGTGCAAAGGATATTATGGAAAACAATGCCATTGTAAGCACTGCAAGCAATCTCTTGTTGTTCTTCTTTTGTGACATGATTTTATGAAGATTCTATCTGAAGCGGTACGATCTGAAAAGCATAGAATCATCCTATAGCACAGATGAAAACATAAGGAATTTGACATAACATAGGTCTACATTTCCCCACGTTGCTTTCTCGACTTTCCGTTTTTTAGATTATCTTTTGTTTACGTTAGTGTATTCTGAGGACAAAAGTGCGAAATATTATTGAGAAAACAAAATCTTTTGAGGAGAAAAAATATATTTTTATATCTTACGAGTAAAAAGCATCCAGAAATCAACCCTCCAATCATTTAAAGACAGTAAAAAGCATATAAAATACCAACTCATATTGTAGATTATCTTTATCAACCACCTTATCATTTCATCAACACCTAACATTAAACACCCAACAACCCTAAAATCATACCATCAACACCTAACAACCAACACCCAACACCCTAAATTAAACACTCCAAAGATTCAAGATAACATTTTGAAAAATCATTACATAATTTCTAATAAAACATCTGTAAATAATGACAAATACACGTATAGAAATCAGGTTTGTAACAAACACGAAATCAGTTAGTTATAAAGTACTATCATAAAAGGTGCTTAATTGGACTCCAAAAGGGCGTTAATTGAACCTCAAAAGGGCATCTTTTGCAAGCCTATTAGGCGTCTTTAAGAAGCCAAAAAAGCATATATTGGCATTGAACCATATAAAAATAATTTACAAATATCCGTAATATGGGAATAAGTTGTTGGTAGAAGACGGAAAGACATAGTATCTATTTGCAATCTATATATTTAACAGAAGAAGCTTATTAATCCTCTTCTGCCCAATTATTGATGGTTAATAAGCCCCAAATCAACACCTTATTATACAAGTAATATCAGAGTTTTATTGTAACTTTGCAATACTTTCCACAAATGAAAGCTTACAACAATAAAACAAGACATGGTCAAAGCCGTTGTTAAGGCTATCCTCAAAAGGAAAAAGGATTTGTAGAATAGCTTTCTTTTGATGAAGGAAACTGGACAAATAAAGAAACAGAAGAGAAATGATATTACTAAGCTTCGATACGGAAGAGTTTGATGTACCACGCGAACATGGGGTAGACTTCTCCCTTGAAGAGGGCATGAAGGTATCCATTGAGGGTACAAATCGCATCCTCGACATACTGAAGGCGAATAACGTCTGCGCTACCTTCTTCTGCACTGGCAACTTTGCAGAACTGGCACCAGAGGTCATGGAGCGTATTAAGAACGAAGGGCACGAGGTGGCTTGTCATGGTGTTGACCACTGGCAACCCAAGCCAGAGGATGTTTTTCGTTCTAAAGAAATCATCGAACGTGTAACAGGTGTGAAGGTTGCGGGCTATCGTCAGCCACGTATGTTCCCTGTATCGGATGAGGATATAGAGAAGGCTGGCTACCTTTATAACTCTTCTTTGAACCCTGCTTTTATACCGGGTCGATACATGCACCTCACTACTCCACGCACATGGTTTATGCAAGGGAAGGTCATGCAGATACCTGCCAGCGTTAGCCCTCACCTACGTATTCCACTCTTTTGGCTGTCTATGCACAACTTCCCAGAGTGGTTCTATCTTCGTTTAGTTCGACAGGTATTGCGCCACGATGGCTATTTCGTGACCTATTTCCACCCATGGGAGTTCTATGACCTCAAGTCACATCCAGAGTTCAAGATGCCTTTTATCATCAAGAATCATAGTGGACACGAATTAGAACAGCGACTCGACCGCTTTATCAAGGCAATGAAGGCAGACAAGCAGGAGTTTATTACCTACGTTGACTTTGCCAAGCGCCAGAAGAAATAAGTTCGATTCCCGCTCTGAACAGCAGACAGCAGTCAAAGAAACACTCCCTATAAACACCCCAACAAGCAGAATATAAGATATGGTAAAACTTGCAACGGTCTCTCCGTGTTACAACGAGGAAGAGGTTTTAGAACAGTCAGCAGCACAGCTCATGGAGCTATTCGACGAACTCATCAGTCAGGGAAGGATTTCTGATGACTCGATGATTGTGTTTGTCAATGACGGAAGCCGTGACCGAACATGGGAGATTATCCAACAGCTCCACAGCCAGCATCCACGTATAAAGGGTATCAACCTCGCTCATAACGTGGGGCATCAGAATGCTATCATGGCTGGTATGATGACGGCAAAAGACTGGGCCGATGCTGTTATCACACTCGATGCCGACCTGCAAGATGACTATAAGAAATGTATTCCACAGATGATTGATGCCTTTGAAGACGGCAATGAGATTGTCTATGGGGTGAAGGTTTCACGCAAAGCCGACCCAATCTTGAAGCGTATGTCTGCACAGGCATTCTATCATCTACAAGAGAAGATGGGCGTGAACAGTATCTTTAACCATGCTGACTTCCGTCTGATGAGCCGTCAGTCCTTAGAGATACTCTCTGGATATAAGGAACGTAACCTCTATCTGCGTGGTCTCATCCCTTCTATCGGACTCAAGTCTACAACTGTTGACGACCGCATCAGTGAACGTAAAGCAGGTACTTCTAAATACACTTTGCGCAAGATGCTTAGCTTGGCATTAGATGGTATCACATCATTCTCCGTAAAACCAATCTACTATGTCATCTATCTTGGTATCGCCTTCTTGTTCGTCACCTTGTGCATAGGTATCTACGTCATCCACGCTTTCGTCAATCATACGGAGGTAGCAGGCTGGGCTTCACTCATTCTTAGTATTTGGCTCGTGGGTGCTATGCTGATGATTTCAATCGGTGCAGTGGGAGTTTATATTGCCAAAATATATGAAGAGGTAAAGCAGCGTCCACTTTATAACATCAGTCAAATACTCGATTAATCCCTTCTCACATGGCGATACGCATTAAAGAGCTTTGGCAACGCTGGCGAAAAGACTTCTGGCGACTCTTCCGTTTTGGTATAACGGGCACTATATGTTCGCTTATCCATTATGGAACCTATTGTCTCTTTCTACTCTTTACGAATACAACCATAGCTTATACAGCTGGTTACGGAGTGGGACTTCTTTGTAACTACGGACTTACAACTTACTTTACTTTTAAAGGAAAACCGTCAAAAAATAATGTTGCAGGCTTCGTTGGTAGCCACATACTCAACTATCTTTTAGAAATAGGATTGCTCCATCTCTTCCTTTGGTTAGGTATCAGCAAATGGCTGTCGCCTATCCTTGTGATGGTGATAGTTGTTCCTATCAACTTCGTTTTACTGCGTCTTGTGTTTGTAAAAGGGAGAAAGGGTGATGGGTGATAGGTGTTGAATGGTAGGTGTTAATGGTTGGCAGGATTGGGTGATGGGTGTTAGATGGTGGGTGTTGATGGTTTGCGAGATTCGTATTAGGCATCCGCACCATTGGTGTTAGGCGTCCGCACACATGGTGCGGAGCGTTCGCACGATTGGTGCTAAGCAGTAATACAGCAATAGAAAAGGGAAGAAAAAACTCATCCCCAAGCTCTTTATGATAAGAAAAGGGCTTGGGGATGATGCTTTATATCTTATTATACACCTCAAGAATCTGAGAGGCTACATCTTGATTTTCGAATCGTTTTACGTAGCGTTGGCTCTTGCTGACCATTTCCTTACGATGCTCTATCGCTGAAAGGATTGCAGCAGCATTGCCGTCGACATCGTCTGGACCTACATAAAGGCAATCAGGACCACCCGCTTCTTCCAAACAACTACCCATAGCAGCTACGACTGGCAATCCGCTTTGTATGGCTTCGATGATTGGAATACCAAATCCTTCATAACGTGAAGGATAGATAAAAGCCTCAGCCTGATTATAAATAGCTGCGAGAAGGTCGTTAGGTACACCTTGAAGGAAATGGATTCGCTCGCCAATTCCTAAACGTTTGATTTCTGCATCGAGCTTTTTCTGATACTTGGTCTGTCGTCCTACGATGACAAGATGTAAGTCGGAAGGTAGCTTTGCCATAGTACGAATACCCAAAAGAATATTCTTTCGCACTTCTACCGTTCCTACATTTAATATATAACGCTGTGGGAGTTGATACTTACGGCGGGCTTCCTCTATCAGTGAAGGACTTACCGACTGATTAAAGTGAGTGCTACAGCTTTGATAAACAAGGTCTATCTTGTCCTCTGGAAAGTCACCATAATATAAGATGTCACGCTTCGTACATTCGCTAATCGCAATGATACGGCTTGCCTCACGTAGTGTCTGATAGAACTTCCGCTTATAGAAGAAAACGTCAATAGCGGGATAGAACTCCGGATGACGTAGGAAGATAAGGTCATGAATAGTAACAACACCGGGGATGCCGGCTGCTGCCAAACCTGAAGGCAGTTCACCCGAAAGACCGTGATAAAGTTCTACTCCATCTGCTTTTAGGTCTTTTACCACCCCTTTCACACGCCACCAGTCACGCTGCAGACGGAAACGAAGGTGGTCGGGATAGCAGAACTGCACGTTATCTCGCAGTTCCACCTGATTGCGAAGGTCGTCACGTCCAGCATCAGGAGCATAGAGTCGTAAGTTTGTGTTAGGCATCAACGGGGCAAGGTCGTTGATGAGTGTGCGCCCATAGCTACCTAATCCGGTACCGTTTCTTACAATTCGCTTAGCATCATAACCTATTATCTTCTTATTCATGAGCATCGGCCTTTTCTATTGGGGTATAATCCTTTGTGCATAACTCATAACAAAGCCACAGCCAGAGAATACTGATTGGCAACGCACGGAGGGCATATTGCTTGATATATGCTTCTCGGATGAACTTCGGGAAGATGTCGCTGCTACCCATACCAGAGAGTAGGAAGACAAATACCATCAATGCTATCGCCCACTTTCCACGCTTCCAAGGAGCAGCGGTGTACCATATACAAACGCCTAACAAGGCTATCACGTATCCGCTGGCCTCACTACCTGTACTGAAAAGTATGACAAACAAGAGTACAGAGGCAAGTATCGTCTCACGGAAGGCAAGGTTCTTATACTGTGAGAAACGCAGGTAAGGAAGGGCAAAGAGTGCCATTCCGGGCAGAATCAGCCATAGGTCAGAATAGTTCATACAGCCAGTTGTACGACGAACAAGTCCTAAAAGGGAGATATTCTGCTGAATAGAACCGAGGTTCTCTGCATTCTTTTCCACTAAACAAGTGAACCATTCGTGGTATTGTCCTATGACATAAGATGGCGAACTAATAAGCATTGGCGCACAGAAGAGTACAACTGACCATATTGTAAGCCACATCAACAATCTCAACTTGTGCCGAGAGAATAGGAAGAAAGCCAACCCTACGATACCATACAGTTTCACCAACGTACCTAAAACGATGAAGAATGCAGCCCAACCGTCCTTTTCTTTCTCAATAAGAAAGAAAGAAGAGAGAATCATTGCAGCCACAGCAATATTGAACTGCTGCATAAAAAGTGCGGTAGGAAGCGTTATTCCACAGAACCAAAGTATGAAAATCTTCTGTTGTTCACGTAGTCCTGAACGGACAATAGCTAAATATAGCCATGCTGTTAGGAACACTAACCATAGCAACATACCCGCCCAAAGAGGCAGAAGGGCAAAAGGTGCGATGACAAGTGAGAACACCGGACCATAATGATTCACATCCCAATATTCCGCAGGATAGGCTGTATAGAGTGAAGTTTGATTCACTGTGTGCCAGTAAACACCACGGAAGATAAGGAAGTTATTGAAACTTCGATTGTACTTCAGCATTCCTGCGAGGGCAATGATAAACCATAAGCCCATAAGGAACCATCGGTTAGAGAGTAAAGGATGGTGTAAGAGTTGCTTTATTCTATCTTTCATCACATTTATTTCTTAGGAAACAGACAAGGGATATTCCTTTTCAACCATCGGTTTAACTTCTCCATCGGGGTTCGTTTCCAACTATGAGCACAATAGTGTATGGCGTATGAAGCTGGTGTTGCCTCATACTTGTTGCCTGCAAAGATTTCCGAACGGAATACCATCATATTGTCTTCGAGTGGTTGATCTTTATCCAAGTATTTAAAACCATACTTTTCCATTACCCTTGCATAGACAAATGGAGAGATAACTCCCTTACCATTAGAGCCTTCTGGATAAATAAACTCACGCTTCTCATAGTCGTCTAAGACGTCTTTAACAAACTGACAGCCAGCCTCAGAACCCATCACTGCCGCCTGAATCTGTATTCCTGAGACGAAATCATCCTTGATACGATTACCTTCTTTATCAATCATATCCATCGCACCGGTCATCTCTATCTGCTTTGGATGATACTCTAATGAAGTGAAGAACTTATAGTTAAGGAATTCATCAAATGACTTCAACACCTTTACATCAGAGTCAAGATAAATACCACCTTCGGTATATAGCGCATACATACGGATATAATCTGCAGCAAAAGCCCACTTACGTTGCTCGAAAGCTTCGCGCACATAGACTGGAGCCTTTGACATATCGAAGTTCTCAGTGTTCCATAATTTTATCTCATAGTCGGGCAACACCTTCCTCCAAGTGTCCATACACTTCTGTATTTTATCAGGATATGGGTCGTTGCTGAGCCAGCAGTAATGAATGACTTTGGGTATCATAGCTATATGGTTATTAATTGTTACTAACTTATTGATTCTTTAATTTACAGAGGAAATAGACGAAATAAAGACGTGGTAGAAGTCGAATCTGCTCTAAACATCCGTCTAATTCTCTGATAATTCGTATGTTGTCATATAGTCCTCGTGATCGGTTCGTGTTGGAAACACCCGTTGTATCAAAGTTGGCAATAGCAAAAGGCAGTTGAAGAAAGCGATAATGCTTTTTCCAAAGCAACTTATACAACTTGAAGTCTGCTGACATTCGATGACTTGTATCGTATGGGAAAGTTCGAAGACAGGCTGTACGTGTCAGACAACTTTGATGACAAAAGTACATTCTATGACTATTATGCGGTGGCTCTGCAGCCTTAACAGTTCCATTCTTTACGACATCACCATAAATAACATCAGCCTCACGCGGAACTTGAAAAATCCGATTCAAAACGTCATCAGCAGCAAATGTGTCACCAGCATTGAGAAAGATGCACCACTCTCCTGTAGCCATTGCAACTCCTTTGTTCATTGCATCATAGATACCCTCGTCTTGTTCCGTTATCCAATGACTGATATGAGCTTCATACTTACGAATTATCTCTATCGTACCATCGGTAGAACCGCCATCAACAACAACGTATTCAATGTGCTCATACTGCTGTGCCAAAACGCTACGGATAGTCTTCTCTATCAGTGATACAGCGTTATAACAAACGGTAATGACCGTAACTAAAGGCTTTTCTATCATAGTAATGAATAATTCAAACACATTTTATACCAATAAAACACATTGCCTTTACCAAATCAGTAGGTATTTCTATCTTTCAAATATACTTTCCAACAAATCCGATAATGCGTTGTTTTTTTCAATTGGCATAATGCAAATGTACAGAAAAAAATCGTATCTTTGCCCATAAGATGGAAAAAAAAGAGATATCAGTTGTTATCAACACCTACAATGCTGAGAAATTCCTGCAGCGTGTACTCGACTCCGTTAAGGACTTCGATGAGGTTGTTATCTGCGATATGGAGAGTACTGACCATACCGTGGAGATTGCTCAACGTGCCGGATGTAAGGTTGTTACTTTCCCAAAAGGTAATCATACCTGTGTCGAACCAGCCCGAAACTTTGCCATACAAAGTGCTAAAAGCCCGTGGGTACTCGTCGTTGATGCTGACGAATTGGTGACACCAGAACTGAGATCTTATCTCTATCAGCACATCGACAAGCCTAACTGTGCGAAAGGTCTTTATATTCCAAGGCAGAACCGATTTATGAATACCCCTAAGAAAGGATTTTCAAAGGATTACCAACTACGCTTCTTTATCTGCGAAGGAACTGTATGGCCTCCATACATACACTCCATTCCACAAGTGCAGGGATCTGTTGAACACATCAATAACCATCTTTACAACGTACAATTAATTCACTTAGCGGAGAACTATTTAGCTGATATGTTAGAGAAATGCAACCGCTATACCACTAACGAAGTCCTCAAAAAACAGGGCAAGAACTATGGAGTTGGTGCATTACTCTTCCGTCCTTTCTGGCGTTTCTTCAAATCCTACTTTATGAATGGAGAAATAAGAAACGGTGTTACAGGTTTTATTGATAGTGTTATGACAGGCTTCTACCAGTTTATGATTGTTGCGAAAGTAATAGAGGCAAGGATAAAGAAACAGAGTGAAGACGAACAGAAATAAACGAATCATTATAATATAACAATAGAGGGTGTAAGCTTCAAAACTTACACCCTCTATCGTTTTGTTACTGTTGCGTCCTCCAATACAAACCAAAATACACCTGACGGAGTAGGTTGCGGGCTGCCGTAAGTCGCTCAGCCTTATTTTGATAGCTTGGTATAGCTTCTATCTGGTCAACGTTTGCACTATAATAAGTACTGTCCGAAACGGACGTATCTAAGAGGTTTTTACCCATCTTGAAATACTTTGTATTACGGAAAGCAAAGGGGGCGACCGTTGCTAAGATATCATCATGACTTCCCCATCGATTAGTTAGCTTGTTATAAGCCTCCTTGCGTAGGTAAGGTGGGAGATAGACATAGAGCGGAACGGAATGTTCATACCGCTTATCGATTACATCATTATTAAGAATAACGCGCACGTTATGGTCACCTGTGATAACAAGTATCGTATTCTTTGCTGCTGCAGAGGCTTTGAAGCGATTGAGAAAGTCATTCAGTGTCTTGTTATAATAGCGGAATCCAGTGAGATACTTATCCAAAACCTTACGATTATGCTCTGCAAAACACTTCTTACCATAGAAAGAATCGGGCAAAGGAGGAAGTTTCAAGTCCTTTGGGAACTCAAAAGGTGGATGATTTGTCGTCGTCATCACAGTTATCATCTGCCGTTTCTTTGATGGTTTATTTAACTTATCTAACAATGCTTGGAAGAGGTATTCATCGTAAACACCAATACTATTATAAGTCGCATGAGGATAGTCTTTCAAGAGAAAGAACTTATCGTAGACTGCATCAAACTGCTGATGAGGCAATGCTTCAGCACAGTTCTCCCACGCAGCATCCATTCCCGACATAAACATCGTTGTATAGTTGCTGGCTTTGAAAGGTAAGGCAATCGACGTAGGCAGCGTATTGAAACGATAAGATGAAGTAAAGAAGTGTGGAAAAGGAGTAGACACAAAGAGGTTTTCAAGCGAATTTATCGTACCATTCTGAACCGATTGGAAGTTGCGGAAAAGCAAATCTTCTTTGAAATGACGGTCCAAACCGAAGTTCATCTCCGCATCCTTCTGTTGGAGATTGAACAGATAATTACTCCAACTCTCGCTATAAATAATTACAACATTAGGCTGTGGTTGCTTTAAACTGTCACCCACTTCTGCGAATAATGCATGTTGCAAGGCTGTTAGCGTGTCGTTCTTTGCTATCTTTATCTGCCCATCGGTATAAACATCTAATGCTTCTTGCAGACTCTTAAACTTATATTGTGCTAATAAGTCATCTGTACTCTCAACCTTAAAGGCCTTAGCTTTCTCTTTACAAGCCTTCTTCAACATGTAGATAGCATTGGGAACAAGGTCGTTCAGAAGCTTCTGATTTGATACAAAGGTGTCTTCTATCTGCAAAGGGAAACGCCATACCGACCCACGCATACCAATAACTACAAAAGCAATATACAGTAAAATGATAACCGAAAGTTTAATAAGCTGACCGCGTGAAGTCTTCCGACCGCCTAAAGAACAGTTCGTTTGACGAGCCAACACCTTATCTGATTCTATTCTACGAATGACATAAAGGATCAATAATGAGAGGAAAAGGAAGGCTAAACCTTCATAAACACAATGGTATTCTTCCCATATCGCCTGTATCAAACTTATTGGTCCTTCATTGAAGAAATCAAAGAAAGTGAGGTTAATATGGCTATTGAAATTAGAAAAGAAGCCCAAATCTATACCGCTGAGTGCCAGTATAAGAATGTTGACAATAGCGTAATAAACCTTACGGAAACGGCTCAATACACGATCAGTCCACGGCTTACGAAGGGCTGCAAAAACAAAGGTCAGAACTGTTGGAAGCAACAAAACGTAACAAACTACCTGCATATCAAAACGCAGGACATTGAAAAGTAAACGTGGAAGAACAGTTAGGTTGCTGCCTATAAGACCCATCGGAACAAACGCAATAGCAAAGCAAATGCGCACAAAAAATAGGATAACAAGGATGACAGCAGAGTGCTTTAGCAGATATGTTAAGTTCTTATACATTATTTCTTATTACTTATTTCGGGGTTTGTTCTTACTTATTTCGACTTTAAAATAGAATGTTTTCTGTAACAACAGAGCATCAAGAGTCATTGTTCTTATCGTTATTTCTACTCATAATAAGCATCATAAGTAGACTTCCCGACAGCTTGTGGCTATTTTTTTTCATGTAAATAAATATTTTTCTTCATGACAATAAATATTTATTTTCATGAAAATAATTCTTTCTTTTCATGAAAATAATTCACTAAAAGACGTCGATTGTATGACCATACACTACGGAATATTGATGAACTGTTACTGTTTTCTTATGTTATTTACGGCTTCAAAGACTATATGATATTGCGAAAGAGATTATCAAAGTAGTCAAAGCAATCCTCTTGTAAGGGCTTGTTGATATCTTTAATCCAATACAATGGAGTGTTACGATACATTGATGCAACGAGGGTAAACGTACTCGGTGGACCGATTAGATAGTCGCAATGAGATAGAAGACACAGGTCCTCTCCCGGATTACCTTGTGGAAAGACGACATTTTCTTGCCCAAAAGCCTCGCTATAAGCTTGCTTATTGAGTTTTGGATCATTACCACAAATATAGATTACAACACGTTTATTAGGATGAAGGAGGATAAACTGACGGATAATATTAATCATCTGCTTATCGTCATAGAGAAATCTACCATCATTCCATGTGGCATAATCACCACGACGGATATGTACACCCAATCTGATGATACCCTCTTTAGACGATACTTCAAGCAATGAAGTAACCTTGCTTTCTATGTGAGAATCAAAAGCAAATAAGGATAATATCTCTGGCTTATACTGTAAGAAAAGGTCATACCAACGAGCAAACCACCCCTCAGCAACAAGACATCCACGCCTCATTGCTTTTTCCTTTTCAGTTAAGTCTTCGTCAGGTGTATCAAATGTGACGGTAGGTATTAGCTTTAATTGGGCTGCATACTTTGCAAAAAGATAAACAAAAAAATTATGCCAACGAGTCCTACAGATATGAAAGTATTGATACTTGTAAGCAAATCGCATTGAAACCGTCTTCCGATTGTTCGCCCTTGCCCAAGCATATAGATGTCCATATTGCAGAATGTTATTACACATCCGCCCTTTATCTCTTACAAAAATCATTCCTTATCTTTTTTCCTTATAATCTCATCCAGTGGCTCCAAACTTACTCTTCCAGTCTTCTCATCATAGCGTAAGTTAAACTCTTCGCGCGTACGCTTCCATCTTTTATGACTCCAAAGATAAAGTTCTGGCTGTCGACGGATAGTTTCTTCTAACAACTGAAAGTATTTATCGGTTATTTCCCAATCCTTATATTTTGCTGGTTCAGTGGTTATCAACTTGAAATCACACTGATAATAGCCTCTTCGAACACGTGAGACATCACCATAGAAAACGGCTTGTCCTGTCTTCTTTATGATACGTTCACTACCTGTTAAGACGGGTGTATCGTGATTTAGGAAGTCTACCCAATGATGAATATTATTCCAGAAAGGTGCTTGATCAGCGATATACCCAATCACAATAGGTTGTTTCTTCTGGCGATAAGAAACTACTTGTCGCAGTGTCTCTGCCATTGGAATACAAAGTGCATGATGTTTTTCGCGTACAGACTTGAAGAGTTTATCAAATCGTTCGTTCTTCAACGGATGATAAACTTGGCAACACTGTGCCTTCTCAGAAACCCATAAAGGCAAGGATGTTATAAACTCCCAATTACCATAATGTCCAAGATATACAGCACAGGATACTCCCTTTTCAAGCAACTCGTTCATTTCTTCTATTCCTGTGAAAACCATCCTCTGACGAAGTTCACGCTTACTCATATTGAGAAGCTTGATAGTTTCTACAAGATAATCACAGAAGTAATGATAAAAACCACGTTCTATACGCTGCAATTCAGCCTCATCTTTCTCTGGAAAACTGTCCTTGAGGTTCTTCCAAATAACCTTATGACGATACTTTACAACCTTTCCGACCAAAAGATAAAGGCAGTAAGAAAAGACATAAAGTAGGCTCATTGGCAACAAAGACATCGTATACCAAAAGGTATATGATAGTGCGTAAGCAATATAAGAAAGTCCTTTTTTCATTTTACAAGAAGTCTATCTATCTTCAATGAAATTACTTATATCTCCTGCATATCATGCAGTTTCTTATAGTAGCCTTCGATATCCATAAGTTCATCGTGCGTACCCCGCTCTACAATCTCACCTTCGTGCAGTACGCAAATCTCATCGCTATTCTTGATAGTAGATAGGCGATGCGCTACAGCTATGGTCGTACGCGTCTTCATAAGCTTATAAAGGGCATCCTGTACAAGGCGCTCACTCTCTGTATCGAGGGCTGATGTCGCTTCGTCAAGGATAAGGATTGGAGGGTTTTTAAGGATAGCACGCGCAATACTTACACGCTGACGCTGTCCACCAGAGAGGCGTCCACCACGATCACCGATGTTTGTGTCGTATCCTCGCTCACTATGCATGATAAACTCATGAGCGTTGGCAATCTTCGCAGCTTCGACTATTGCCTCATCTGTAGCATTGACACCGAAAGAGATGTTATTCTTGAAACTATCGTTGAAAAGGATTGCCTCTTGGTTTACATTACCAATAAGCTGGCGGAGATCGTGTACTCCTAAATCCTTAATATTGATTCCGTCAATGAGAATCTCACCTTCCTGCACATCGTAGTAACGAGGGATGAGGTCGAGCAAGGTAGACTTTCCGCTACCGCTCTGTCCTACCAAGGCAACAGTCTTACCCTTTGGAATAACGAGGTTGATATCCTTCAATACCCAGTGGAGTTCTGGCTTGCCCTCATCGTCCTTACCATCTGTATAAGCAAAGCTGACATGTCGGAACTCAATCTCATGTTCGAAGCTATCAATATGCACTGGTTTCTCAGGTTCTTGTATCTTCACTTCTGCCTGTAGAATTTTGTCAATACGATCCATTGAAGCAAGTCCCTTAGGAATGTTATAGCCTGCGCGGGAGAATTCCTTCAATGGATTGAGAATACTATAGAGGATAACAAGATAGTAGATGAAGGTAGGACCGCTGATAATTGGTGATTCACCCAAGACAAGGGTACCACCAAACCAAAGTACGACAACAATCATGACCGTTCCAAGGAACTCACTCATCGGATGCGCTAACTGCTGACGAATGTTCACACGCATGATGTCGCTGCGGTATTCTGAGTTGATCTTATCAAAGCGTTCGTTCATCATTCCTTCAGCACAGAAGGCTTTGATGACTCTTAATCCGCCTAAAGTCTCTTCCACCTGACTCATCGTATCACTCCACAACTTCTGTGCTGTCATACTGTTCTGCTTTAGCTTTCTACCAACAAAGCCCATAAACCATCCGAAGATAGGTACGAAAATGAGCGTGAAGAGTGTCAACTGCCAAGAGATAACAAGTAGTGTGGTAAAGTAAATGATGATAAGAACAGGGTTCTTAAAGAGCATGTCGATAGATGACATGATAGAGTTGTCAACCTCTTGAACATCACCACTCATACGAGCGATGATGTCTCCCTTTCTTTCCTCACTGAAGAAGCCAAGAGAAAGAGATGTAATCTTCTCATAGAGTTGGTTGCGAATATCACGCACTACGCCTGTTCGGATAGGAATGATTGATGCAGAAGAAAGGAAATAGGCACCAGTCTTTAGGAAAGTCATAAAGGCAAGAATCAAACCGATAGCCAACAGGACGGTTGTTGGTCCCCAACTGGTGATGTATATCTGCGTGTAATAATCTGCATTGTTCGATAGTACCTCCTTAAAAGAACCTTCGCTCCAAGCCATTGCACGCGTTGCTCCCGTTCCTGCATCTACCTTAAAAAGAATCTGAAGGAGTGGGATAAGGGTAGCAAAGGAGAATATATTGAGAAAGGCTGACAATATATTAAAAATAATTGACAGCACAAGGTACTTCTTATAGGGTGGTATGAACCTGCGTAAAACGTGTATGAATTCCTTCATAGATATGTTATCTGGTTATCCAATTTTCTATTTTTATAATATGGACTGGCGCCCCTCCTGTATACTCAACTTCATAGTATCAATATCAACATCAGACCATGAACCAGCAAGACTACCGAGCAAACCAAGTTTCTCTTTATGCTCCAGCTTTGCTTCCTCTTCTTTTGCTTCATGAATAAGTCGCTCACCCAGCCAACGTTTGACTCTCGGAGAGAGTGACATTGAGTTGACGAAGTTCAGGAAACTTCCAATATTGATAACTGCATCCATACTACTTCTTATTTAAATTCCTATGTGCAAATATAAGTATAAATAGTAAAACCGCAAAATTGTTTTGCGGTTTTATCTTTTTATATAAACTATATTTATACTTCTTCTCCAAAGAGTGTGGCACTGGTTGAGCCTGTAATGCGTACGCGGACCGTCTCACCAATATGATGATTGCCACGTGGCATGACTACAGCCTTGTTCTGTGGCGTACGTCCCATCAGCTGTTCACGGCTTCGTTTACCAAAGCGCTCGATAAGAATATCAAACTCCTTTCCCTCATCTTTCTTGTTCTGTTCGGCAGAGATTTCAGTCTGAAGGCGAATCAACTCATTCAAACGACGAATCTTCTCTTCCTCAGATACATTGTCAGGGAGGTGCTTTGCAGCATAAGTACCTGGTCGTTCAGAGTACTTGAACATAAAGGCTGAATCGAAACCTACCTCTCGCATCAATGAAAGCGTTTGCTGGAAGTCTTCTTCTGACTCATTATGATAACCAATAAAGATATCAGTTGTCAATCCACAATCAGGAACAAGACGACGAATAGCAGCGACTTTCTCAAGGTAGTCCTCACGTGTATATTTACGATTCATCACCTTCAGCACACTATTACTACCACTCTGTGCAGGGAAGTGGATATGATTACAGAGGTTAGGCTCGGTAGCTACTGCCTCAATAATATCCTCTGTCATATCTTCTGGGTTAGAAGTCGTGAAGCGCACACGCATATCTGGTACGCTCTGTGCCACCTTATGCAACAATTCTGCAAAGGAAACACCATTCTCTGGACGCTTACCATTAGGCAACAAGCCATATGAATTAACGTTCTGACCTAAGAGTGTAACCTCCTTAAAGCCCTTATCGTGCAAGTCTTTAACCTCTTTCAAGATACTCTCTACATCACGAGAACGCTCCCGACCACGTGTGAAAGGTACGATACAATAGTGACAGAAGTTATTGCAACCACGCATGATACTAACGAAGCCCGACACTCTATTGCCACCAATACGCTGTGGGATAACATCACGATAGGTCTCAGTGGTAGAGAGTTCGATATCCAAAGCATTCGTACCATTCTCACACTGTGCTATCATATCAGGCAAGTTGAGGTAGGAGTCTGGTCCACACACAAGGTTGGCATGGTGATTTTGAATTAAGTCGTCTCTTACTCGCTCTGCCATACATCCTAACACGCCCAAGATAAGGTCGCGCCCTTTCTTCTGCTCAGCGTGCAAAGCTTCTAAACGATTGTATATCTTGTTCTCTGCGTTCTCACGTACAGAACAGGTATTAAGGAAGATTGCGTCTGCTTCATCCTCATTCTCACATACGTCATAGCCTGCCATCTTCATGACTGAAGCCACGACTTCAGAGTCTGCCACATTCATTTGGCAGCCGTATGTCTCAATATATAGTTTCTTCATTCTGTTGTTATCTCGAAAAAATTAGCATGCAAAGATACTAAATTTATCGCATACAACCGAAAAACGTTCTGACTATTTGAGTCTTATGGCGTGCTAACACGGTCTTTTTATCTAATTAAGTCGCTTGATAAACATTTCTCATACAAGTTTTGCCAGTGATATATCATTCCTTTTATCACGACAATTATGCTGTGTCTTACTTATATTCAACCAATGTGATAAAGCTCAGCACGAGTGGTGCGAAGGCTTAGCACATATGGTGCGGAGGCTTAACACCACACGTGCGGAGGGATAAACATCCTACAGTATATCACCAATATAGGTGGAACTTATTATCAAGAAGGGCTATACAAACGGCATTTAGGTTGATCAGATTGTAAGATTTGCAAAACTTACAAACTCGTTTACGCCCTTTATCGGATATTTTCCGTACCTTTGCAGACCGATTAGACACATTCACAATAAATAAAGGATAGCTACAGGTCAGTAAAAGCATAGAGATAAGTAGGCTAAAGGTTACTGATAAACTCAATGCCTGATAACTGCCTGGTAATGAAAATAAAACAATGAACAAGAATACAAATGATTTTGAGATAATGGCACCTGTAGGCTCACGAGAGTCGCTCGCAGCTGCCATCAATGCCGGAGCTAACTCTGTTTACTTCGGTATTGGGAAGCTGAATATGCGTTCGCATTCAGCTAACCACTTCACCATCGACGACCTCAAAGAGATTGCCGAGACCTGTAACGCAAAGGGAATACAAACTTATCTGACTGTAAACACTGTCATCTATGGCGAGGATATTGAGACAATGCACGAGATTATCGATGCTGCTAAGGCTGCAAATATCACTGCTGTCATTGCCAGTGACGTTGCTGTAATGATGTATTGCCGTCAGGTGGGGGTTGAGGTTCACCTCTCAACACAGCTGAATATCTCTAATATTGACGCCCTAAAGTTCTACGCTCAGTTTGCTGATGTTGCCGTATTGGCACGCGAGCTGAACATGGATCAGGTGAAGGAAATACACGAACAGATTATCAAACAGAATATCTGTGGACCAAAGGGACAGCCTATTCGTATCGAGATGTTCTGCCATGGTGCCTTCTGTATGGCAATTTCGGGCAAGTGCTATATGAGTCTTCACGACTCTAACCGCTCTGCTAATCGTGGTGCTTGTACTCAGATATGCCGTCGTAGCTATACGGTTACAGACAATGAGACTGGCAATCAGCTTGAGATTGACAACAAGTACATTATGAGTCCTAAGGACTTAAAGAGTGTTCGCTTCATTGATAAGATGATGGATGCTGGTGTACGTGTGTTTAAGATTGAGGGTCGTGCACGTGGACCAGAGTATGTTCACACCGTTGTGAGCTGCTACAAGGAGGCTATCGAGAGCGTACTCGATGGTACCTTCACCGAAGAAAAGAAGGACCAGTGGGACGAACGACTCTCAACAGTCTTCAACCGTGGCTTCTGGGATGGCTACTATCAAGGTCAGAAGATGGGCGAATGGACAAAGGATTATGGCAATAAGGCTACAGAGAAGAAGGTGCTCATCGGTAAGGTGATAAAGTATTTCTCTCGTCTTGGTGTGGCTGAGGTGGCTGTTGAGGCTAACACCTTCGTAAAGGGAGAGAAGCTTCTTATCACTGGTAACAGCACTGGAGCTATGTTCCTCAATGCTGAAGAAATCCGTTACGAACTCAATCCTGTTGATAAAGCAGAACAAGGTTGGCGTGTTTCTATCCCTGTACCGGACAAGGTTCGCCCAAATGATAAACTGTTTAAGTTAGTAACAAAGTAAATTAATAATTCACAATTCACAATTCATAATTATGATTAGTGTTAATTCAAAATTCAGAATTCACAATTCATAATTATGATTAGTATGGTAATTCTGAATTCAACATTCATAATTCACAATCCAAATTCACAACGATGATTACTTCTATTGGTTAATATTATATGGTAAATAACAATATAGTAAATTGCTTGTAGCAATAAACTCTACCAACAAAGGTAATCATAATTATGAATTTTGAATTATGAATTCTGAATTAAAATAAGGCAATTATGACAATAAACGAAGCACAAGATGCGGTAATTGGTGAGTTTGAGGACTTCACTGATTGGATGGATAAATACCAAATGCTCATTGACTTGGGTAACGAGTTAGAGCCATTAGAGGAGCAGTATAAGAACGAGCAGAACCTTATTGATGGTTGTCAGAGCCGTGTATGGCTGCAGTGTGACAATGTAGATGGTAAACTTATCTTCACTGCTGACTCTGATGCACTCATCACAAAGGGTATCATTGCCCTTCTGATACGTGTGTTAAGCAATCATACTCCACAAGAGATTATCGATGCTGACCTGTATTTCATTGACAAGATAGGTCTCCGCCAGCATCTCTCACCTACACGTAGCAACGGCTTGCTATCTATGGTGACAAAGATTAAGGCGTATGCTGTAGGGTTTAGTTTGCAGTAAGAAAGCCTCCCCCAACCCCTCCGAAAGGAGGGGAGTGCAGATAACAAAAACCATACATAAGCTGACATGCTATTTTATAAAGAGCATCAAGAACTATCCATAACATAGGGGTATCTCGGTATTCACGCCCCTCCCTATGGGGGAGGGGAAGGGGGAGGGGCTGGTAGTATATGGACGGGCTTTATTATTTTATGAGAAAACTACACACAATAGAAATGAATAGGCTTTCCCTTGAAGAATTCAAGGAAGCTGATAAACTGCCACTCATCGTTGTGTTAGACGATGTGCGGTCGTTACATAATGTAGGAAGTGTCTTCCGTTCGGCTGATGCTTTCCGTGTGGAAGCTGTCTATCTATGCGGTATTACCGCCACACCTCCTAACGCAGAGATTCATAAGACGGCACTCGGTGGTGAGGACTCAGTTGACTGGCGTTACTTTGAACGTACAGAGGATGCCATCGAAGAACTCCATCGTCAAGGCGTATTCGTGTATAGTGTAGAACAAGTGGAAGGCTCAACAAAGCTACAAGACCTCAACACACAGAACCCAACAAACCATCAACACCCAACACCCAACACCCAACACCCATCCCCCCACTACGCTATCGTGTTAGGCAACGAGGTGAAAGGTGTAAAGCAAAGTGTCGTGGATATGAGCGACGGCTGTCTTGAAATTCCACAGTTCGGCACCAAACACTCATTGAATGTTAGTGTAACAACCGGTATTGTCATTTGGGAGTTTGCGCGTCAGCTACTTATAAAGTAGGTTTCAAACAACTGACGACAGAAGATATAGGGGGCGTATATGCCCCCTTTTTGATTTCAAATCACATGAAAACAGCCTGCATAAGTGGGAATAAAGCAGTAGTAGAGTTCACCTTCTGCGAATTATTTTCATGAAGAAAAATAATTATTTACATGAAAAGAAATATTTATTTTCATGAAGAAAAAGAATTATTTTCATGAAAATAAATTATAAGCCTTGCAATGTTTGACCGCTTATTATTGTGAATAGGGTTTGTTAATACGCATACTTCCACTACCCTTCATGGTGTATAAATCCTTAAAATCATATTTTTACAAGCAATCTTCTTGCTTGTTTTTCTAATATTACATACCTTTGTGAAATCGAAATCAATATAGAAGGATGGTATCATATTAAAGCTATGATATCTAAAAACGACTTAACTTAAAACTAAAAATGAATAGATTATGAAGAAGGTATTATTGTATCTACTTGCTTTACCAGTAGTTATGTTGCTATTGGCAAGCTGTCATTCTGAAGAAGATGACTTTATTGATAGGCCTGATGCGAAGAGTTTGATTATTAAAGGGGTTGCTAAAACGCCAGACGGACAACCAATTCCTAACATAGAAGTGAAGTTGGATTATATGATTATGTCTGGTATTTTTTCTACTAAGGTATATCATAAGGCCAAGGCAACGACGGATAAGGATGGTGACTACATAATGTTTTTCAACTTAAGCGACAAAGAATTAAAGTCTTTGACCACTGATTCAGCTGATGTAGGCACCGACTACTCTCTACAGATGACGTTGGATTTGAGTAAGTTGGATGACAAAGTGTTTCTATTACCTACTGATATCACAGCAGTACATCCGTTGAGTGAGAAAAAGATCTTCTATTCGTATTATATAGTGCCAGGTCGTTTACAAAAAGGACAGGTGTATGAGCAGAATATATTCATCCCTCGCAAGCAGCTTGTGAAGGTAAGGATAGAAACGAATGGGACTATTAACGAGAAGGATAGCTTTGCCATTTGTAATAAAGTCTGGTATGGTATGGAGAATCAAATACCGGAGAATTTTAATCAAGCAAGAGGCTATTTAAACTTTTACCAACCCGTGAAACTGAAGAATACACATAGTCAGACGGTGGAGATCTCATGTGCAGTTGAGCAGAACAGTAAGCTTAGCTTGTATCGTCTACCATATGGAGAGTATAATTATAAGGAGTATTCTTCGGTGGTTGAGGTCCCTGTGATGCAAACAGGAGGTGAGTTGATACTTAGGATGCATTAGGCTTATTCTGTGGCTGTTTAGTCTTAGTAGGGCTACTCTCATGGGTATAGTAACAAAAATAGGGGCTGAGTGCTCAGTCCCTATCACCTTGTTTTGTATTTGTCTTAAATAGCTCGAAGCACCACGGCAATGGTCTTCATGCGCACATAGTTCTCACTTAAGAACATAAAACCATGGTAGCGATTGGCTGTTCCCCAGCTATTCTTGCAGAGGAAGAAGCGACGGCCGTGCTGGTCGTGGGCCAATCCAACGATTTCCATGACGTGGTCATCGGTTGTGCGACGTGCCTCAAAAGAAGCCTGCCGACGCTCTGCTGTCACCTTTTTTTCTTCATGTTTCAACACAGCAAAGCCATTTCCAAATAAGAAACCAGGCTCTGATATGTCACCTTCCCAGCACACAGGATGTCCTGCTCGTAGACTCTGAACAATGCGATTCATCATCGTGTCGAGTGGAACATTGAGGAAAGTGTCATGAAAGTAATTATCAGGTACTTCCAAAGGGAAGCGTTGTCCGTAAGGATGATGTGTGAAACTGGTTAGTGCTACGTACTCATCATCAGTGCATACGCTATGTGCAAACTCTAATGGAGTGTATAATGCGCCTAACATAAAGACCTGATTGGGTAGTGGTCCGATATACTTATCCAATAGTTTCTCCGCATCATTGCCCTTATCCAACTTACGACAAAGAACGTTATAGTCCATATCAGGCTTATGACGATAGGCATCATAATGCTGCAAACCGTAGGTTTGTATAAGGTCGAGTGCCATAGTACACATTCCACGCGTTGTGATACCAGCCTCCTTCTGAACAATCTTATTAGGGAGTAAACGACGACGATTTGCCTGCTCACTAAGGTACATACGTGCCACATAGTCAGGACTTAAGTTTACAGAATCACCCCGCATGATATGCTCTGTCTCAAGGGTTGCAAGCATTCCATAGACCCAGCAGAGCGAACTCGAACCTTGATCCTTCACTGGGGTAGTAGGAAGACGCAAGTCGACTGTGAACTTCTCCTCTGGAAAAGAGATGTTGCTCCGTTGTTGCCCACAGCTTACTAACACTAAACATGTCAAGAATATAAAGATACTTTTCTTCATTCTTCAATTCAATATTACCGTTTCTGTCTTGCATTTGGTTCTTGATAATGCAGCATTATCCCATAACCAGCACTAAAAACAATCGCTAAGTTAACTATAGAACATTTGTCTTAACTCCTCTCACTCCCTTTCACTCCTTAACTCCTTCGTCTCTGCTCTCCCTCAATACTCTACCATCTTAGTCCAAGCCTCAGCCACTTCCTTGTCTAATGGTGGGACAACAGCAGGGATAGAGAAGGTCCAAACGCTGTTCTTCTCTTTCTTAATACGTTTGAGTTCACTATCAGTGATAGTCATACGGTCTGATACATAGAACTCACTCCAGACGTCAATTCGCTCGTCATCATCCTCTCCACGGTAGTGAGCAAAGAAGGTTTGATGCTTCTGTGAGGCAAGGAGAAGATTATTAGAGAGATAACTCTCGCTCTCATCATACTGAGTCATACGAGCCACAATACCATACATACGCAGCTGACTCATATCTACTTCGTGCTTTGGTTGTCCGACAAGTTCGTCCATCTCAAGGGTTGTAATGACCTCTGTCTTCCCATTAATCTTCCGCTTTTCCTTGCTTATCTTACCGCATTTATCAGCCCATCGGTACACATCTCCATTGTTGCGAGTGGAGTATTCCTCGCTGTCAATACTCTTAAGGAGCGTCTGCCGTTCCAGATTAGGGAGTGAAATGCGCACAAAGGTATCATCGCCATTGGCTTTCGGAGCCTTACGACGACGTTCACCAAGAAACTTTCGTTCAACAAAAGGCGATCCTTTCTTCCCTTCTGAAGCCTCAGTAGTAGTGTCAGAAAGCGGTATATAAAACTCCATCATACCGTCAATAAAATAGCTAAGCATAGAGTTTGTGCTCTGATAGACACGATAATAGCCTTTCAGACGGGTGTATTGTCGTTCCTGCGCCTGTGTATTCACGACCGCAAGAATGAGTATTATGGAAAGCAAGAAACTACGTTTAAACATTTCTTTTAGTATTTATATGAGTACAAATCATAGGTATTCCATTAGGATTCCCCACACGGCTATGATATGACAAATGCTACCTGCGAGGACGAAGAAGTGGAATACTGTGTGCATATACTTACGCTTGTTGAGCGAATAAAACAGTGCACCAGTAATATACATGACTCCTTCTGCAAAGATCCAGACGAGCGATTGCGTTTCTAAAGCATCGACTAATGGCTTGAAGGCGACCAATACTGATAGCCCCATACCGATGAATGTCAACGTTTCTAAGTTACTATGGTCACGCAGTTTACGGAAGGATGAGATGGTGCCGAGTATTGCACAGAGCCATACAAAAGCAAACAAACCCCAGCCCCAAGCACCTTGATTGCGCAAGGCTATCAGTGTTATGGGAGAATAAGAACCTGCTATATGCCAATAAATAGCGGCATGGTCCCACTTCCGCAACCGTTCTTTCCATACAGAATGGGCAGAGAGGGCATGATAGACGGTCGACGTGATATAACTGAAAAGCATCCCGACAAGATATAATATCACACCCGCTGTTGCCCAACCAGCCTTCTCACGGGAGCACCAAACAAGGAAAATCGTACCGAACACTACGCCCAGTACGATTCCTCCACTATGACTCCATGAGTTCCATAGTTCCTCTTTGTGTGAAAAGAATATCTTTCGTCTCACCTTGACAACTACTTTCTTCTGCGGCTCTTGCTACCACGCTTGCTGTTCTTTCGGTCGTTCTTCCTATTTACAGCATACTCTGCAGCGGTCTGCTTAGCCTTTAATGGGCGACCATCATCAAGTGCGAAGTCGAGCTGTCTACGCTCTAAATCGGCCTTAGCCACCTGTATGCGGATAGGATCACCAAGCTGGTAGACGTGGTGACGACGACGACCAACAAGACAATAGTTCTTCTCATCGAAATCGTAATAGTCATCATCGAGGTCACGCATTGGTATCATACCCTCGCAATGGTTCTCATCTATCTCCGCATAAATACCGAAACTCTGAATACCAGATATGTGTGCATCATAGCATTCACCGATATGCTCGCTCATAAACTCAACCATCTTATACTTGATAGAGTCGCGTTCTGCATTCTGCGCAACGAGTTCCATGTCTGAACAATGCTCACAAAGCTCCTCGTAATGTTCCTTATTAGCCGAGCGACCACCGTTCTGGTAGCGTGTTATCAAGCGATGAACCATTGTGTCAGGATAACGACGAATAGGCGAGGTAAAGTGGGTGTAATAATCAAAAGCAAGTCCGAAGTGACCGATGTTATGCGTAGTATATTTCGCTTTCATCATCGAACGGAGTGCAATCGTCTGAATCACCTTCTCTTCACGTTTACCTTGTACCTCGTCCATCAGCTTGTTCAATGCCCGAGCAGTAGCTCCCTTCGTGCTTGCAGACTTGAGTTTATAACCGAACTTGGCTGTAAATTCACGTAAGTTCTCGAACTTCTGTGGGTCAGGATTGTCATGAACGCGATAAGGAAGGGTCTTTGCTTTCTTGCCTTTCTTCACGATTCCGACGCTTTCTGCTACTGTCTTATTAGCCAAGAGCATAAACTCTTCAATCAACTTGTTGGCATCCTTTGAGCGCTTAAAGTAACAACGGATTGGCTTACCCTTCTCATCAATGTCGAAGTGGAGCTCTTCTGAATCGAACTTCACGCTTCCTGCCTTCATACGACGACCACGAATCAACTTCGCAAGACGGTCGAGTGTAATGATTTGTTCGGCATTCTCGCCTTTATATCCTGCCTTTCCCGGGTCTGGAGCAGGCTCGCCTGTACCATCAACAACACCATTGTCTTCCAATATCTGCTGTGCCTCTTCATAGGCATAACGACGATTCGACTTGATAACGGTATGCACAATGCGGTAAGACTTTACGTTTGCTTCATCGTCAAGATTGAATATACAACTGAAAGCAAGCTTCTCTTCGTCTGGACGAAGCGAACAGATAAAGTTACAAAGGCGCTCTGGAAGCATCGGAATAGTGCGGTCTACAAGATAAACTGACGTTGCACGCTGTTGGGCTTCACGGTCGATAATATCTCCTTCCTTGACATAATGCGACACGTCAGCGATATGTACGCCCACTTCCCACTGTCCACTCTCTAACTTTCGGATAGAAAGTGCATCGTCAAAGTCCTTCGCGTCACGTGGATCAATCGTACAAGTCCATACGTCACGGAAGTCTTCACGCTCCGCATAGTCCTGCGCTGTAATCTCAGCACTTATCTTCTTGGCAGCGTCCTCGACACGTTTAGGATACTTATATGGCAATCCATACTGTGCAAGGATGGTATTCATCTCTACATCATTGTCACCAGCTTCACCCAAGACGTCTACCACTTCGCCCACAAGGTTCTTATGGTCGGCATCAGGCCACTTGGTAATCTTCACCAAAGCACGGTCGTCTGTCTTTCCGCCCTTTAGTTTCTTCTTAGGGATAAGGATATCATGAATAAAGAGATTCTCCTGAGTTACAAGAAAGGCAATGTCCTTCTCGACCCGCAACCTTCCAACGAAGGTGTCTTTCTTCCGTTGCAGTATCGCGATGACCATTGCCTCTTTTATATGATTCTGACGGCGTGCCATGAACTGAACTCTCACTTGGTCGCCATTCAAAGCCGCCATAGAATTACGCTCAGAGACAAAGACTGGTGTACCACCATCCTCTGGAAGGAATGTATTTTTACCATTCGCCTTACGGATAAAGGTACCTTCCTGCACCTGTCCCTTGGTATTCAACGTGTAAGCACTCTCTCCAACCTTTGACAAGAAGTCGTCCCACGCCAATTCCTCCATCACATCTATCGCCAACATTTTGGCTGGATGGGTGGTCAGCTTGAGTGCATGAAATATCTGTTTAAAGCTAAATGTCTCGTCGGGTTGTGTCTGAAAGAAACTCATGAGTTTCTCTGCAAGCTGCTTCTTAGTCAATCGCTTGCTGCTTTTCTTTTCTTTCCTCATAGTGGAATTAGTTGTTTTGAACTCAAGTAAAGGTTATCATAAGCAATCCTAAAAACCATCGAAGATTATTGTCCGAGGGCTTCGGACAAGTTGTCCGAAATAGCCGTAGTATCTGTCCGGTAGACCGAGACAAAACGGTTTGATACTTAGTTGCAATGCTGTTCACTACATACAAAACATCTAAAAACCGAAACTTGAGTTTTGTTATTTTCCACAAAGTAACGAAAAAGTTTGTATCTTTGCAAACGTTTGCAACGAAATTTTTAATGAAAAAGATACTTATAACAGGCGCATCGGGCTTCATTGGCTCCTTTATCGTGGAGGAAGCACTGCGCAGGGGTATGGAAACTTGGGCGGTAGTACGCCGTACTTCCTCACGAGAATACCTCCAGGATGAGCGGATTCATTTCATAGAATTAGACTTCTCATCTGTCGATAAACTAAAAGAACAGCTCTCTGGACATCAGTTTGACTATGTTGTTCATGCCGCTGGTGTGACGAAATGTCTGAATAAGGAGGATTTCTTCCGTGTCAATCGTGATGGTACCCGCAACTTTGTAGAGGCTCTTCAAGCGCTTAATCAACCTTTGGAGCGTTTTGTTTTCCTATCAAGTCTTAGTATCTTTGGCGCTATCAGAGAGCAACAACCTTATAAAGAGATAGAGCCAACAGATACTCCACAGCCTAACACAGCCTACGGTAAGAGTAAGTTGGAGGCTGAACAGTTGTTGCCTTCGTCCTTCCCTTATATTATCTTGCGCCCAACTGGCGTTTATGGACCACGTGAGAAGGATTACTTCCTAATGGCAAAAAGCATCAAGGGGCATAGCGACTTCGCTGTTGGCTATAAGCAGCAGGATATCACCTTCGTATATGTTAAGGACGTGGTACAGGCTACCTTCCTTGCACTTGAGCACGGAAAGATAGGCAGTGCCTATTTCCTAAGCGATGGAAAGGTCTACCAGAGTACTACCTTTAGCGACCTTATCCACGAGGAGTTAGGTCGTCCTTGGTGGATTCGCATCACAGCTCCAATATGGGTATTACGTGTTGTCACGTTCTTTGGCGACCTTATCGGACATGCGACAGGTAAGATTTCGGCTTTAAACAACGACAAATACCAGATTCTAAAGCAGCGTAACTGGCGTTGTAACATCCGTCCTGCGATTGAAGAGTTAGGCTATAAGCCTGAGTACGACCTCAAACGAGGCGTAAAAGAGACAATTGAATGGTATAAAAAAGAAGGCTGGCTGTAATTTAGCTAATTATTATTAGCCTTATTGGCCCAATTAGGCTAGTAAGGCTAATAGGCCTAATAAGCCCAATAACAACAAACAATGAAACAATTCATCATAGACTTATTTAAATTAGAAAAGAAGCCCGTAAAGGGACTTATGGCATACGAATGGGTGGTAATGGCTTACTTGGTGTTGACACTCATCGTCATCTTCTTTATGTACACCACTATTAACAACCCACAGGCAATGATATTCGGGCGTCTACGCATCGTTGCTTTGACAGCTGCTATGTGGGTGGTTTATCGCTTAGCTCCCTGTAGAGCGACTCGTTTCCTACGTGTTGGCGTACAGTTAGGACTGCTTGCATGGTGGTATCCTGACACCTTTGAAATCAATAGACACCTGCCCAACCTCGACCATCTCTTTGCGCAATGGGAGCAAGACCTCTTTGGTTGTCAGCCAGCATTGCTCTTTTCAAAGGCTTTGCCAGGTCCTATCTTCAGCGAGTTGTTCGACATGGGCTATGCTGCCTACTATCCAATGATAGCCGCAACGGCTGTTTATTACTTCGGCTGGTACTATAAGGAGTTTAATAGAGCTACCTTTATCATCCTCTCTTCCTTCTTTATTTATTACGTCATCTTCATCTTCGTGCCTGTAACAGGACCTACCTTCTATTATAAGGCGATTGGTTTACAGAACGTGACAGCGGGTATCTTCCCTAATGTTCACGACTATTTCAACCATCATCAGGACTGTTTACCAAGCCCAGGATATACTGATGGCATCTTCTATCACCTTGTTGAGAGTGCGAAGGAAGCTGGCGAACGTCCTACTGCAGCCTTCCCAAGCTCACACGTTGGCGTCAGTACTATCTGTATGTTACTCCTTTGGCACGATCGCAACTATAAACTTTTAGCTATCCTTGCACCTTTCTATCTTCTGCTTTGCTGTGCCACAGTTTATATTCAAGCGCATTACCTCATTGACGCCATCGCTGGTTTCATCACTGCAGTTATCCTCTTCGCCATCCTCCTACGCATATCACGTAAGATGATAACGGAGTAATGTGACACTTTGAATAAGAAATAAGACTATAATAAAGCCAATAAAAGGAGTCAAGTCAATAGTTTCTTCGTATAAGAAAAGTATGTAATACGATAAAAACTATTGACTTGACTCCTTTAATTTTATGCCTCCTCTGATTCTTAAAACATCATTTTCCGTTGAAACCACTTGGCAAACACAGGGTCAGTAATAGACAACTCCGTCCCACGTTTTTCTATCAAGTCACGCTCAAAGAGTGCTTTCTGTAATCGGTTGATATTCGAGTAACTACCCAATTGATATTTCTCTCGTATCTTTGCAAGTCCAAAGTCCTTCGTAACACCAGAGCATAAGGCACGCAGAAAGTTAAGTTGATACTCCGAGAGGGGTTCAACCATCTGCATAAAGAGTACCTCATTCGTTGCTAAAAGGTCGTCTGTTGCCTGCTTGATATCGGTTTCATCCACTGTCTCTCCTTCTTCCTTCTGTGTATAAACGAGCCAAGATAACTGCTGAACGTATGCTGAATAGTTGTCGGTGAAGCTGCATATTTCCTCCGCAAGGGTTGGACTGATAGTCCTATTACCATCTGCAAAATGGCTGACAATATACTCCACCCACTCAGCTGATGGTATCTTGTCGAGCACTATCAAGTCACCAAATTGATAGAAAGGCATACTGCGGTGTAGAAAAATGCTACTCATCAAGTGATGCTTACTACCGAAAAGACAGTAAGATACGTGCTTCTGATGTTGCCATACACTCCTTAATCGTGCCTGTACATGCTTACTATCAGTCATCTCACCTATCTGTTGGAACTCATCAATACAGACAACAATCTGCTTTTCTTTCTTTATGGCAATCTTTTCAGCCATCTCAAGCACTTCTTCTGGTGTATGTGTCGTCGGAGTTATACCCAAAGAAATAGCAAAATCACTGTTCGGTTCTGGACTGAATGATATCTTTGGCGTAAGTCTATACAAGAATTCCTTTGCCTCCTCGAGCCACATACTCTGCTTTGATGCCGTCTGCTTCAGTACTTCTGACGCCAAACGGTTGTAAAAGTCATACTCGCTCTTACATCCAAAGATGTCTAAATAAATCGTTATAATATCTTCTGACTTCAGCTTTTCACACACACGCATCACCAAGGAAGTCTTTCCCAGTCGACGAGGAGACATCAGAATGGTATTGATACCACCTCTGAAATTATTCATCAATCGCTTTGTTTCCACTTCTCTTCCTATGAAGTTATAATCGGAAACAGCTACTCCATAAACAAATTTCTTGCACATAACGATTACATTTTAGCTTGTCTTACAACTGCAAATATAGTAATAAAATAGCAATCACACAAGTTTGTGTCACACAAACTTGTGTGACACAAACTTGTGTTACATTTAAAACGTTTACTAATAAGTATTTACAAAACACAAGGAAAGGAAAAAGCGATATCAAAAACACATTGATATCGCTTCTTTTTTATGCTCCTTTTACGTAGAATAAACATATGGGGAACCAACATTCTACGGATGTTCATCGTACAGAAAGACCATAACTATAAATTCTTTTCATGAACAAAAAGAATTATTTTCAAGACAAGAAATATTTTTCTTCATGATAAGAAATATTTATTTTCATGAAAATAATTCGACGATAGAACTACATACCAGTGCCAGCACCCATTCCAACACCATTCATTTGTTGGTCATTCTTCTTCTCTTGGAAGTCATTTGAAATCTTACTCTCATGTGTTTGGAACTGCTTTTTAGTGTTTCCAAAGTTCCAAGTGATGGTTAATGCCACGTGTTGTGCTGGTATCGTGATATTCATGTGGTTCTCGAAATCAGCACCATGGCTGTATTGCTTGATGTGCATCTTGCCTGTCAACGGTACGAAATACATCAAACTAAGATTGAGTTTGTCCTTGATGAAACTCTTTGAAAGGGTTGACGTGAACATATTAAAGCCTCCGCTATATCCCTGCAATGAACGTTTCTTTGTCAGTCCACCCATAAATATACTCCAATTCAGCTTCCATGGGAAGGTTTGCTGTACTCCTAAGAAAGCGCTTGCTTGCCATCCAAAGTTGTGTTCGCCCAACTGCTCTGAACGAATATCTCCATAGTCAACTCCTCCATTGAGCATGATACGTGTCTTAGGTGTGACTGCATAGTTCATAAAGGTGCTGAAATTGGTCCATCGACTACGTACGATATTGCCATAAGTTGTGTTCAGCACTGTTCCGTTCATAAACGAATACTGCTCAATCTGGTTGTTGGCAAAAGCCTCACCAAGCGTCATATTCATCATAAACTTCGGTGTAAAGTAATTGAATACTAAGCTAACGTTGTGGCTCTTCTCAACTGATAGGTTCGGATTACCATAACTCAAGACTGTTGGATTAGAACGATCGATATATGGGTTGAGGTAACTAACACCCGGACGGCTGATGCGCATGTTATAATTCAAGCCTAAATTGACTCCGCCAGAGATATTATAACTGAGGCTGGCAGAGGGAACAAGACTTCCATAATTCTTCTTAAAGTCGGCACCAGAACCAACAATAAAGTTCACCTTCTCCCACGTATGCTCATAACGTAAGCCTGCCTTTGCACCCAACTTACCCATTGTCGCACTGTACTCAGCATACTCTGCTAAGATACTCTGTGTGTTCTTATAGTCCACACTGTTAGCTGCATTATAGACTTCTGTACCTCCTGTGATGTCATAGAACTTAGAGTCTGACGAGTTGCGATGAGAGATAAACTTCAAACCAGTACTCAATGTCTGTCCTTTTCCTAATGGAGTCGTAAAGTCAACCTGCACAGTATGCTCCGTTCCACGTGTCTTTGCTGTTGAATAAAGGTCGGATAAAGGAATCGTCACCCCTGCTGGAAGCACGTCATAAGTGCGTCGGTTATTACTCTCAGCAGGAGAAGTAGTGAAGAGATAACTCAATGTCAAACTACTTGTACGTGCCTTATTAAAGAAACGTTGATAGTCAACACTTCCGTTAAACGACGTACTCTTATTCTCCATCGTCATCTGATTACCATACGTAAAACCGGTTCCATAGCTTCCACCAGAGAAGGTTGTCGTAGGGTGACCATCGTTTTTCATCGTGTGACCAGTCAACCCGAAGGTAGCACCAATATTACTCATAGAGTCGAGTTCATAGCCTAAGCTAATATTACCCATCGTGAAATTAAAATTGGTATTACCCCTCTGCCAATAGTCCATACGTGATCCATCAGATGAAGTACGGCGCATCTCTGTTTCTGTTCCGCCTGCCTTACCTTTTGAAACCATCAGATTAGCACTGTAAGTGAGCTTTCCTTGTTGTCCACTCAAGAAGGTTGAACCACGGTATCCCTTGTTGCTTATGGTGGCAGCAATGCTACCATTGTATCCGTTCAACTTCGTTTTAGCCTTTCCGTCAGCATTATTCATAACGATATTCAGTACACCACCGACACCCTCTGCATCATATTTTGCACCGGGGTTTGTGACCACTTCGATTGATTTTACAGCCGAAGCAGGCATTGCTTTGAATATCTGTGAGGGATTAGAAGAGAACATTACGTTAGGTTTTCCGTCCACATAGACCTTGAAGGAACCTTGTCCATTGACGGTGATATTGTCCTGTCCGTCCACTGTTACCATCGGAACCTTACGCAACATATCAAGTACGGTGTTTGTCTTGACGTCGTTGTCACTCTGAACATCGTAGGTCATCTTGTCGGTTTCCATCTTTACAAGCGGCTTCTGAGCCACGACTTCAACCCCTTTCAGCTGCTTTGTATCATCTTGTACAAGGAGCTTTCCGAGGTCAATAATGCCTCCAGCCTCCGTAAGCTGTACCTTACGCAGAATCTCTTTACGACCCATTGAAGTGAAGGAAACAATATAGCTGCCCTGTCCTGTTACCTTTTGAGAGAACTTTCCGTCCTTTTCTGTCACCGACATAGCCACTGGTGTCTCACTTTTCTTACCTTTGTAGACTCTGATAGTGGCGTATGGTTCACCTTCGTGGGTCAAAGAATCGAGTAATACACCCGATATCGTTGAGGTCTGACCATGTGCGGTTATGGCAATAGCCATCATACCCAAAGTAACGATTAACCTATTAATTTTCATATTCTCTATGTTTTTACGGCTGCAAAGATGATATAGATGTAATACAAAGTTGTTTCCCATTACAACAAACAACATCAATAAAATCATTATCAATCACCTAACCAGTAGTGTTTTACTATCTAATCTATGTGCGCATTATACAATGCAAAACTAACGAAAATATTCTAATAAAACAAGTTTTGAAGGTAAAAAAGAGCAACTTAAAATAGGATTCTTTCCTACTCTTTCTATGCTATACAATAACTATACTAACAACGTATTACATCGTGTTTAACCCTCCGCACCCTCCGTGCTAATGTCCCGCACCACTCGTGCTAAGCCTCCGCACATTATGTGCGGGATATCAACACGGAGATAGAAAAGCATTATGAAGAATCATTATTGGTATGATAAGAGATATAATAAGCCATTAATGACCAACTACATAATGGTAGACATTTACCCAATAATTCAAAAGAAAAGATGATTACCAAGCCCCGATAATCTTGTTATCAAGGCTTGATAATCATCTTGGAAAGTATTTTCTTACTTCAAACAAACCAACTGAATGGCAAAACCACCACTCTTAGCCAAGTGCAAGTTGAGTACTGTTTCGTTGTTAACCACCTGCTGTTCGATCGTCATAGAGTAAGGATTCTTATCGTATTCGGCGTCAGGACCATCCTTATAGATGATAGCCTTGTAACTTGTACCGGGTGAAAGGAAGTCGAGTTTCAACTTGATATCACGTGTATTCTCGTCACTCATACCTCCAACAAACCAGTTCTCACTATCGCGATCCTTACGTGCAGTAACGATATACTTACCTATCTCCGCCATAGGAATCACAGTCTTTTGCCAGTTAGAAGGCATTGCCTCGATGAAAGCAAAGGCTGGTTGATCCTTGTAGTTTTCGATTTCGTCGGCTGCCATCTGCCATGGAGTATAAATAACAACATACTCAGCCAACTGCTTAGCAAGTGTTGTGTGCGGATGCGTATTAGGATAAACCCTACCTTCAAGGTTAAAGATACCTGGTGTAAAGTCTATCGGTCCAGCCAACTGACGAGTGAAAGGAAGTACACAAAGATGGTAAGGAGGGTTACCACCATTGCCATCCCAAGCATTCCACTCTTGTCCTCTTACACCCTCACTGGCGATAAGGTTTGGATAAGTACGCTGTAAACCGGTTGGCATAGCAGGCTCATGATTAACCACCATAATGTGGTGGCGGGCTGCAGCCTCTATCACCTTGCGATAGTGACGCACACCATATTGAGAGTGCTGGTGCTCCTTATCGTCCATTAGATTATTGACATAACCCGTCTTAACAGCCTTAATGCCCATCTTCTCATAGAGGGAGAATGCCGCTTCCAACTGGTTCTCATAGTTCTTTGCAGCACCACCTGTCTCGTTGTGAGCGATGAGTGAGACACCCTTTGACAGTGCATACTTCTGCAATCCATCAAAGTCATAATCAGGATAAGCCTTTGTGAAGTTGAATTTATCACCTTCCTTACCCCAGTCGTTTTCCCATCCATAGTTCCAACCTTCAACCAATACGCCCTTGAAACCATGCTGTGCAGCAAAGTCGATATAGCGTTTTGTATTCTCGGTTGTAGCACCATGCTTAGGACCTATAGCCCAAGTCGCTGTCTGCATGTGGTAAGACCACCATACACCAACATACTTTCCTGTTGTAATCCATGATGTATCCTTAATCTTACAAGGGTCGTTAAGGTTCAACATGACACGGTTTGTAATCAAACCACCCACCTTATTCTCCACTGACAACATACGCCAAGGACTGACGAAAGGAGCTTTTGCACGTACCAAGTCGCCATTTGACCATGGAACTAACTCAGCCTTCAATCTTACGTTACCATCTTTTGTCTCTACAGGCTTAACATTCAGCGAAGAATAGTCTGTCAGATTTGCCTCGTGAAGCATCATATAAAGGTCTGGTTTCGCCTCGATAGTAACAGGAGTGCATACCTTTCCCTTCTTACTCAAGTGGTCCTTTGTCCACAGTCCCTCATAGTAACCAGCATCATAAGGCAATGTCCATGCCTCTGGATCGCCCTTAAAGCAGAACTCTGTAGCCTCATCTGTAATGACAAAGTCCTTCAACTGCTTTTGCTCTGGGAATACATAACGGAAGCCCATACCATCGTCAAAGACACGGAAGACGATATTCAGCTGTCGCTGCAGTCCTTTCTTCTGTGCCAACTTCATAGTCAACTCGTTATAATGGTTGCGCACATCGACTTCTTCTCCCCATGGTTGGCGCCACATTTCGTCCTTTGTAGCTCTTACAAAAGCCACAACACGGAAGTCACTATCAAGACTTCCATCTTTCAGTTTCATTCCCAAAGCTGAAGGGAGAAGGATTACTTCCCCACCACGACGCAAAGAATAATAAGGTCGTCCAGCATTATCGACACCCACTGTCAGCGTCAGATTGCCCGAAGGTGAACTTACCGTAGCTTCCTGCTTTGCCATCATTGCCATTGGAAGAAGTGCAAAGCACAGCACTAAAAAGAGATTTTTAAAACGTTCTGTTTTCATTTATTGAGATTTTAATAATATTAATTCTTACCATTAACAGCATCAAGTAAGGCTTTCGCCTCACCTGTCTTCAATTGTACAAGGGCGTTATATGCCTCCTTTACCTTCGCATTATTAGGTTGTGCAACACGTGCTTGATACCAGCGATAGATAAGTTCTAAGTCGGCTTGCTGATAGCTTACACCTGTGAACTTCTGCAACATGAGGAGGTATTTATACCCATACTCCAAGGTTGGTTCGATAGTAGTTCCCTCGCCATAGTCGTTCCATGTGCTTATTTGCAGATACTTCAAACCTGCCTGTCGGGCTGCATCAAGCTGTCGCTGGAACAACGCTCCGTTCTCAGTACTGTAGGTTTGATAACCTGTACCGCCCTCACCTTCTTTGTAATAGTCCCAGAAACCAGGCATAGCACCGCCTACAAAGCACTTATAATCCTTAGCTATAGCATAGTTAGGATTAGGATTCACCCATGTATAAACACCTTGTGCATTGTCTGAATAAGTAGCATTATTGACACTACCCATCTTTCCTTCCAGTACAAGAAACATCGGTTTTGTAGTGAGGATAGAGAAACTACGATACCAGTCTTTGGGCGATTCCATCTGAATAGGACCGAAGTCTAATAACAATGGACGACCCTCAACCTTCACATAACTATCATCTTTAAAGAAGTTCTCAGCTAAATAACGTAAGTCCTGACGTACTGTTCCAACCTTACCTGTCACTCCTTCGAGTGTTCTGTCTTCATAAACGACACTCATCTTGAGCCCTGCACGTTTCAAAGCACGGAAGAGTGCTTCAGTATTCGACTTATGTAAGGCGATAGAATTATCACTATTAACGCCATACCAGTCGACCATTACACCGTCTAATCCAGCATATTTCATCAGCAAACACTGATAATCCAACACAGCCTCATCGCCACTTGCATAAGGACCCGTCTGTGGATAATAGTGTGAAGCTATCTGTCTTTTGCCGTTAGCATCGGTCTTGTTAGGGTCACAGTTCTTCATTGTCCAGTGGTAACCCCACTTTCCTTCGTTCTTAGGGTTGGATGTGGTCGTCTCAAACCAAGGCATATAATGTGCATACACCTGCATAGTGTTTGACTTCGTAACGGCAACAGGCACGACTTGCGTAGTCTGCTGACTGCCTTCAGGCTTCTTAGGTGCACCCTCATAGCTGTCTGCACAAGACGCAAAAAGCAATCCTGAGACAGCTGCAAATGTAAATACTGATTTCAACTTCATCTTGTTTAATGTTCTCTTAGCTGACTTTCCTATTCCCAAAGCAGTTGCAGAAAGATTCCTACTTCTTATATTGATACCGCTATCCTACTCTCTGCCGCTATGTAAAAGCTATCCTTTCGTAAGTACAAAGATAAACTTTAAATACTATAAAGAAGAACTTCAACCACATAAAAAGGCATCTTTCTCGAATTATTTTCATGAAGAAAAAGAATTCTTTTCATGATAATAAATATTTCTTTTCACGATGAAAAATATTTTTTTTCATGAAAGTAATTTGCCACAGACAGCTTTTCTATAGGAGAAAGTCATGTTATTAACTTGATATTACATGGGTTGTTGCATCATAAAAGGGGCTGTTTTCTTAGAAGTTAGTAGGTCCTTTCATTCTGTTTAAAACCTATCGAATAAAGCCTTTAAAACCCAATGGCAACTGCATGGACCTAAAATCCTTGCCGTACCATTGGGCATCTTTATAACACTAAACCCATCAAAAATTAACTTTCGTAACCAGGATTCTGCTTTAAGTTAGGGTTCTTGCTCAACTCCTCTTGTGGAATTGGATAGATACCTGTATGCTTGTCGGCAGGATCGGCTGGCTTCTCCCACCACGCTTTGAAGTAAGTTCCAAAGCGGATGTTGGTTGTACGGCGCAGATTCTCAAATACAAACTCGTGCTTCCACTCTGTGTCAAGATCGTCGAGGGTGAGCGTTGTGAGGTCGTCAAGGCCTGCACGCTTACGAATCTGATTGATATAAGTGAGTGCTGTTGAGGTGTAACCCAAACGGAAGTTACACTCTGCTTGCATCATCAAAATCTCTGCATAGCGCATTAGTACCCAGTCGTTGTCGCGCTCCCAAGAGTCATTAGCACTCCATTCGTACTTATTCAGACGTGCACCAGCATTCTTAGCAGCATCGGTGAAGTTGTCTATTTCCTCCGTATAGTTCAATGGTGAGCCATCATCCATCAGTACTTCAGAACCATCCTTAGCACTGTATTGCTGACCGATGAGCAGACTTTGGCGACGTACATCCTTCGCATCGAATGATGAGTAGAGTCCAGGCTGTGCGCAGATACCATTACCACACCACTGATAAACGCCGGCTGGGTCGAAAGCCAACTTCTGGTTATAGTGGTAGGTCATACTTGCAAGATAGTTACCTACAGTTCCCTGCTTGTGATCGTAAGGTATTGCAAAGATGATTTCAGGAGATTTCTCGTTCTGAATAGCGAAACTTGCCTTATAATTTGCAGTCAGCGAATAGCCTTGAACCTTATTACAAGCATCAAGACAGTCCTGCCAACGAGCCGTACCAGTAAACACCTCGGCATTAAGATAGAGTCGTGCCAAGAGCGTATTGGCTACGTTCTGGGTAAAACGACCGTAGGTAATGCCAGTAGGCAAGAGTGGGATAATCTCCTTGAGTTCCTTCTCAATGAAGGCAAAGACATCCTTACGCGGAGTATTCGTTGGGAGTTCCTTCTGCGTGAAGTCGGTCACAACAGGTACGTTTCCAAAGCAGTCGAGCAGGTTGTAATAGTAGTAAGCACGCAAGCCACGCAACTCTGCTTCCACTTTCTGCTTATCCTCTGTCGTCAGTCCACTCTGTTCTACCTGATAGATAATGGCATTCACCTTAGAAACACCAGTGAAGTTATATCGCCAAACAGAGAGGATACCAGAGTTCTTAGCATCCCAGTTGTGGCGTTGGAACTGCTGATAGCGACCGCCATCATACCAGTCTGTACCACGGGTTGGTATACATGCTTCATCACTTGAGCACTCCTGTGTGAAGAATACATACTCACAAGTAGGATAACAGATGATACCTGCGCCCTCAGGAGTACCAGAACCATAGCCTCGGAGGGTAGCGTAAGCACCTCCAACGATGGTTGCTACCTCAGAAGAAGTCTTGCCATAGTCATCCTGCGACACCTTATCGTAGAGTTGTTCGTTAAGGTCAGTACAGGAAGCCATTGCCAAGAGCAGTCCTACTCCTAACCAAGCCTTCCGTCCAGGAAGGACATTTGATATGCTAATATTCAATCGTTTCATAATAATTATGTTCTTATAATGTTGAATGTTATGGTAAGATTAGAAGCCGATGTTCACACCCAATGAGAAAGTGCGTGGTCGTGGATAACTGTTGAAGAAGTCAATACCAGGTGAGTTCAGTACGTTGTCTGGTACACTTACTTCTGGATCGATACCCTTATAGCCTGTAATACAGAAGAGGTTTTCGCCTGTCACATAGAAACGTAGACGACTAAGACCCATCTTCTTCACTACATTCATCGGAACAGAATAGCCCAAAGTGATAGACTGTAGACGGAAGAAATCACCATTCTCTATGAAGTAATCAGAGAAAGTTGGATTATCAGTAATACCGCTCTTCATGAAGTCGTCGAGGGTGTTCTGTGATGGGAAGCGTGTTGGATCATACATCACCATGCGGCTAACATTCAGTACCTTCTGTCCGAACATACCATAAGCAGCTACGCTCGCATCGAAGTCATGCCATGTTGCATTGAGTGAAAGACCAAGGTTCCACTTAGGCATTGCGGAGCCTAAATAGCCTTCCTTCACCTTTCCATTCTCGTCTTTTTCAAGCATATACTTGCCGTCGTCTGATATTCCTGTACAATGAGGACCCCAGAAGGCACCTGCAGGAAAGCCCTCTTTGATGACCTGTGCGTAGGTGTTTGACATACCACGAACACTGTGCAGAGGACCTGCTTGAAGTCCAACTGCCTGATATTGGTCGTTAGAAAGCTTCGTAATCTCCTGATGGTTGTAGGCAAGAGAGAGGTTAGCATCAAGTGTCCAATCCTTCGTGCGGACTGCTTTATAACCCAAAGTAAGCTCAAATCCCTTGTTTACTAAGTCACCAACATTCGCCAACATCGTACCCACAAGGTATGGAGGTTGTGGCACTGGATAAGTCCAAAGGAGGTCGGAAGTCTTCTTATAGTAAAGTTCTAACGTACCATTCAATCTATTGTATAGAGAGAAATCAACACCAAGGTTCCACTGTGCTGTTGACTCCCATTTGAGGTCTGGGTTAGGGTTTTGAATCTGTGTGTAGGAGTTCTTCCATGTTCCCGTAGTCCCATCGTAGTAGGCAGAACCTGCTGCAGAGAGGATAGAGAGCGACTTATATTCGCCAATACCATTCTGATTACCAGTCACACCGAAGCCTGCACGAAGCTTTAAGTTGTCGAGCCACTCACGTGTTGAAGCCATGAAAGGCTCTTCAGAGATACGCCAAGCCAAAGAAAGAGAAGGGAATACGCCCCACTTATGGTGCTGACCAAAGCGAGAAGAACCATCATTACGCAGCGTAGCAGTAAGCATATAGCGGTCCATCAGGCTGTAGTTCACACGACCAAAGAACGAAATAAGCTTTGATTCACCCTTATAAGAACCCACATCTCCCTGTCTGTGGTCTGTTCCTGCACCTAAGTTGTTATATCCGAAAGCATCAGAATCGAAGCCAGAGCGTGTTGAACTGAAGCCTTCATAGGTGTTATCGAGGTAAGAATAACCACCCATAAGATTCAAATGGTGGATGTCTGCGAACTTTTTATCGTATGTTAAGTAAAGTTCTAACTGCTTATTTGTATAGTCATCATAGATTCTTTGACCCCATCCATGCTCACTCTGTCCCTCCATTCGAGCATAAGTAGGCTTGTATAAGCCCGACTTAACAGAGTTGAATTCATAGGATGTATTGACCGTAGCAACCAATCCTTCGAGGAGAGAAAGCTCTGCCTTCAAGTAGCCTAAGAAGCGATGACGTTTGCGATCTTCAGTTCTGTTGTTGTTTAACTCAACTGGATTCTCTGTGTTTGTACCATTGAATTGAGCATAGCTGCCGTCTTGATTATAGACAGGGAAGGTTGGTTGAAGGTTAGTCATGCGTTCAAAGATACGGTTATCGACTGGATGCCAACTGTCAAAGTTGGTGTTGATGCCCTCATCCAAACGTAAACGACCATTCATTCCAGTCTGATAAGCAGAGAGAGAACCAGCAAGTCGGTTCATAGTATTGTTCTTAATGACACCTTCATTGTTGTTATAAGTGAAGCTGGCACGATATCCATGCTTCTTCTTTGACGATGAGAAGTTGATATTATGCCCATGAGAGACAGCCGTACGCATAAGTTCTTTCTGCCAGTCGGTGCTTGCTCCGAAGTCTAAAGCACTCATATTGCCTGTTGAACGAACATAACTACGCCACTGATTTGCCGATAGTAAGTCGAGTGTTTTGGCTGCAGAAGCTAAGGCAACATAGCCATTATACTGAATAGTATTCACCTCAGTGTCTGAGCCTTGACGATTGGTAGTAATGATGATAACACCATTTGCACCACGAGAACCATAGATAGCCGCAGCAGAGGCGTCCTTAAGAATATCCATGCTAACAATCTCTGAAGGTTGAACAGAGTTGATATCAACACCTGGAATACCATCTACAACAACCAACGGACCATTACTTGCCGACAAAGACGTACCACCACGAAGACGGATAGAAGCACCTGACTCAACAGCTCCAGAGCTTTGTACGATAGAAAGACCAGCCACCTTACCTTGCAACAACTGCTCAGTAGAGGTGATCACACCCTGTTTCATATCCTTAGAATTGACTGAGGCAATGGCACCCGTAAGGTCGCTCTTGCGCATCTTACCGTATCCAACGCCCACGATAGTCACCTCATCAAGTGTCTTGGCATCCTCTTCCATCACGACTTTTAAGTCTTTTCCTGCCTGCACCTTACGACTTGTATAGCCTACATAGGTGATTTCGAGCATATCACCTTGCCGACACTGGATAGTGAAATTACCATCAATATCAGTGATAGCACCCACCTTACCACCTACAACACTCACCGAAGCACCAATAAGTGGCTCATGACCGCTATCAGATACCGTACCAGTAGCAGTGAAGTCCTGTGCTGATACCTGACTACAGAACATCATCAACACAAAGAGGATGAGTCCCGATAGTTTATTTTTTATTGTTAGTTTCATAGAATTTAATGCTTTTATGGATTGAATAAGACGAGGAATCATTCTCTCCTCTTCCGTTATTAATCAGCCACAACGAGCGGTATTGTTGATGTGACAACCGTCTTATCGTGCTGATCCTTTACTGTTACCTTCAGCTCAGAAGCTTCCACACCCTGCAACTCCTTGTTCAAGTCGAGTGTTGCCTCACGCTTATCGCGCACGCCAGGCATAGTACCAGTAATCGTCTTTGTACCTGCCACGATAGTATATTTCAAGTCACCAGCCGTACGCTCATTGTATTCACGCGTCAACGTAAGGATGTCCTTACTGCTTAGGCGTGTTGGGAAATAAGAGAAAACAGGGTCTGGATAAGGAGTAGCCGTACCTGCCTTTTGCTTTTGGTCACCACTATTCACACCCCACTGGTTAGCTCCTGCAGCATCCTTTATGACCTTGATGATAAGATAAGTCATATTTTCAAGCTGAAAAGCTGCCTTTTCATCGGGATCAGCAAGGATGGTTGGCTTGTCTGCCTGCCCTGCATCTTGTGGGTTATAAGCATAGTATTCACTTGGAACACCTACATTCCAAACGTACAAACCATTAGAAAGTTTCTTCAAACCTGTCTTTGTTAACACTGCAGGACGCCATACATCCAAGGTCTGTTGTACGGTCCAATCGTTCAAACCTGAGTGTGCAGCAAACTCTACGAAGTCGGCATCTTTTGCCAATTCTGTCAATGTCTTCTCACCTAATTTATATACATCAGGATTGAAAACTACTGTCAACGGCTCGTCTAAAGTGAACTTATCGGTGAAACCCTTATCTTTCTTGCCACTGAAGAAACGGATTCCATCACCTGATTTCTTAAACTCCTTGAATTCAGAACGGCTGTCAGGAGCTGCGAAAACACCGGACCACATACTACCATCCTTCGTCTTCAGACGTTGCCAAAAGCCTGGCCACGCATCATCTTCAAACTTTGAAACATCGCTGCTAAAGTACTGTGTCGGTACCATTGTCTTCTTATAGATGTTGTTACCAACGTATTCCAACTTCGCAAAGTCAGATGAATTGCCACCATGACCAGCATCTGGCTCAGTTGGCTGCCATGCCCAGAGATAGAGGTCAACACCCTCCTGAAAACCGACATCGGTCAAATCATAATAGAAAGTAACCTCTTCATCAGCCGTGAAGACAGCAGGAACTGTCCAGCACTTTGGTGCCTTCGGTAGTTCTACACCATCAGCAAACAATGCCAAGGGGAACAAGCACATCAATGCAAATAATATCTTCTTCATATTGATTCTGTTATTTTAGGGGAGTTAGGAAGTAATAAAGTAAGATGGTAACTTATAGAAAAGTCCTACAAAAAAAAGACTTTGAAGCTTTGATAAGCCCAAGAGAATAAGTACTGAAACTTCCACGCTCCGAAATTACTTAACCGCCTGTGTCAAATTGTAAGTGTAAGAAACAAAAGGCTGGCCGTTTGTCTTGCGTGTCAAACGATATTCCAATGTCTTCGTATTACCTGGTACAGCCGTTACAGTGAGTGCTGTCTCAGCCTTTCCGTCATTGAGAAGGAGTCGACTTGGCGTGTTATCACTCTTTGTGAAATTGTAATCCATCTTCCATGTGCCACTTGTAGGCAACAAGAGTGGTGCACTACCTTCTACCGTGAAGGTTGATGGATTACCAGCCTCATCTTGGTTTAGATTGATGACAAACGTGTCAAAATCGAGTAGGTCTGTCAATGTCTTTGTACGAGCATTCGCTTCATCAGTCTGCACAACAGAATTAACAACCCACTTACCGCCAATCTTTTCACTTAGCGTTATCGGTGCTGTAAAACTTCCGTCATCAACTGTAGAACATCCCGTGAACGCCATTGCCGTAGAAAAGAGTAGTCCAATAGCGAACAAATTACCTCTGATTGTTCTCATAGTGAATCTTGTTTTTAGTTATTGAAAATTTATTTTTGTTGATTATTTCTTTATTGGCAAAGTTAGTTATCATTATTCATAAAGTAAAGAAAACTGATGATTGTATAAACATAAATCGGCTATAAAATTCATAAACTACTGATAATCAATACCCATTTATCATCCTAAAGTATAAATAATATAACTTGAATATTACGCTTTTAGTCCTTTTAAAGCATCAAAACGACAAATTTTCAGCTAAAAGGGATGCAATTATTAACATTTAAGGTTCTTCCGATATATGGAGTGATAATCTAAAACTTTTATATTATAAGGCACACGGAGAGACGGAGGGGACGGAGTTTTAAGTCATACATAGAGGTGCCGATGGCACAAAGAGCGACGGAGATATAGCGTACTAATTCCTAATAACTTTTGGGATAAACGCTTTGTGAATAAAATCTCTAATAACACTCGTAAACAATCTCCGTAGCTCCACGCACCGACGGTGCCTCCGTGACTACCATTACTTTGTTTTAATAATCCTCCGTACCCTCCTTTTCTCCGTGTGACATTTCGTCAGAAACCTAAGCTTAGCCGAATCATTATCACCCCAAATTACTAAAGACCTAAATTTAACCCCAATCGGTCATTAGACCACAATATGAATAATTCTTATTACTATGGTATTGTTTCCTAACATCTTTTATTTTCTTATCGGCATCTTGTCCGTCTTTGTAACTTGACGTAGCCCGCTACGTCTGCGTTCCAAAGCCAAACAATCTGCTCGATAATAAAACAAAATATGTTTAGCCTCTAATAACCGATTTGGGGTTAAAAATCTACAAACAAGAATTTGAAAAATCATTACATTATTTCGAAGAAAACTGCTATAAATAAGGATAAAACCACGCTTAAAAAGCAAGTCTGCAACCAACAGTAAATCAATTAGTTATAAATTAGCAAAACAAAAGGTGCTTAATTGGACTTCAAAAGGGCGTTAGTAAGCCTCTTAAAGGGCACCTTTTGCAAGTCAATTAGGCGTCTTTTAGAGGCCAAAAGAGCATGTATTGGTTTTGAAGTGTACGAAAATAGTTTACAAACTTCAAGTAATAAGGGAATAAGCTGTTTGTAGAAGGCGGATAAAATAGTATCAATTTGCAATTATCGCTTAGTTTATTCCCTTTTAGTAAGACCATCCAATTTAGGATAAACATAGTATGCAAGTGGATTAGTTTTTATTCTATTTCCAATCTATGTAACTAACAGAAGAACCATAAAAAGCCTATTCTGTAAAGCATGAAACTATAATTTGCTGAATAGAGAATAAAAAGATAGAGCCTGTCTCACGACAAGCTCTATCTTCTTTAATTAACTTATAAAATGCGTCTAATTAAATCTATATTACTTAAATTACCCAAATAACAAATATATATACCAAATATCATTCTGAAGTTTGCACTTCGTTATACTAAACC